>CACZBK010000028.1 GCA_902779395.1 uncultured Lachnospiraceae bacterium | reverse complement strand
TTGCAGTCACTTCAGGTGTAACACCGGTCTTTACGAAGCTGTATGTATCTGCAGCCATGCCTTCTTCCTGAACAAGGCTTACGCTTATAGCGGCATCCTTTGCAGATGCTATCTTATAGCTCTTTGATACGCTGCCGGTATGTGATCCTATACCCACGATGTTAACCTTTACTGTTCCTGCATTTATTACATCTGAAGGATAGCTTACGATATAGTCGGTATCCTCAACAAGCGCTATACCCTCCTTATTGGTAACGATTAGCTCATCTGAAAGCAGCTGAGGCGTTCCGTCATAGGTACGGTTCACTTTATTAAGCTTAACCTTTATCTCTGCCTTCTTGAACTCGTTCTTATCAGTGATGCGTGTCACTTCAAGGTTCTCTATGCTTCCGGTGAAGTTGATATCCTTTGCTGTAATGGTTGTACCACAAGGCCTGTGACTACTATGCCCTCTGCAGGAGCACCGCTCTCATCAGAGAGGTTCTTAGGTACTATCGTAAAGTTAAGAGTCTCTTCACCGTTATAATCGCCTTTACCGCTGATCTTTGCCTCAGCAGTACCGGCATTTACGTTCTTGCTGTACTTAACGCTGTAATCAACGCCTTCGGTAAGGAGTTCATTACCGCAGTATCCGAGCACCTTAGGTGTAACGGCACTACCGGTATATTCGGGTTTGGGTTCTCCTTCTTCGAAGATGAACTTAAGCTCACTTGAACCCTGCTCTGCCATCGTTATCTCAAAGTCTGCCGTTGCTGATCCGGAGAGATAGTTTTCAGTCTCTGCTATGTCAGCCTTTACGGTATAGCTGCCCATGTTTGCAGGGATCTCTGTGCTGTAGGTGCTGTCTTCAGCGTCTTTTACCTTGTAGGTAAATGTTACCGCACCGTTTCCTGCATTTCCATTCACGGCAGGTTTGGAAGCTTCCTCACCGTATACCCAGCTGTTGATGGATACGGAAGGAGTGATTGCTGCCTTTTCGATAGTGAAGTGTACGGTTACGGGATCAAAGCTGTAGCTTCCGCCTTCTGCTTCACTTACGGTCACATCAGCTGTACCTGCATTGATGTTGTTTGCGTAAGTAACTGTATAGTCTGTCTCTGCAAGTATAGTCTCTCCTGCCTTTACGGTTACAGCAGGCTTCTTCTCAGTTCCGTCATAAGTATAAATAACCTGTGACAGGCTAACGGAAGGTGTTATGCTGTTTGCGCTTATGGTGAACACGCCGTTTGTATAAGAAACATCGTAGTTACCCTGAACAGCATTACCGGAAGCAGTGATCACATAGGTACCTGCCGCCTCACCGCTCTCACGGCTTAATGTATAGTTGATGCTGTCACTTCCGTAAGTTCCATTCACCGTTGCAGTAAGCTCGGGATCAGCCTTTCCTACGGTCTTGATCTTATCATCAGCTTTAACATTAGCAGATGCTTTAGCTATGGTAACTTCTACACTTCCTGTCTCGCCTTCGCTGTGATCGTCATCCGGTACAGGCTTATAGTATACGGTATAAGTTCCGGCATCCTTTCCGGTAGGAATACTCTCACTGTAAGTTCCGTTCTCGCTTAAGCTGTATACTATGCTACCGCCGCTGACAGTGCCTGCTGTTACAAGCTCCTGATCGGTGCCGTTATAGCTGAGTGTCTTAGCTGCAGGAGCTACAGTCACAACGGCTGCAGGCTTGATGGTAAGTTTACCGTTCGCATAGCTTATCTCATAATTAGCGGTAACATCATCCGTACCGCGGCTGAACTTAGCTGCCGAAGGGATGATCACACCTTCCGTAGCTGCTGCATTGATGCTTGCAGTAAGTGTTACTGCACTCAGCTTATCCTCGCCTACAGGTGTTATAGCTGCAGCCTGGTTAAGGCTGGTGCTTATCTTTCCATCCTTAGCTATAGTCTGGGCATTTGCACTTACAGTTACGGCTTTCTTAGCAACGATAAGTGTTCCCTTAACAAAGGTCAGTTCATAGTTATCGGCAGTCAGTCCTTTAGGAATGATGTCATATGTTCCGACATTTCCGTACTGCTGATAGGTATAGTCATAAGCTAAAGTTCCCTTAAGTACGGTTTCAGTCTCGTTATTTACAAAGCCCGCATAAGTTACTCCGTTGCCTGCAGGAGCATCCCCGTATGTGATGGTGTTTGCACTGGCGGTTACAGTCAGTGGAGCTTTTTCAATAGTAACGCTTATTTCATTCGGATCACTGGGCTCGTTATGCTCCCCACCCTTCGCACGGTAATATACCGTATAGGTCTTCGCATCTGTTCCCGTGGGTATAGCATCGTAATAATCAGTTCCGTTCAAACTGAACTCGACTGAAGTCTCTGCTGTACCGCGTGATGTAATAAGGTTCTGTGAAACTCCGGTATATACCAGGTTCTCAGCCTTCACAGGCTCCTCGGTGATCAGCGCCTTAAGATTTGTAACGGTCATCACACCTTCTTCATATGTGATGTCATAATTAGCAGTCGTTTCAGTACTGCCGCTTACTATCACAGCTTCGCTCACTGATATCTTACCTGACTCGGTAAGGGCATTAGTGGATGTAGAAGTAAGCTTTACGGATGATATCCTCTGTCCGTCAGCAAGACTGCCGACCGTTACACTGACATTATCTACGCCCTCAGCAATACTCTTTCCTATCTCTACTCTCTGATCGTCAGCCTTGATAGTTATCGCGCGTGCAGTTATATCAGCCTTTGCATTGGTCTGGTTACCGGACTCAGCTACCTTATAGTTATCCTTTGATGCCCCGCCCAGTGTCCAGCCGCTGATGGTTACTGCTTTATCAGTTCCTACATTTGCATCAGCAAAGGTACCTGTTGCCGTAACGGTAAGCGTATCGCCGGTAAGAATACCTCCAAATGCAGCGTTCGTTGTATTAAGTGTTGCAGAAGTGCTTCCGTCATAAACCTTATTATTAGCGCTTATACTCGAAACCGTAACAGGCTTCTTAGCAACTGTCAGAGTATAGCTTGCAGTACCTGCTTTATACTCATCCGTCTCTGCAGCCGTAGCTGTAATAGTTGCACTGCCTGCACCCTTGATAGTTACTTTACCGCTTGCGCTGTCAACAGCTGCAACGTTTGTATTACTGCTGCTGTAGCTTATTGCACCATCGCCTGTAGTGGATGCAGTCTTTGTATCGGAAACATCACCATATACGGCTGATACCGCTCCATCAGTAACTCCGGCAAATGTAACTGTCTGCTCATCCTTATCCTGAACACTAACAGTGACTACAATGTAATAATCCTGATAATTCTTACTGCCTGCTTTAACAGTAATAGTTGCTGTCTTTCCTGTAGCAGAAGCTTTATTGGCTATGCTGAATGTAAGAACGGATCCGTTAACTGCAGGTGTGTCGCTTATTATGCTGTAAGAATCACTCTTACTGTAATAGCTCAATGTACCTTCTGCTTCCATAAGGTCTTTCAGGTCAACAGTACCACTGTTGCCGTACTTCGCCGAAGCTGTTGCGGTCTTATTATCATGAGACGCTTTTGTAATGTTTGCTGTTGTGGTGCTCTGCTGTTCGTTCGATGCAAGCGTATAATTTGAAGCTACCGTTCCCGTAAGGGTTATACCGCTTATCTTAACCGTCTTGCCTGTGCCGGCATCCGCATCCTCAAAGACGCCTGTTGCTGTAACGGTAAGACCTGATACCTTAGCATTATCAAACTTGACATTTGAATAATTAAGTGTTGCTGCAGTTGTACCGTCATATGTTTTGTTACCTGCAGTTATACCGCTAACGACTACTGCCTTGGGTACAATGGTCACCTGCACCGACTTTGCTGCCACACTATTCCAGTTGCTGTTTCCTTCGATCCTGTACCATACATAGTAGGTATCTGCGTTTGTAGCTTTAGGGATCGATGTGGTATAAGCCGTTTCTGCAGGAGCAGTGTTCGATGCAGTCACCGCGTAATAGAACGTACCTATAGTAACTCCATTCTCTTTAGCACTTCCCGCATTCACCAGTTCCTGTGCAGTTCCGTTGTATATCAATGTTTTAGCAGTCGGAGCAGTAATATATCCGTTCGGGATATCTGCCTTATTTACTACAAGCTTTACCTTGCACTCTGCATTTTCATAATTTGTTGAATCTGTCGGAGTAAAGACAACATCATATGCCGTCTTATTGCTGTCAGCAACTGAGGGCTTGATTACCCCGGTTTTCCACGTGAATGTTCCGGTCACAGCTTCTCCATTCGCTGTAGCACTGCCACCGTTTAAGGTGCTGGCGCTAAGTGCCTGGCCATAGGTGATCGCTGAGGCTGTCGGTACGGTTGAAACAACCGGAGTGGCCTTATTCACAGTGATAGCCACGGTACCCTCACAGGCTGCATATTGTGAATCCGTCGGGGTAAATACCCACGCGGCAGAGGTGGTTCCCGCGTTCGGCACTGAATCCGGCTCTTTCCAAGCGATCGTTCCCGCTATCGCATTTGCGGTCACATCATCCGAAACAAATTGCACCGAATTGAACTGCAATACAGAAAGCTTCTGCCCATAAGTCAGTGTATTGTTTTTCAAAGTTACAGAAGAACCATTTTTCAGCTTCACGGGGATCTGATCGATCAATGTGATGCTTACGGTAAAGGTCACATCATTGTAATTCTGTGTTTCAGCAACAACCGTTATCGATCCGCTTGAATTTTCTTCTCCTGCCTTCACAGTATAAGACAGAACTCCATTATCGGAGACCGTAGGGGCAGGATCAAATGTCAGACCGATCGTTGTCGGCACATTCCAGCTTACTGTCCCGAAATCCTCCGGAAGCCCTGTCAGTGTAATGCTATCAGCATTATCCCTTGAATAAAGGTACTCCTTTTCCAACTCTATTGAAGCGTTCAGTGCATCTGCCTTGGTGATGTTTGCTGTTAGCGCAAGCACCTCATTAGTTTTATCAATATTCAACGTATAATTATCGGCATCACTAAGTGTTCCGCCGGTGATCGTAACAGACTTATTATTCGCTGCATTTTCGTCCGAAAAAACTGCAGTGATGTTTTCAACAGTCAGACCTGAAACAGCCGTGTTATCACTCACCCTCTTTAAAACGGCTGATCCGTTTACTGATGCTGAACTGTTCCCATCATATACCTTGTTTTGTGCTGTAATGCCGGATATATAAACCTGTACATCGGTAATATCCGCAGTGGCGGTCTGCTGGCTGTTTTCCTCATCAATCTCATAGTTACCGGCTCCGCTTATCAGCTCCCAACCGGACAGGTTTACTGTTTTATTATTTCCTATACCGGCGCTGGCAAACTCGCCTTTTACTTTAAAACTTACGCTTTCCCCGGCGACAAGACCTGTGTATGTCGCGTGGCTTATATCAAGCGATGCATTCTTAGTCCCGTCGTATTCTTTATCCTTTGCTATGATGCCGTTGATTGAAACCTTCGCCCTAAGGATATCTGCCGTATCACTCTGTTGACTGTTTTCCAGTATATAGTTATCTTTCGCTGCTCCGTTAAGGCTTAAACTGAATTCTACAGTTTTTTCCGTTCCTGAGTTATAATCGGGGAAAACTCCTTCCGCGATGACACCCAGATCATCACCGTTTACCTTGCCGCTTATCACCAGATTTCTATAATCGAATGTCGCCCCTACATTACCATCATAGTACTTGTCGTCTACCTTTATGCCGCTAACGGCTACGGTCTTTGGCCCTATCGTGACCGGTATACGTACGGGATCAAGTCCTTCATGACCGGACTTTGGCTCTACCTTATAGAACACGCTGTAGCTGCCCGCATACTTAGCCTCAGGCACAGACTCAGTCCAGCCGCTTGCCGGCGCCGTGGTCACTGTTCCGGCAGTCACGGCGTACTTCAGCGTGCCGACATAGCTGTCGATGGAGCCGGCCTCCACCAGCTCCTGTGCAGAACCGTTATAGCTGATCGTTTTAGCCTTCGGTGCGGTCACAGCTTCCGCTGCACTCAGCGCTGCATAGGTATAGGTATAGACCGTATCCTCCGAAATAGAAGTAGCTGTATCCGGCGTCACATCCCAGCTTCCGGCCTTATAAGCCCTGTCCGGCTTATTGCCCGCTGCGGGGATCTGCTCTGCCGACAGCTTCAGGATATCACCCTCAAATCCCTCCAGGGCAACGTTCTTATCGGCAGCAGCCTCCGTGCCCTCTCCCTCATTCCAGGAGCCGTTCACGACTTTGAACGTTACTTTTGCGCTTATGGGATCTATGAACTCAAGCTTCTTAAGATCGGCTCCGGCTTCCGCATCAGCCTTTACCGAAATCCTAGAATAACCGGGCCTGTCCGATCCGCCGGCCGCGACCGTCACACATTCTTCAGCCGACGTCAGAGCTGTGCCGTTTACCAGGATATTCTCATGGCCGTTAGGTGAAAGCAGCTTCAATTTAGCTCCGTCCGGACTCTGAACGTAGATAACGCTTCCCTTCCCAAGATGGATCCCATTATCCGTATTGCTGTTCTTCGATATTCTTGCGCCTTCCGCCGTGGTATCGATATACATTCCGTTGGCATAGGCCGTTTTGCCGGATATCTCATCGCCCAGATCCCCAAAAGGCTCTCCCGTTGTGAGGTCCCAGGAAGTAGATCTGGGAACGACCTTGATATAATAAAGATCAACTCCGTAATCAACCCATATTTTGCATAAGCTACCGGCCTTTGCTTCAAATACCAACACCGAAGCTTTATCGCTGACCGCAGGAGTCGTTTCCTGTTTATACCCATCCGTCTCCATATATATATAGCCGTATCCATAATACCGATCCTTTTGGGCAACGATAACGATATCCGAATCATACTCAGGCTTAAACGTTATATAGGCTTTTTTGCTATCGAAGTTATCCGCAAAATAGCCGAAAGCAGTAGCGGCTGTTTCCTCTCTCGCCGATGAAACAGGGATGCTCGCAATGCCTCTATCCCCGATCCCGATGCAGTTTTGACTATCAGATCTGTCATATATGGTAAATCCATTAACAGAAGCAAAACGGTATTTCAATTTACCTTCATCCGTCAGATTATTGATATCACTGAAATACAATTCTCCCGTTCCTCGGGAGGCATCTTCGTATATCGCGTGAAACGTCTTATTTTCCGTAATGGCAGCACTGAAATCAAAGGCTTCGCCGTTTTCCGTCTCTGACCAGCCCGCAAAAACCTTGCCCTCAGGAGCAGCAGCTACAGCAGCTTCTACCGCCAAAGCCACAGCTCTCTCATCAAGCCAGAGGCGATCGCCAAAAACAGCTTCCCCAACAGTTTCGCCTGAGGCCTTGAACGTCACCGAATGAGCATCCATGATCTCGATCTTTAAAAAGCGATTTATATGATTTTTAACATTTTCATCTGATTCAATGGTTATATATCCGGCTCTTTCGCTTCCCTCGACGCACTCAAATGTCGCTTCTTCTACTATTTCAGCTTTTTTACCGTTTACCTTGATCTTCGTAAAATAATTAGGATCATATTCTAAGCTTATACGCACCACGGAATTGTCATATACCGGAAGGTGCAGTTTTGCTCCGGTATTGAACCGTGCCTCAGAATCATACCATAGACCGCCTTCCCTGGCATCCACGATCATACCGTCGATATAGGCTGTCGTACCCTCTATCTTACCATCCGTAATACTGCCGAAGATACCACTTTTTGTGAAATCCCAGCTCTTATTGGTCGACCTGGGCATGACCTTAACAAAATAAAGGCAGACGCCGGGGTCGGCGCTGATGTAACATGTCTTATTCGCAGCAGCTTTAAAAAGAACCACTGAACTTTTTTTATCCGTTCCTGCAGTAGGGATATTCTCACTCAGCGTAACTGCTTTCTGCGTATCCGGATCCTCAACTTTCAGATACACCTTGCTGCCGCTGCCGCCTTTTGCAACCACAGCCACTTCAGAATCCTCTACAGTATTAAATTTGATACCGGTATGCTCAAAACGCGTACCTTCGTCTCTAAACTGGGCATATGCAGTCACTTCATTTTTACTTGCTGATGAAATGTTGATAGTTTCAGAAATGTTTTTTTTGACTATTATTTTGTTTGCACTGTCAGCGCCACGATATACAGGATAATCATCATATATGGTAAACCCATTAAAAACAACTTCACTTGAACAATCTAAATAATAACCGTTCCACACTCCATTAAAAAAGTAACTGTCTTTACCATCAAAATCTCCACCGGGTTGAAACAAAACATATTCTGGGGGAACAATTCTATCATCTGTGGTTGATGAAAAATCACTAAAATACAGCTCCGTAGCTTCCAGACCGCTACCATCCTGAGCATTGCCAACAAGCTCAAAATTATCAGTCACCACAGTCGGGATTTCAGATTCAACAAACGTATCATCCTTTTTTGATCCGGATGCCGTTTCATTTTCTGATGCCACATCCTCTTCCGCTGCTTCAGTTTCATTCTCCGAAGCCGCATCTGCATCCCCGCCTGACACGCTTACAGCTTCATCTTCAGAAACTGCATCCGCTTCATCCCCGGAGACAAGTCCATCATCCTGCCCTTCTTCCACGACAGTGTACTCTAAATCCCCCTCCGGGTCTCCTGCCGCATAGGCCGGGAGCGGGTAGCTTGAAAAGAGCATAGCTGCCGCCAGGACAGCTGCCATTTTCCTCCTGAACCTGATCATACCTTTTTTAAACATAGAATTATCCTTTCCGTGCATCTCTGCACTTTAAATATACTTAAAAAAATTGATGATTCCCCCAAAGAACCGACGGTATTATACCATATATTGTATTATTCCGCTATATTTCTAATCGCACTTTATACGCACTGATCAGCAGCCCCGCGTCATTCTTTTTTTAATCATCTTTCTTATCATATCCAGCTTCTCTTTTTTGTGGGCAGCTCTATACTCTCTAGTGTTATCAAAGTAATTCAGGATCCCCTTATTATCTTCCTGTCCCACAAGGCAGTAACGGGCTGCATGTCCGGGCGCTTCAAACTTAAGATGACTCCTGTATGGATTATACAGCTCCTCTGCCATATCCCCGCAGGTAAACAGTTTCTTCGAAACCAGGTCTTTTCTTACAAAGAAAGCATTTGCTCCTGTAAGATTGGTCCCGACCAGAACATAGCCCTTTTCCCTGCCCAGCTGCTCCATAGCTTTCAGGGATGCTCCCTGCCAATCCGTTTTGTCCCAGATATGCTTAGCGTTATAAGCCTGTTTCCAGTTAAGATCCGGCGGGAATTTGCCATTATACTCTATGCAGACCAGTCTGGGCTTTATTGAGCATATAGCCTTCCATACATACCAGTCATTTCCGTCTATATCGATGCTCAAAAGATCCGGCATGCTGCTTTTATCATGAGCATTCCTGTTCCCGACGATAAGCTCTTCAATGTTCTCACGGGTGATAAATGCTTTGACTACTTTAAGACGCCCGTTCTTTATCACTGGCCTAAACTTATTCCCGATCTGTTTGCAGGAATCCGCATTCCCCTCCAGCCATAAACCATGCCAGCCATGATGAAGCAGGAAATGCGTATTGCACTCTATTCCGTTCTGAACACCGAATTCAATAAACTCTTTCGTTTCCGTGCCTATTCTTTTGAAGATCTCCTGTATTATCCCATCCTCGTCATTCTGTGAATAGACCTTATATCCAAAGTTTTCAATAGCCTGCGGGTCCTTCATTCGTTTCTTTGTAAGCCTGTTCCAGCATAATCCACCGACTATCCTTCCTGAAATCCCAATATTGTCTGCCATTTATCATTACCCCTTCCAAAATTTATGCAGTTCCAAATATGACGCCTTAAATATAACAGTTATCACTTATTATACGTTGATCATTCTTCCGCATCCCCGTATCTTATCACGGCCTGCGCCATGCCCATAAGTATAAAGATGGTCGGCGTGCAGATTATCTGCTGATAGCAGAAAAAGTTATGAAGTATATAAGCTGCTATCGCTATAGCCACTCCGTAAAGATACGGGCTGTTTTTTGCCCCTTTCATGCAGTCCTTAAATGATGAGATAAAAGTCCCAAGATATGTTATAAGCCCTAAGATCCCTAAATTCAAAAGAATATTAAGCCATTCATTATGGGCACATATCTGGGCAATCTCCTTACCGAATACCCTGTCCATATCAGCCTGATAATAAGTATAGATATATTCTCCAAAACTGTCCGGTCCCACGCCAAAGAGCTTGCGCAGGGGATCCGCCTTAAAATATCCGTCCACAGTACATCTCCAGGAAACACCGCGGTTATTTCCCCAGGCATCATTAAAAACAAGATAATTGCTGTCTGAAGATAATCCCTCCGGCAGCTTCCCGGCTGTATTTAAGCCGATATACGCAGCTATGACGATAATTCCTACCGCAAGCAGTATAAGCATCACATATCTTAGTTTTTTAACCTTTACTATATGAAATTCTGTCTTTTTAAAAACATAGAATTTCATCAACAGATATATAAAAACCACTATCACGAGCATGATAAGCGTTAAGTTTGACCGGCTCATAAAAATCGAAAGGCTGTCCAGGTCCACCATCCTGTCTGCAAATACCAGCTGCATAAGCCCTATAAATTTAAACGCCCCCAGCGCCATGATCGCACATTCCAGTAAACGCAGGAATTTATCATCAGAATCAAAAGATATCCAGAACAGCATAAAGAATATTCCGAATATCGCCATATATGCGCTGTCCGAATTCTGCGTGACAAAGGTCATAAAGCTGACTACGCTGAATATACCAAATGCTATCCGCTGCCACAGCTTTTGGGCACACCAGTATGCTATAAGCCCCAGCGGACAGATAATACACATATAGCTGGAATACCAGGTGGTCTGCCCTAATGTTGAAAGAAAATGCTGGATATTGTACTCATTCAGTCCCTCATACATCCCCATGGGATCGATCCTGAATCTCATGATCACCCCAAGGAAAAACACCAGAAAGGCCGCCGCCAGAAATATCAGCAGCTGAAACTTATCCCATCTCCAGAATCTTGATACAAGGAAATACACCAGCACAAAACTCACCTGGGCTATAAATCCCATATACCAGCCGTCATACCCCCATATCACAAAGAGCCTGTAAGGAGTAATGAGCGTTGAGATGCAGCATACTATCAGATATGCAAAGACAAACCAATCTGTTACCGTAATATTTTTGTACGCATTCTTAAAAAACTCTTTTGTTTTCTTGCCCGCAATAAAGCATCCTGTATACCAGATCAATACTATGACGGACGCCAGGATAAAAAACGCGCTTACATTCTTATAGAATAACCATTTGGCATCGCTCATGTCGTAGTATTTATCCTGGAAATACAGCGGATAAACGGCCAGCATTAAAAACACATAGGCCTTTACCAGCCATGTCATTATGGTTTTTGCTATGCTTCCTGTTTCGGAAGATACATTCTTTTTCTTTTTTGCCATACTAAAGATTCAGGTCCTTTCAATTCATAAACGTTCAGGATCGATCCTGCCGCGTACATCGCTTACTCCGTCTGTATAAGCATGCCAGAGCTGCTTAAGCTTCTTTCTCATTTCTTTGCAGGAACCGCTTCTTTTGATCACGCGCAGAGAATACACGATAAATCTCGGAAAGTAATGTGCCGCAAGATGAAAGGTCCCTGTCTTATATAACTCCCTCGAAAAAATAAACATGTTTCTGTGATAGTAATAAACCGCTATGTTTTTCGTAGTAGCCGCAGCTTTATGTACGATCGTCACCCGAGGATAATACACTATCTTCACGCCTGCTTTATATGCCCTGATACAATAATCCGTCTCCTCACGGTATAAAAAATAGAATTCCTTTATAAAACCTATTTTATCTATAACCTGCCTGTCTATCAGTATAAATGCCCCACCCAGGCAGCTGCATGCCGTTGTATCATCCGTAAATCTATGTTTTGTCCTGCCGTATCTGTCAACACATATATATCCGGACGTATCCTCTCCGGCCTCATTTATCATCCGCGGCCCCAGTATCCCTATACCATTCTTCTTCATGAATGCATAGCACTTATTTATTGCATGTCTGCTCATAAGGTATGTATCACTGTTTGCCAGAAGGAATGCATCATAGCCAAGCTCAATGGCCTTCCTTATACCAGCATTATTACCTGCGGCATAACCGCCATTTTCATCAAGGAGCAGGAGTATGCAGCGCTCACGGATGCCTTCCAGCTTTTGCCTTTCTTTTTCACCGGAGGCGTTATCAACTACTATGACACATGATCCCGGGTCATATTCATCAATACTGTTTATCAGATTCAGTGTATCTTCATACGAATTATAATTCAGTATGATCACAGCGACTTTATCCATCATACCACTATCCCTTATAAGCTCTTACGATCCCTCTTCTGAAATATGGATACTTCATCCTCTCATGCTTTCCCAGCTCAAAAGTCATATCACCGTCAGTAAAGAGCATATAGCCGCTGCCTGCTTCCGTTTTATAACCCATCGTCTCAAAAAAAGCAGTCATTTTTCTTTCCATCGAGGCGGTATGGTAAGCTGCGCAGGAAAATGAACAGTGATTGTTTTCCATCACTTTCCCGGCACCTCTTAATACCTCCATCTCCATTCCTTCAACATCCGTCTTTACAAAAATATTCCAGCCGGAATACTTCTTAAGCAGCCTGTTTAATGTCATCATATCATCTTTATCAATATCTCCCAGCATGCAGGGCACTATATGCACCTTACTGCCATAGGGCTGAAAGGTCTTTTTTAAGGCTTTTATCCATTCGGGAGATCGTTCTATCAAGAATACTTCATCCGCCTTATCGATCAACTCCAGCGAGATGATCCCTTCCGCAGCACCCACATCAATAAATATGCCATCAGTAAAGCATACAGCATCACTGAAATATTTATGCGGCGATCTTTCATCCTGTTCCATAAGGAGCCGGATATAACATATCTCCACTCTTTCGGGATCATCATAAGGAAAATAGAGTTTCTTTCCCTTATGCATTACATATTTTAATTTTCCGTCATCATAAATGCGTATGTGTTTTTTCAGCTTATCATATTTTTCATTTATGTCATAAGGAAAAACTTTAAGTTCCCCGCAGCTCCTGATATAGGACAGCTCTTTTGCAAATTCATCTGCAAAGCTTTCAGTCTCACCAATGATCGCATCCCGGATCTTCATCACTGCTTTTTGTTTATCTTTCTTCCAATCCCCTGCAGGCACAAGAGCTGCTGTCAGCTGCATTCTTTTTAAGATGGCGTAACGCAGTTTTTTTACTTTTTTATCATCCGCTTTCTGAGACAGCATATCTTCAAGTCTGTCCATCTTTTCACGCATGTGATAGTAATCCTCCATCCTCCATACATGATATTTACTGCGCATGATAAACATAAACGGAAAACGGATAATCATTATAGCTTTTCCGATGATCCTCTGTATGTATTTTTTTACATCCCTTTTCAGGCCGCTGTATATTTTATTCATTCCTAAAACAAATACCTCATGCCTTTAATATCTGTCTGACAAAGGCGACCGACTCTTTCATGTGCTCTCTTTTTATCACAAACATCACCGCCGGGACTATCAGCACCAATACAAGAGTGCATACCGCTATCCTGACAATAAGCCCCTTAATGCCTTCATACGCAATAAGCTTGCAGCAATACCAGGATATACCGCACGTTAGTACCATTATGAGCGTATATATGATCCGGTTTATATAAAACTCTTTTCTGCCTGTTTTGAAATACTCCTTAAACATAAGTTCCGTACATCCGATATAATTGACCAGCAAAAGACTAAGTGCAGGCGCAATGATGATCCCGGCCACTCCCCAGAGCTTTCCCAGACATGTCATCAGCGAAATATTGATCACTGTTTCGGCTACAAATATCCACTTTGCTTTCCACCAGTATCCCAAGGCAAAAAAATAAGCATTCCTTACCTCGATCATCGCCCTGATATAAAAATACACAACAAAGAGCATCATGACAGGATCCGGGAACATAAGATTTTCCCCCATCCAGAGCTTCATAAAAGGCTGATAAAGCGCGATCATATAGGCTGTACATGCAGTGATCAAAAGATTATGCAAAAACTCCATTTTAGTAAGATCCGCATAATTCTTTTCAACAGTTTCGGACACGATGCTGTTTCCGATGCTGGCCTGCACAGCTTTAGTGATCACAAGGAAAAAGCCTATGAGTGCATCATAGACAGCACAGTAATTTGAATACTGTCCGCCCACATACAATCCCAGATAGGAAGTGACCAGGATCGAATTAAGCGAATCCCTACTCACACCCAGTACATTGGATACCGATAGTCCCGCAACCTGTTTTATGACCTCTTTTTTAGTGGCTTCATCTATATTCCCTTCGGGATAATACTGTGCGAACTTCTTTTTTGAAAGTATGTTAAGTGCCAGGTTATAAAAGACCGTCGCCAGCAGATAAACTGTAGCAAAGAGATAAAAGTTCTTAAAGACGATCAGCGCCAACAGCTGAAGACAGCCTCTAAAAAAATATAAGATCACGTATACGGTCTTTGTTATGTCAAAGCGCTGGGCTGCATTAAACAAAGCCTCTTTATACGCAAAAAGCAGATAGCCGCATACCTTCTCTGCCAGGTAAATAAAGTATAGGAAATATATATTCTCTCCGATCATCCCCGTATCGCCGATAAGCTTCTTAAGGAAAGGGCTGACGATGAGCCCGCCGGCAAGTATCACCAGGCCTATTATCCTGTATATACGTCTGAAATATGCAAGTATGCCGCATATCGCGGCAGCATCATTTTCTTTTAACGGTTTATAGAGGTTGACGATGATAGCAGTCGAAAATCCCAGTTCCGCAATATTGAGGATCTGTAAAACAGAAGAATAAAAACCCACCAGTCCGTTATATTCATTGCCGAAACATCTTACCGTGGCAGATTTGATAACAAATGCAAAAACAGGGATAAGACAGTTACTTAATATCCCTACTATTATATTGCGTTTTGAATTACGGGTTCTGCTTTCCATTTATTTTTCCTGACGCTCCTTTGCATACCGGCTTTTTAAGAACGTCCACTGAAATACTCCATGATCCGGTAACACAATTCTTTTATCCCGCCGTTTTTTAGCACTGATACGGCTTTATAAGTCTTCTCGTATAAAAACGCTGCACATTTGCCGGCTACGGGATGCGCTTTTCTTATCCTGCGGGCTGCTTTGATGATCCTGCGTTCTTCTCTGCTCTTCCATGATCCCGCAAAATGATGGATCGCATAAGTATTATCTCCGGGTGTTTCGATCCCTGTTTTAAAAGATTTTGCAGTAAAGTATTCCCAGGGATAAATATCAAGCTTTGATGGCCTCTTTCTGATGATACTGCTCATTATCTTTGAAAGCGGGCATGTATCCAGGGTCCCGTCAGCTCTTATAAAATGTCTGTCCTTATAATGCGCCAGACAGGCCTCAATGAACGGGGCATTATTTTCGGCGCCGAAGCAGCCTGCCTCTATCAATTTATTATCAGGACTTTCATAGGCCAGCATATACGGTTTATCAAGCAGATCATTGAAGGGCTTTATTACCTCCACATCCATATCCAGATATATGCCGCCATAATGATATATAGCATAGAGTCTTATATAATCTGATGCAAATGCATATTTTTTTGCATATACCGCTTCGCTGACCCAGGCTGAAGAATCCTTATCAAATCTGTTTAGATCCCATTTAACGAATTCATACTCCGGAAGGATTTTTTTCCAGCCTGCGATATACTGTTTCATCTTTTTCGGAACAGGATCATTGCTCAGCCAGCAATAATGTATGATACGGGGTATACTCATGACAGCACTCTTTCGCACAGATCTGTTCCCATGTCGAAATATCCTATACAGCTATCGATCTGTTCATCATTCTTTCCCTTATCTACATTTTCTGCCGATAAAGAAGACTTTTGACATGCTTTATTTATAACATCAAGAGCATATCCGGAGTTATGGACGGCTTTTATCTTTATATCTGCGGAAAGCTCGCAGAATTTAAGCCAGATATCATCAGCCCAAGGGCACACGTTCAAAAAATCTTTATTCTCCCAGCACTTTAGCTTCAGGATCTTAGGCGGATACAGTATTCCCCCTACACCGGTAGCTAGCAGATCGTAAACCGGAGCCTTTGCATCCCGGTACTCCCAGATCCAGTCTGTATACCTTAAGAGTTTTCTGCTGTGATCAAACCTCATTCTGTTCACACGCCTGGCGATCACACAGCCTTTATGCCTTAGATATGTACTGTACAATTCCTCTACCATTTTTTTATGATATATGATGTCATCATCAACAGTTATGATCAGATCATTTTTATATTCACGGAATGCATGATAGTATTTCGTATGTGGGCCCAGATCCTCACGGAATCTGATCGTTATCCCCTTCTTTCTGATCTTTTTGATCATCTGTGCGGGATAAGACTCATCCTTTCCGAGCCACAGTATTATCAGGTCCGGCTTACGGCTCTGGGATATAAGCGAATTCAGCGCCGGCATGATATTACTGATCCTGCTTCCGGTACTTGTAAGCGAGACAACGATATTTATCCTGTTTTTGTCGTACGAAGTCCTGAATGTCTTTTTGACAGCACCTGCATATGCAGTGCAGAATATTCTTCTTAAGTTCTTTCCGGCGCTTCTTTTTAAAGCGGCACAAAAAGCCTTTCCGCTTTCACGGACTCCGATATAATCATATCTGTATCTGCGCCATTCGGTCTCAGAATCTGCGATCTTTTCATCAATGCTTTTCATAATTCCCTTTGTTTTAAAAAGAAACTTTCCCACTTATCGATATATTTATCGTTCGAAAACCCCGATAAAGCTGTCTGCAAACTTTTTATTTCTTCAAGATATTCGGCAGGACTCATTTTTATCACTCTTTCGATCCGCCTTCGTAACGCGGCCGCACTACCGCTTTTAAAAATATATTTATCATTATGATCGAGAACTTCCGGTATGCCGCCTTTATCACTGCCTATTGCTATCGTCCCGTTAAATACTGCTTCGATAAGTATACGGCCGAAGGGTTCTTCCCATTCCGAAGGAAGTATCACAGCCTTTGCTCTTTTCATATACTCAAACAGCTCATCTCGTTCCATCCAGTCTATGACTTCTGCCCCGATCCCGTTATCTGACAGGCCTGTCATATTTCCTCTTCCTATAAGTAAGAGCTTAACACCTATTAATCCTTCCGTTGCCCTGAGAAGTGTACCTATGCCCTTTTCCTTTTTTATCTCTCCCGCATAAAGGATCAAGTTCTCTTTTTGTTCTATACGATCTATGTATAGAGGCTCAGCCTCAAAATCGACCGCATTATATATTACTTCATTAATGTCATGCCCTATGATCCCGGCGGCATTATGCCGCATTAACATATAGCGGGAGGGCGCAACCAGAGCACTTAAGTACATGGACGCCTTAGCATTCCTGTATTTATTATAGCTATCCAGCCTCCCGTCCATAAACTTAAGCTCCAGCAGATTAGGCCCCCTGCATACATGAGATACCGGGATCTTCAGATCATAAGCCGCTTTCCACAGATTAAAACGGCCAAGATATGACATCGGTGACACCGTATGTACTATATCCGGAGCTTCCTTTATTATCACAGATCTGTATATCTCATATATTTTTCTGCTCGGGTATATGTCGCCCCATTTTCTTATGATCTTGTCAAACTGCGTAAAAGGATCAGTGATACGCTCATTCTTTGTGTTGCTCAGAAAATGTTCGCTTAAGCCCTTTATATACATTCTTTTGACGCAGACTCCGTTTATTATTTCTCTGCGCCTGTTTTTTCCAAGACAGCGTACAACAACCTCATGCCCTTTTTCGGCAAGGCCTTCCGCCATCTGTTTTGTTGAGAATTCGCCGCCGCCCATCACGTCCGGATAATATACTTCGGCAAATATAAGTATCTTCACTTATCCTCTCCTTTGTATCCGGCTTTGGATCATTTCTTCCGGCTTATCTCTATGCGTTCGATCACCGTATCCTCCGGCGCGGTTAATGAAAAACTGACAGTTTTCCCTGCCGTCATGCTTATCTCACCGCTGTTTACGAAAGCGGCATCCGGATCAAGCCGCACAACAGCCGGATCATCATCTCCGACCTTTATCTCAAACGAGCCGCCCTCCTGATCCACAGGAGGCTCCGGCAGATCATAATAAACGGTATATATCCATGTACCGTCAGAAGAGCCATATTTACTGCAAAGATGCCCTCCACCGGCTGACATTTTTAGTGTTCCGTCATCACAAAGATCTGCACCGTCAAACACATATCCCGGTGAATACGGAAAGTCCACGATCCTGTCTTTTCCGGCTGAAATACCGCCTTCGCAGTCAAAGTGACCGGTATCGGAAACATATATATCCAAACCGTCATAAGCGGTCAGATAGCTCATATCCTTAACAAGATATGCCTGAAGCGTCTTATACGCTTCAGCAGAAGCTATGACAGCCGTCTTTCCCTGCTGCATGGAATTATCCAGATAGCGTGTGGTCCCGCCAAAAGCAGTCTGCCATGCACTCTCCGCTCCGTCACTTAAAACTATATAATGAACATCTCTGCTGTATACCCTGAGCTTTCTTCCAAGTACTTTGTTATCGTCACCGACAATAAAAGCTGTTTTAACAGCTTCATCCTCCATGATTCCGTTTAGTTCTTTCAGCTTTTCCGTGCCCAGCGCTGTCTTCGCATACACCCACTGCGCATCGCCGTATAGCAGAGAAGCTGCAAACAGCAGTGCGATCAGCAGCTGAAGGGCATTTATCTGTACAGATTTTAACCGCCTGCTCTGCGTCTGATCCTCCAGCATCCCTGCCAGCAAAAAAAATGCAGGCAGCATAGGCAGCAGATGGTATCTGCTCTCATAGACCGTCTCTCCGTATTTAAGATCGGCAAAGGCAAACATAAGAACGTTTACCAGCATAACCGAAAAGATATATCCGTACATTTCCGGTATTTCTTTTTTCTTTATGCATTTAACGATGCTGTAGATCACCGCCGCTAACAATATACAGGTCACGAAGAAATTCACTGCCGTACCGATACCTTCCGCAGAAAAGAGGCTTACATTTTCATGGATCGTAAGGCCCCCGAACAGTTCAAATATGCCGGCAAAACAATCAAATAGGTTGCTGATGAATTTGTCCGAGGTTATAAGATGTTTCTGATCGGCGATAGTTGAAAAGCCCAGGCCCTTTTGAACAGCTATGCCCGCGATAGCAGAGGCGGATGCCGTAGCTGCAAGCACCATCCTTTTTGACTTAAGCTTTGAATGATCTGCCTTTAAAAAAAACTTTACTGACTCCCACAGGATCAGAGGGCAAACCGCGCAAAGCAGGACGTACGCCCCGCTGCTCAGACCGCAAAGAAAAACCATAAGCAATAAAAGTGCTGCCCTGAAGGCGTATCTCTTAAACTCTTTTCCTTTATCGAAATCCTGCAGAAGGCTTATGATGAGTATCGGTATCAACGCTCTGACGGCAAAAAAGCCACCACCGGTAAAAAGCATCCGCCAGTAGCCCAGCATGATCATACTGTACGGAATAAGAAACAAAAGTATCCCGAACCTCTTCCATCTCAGGGAAATCCCGCTATTGCCAAGAACACAGCCCACGACATAGATATAAAGAAATACCATCAGGATATTGGTGATCCCACGGGATAAAAAGATATTTCCTGTAACACGGTAAATAGCAGCCGATATCAGTGCTCCGCTGTCAAGATCCAAAGAACCCTGATAAGAATATTCCGCGGGAAATATCTTCCCCTGGCTCCCCATCTCAATCTCATGCATATATGCACTCGATGAATCATAATCTATGATGGTATCTGCATGAAACAGGTTCATGTACAGTATAAAGCCTATCTGGGCTATAAGTGCTATAAGCACAGCTTTGTCCAGTATCTTTCCGGTCATTTTTTCTTTCCCGGTCCAAAATTCATTGACTCTACTATTCTCTCAAATCTCCTACAGAATCTTTCGTTATTACTTTTATAATCTACCGTGATATCCTTTGTTATCTCTTCATATCTCCCGATCACATCTCCCAGTTCATCCGTATCTTCAACAACGATAATATCTTTCCACCTCTTACTAAGTTCCCGGCAAAAAAGAAGCTGATGATCGTTTATATGCTCATTATATTCAGATCTTCTGGGGACTATTACGGGAACCTTGCCTGCCTTAAGCGGTATGATAAAGCTTGCCGGTCCTCCATGCGAGATAACGATCCTGGCTTTAGCTGCCAGTTCGGTCATTTTATCATAAGAAATCATACTGTGATATCTGCAGTTTAAGGGTTTATATCGCGAATATCCGGCCTGAATGATCACTTCCTCATCGTTCCGCCCGGCCCATTCATCCATATATCTTACCAGCCTGTCAAACTGCTGCTCATGAGTCCCCACAGTCACAAATATCATGTGCAATTCCTCATAATGAAAAATCAGAAAATCCTTCCAAGGTTGACAGCCTTAGGATAGATCTTCTTCATATCCTCCCACTGAACGATAAACTTATCCGCAACCAGATATGCCAGCCGCCCTGAAAGTGTAGAGAAATTGATTCGGTCAAAGATCTCTATATAGACGGTCTTTGCTCCCAGTAGCTTACCAACATAGAAAAACGGTACAGCTGCCGCAGCCCCCGTTGAGATTATCAGGTCCGGGCGTTCCTTACGAAGCACTCTCCATGCTATTATGGTATTGAACATAAGCCCCTTAAAGCTGCGGTTGGTAGGATGATAACAGGGGATCATCCTCTCATCTTTAAGAAGCGACCTTGCGTCTTTCTTGTCAAAAGTCACCCAGAATCTGTCATGTTTTGCCCAGAAAGGCTTTAACATATATAAATGTGCCAGATGTCCTCCTGATGAACCGGCTAAGCATATCTTCATACAAACTCTTCCATAAATGAATACAGTATTGGATTTACACATATTATTATATCACTTTGGGATAACATGAACAAGAAACGGCCTCATAGCCGGATCCGCTAATGCATACAAACATATCATATAAGTCTTCAAACTGTCCTCAAAGGTATAATCGGTTGTATTCATCTATCGGAATGGGTCTGCTGTAATAATATCCCTGAATGGCACTGCATCCCAATTCTTTCAGCTTTTCAACCTGCTGTCGTGATTCGGCACCTTCCGCCAGACAGCTGAACCCGAGTTCTCCCGCCAGAGAAATGATATGTCTTATAACTGCGATGTCCTTTTCACTGTCATTTCCCGTGCCGATCTTGTCAACAAAGCTTTTGTCTATCTTCAATGTATCGATCGGCATTTGTGTCAAAAGCGAAAACGAGGAATAACCTGTTCCAAAATCATCCATTGAAATCTGAAAGCCCTGCTCACGCAAGGCGATCAGCAGATTTATCATATGCTCCGTATCATCATAGGTAGCACTCTCCGTGAGTTCAAAGTCGATCAGCCTGTGATCGATCCCAAAGGAATCAACGATCCCTACCAGATGGGATATCAGATTCCTGTCATAAAGCCTGCTGCGAGACAGATTAACGGAGACAGGATAAAGAGCTTTCTTATCCTTTTCCCATTCAGATAAAACACGACAGACATTCGCCAGGACTATATCATCTATCTTTCCGATCGAACCATCTTTTTCAAAATAAGGCACAAATCTGCCTGGTGACAATACTTCCCTACCCCTGTATTTCCACCGGATCAGTGCTTCGGCTCCTTTTATCTTCTCATTTTTGATATCAAATTTGGGCTGAAGACATATAAAGAATTCGTCATTTTCAATGGCCGAATCCAGATATGCCTTAATATAGCAGCTCCACATGATGTCATCATGGATCTTATCACTGTACATGATGATATCAGTCCTGTTCGCATTTGTCCCGAGAGACTGAGCCATTTTACCGGCATCGGCCACACGGTTTCCGGAAAGCATAGACCGCTGCATGGGAACCACTCCGCATCTGTAATAGATACGGTAGTTAGGATCCTCCTCCAAAACGGAAAGCTCTTCAAAAAAATCTTCCAGCCTTTTTATGGTTTCATCCAGCGGCATGTCCTTTATCATCATCGCAAAATTGTCATTATGACATCTCGCACTGGCATATACAAAATCTGCGCTGTTCATAGCCTTTACAACATTCGACAGCACCTTGTTCGCGGCAATATGCCCATATACTTCATTAATAACGCGGAACTGCTTGATATCAAAATGAGCAAAAGCATAATCGCTGATACCGCAATCCCGGGACATTTCCAGATAAGGAACCAGATGATTCCAGTTATGATGTCCGGTGATCGGGTCAAAAAAAGCCTTTTTATACAGTAATTCTTTATCAAGAAGATCGGCTCTGTCCTCCATGATGAGCTTCGCACGATCCACATCCACCTTCCACTCATAGAGAAGGCGTAGCTTATTTCCATCCTCTTCCGAAAAGATGGCTATGATCCCCGGATCCTCCATGATGGATAAGTCGCTGTAATTTCTGTGTGCATCATCATCCGCAGCGATCTTCTCAAAAAGCTCCCAGACAGAATCCCTGCTGATCATGATATCGCTGTCGATCTCTATGGAATAAAAAAATGCTTCCTCCAGGACTATGCTTTTAAGATCCTGCGGATATCTTACCCGTTCATCATCCGCTCTGTATTCTATCCCGATCACTGCCTTACCCAGGGTTTTGCAAAAGAATACACCGGGATAGTCATAAGTCCCGAAATCACCGCAATACCTGCTGATATCTTCGGGGAGGATCCCGTGATATGCAGCCTCTATATCCTGCTCCGGTGCATCCGTATAATACAGGATACGATTCGGTTTATACAGCTGATTCAATCTGTTTATGAACATATAGCACGCTCCTTCATCCATATTGATGTTTGCGATCATTCATAATATTACCATACCGTGCCCGATCTGTCTTCACGGCAAAGCGGTTTTGCGCTGTATTTTTTATGATGTAATATACTCATACTTGCATCAGATAAAGCGTAATGCTATCATAGTTTTTGTGAAAAAATTTTCCTCTTCTTCCAGTTCTTCCTCGGAAGAGCCGCCCCCTGTCCGATGTTATGGGGAAAATATACGGCATTTATTCAATACCTTTCTTATTTCATGTTGTAAAGTGCTTATTTCCGTCTATCTTCAGGCCATAGGTACCGGAGGGTGGTATTTTACGTTTAAAAATGCGATAATACCATAAATGCGCGTGCGGTTTTCCGTATCCCTATCATAAAATATGATCATACAGGAGATCCTTATGTTTAAAAAATATGTTATACTGACCGCTGTCATTGTTATACTGTGCAGCGGCTGTGCCGGTATCACAAGTACAGGGGGAACATCCGGCGGAGCTCATTATCCCGATGAAATAACGCTGGACGAGCAGAAAAACGTATCTTTGATCGTTTTCAGATACGGAGATAAATATATAGCGAAGGGCGCAAATGGTGCAGGCTGGTCGGAAGTTGTGGGTACTCCCCCCGCAAAGCTGGCCATGACCGATGGTGACTTTGCCACTGTCACCGCGGATGTAGTGTTAAACTACGGCGGCGTTGCAGGCTTTTGCGGGAATCCTGCGATCAGCAAGGTCCGCAGCTATCAGTTGTATTCCTGCGATGATGCGGTAAGTAACGGGATGGTGGATGCTTATGATCCGGATGAACAATATCCCGTAGGCCCTAAATACTATGGGCAGTACGTAGTGCTGCGTACTTATGAGGGATACCGTGTATATGACAGCGGGATCCTTGTCGATCAGTTTAATACTTCTCTTGAGGCGGAAAGCGCTATGGGAATGGCGGTGCTCGCGGATACAACAGCTGTTATGGAAAAGCACAGCGGGCACCATGTGTTTGTATTCCGTATGGGAGATACCTATCTGGGCTATGCAGGCCAGATAGGCCTAAACTCCTGGCAGCCTATCCTGGATGAGAATTTTCAGAATAAGCTGACCGGCTGCACGCTTGATGACGGACACATGATCGAGATCAAAAAAGGCGATGAATATACTGTAAACGGCGGAAACGGTAATTATCACAATTCCTTTATGATCCGCAGCATCGATGAGTATCAGGAAGCTCCCTATGACGAATTCTTTTCCAGCCACTGGGCAGAGGATGGCACCCGGGTAAACGGTGCGGTATACGAATATAATGTATGCCAGTATCTGATCTTCTATATCGACGGGATGTTTTACATCTATACGGAAAAGACTGACCCGCGTTTTGTGGGTGCTTATGCTACGGAGGCGGAAGTAGATCAGGCGATCGGCCGGAATTAATACGGCTTAAGTTTCCGCTCCGACTCATCAGCAGCCGGAGCGGAATGCTTTATAAACATCAAGGGCGGGAAACCATATCAGTATTTGGTTATCCGCCCCTGTTGATTTAAACTCACATTATAGAAGGAAGCACTATTATCACTATCGCTGTCAGTATGAAGCCCAGTCCCATCAGCTTGCAGAATAAGCTGTTGAAAGGAGCTGCGAGTTCATTGACAAAGGGTCTGCTTTCTTCGGTGAACAGCACCGTTTTACGTTTTTCGGGATCAGGATGGATACAGAGTTTTACCTCTTCCCCCGGAGGAAGCTGCAATGCAGGCGCTCCGATGGGCGGAACCTCATACAGTGTCTCGATCACACCATCTATTTCGGCTTCATATACCATCAGCGGCACAAAGAATACCGTGCGTTCCGGCTCAGCGGCCCTTGCGGTTACCGCAAGGGTGTATTTTTTCTTATATCCCCGCGCATAGAAATGCCAGCGTACGATAAACAAAATACCGATCACTATCAGCAGCGCCGGAAGACAGTATAATTTAATAATATCTGTTATCTGCATATCGTATACCTCTTTCTCTCAGGTTTTCATACTTACATTTATGATCTGCTCTATCCTTGTCCGTGCGGGCGTTTTCTTCCGTAGGTATATGATCATGCCCGTGCCTTCACCAAATCGTGTTTTTACTAAAATATATTTTAGTAAGTTCTCCTTAATTATGTTTAAATCTCCTCAAACTACCCTTTTTTCAGCATCGGAAGGTAAGTTTTCTGGTCCTTGGGTGCAATCTGTAAAGCATTCATAGCTTCCTTAGCACTCAGTTTCATAGTTCTCATCAAGCTCTTAATATTCTCAAGAGTGCTCTTTCTTTCAGCATCTTTTGCCGCTGCCTGTTCTCTTTCCTGAACATACAACTTCATTTCTCTTTCCCTGTCATATAACTGTGTCATAATGTCTACTACCTCCTTCCTATGGGCCTCCAGATACTCCCTTTAGATATCCTTACCGAAACAATATAATAAGGTGAATGATGATCATATTCTCCAAAGTCGCCAGCCTCGTCTATAAAGCAACTTAATATCTTTTCTGCCATAATTTATCCTCATATAAAAAAGTGGCGCGGGATCCCCACGCCGTTTCGGTGGACCAGGACCTTACGGTCAGCCCCTATCGGTTTCCCGATATTGATACAAGTCTATAGCCATAACCTGTTTTTGTCAAGATGAGATTAACATAGATATCGTTATACAATAGGCCTACCAATAAACAATACCTTGTGATTATAAAAACCCTCGGATCCATGATCCAAGGGTTTTAACACTCTTCATATAACTGCGGGTGGCCGGACTTGAAGGCCGAAAAAAATCGTAAAAATCAAGTAAAATAAGGAGGAAAGGAGCACCGACTTTTCTTTCCTTGCCGCAGGTCTACCAAAAAAAGGAGTACCATGGCCACTCACGATACTCCCCAAAAACGTTATAAATTTATCTATTATACCGACTCATCGATCTTTATACCCTTAAGATCCGCATCTATCAGTGCCATCTTATTCTTAAGCTCATCGAGCGCAGCATTTACATTACCGGCATTCTCAATCCTTTGCGTAGGATCACTTCCCAATACATCCGTCAGTTCAAGATCATCATTTTCACGTTGCCTGCTCTGATCCCTGGCCTCCTGCACCGCCTCTTTAGATCCTTCCGCCAGAGCTTCCTGGATAGCCTTCTTCTCGGCACGTTCCGCCTCGATCTTCTCCTGTTTTTCTTCCTCTTCTTTCTTTTCTTCGGCTTTTTCCTGCTCCTCACGTGCCTTTTCGTCAATTTTGTCCTTGGCATCATTCATGATCATGCCAACAACTGACTTCTCTGCAGCATCCATGATGGCTTCTGCCTCATTCTGGGCATCCACCATGGCATGATTCTTATTCTTCTCCTGCGCTGCATCTGTAAGACTCTGTCTTGTAGCAACAAGCGCAGCATCAGCTTCATCAATGCGTTTCTGTGCCGTATCCAGCTGTTCACCTGCTTCCAGCATACGTGATTGATATTCTGTAAGATTTGCCTCTATTTCATCTGCCCGTGCACGATCTTTCTTCATCTGCTCCGGATCACAGAAACACTCATCAGGACTTGCCTTTCGGTAATCCATGAGCCATTCCAGATCCTGTTGTTCCTTGGAATCCGGACCAACGGAATACTCCTTCTTTATGCCTTCGATAGCCTCTTCGGCGGCCTTTTTATCCTCCTGTGCCGCAGCTTTTTCAATTTTCATCTCTTTCGCCAGGTCTTTTATCTTTCCCAGCTGCTTATCGAAATCCCTGTCAGCACCATAAGCATCAGATACAAGCTTAAAAGCCTGTTTTCTGGCACTTTCAAGCTTTTCTTTTACAGGATCTTTTCCTATATTCAGATCCCCCATGAACACAGAAGTCTTCTTTTCGCCTTCTTTCTGAGAAACAGATGAAGCAACTGCTATGCCGGGCATATTTATCTTATTTGCGTCATTAAGATTGATAGAAAGACTCATATTCTGCCTCCTTGCCGGTAACTGATGCCGGTTCCTTCCGGCGCATACATACAACTCTATGATACCATATTTTCCGATTTATTCAATTTCGGAAGTACCATCAGCCGCTTTTTTCTGCTGCTCCTTATAGTCATCAAACATGGACTGCACTGCATCATAAGTCTGCTGACAGATATCCGGCAGTTTATCTCCCCAGGATTTTGTCGCCTTCTTAAACCCTTTCTCAAAGGCTGACCTCATCTTCTCCATCTTATCCGGATCCCCGCCGCTTAATGCCATGGCAAAGTCAAATATACGCTGGGAGGTCTGCTTTACACCGTAATACCCATCTTCTGAGATATCAGCCTGGGCCTGTGCCCTTGTCTTCGCGTCCACATTAAGACCGGCATACAGATTCTTGAGATTCTTTCCATTTGCGATATCAAAAGCCTTACCCTGCTTTGTGATAAGCTTATCAACAATATCCTGCAGCTGTTTTTTATGAGAGTCAGCATCCGCCTTAAGCTTGCTTATCATCGCCTGATCCGGCTTATATAGCTTCTTCTGATCTGATGCCTCCACCTTGCTGTCACTCTTCTCATATACTGCCGCTGCATCATTCTTTTCTTTTGCATCAGACTTGCTATCAGCCTTGCTCTCTTTAGCGGAAACTGCGGAATTATAATATCCTGTATAAACACCTGAATTTCCATTTATCGCATCTATAGCCATAACATCCACCTCCCCTTCTTCAAAGGTATTTTAACCTGTTTTCAGCCTCTTTTATCTCTTTATCAAGCTTCTTTATCTGAGTTTCATAATCACGGGTAGCATCATATCCTACCGCTTTATTCATTTCTTTTTGCAGTTTTTCCCGCTTTTCCTTTAAGCTCTTTATATTATTCTCCGTTTCGGTCCGGGTTTTGCTTACCGAAGTCTCCTTATCACTATCTCCTCCTATAACCGAATCGATCTGTGACCTAGCGATTGTACTCATATTATTGTTCCAATTCCCACCGGAATCATAGGTACTCTCTGTCCGTGCCGCCGAATTGCTTATAGCCGCAGCCTTTGCCGAGACCTTTGACGCATATGAATCCACTCCCTTGAACAGGCTCTTTAATGTGGTGACATTCGCTTTCTTCAATTCATCTTCATCAACCGAAAGCTTGCCGTCAGAGCCTATCGTTATTCCAACTTCATTCAGCAGACGCCCGTTTTTACGTGACATGTTATCCATCCACCCACCGGAACGCAGAACAGCCTTGGTTTCTGACCCCGCAGCTGCATCTATTGTCTTATTATATGCGTCTGCAAACTCCTTTACCGCTTTTACCAGAGCCTCCGGGTTGGTCAAGGTTTCCGTGACCTTTCCGGTTCCTTCATCCACGCTTTCTGTCGTAGCCCAGAGTTTGTCAGAGGACAATGCATCAGACTTTTTCTGAAGATTGTCTGCAGCAGAACGGATCTTTGTCAGCGTTGCCCCCGTATCTCCAACTGCTGATTTTGCCTCAGCCTTCTGGCTGCTGTAATAATTCTTCAAAAGTCTGCGATAACTGCCATTCTTGATCGACATATATGATGTCAGATCTACGCCGTCTGCTGAAGATGTGGACGAACCGCCAAAGAATACGGAATAGTCAATTCCCGAATTGATACCGTTTATACCTGCCATATCGTTTCCTCCTTGAAATCATGCATAGCCTATAGTGCCCGGGATATCCTTATCCCGTATAATAAATACTACGGATTATTTTAAAGAAAAACAATAGACTTGTAATGAACAGACCTTCTAATGTATCCGATAGTTACGAAAAGTTTATGTATTCTTCTCATGAAGGAGAATGCGCAGCTCTATCTCTCCTTCACGCTGAATAAACTCTGTCTCACCATTGTAACGATGCGATATGCGGCGTATCAGCTTTAGTCCCAGGCCGTGCCCCTCCCCCTCCTTTGTACTGACCGGAAATCCGTCTGCATCAAGGTGAAGTTTCTCACCGGTATAGCTATTAGTAACAAGGATCGTAAGGAAACGTTCATGACCTTTAGCATTTATCCTTATCCACGGTTCCCTGCCGTTTGCCCCTCTCAACGCATTATCAAGCGCATTATTAAGTAATACGCTCAGATCAAATACATCTATATCCGGCTGCCCCGGATAAAGAAAATCGCATTGAAACGCTATACCATTCTTTACAGCCATATCCCGTTTGGCATCAAGCACGGCATCTATCACCGGATTACCGCATCGTATCCCTTCCAGGCTTGCCGAAAACTCCTCCTTCAGGCGTTTCAGATAATGCCTGGCTTCGTCATTATTATCAGTTTCGGTAAGGCGTTCCATTGTCATAAGATGATTTGAGATATCATGTCTGAGCGTCCTGATCTGTTCATGCAGGATCTCTGTCTGCTCTATGCTTCTCTGTATCTGGGCGATCTCTTTTTCAAGGGCCTGCATCTGGGCATTTTCTTCCTGCTGCCTCCGAACACGTTCATACAAAACTACTACCATAAGCACCGCAAAATAGCTGAAAAGATAAAGTAGAAACCGCATAATATCCGGTGGTATATTCTCTTTGATATACCCGTTCTCGACTCCCTGATTATATATGTTCATGTATTCACGAAATACCGTTCCTTCCAGCAGAGGGGTTATAGTAGGTATCAACAGCAGAAACAACTCCTGAATGCTCAATTCATCATTTCTATGATATGCCTTTTGAATAAGCCGTATCATCAGATATAGTAACAGCGTTCTGGCTATCACCGATATCAGGCGCGAAAATGCATAATAGACCACTATCTGATCAGGATCCATTCCGGTACTGATATCACCCACATTAACGTCAAACCATATAGAAAACAGCCCCCATTCCACCAGAACTGCACTGCATATAAAACGCAGCGTCAGAAACATCACGCAAAGAAATATCTTCTGCAGCGGCTTCTCTTTTTCCATCAGGTACATCAGAATAAACGCCGAAAGCACCACGAATGAATAGCCAAATGTCCCACCATTGCCACTGAGGATCCAGATGATCGTTCCTCCTGCAGCAGTCAGTATCCCTGAAACAATAACCGTAATCTTCTTTCTCATATAAGGTCTGATCATAACGGCAAAACAGAATCCGAACAGCAAAAATACCAGCAGCAGCTCCGCTGTGTTCATTACCTCAAATACATTTTGATACCAGTCAGGATCGTGCTTCATTTATCATTCTCTCCCACAGCTTTTTCGGCGCTGTACTGTAAAAAGCGTTTCACAAAAAGAGGGTAATTTGCTTTTGATATACTGACATTTCCCTTTTTCAGCGTGATACCGTCAGCCCCATATCTAACGACATATTTCAGATTTATAAGAAAAGCTCTGTGAACCCGGAAAAAATCTCCTCCAAGCATCATCTCAAGATCGGATATCTTTCCATAATACTCCACCTGATCATTCATCCTGTGCAGAACAACTTTTCTTCCGCAAGCTTCGGCATATATGATATCAGAAAGAAAAACCTTTTCCGAAACTCCTTTATATCTGATCATCATACTGGGCTTATCCTCATCATTCTCACCCCGGCTGTTTTGAAGCTTCAGCAACGCACGCTCCAGCGTATTCGTAAGATCTGTCTTAGATATTGGCTTTCTCAGGTATTGAAATGCCTCAACATCAAATGCCTGCCATACATACTTATCTTCCCCGGATATGAAAATGATCACAATATCCATGCCATTCCCGCGTAGTCTTTCAGCAAGCTTAAGCCCGTTTATTCCCGGCATTTCAATATCCAGAAAGAGGATATCTGGGATCAACTCTGCATGCAGAAGATCCTCTCCGTTCTTATAACATATCACTTCCGCACCGGGAACATAGTCGCTGATTTCCCTTAAAAGTATCTCTCTTATCCTTCTATCATCATCACAGACAGCTATCCTCATATCACCGCCTCCCCTCCTGTCCAATAATGTCACACCCCTCGCTTTGGTCGGTGACATATCAATCTATATCTAATGTATTTCGGCAAATCTTCATAGCATTTCAAGATAAATGTAATGAACCGACCTTTAAATGTATTGAAATATCAGCCATGGCATTCCATGTATTGAATAGCCCTTGAAATGTAGCGAATAATCCTTGTTTACCGGTATTGGGATCATATAATTAAAATAAGGGACGGATCCCGTAGTAACGTTATATCCCGCAGAAAGGAGGCTGCCATGAATTCTGTATCCGCTATAAACAATTCCTTAACCGCTGCCTATACTGTATATGATCCCACTTCTAATAAGCAGCTTATTTCAAGTATAAGAAAATCTAATCCATCAACAAAAAAGAAGAAAAAGCTGAACTACAGTTTCAAGCAGATTTCTACGCGTGTTATGCAGGCCAAAACTGCTTCCGACGCTTATCTTGCATATATCAGCACCCTTTACAAGGTAGTTGAACTCCGGAAAAAATGTATGCATAATGATTATGATGCTTCGGAAGCTATGATAGCATTAAGTCACGCCGAAGCCATTCTTCTTGTTGCCCGCAAAAAGAAAGATCATCTTAAAGAAGAAGAACGTGCTGAAGAACAGTGTGATGATACTGAATACTCAACTACAGATACCGCCTCTGATCCAGCTGAAACTCCCTCTCTTTCAGAAGATGATATTTCTGCTCTTGCAGAAGAAATGGCCGAGTTTTCCCGGGAAGAATTTGAAGATATGCTTAAGGATATTGAGGAAGAAATGAATTTTGAAGCCGAGATGAACGATCTCTGTGAAATGATCAGTCCCGATATGTCCGAGGATGATATCGAAGAATTAAAGAAAAAACATCGTGCCCGCGAAATGATGGAGATCACTAAAGCTGATATGAAATATCTTAAAGCTATGTTTGAACGATATGAACGTGAAAAGGGAGGTTCCGGAATATCAAAGCTGGGATCATCTACCGATATGGCTGATATGGCATATTCTGCCCTTGCTTCCGAACAGGTATCGGCAGAATGCTTTTCCGGTTTTTCCGTTGATATAAATGTATAAACTATTCCCCCGCTGTGATCACAATTCGCAACATTTGAATGGTCTTTCACTACATATCCCTTATGATCAGAAATAATCTTCCGAATACCTTATCAGTAGATATTCATATGCCAGAAAGGAAGGTCGTTCTATGAGTACAATGATCCAAAGCGAATACAGCATTCAGATCAGCGCATCTTATACACAAAACCCTAAAACAGCAGATGTCCCCCGCCCCGTATGGAATCCAAAGAAAGTATATAACTATCTTGAAGATATGGGAGAAGGCTTTATAGATTATAAGCGTAAGGCTGTTAACTACTACCGCTCCGAATTTACAAAGAACGGTACAGACGGTCTGATCAGCGTAGATGAGCTGAAAGATGAAATCAAAAAGTATATGCCTGAGTACACTTTTACAAACCGTGAACCAAAGGATCCGGTTAAAGGGAAATACTATCTGTATATTGATGACAAACAGCTAAACAAAATGGCTTCGGATCCTGCTTATCGCGCCAGAGTATTCGGACTCATGGATAGTGAATTGCAAGGCAAAAATGGCTATACACTGAAATACACAAGCGGTAAAAACGTGACTAACTACATAGCCGGCAGCATATTCTCTTTAGCAGAAGCCAATCGTTCGATCGAAGGTGTGGGACAGATGCCGGGGTCCGAAGAGATCCCCTATCGCGGGAGTGCCGTCTCAAACATGTCATGCTCTACAGACGGTCGTGCACAAGTTCGCAGTCAGGCCTATATTGACCAGATCCTGCATCCCGGCAAATGCCTTGCTGCCAAACATAGCGGAAGAACCTTATCTGATACATCATCCGCTAAAGAACGTGCAGCCCAATACCGCAAAGAGCATAAACTCAAATTACAAATGGAGTATAAACAATGGCTCGAAGATAAGACAAAAGCAGATGAGCTTCAAGAAAGATTCCTTACCGATCTTAATGCCTCAGACGTATACATTAGCATATTTGATAGCAGATCATAAAGCTAATACCATAGTATATAATTTAAAAACCACGAGTATTATCTATTCCCGTGGTTTTGCTGTTTTATCTTCAATTATGCATAAATCGCCTCAAACTACCCTTTTTTCAGCATCGGAAGGTAGGTTTTCTGATCCTTCGGGGCTATGTCTAATACATCCATAGCTTCCTTTGCACTCATTTTCAGCTTTTTCATAAGCTTCTTTATGGCTTCAATTCTTTCCTCTTTTCGCTCCTCTTCAACATACAGCTTCATTTCTCTTTCTCTGTCATATAACTGTGTCATAATGTCTACTACCTCCTTCCTGTGTGTCTTCAAGTACTCCTTCAGTATGTCTTTAGCAGAGCATATCCTGATAGTTTCCTCTATCGTTTTCTTTGTTCTTCCGTACTTTTTGACCTGCATATCCAGTACCTTACAATATGCAATGTACTGGCTGATTACATCATGTTTCTTGTTGTTACCGTAAATAACCCTTGCTTTAATCTCTATAGCACTCTCATTTCCTCCGAAAAACTCCTTCGTGAACGAAAGGACCTCCGGTTTCTTGCCCTTATTTCCGGAATATATCAGGTATAATTCCGGCTTCGGTATCGTAGCCTTTTTCGTTCCGTAAAGGCTTATCCCCTTGCTCTCTATATAATCCTTGTAAGTTGACGCCAGATACAGAAGAAAACGTATCAGTATATTTACACTCCATGTAGATTGCGCCTCTGCCAGTATAAGAAAATGGTCTCCGGCCAAAAGGCCCAGATCATTATACTCATTGTTCATCAGCAACCCGATCCTGCGTATCTCATCCAGCTGATTTACGCTTAAAGCTCCGGCTTGATAGAGCAAGCGATATTCGTTCTCTATCGAACTATCAAAGATGAGCAGATCATCAGTATTAATGGTCACTCTGACTCCATATTCGTATAGTAGCTTTATCGGATGTTCCTTATAGTTTCTTGCATATCCAAGCATCACATTGCTGCTTGGACAAACATTCAACTGTATCTTTTGATCAGCCAGGAAGCGCATCACCTCCTCAGATTCCGCTGCCCGTATGCCATGATGTATTTCTTCCAGCCCGAGCATTTCAACCGCCCGCATAACATCTTCCGCAGGACCGGTCTCTCCAACATGCATGCGCTTGATCAAATGATACTTTTCAGCTTTTCGATATAATGGCTGAAATACTTCAAACGGTTGTATATTCTCTCCACCGCATACATCAATAGATTTGAAATAGCCACCGGAAAGATATTGATCGATTCGTCCCGCTTCCTCCGCAACATCACATGACGATGCATATGTCAGTTCCGGTTCAAAAACCGTTTCCGCACAATATGTTTTGTGAAAGCCCTCGACAATTTCTCTAGGAACGGCATAGATTTTCCAATCTTAAACTCTATATTGATCGGCACTACAAGCACGCAAACGGCAGCAGATCTTTTATTCCCACTTTTACCAGATTATCCTCGTAATCATTAAGGATGACCTTTATATCCGGGCAATACTCGATCAGCATTTGTCTGCAATTCCCGCACGGTGCGATGACCTTATTAGGAAAACCTTTGTGAACCGCCACGATAGTGTCAAAATTACGCTCACCGGCAGATATCGCAATGCCCATAGTAATGTACTCTGCGCAAGATCCATGTATTCCGTCGCAATTCACACCTGTATATATGTTTCCGTTTTTACACTTGATTGCGGCCCCTACCGTATGATTGTACTTTTCACCGTCATAGTTGCTTTCCAACTTTGATAGCGCTTCCTTTATCAGTTCTTTATCTTCTTCCGTTATTACATAAAATGTCATAGTCACCTCTGCTAAAAACGCTTAAACAAGACAGAAACATCATCTTTCCCTAATCCGCATTTACTGTAAAAAGTCTCATTAGGTTCTATTGACATCAGCTGGATTACGGATATGCTCTTCTTATCCTGAAGTTCCACGTGTCTTATTTCCATAGCCAAATTAATACTCCATAACATCTATTTTTTTCTTAAGAACTGCTGCGTAATCATGACCTGTCTTTGTTACTTTTTCCGGATTCATCTGATAGTGGATGTTGTAAAGGATTCCATTCTCTCCCGTTCTGTCAGGCATATGGTCTTCATCAATATGAATGCCTATCACCTCAAGGCAGAGCATAACGTGATCATCGCCCGGTACGATCTCCTTTTCCCAGACGTACTTGCATTCAAGGTTCATAAAGCATTCTGAAACCATAGGGGCATTAATCCATGACGCCTTTTCGATAGTCAGGCCGGAAGCCGTGATCTCATCTGCTTCAAACTGATTGTTCTTAATCGTTGCCATGCACGCAGCATGGTACTCTTCAGACATAAAATTGATAACGGCTTCTTTTGTCTCGTTCACGCTTTTGTACAGGTGTCCGTTTTTATTCACGCTGGCAAGGATAGCATAAAAACCATTACCGTGGCCGGCACTCGTAAAAGTTGCCCATGACTGCATGCAGGCATTTGGCATACCGTTGGATTTGTATGTGGTAACAAGAAACAGCGGTGCCGGAACCGTGGCCACAAATTCCTTCCAGGAAAATCCGAAATTCCTGGAAAAATCTCCGTATGTTCCTTTCAGACTTTCAGGCATATCTTTGTAATGATTTTTCATATTCACAATTCCTTTCTCGTTTCCCATAATCATTTCTTCGAAAACTGCCTAATTTTCTACTGATTTAGCGAATCTTTATCATTAAAGACTTCCTATACTCTTTCCATTTTCCTCACCGGCTTTCCACCCCTTTTCATAAATAACTTGACTCATTCCAGGCATTTCAGATACCTCCGTTCGCAGTTCCCGATTTGCACTTGCTAGGGTACCTTCAATTGACTTTCCAATGACCATAGCGTTTTCCATTAACACGTTCTATTTTCCCTGCGTCTTTCAGAACATTGATATATCTCTGTACTATACGGCGGGATATTCCCAGACGTTCTCCCAATATCTCTTGCGATATATCAGGTTGCTCCTTTAACGCTTCTATGACCTTAAGCACCATTGCATCTTCCAAAGCACCATTTTTATCCGTGCTTTGGTGCTTTGGTGCTTTGGGCTGATCTATAAGAGCACTTTCAAGCGCACGGAAATTTATCCGCAATGTTTTTCCTATCAGTTCATAGGACGGGATGTCTGCTCCGAGTCCGCGACATTCATCGCATATCTTTTGGATGCCCTGTCCCCAAGTTTCGATAAAACCTGCCCGATAAAAAACATTGGCAATATCAGGATTATACGGTTCAGACTCATGCGGTTCCATTAAAGTATCTACCGTCCAGCCCTCCGGCAAAATGCAACTGTTACTTATCGTAATAGCATCATCACTGATCTTGATCTGTATCGGAATACCATACATGTAGCAGTTATGTGCAATGGCATTATAGACTGCCTCACGGATCGCCTCTCTGGCAAATGGATATTCCTCCACGCGAATATCATGCTCGTATCCTATTTTCGCCTTTAAATACATCTGATATATCAGGTCAATAACCTTATGTGCATTTACGATCAGAGATTCCTCGAGATCATTGTGATAAACCACCCTGCCTCTTTCATCGAACTTCCCGACCTTAATAAAACTTCCGTTCTGTACGACTCCGGGATCATGATAGAACAAAAGCACCGCAGAACGCTTCAGCTTACCATCCGACAGTAAATGCAACTTTTGAAGAAGCTCTTCGTTGGATACATTAAGCTCCGATTCGGTCATTCTCTTTTTACGTAATGCCTCCCGCCGAAATATCTTAAAGCTCTCATCATCCAGATCAGCTACAGAAATATCATCTACGGTAACATCCTCCCAACGAACACCGGTCTTTTTCATGATAAATTCGGATAAAGCAATTCCTGTCAGCTGCTGTTTTGTTGCCCCACTCCGATAATGATACTCACCGTGATAGCTGATTGGAAACGTACTCGGCTCGACCTTAATCTCCAGATAATCCTTCCCGTCTTTGGTGTGCTTGTTTACATCCGCAACAATTCCCAAATGCGACTGAATTTTATTGGGAATATCCTCCAGCAACTTCTTAACATTCTGCACACCAACAATCTTGCCATCGTCATTGATTCCAATATAAATAGTGCCACCCTGAGCATTTGCAAACCCACAGGCCCACTTCAGATATTCGTCCCGCCAGGATTCTTTATATTCAATGTTCTGACTTTCAGCCATAAACATACCCTCCACTACTTTCTATCCTATCATAAATAGACACTGCTTTCAATGAAAGGGGCAGCCGCCCCCACGGTCTTCCTAAACGATCTTCCCATCATTCATCATATCCCTCAGCTTAGCCAGGGCTTTCTTCTCCATGGTCCTTATATATTTTTCCGTAAGAGTAAAGTATGCAGCCACTTCCGGCAGGCTCCTTATCTCATTATTACCCAGCCCGTAATGATATGCCAGCAGCTTCCGTTCGCGCTCTGAAAGGCACATAAGGCGGTTACCCAGCTTCTCAAGCATTACATGAAGCACGGCTGTATTACCGGCAGGATCACGATGATTAACGTCACAGCCCTGCCCGTTGATGGCATCCTCAGTCTCCTTCCCTGCATCGATGAACAGATGTTTTTGCCCCATTTCTGTCATGTGCCTTTCGTAAGAAGCCTGACAGCTGTCGCACAGATCGGTCAGGGCATTCCTTATCGTCTCGCATGCAAAAGTCGAGAACTTTACATTCCTGGACTCATCAAATGCTCTGGCAGCGTTCAGCATGGCTATCCTTCCAACCTGCATAAGGTCCTCTTCGTCTATCCCGTCTGATGAAGCTATCCCGCGCCTGGCTTTTATATCCATGGCCATCTGTATGATCAGCCCGTCATTCTCCAGCAACATCTTTGTTTCAGCTTCTGTGTCCCTCTCCCTGATCCGGCGGCACAGTTCTATATTTCTTTTGTTTCTGTTGATTCCCGTCATTTTGTTTTAAATAGATCCATCAATGTTGGCATTATGATATCAATAGCCTTATCATGCTGCTCCAGATCCTCTTCTGTAAGTTCCGTATTACACCTTATCCCCGCCTTAACCGCAGAGATAACATATCCCTTTTTCTCCTCATAGCTTATATCGTTCAAGTCACCATGAGCTAAGAAATCAGCTTTTACAGCTTCAAGGACCTCTGCTGAGTATACCTTGTTAAAATCCGTGCTCATCTCGTCGGTCACTTTTTTCTTTATCTCCCTTACAGCAGCCATGATATGGACCTGGATCTTGTTGATCTGATAAGGTTCCGACTGCACCTTGCTTGCCCTAAGCCGCTTTTTGAGATTGTTAATTTCTTTATCCTTAGGCAGTCTGCCGGCATTGGTACAATCCGTTAACAGATCATGGCAGAAGTCATACATATTATTGTTTGAACTTAGCACTGCGGCTTTCCGGTACATCCGATATCCCCAGGATATAATCCGTAGTGACGTTATATAATTCTGAAAGCTTTATCAGGATGTCACTGCTGACAGTTTTGGTCGCACCGCTCTCCATCCTTCCGTAAGTCGATTTATCGATCCCAAGCTTATCTGTTGCCAGACTTACGAAGGTCTTATCGATAAGCTGTACTGCCATTACGGTGGTGATGCCCTGAAAAATCCACATACAGTGGCCTATTATTTTGACTGCTATATAAGGGATTACATTGAATGCCATCCGGCTAACGAAAAGACCATATCAAATACCAAGGCTGAATATGCCCGTTATATTGACGAAGAACTGGCAAATATGGATGTAAGGGATATCACTCCGAAATATCTGGAGAAATATTCCATCAATCTGGTCACACGCCTCTCTCTGAAGGTATCTGCATTCAAAAATTACAAATCCCTGCTGAACAACATCTTTCAGGCAGCGATCGAAGACATGATAATCTGCCAGAATCCCGCCAAGGGTATGAACAACAAGACATGCTACTCGATGTGCGAACAGTCACTCCGCTCCTGTCTGGATTATGATGAAAAACTCATATCCGAAGAGGAAATGTACCGGATCGAAGCTGAGCTTGCGCGCCGCAGGGAGTTCCACAAACGGTATGGAGAAAATTCATTCTATTTATACGACATGGCTATTTACCAACTTGTGGTTGATATTTATAAATTCCCGAAGCTTTTTGCCCCGGTCTTTTAATGGCATTAGCCTGATACCTCTACCTGATCTAATT
>CACZBK010000027.1 GCA_902779395.1 uncultured Lachnospiraceae bacterium | reverse complement strand
GGATAGCCCTTCCGGGCGGAGGCTTTACCTATCATATGAAAGCGATCGAAGGAGAGGATCTGATACTTGAGCTGACATTCCTTCGTGAAGATAACGGAAAGCCGATCGAGGTATTTGTGGGAGATGAGAAGGTATATGGTACACGCCTTCATTATACAGGGGGCAGTGAGGAGTATACTGTAGAGATAAAGATAAACAGCGCACTCATAAGTAAAAGTATTGAAAAGAGAGTTGCTGCCGGGGAAGAAGTAAGGACTGTTCCCGTCGGATTTAAGAGTGGGGCCTTTGTTCCTTCGGCAAGAGTATACGGCTTTATATATCTGTTAAGGGATTACAGGAAATGATGATCTGACTGTTGGCGGGATGAGTGATGATATATGGCTCATCCCGCTGATATACAAGCTTTTGGTGGCCGGTATATTTGCAAAATGTCTGATAAGTGTTAAAATACAGGAGTATCTTAGCACTTTTTTGTTTGCGTTTATCGGGGGACATGAAGATGGAGAAACAGGGTGAGCGGCCCGTCAGGAATAACTCACTTTTACGGCTCTTTGTCGTATATGCTTTGTTTGTGCTGATAAATATATCGCTCAATCGTCTGATGGGGGCTCTTGGGCTTCCGCTATATCTTGACAATATCGGAACTCTGCTGGCAGCAACCCTGGGAGGGTATCTCCCCGGTATCGTGGTGGGATATTGCACCAATATAATCAATGCCACGGTGGATTCATCAAATGCATATTATGCAGTGATAAGCGTGCTGATAGCAGTGGCAGGAACATTTATGTACAGAAGAGGCTTTTTTAAGTCTCCGCTTAAGACACTGCTTACGGTTCCGATCTTCGCTTTTCTGGGTGGATGTCTTGGTTCGGTACTTACATATCTTCTGTCCGGATTCGGAATGGGAGAAGGCATATCCGCACCCTTTGCGGCAGCCCTTTTAGAACAGGGTAAGCTTAGTGTATTCTGGGCGCAGATGGTATCTGATGTATCGATAGATCTGGTAGATAAGCTCATTACGGTGATACCGGTATTTATCATACTTAAGTTAATGCCGGAACACCTTAAGGAATCTTTTGAGCTGACCGGCTGGCGTCAGAAACCAATGAGCCATGAAGAGGTAAAACACTCAAGAAAAAGTGACACGAGTGGTTTTTCCTTAAGAACCAAGATAATAGTCATAATAGGTGTGATAATGGTGGTGATAGCCGTGGTGACCACTACCATCAGTTTCATCCTTTACAGATCGTTTGCGCGAGAGCAGTATACCACTATAGGCAGGAATGTTGCCAGCCTGGCAGCCAGTGCAATAAATCCGGACAGGGTAAATGATTATTTTGAAGAAGGTCCGGAGGTTAAGGATTATAAGGATACACTGGACCAGCTCTACAAGATAAGGAACAGTTCACCTTATATAGAGTATGTTTACGTATATCAGATAAGACCTGACGGCTGCCATGTTGTATTTGATCTGGATACGGAGGAGCTTGCCGGAGGAGTACTTGGAGATCTGGTACCTTTTGATGAATCATTTTCGGACAGTATACCTGATCTTCTGGCAGGAAAAAACATCGAGCCTATGATAACCAACGATACATATGGCTGGCTGCTTACCGACTATGAGCCGGTGTATGATTCGAACGGTGAGTGCGTATGTTATGCCTGCACTGATATAAATATGCAGGAAGTAAATCATGACAGGATACGTTTCCTTACCAAGGTTACTTCACTGTTTATCGGATTCTTTATAATGATACTGGTGCTGGGCATGTGGCTTTCGGACTATCATCTGGTCTATCCCATCGATGCAATGACTTTTTCGGCACAGAAATTCGTATATGACAGTGAAGAAGCGCTGGAAACCGGTGTCGAACGCCTCAAAGCCCTGGAAATAAATACTAAGGATGAAATAGAAAATCTGTATGGCGCTTTGTCCGAAACAATAGGAAAGACCGTGGCCTATCTGGATGAAGTGCAGAAAAAAGGCGAAGAGATAGCACACATGCAGAACGGCCTGATCTATATCCTGGCGGATCTGGTGGAGAGCCGTGATAAAAATACAGGCGATCATGTGCGTAAGACAGCCGCATATGTTAAGCTTATACTTCAGATCCTAAAAGAGAACGGGAAGTTTCCGGATGTGATCACCGATGCATATATCGAGGATGTGTGTAATTCCGCACCGTTACATGATGTGGGAAAGATAAAGGTTTCCGATGTGATCCTTAACAAGCCCGGAAAGCTTACTGATGAAGAGTTTGAGATAATGAAGAACCATACGCTTGCCGGAAAGGAAGTTGTTGAGAGTGCCATGAAACTGACTACCGATCCGGGGTATCTTAAAGAAGCCTTGAACCTGGCAGCTTACCATCATGAGAAATGGAACGGTAAAGGATATCCCTGCGGACTCAAAGGTGAAGAGATACCCTTATCCGCCCGTATCATGGCTGTATCGGATGTGTTCGATGCACTTGTATCAAAGAGAAGCTATAAAAAACCGTTTTCTTTTGAGGATGCCATGAAGATCATCGAAGAAGGTTCGGGAACGCATTTTGATCCGGTGATAGCGGATCTGTTTGTGCAGAATGCTGACAGGGTAAGGGAAATATACAACACACACTGGAACGACAGTACCATATGATACTCTTGGTCCGGGAATGAAAGATATGGAGGTTTGTGATGTACGGTTTTACTGAGAAAAGTTCAAGAGAGTTTGTTGAGGTGCTTTCTTCAAAGGAGCCTGTGCCGGGAGGCGGAGGAGCCAGCGCTCTGGTCGGAGCGGTAGGGTGTGCCCTGGGAAACATGGTCGGCAGCCTTACAGTCGGAAAGAAGAAATATGCCGATGTGGAGGCGGATATCATAGCTCTTAAGGAAAAAGCGGATATCCTGCAGGCACAGCTGCTTGAGCTGGTAGATAAGGATGCAGAGGCATTTGAGCCTCTGGCAAAGGCATACGGTATGCCAAAGGAAACGGATGAAGAAAAAGCTAAGAAGGCTGAAGTTATGGAAGCTGCCTTAAAAACGGCCTGCGGGGTACCGCTTGAGATAATGAGAAAGTGTGCGGAAGCTATAGAACTGATAGAGCAGTTTGCAGCTAAAGGCAGCAGGCTTGCGCTTTCCGATGCGGGAGTGGGGGCATCATTCTGTAAAGCGGCTCTTTACGGTGCATCACTTAACGTGTTTATAAATACTAAAGCCATGACGGACAGGGAAACTGCCGGGAAGTTTAATAAAGAAGCACTGGAGATGATGGAGGAATACGGCAGCCGTGCCGACAGGGTATTTGATACGGTAAAGAAAAGTCTTGAGGCCTGAGCATTTCATCAGGATCAGGAAAAGAAATACGGAGGTTTTTAAATAATGGCAAAACAACTGCTTGGCAAAGAAGTAAATGCTTCGCTTAACGAACGCATAAAGAGTGAAGTACAGGCTCTGAAGGAGAGAGGTATTGAGCCCTGCCTGGGTATAATAAGGGTGGGTGAAAGAGAGGATGATCTTTCTTATGAGAGAGGAGCGACCAAACGCTGCGATACACTGGGAGTTTCATATCAGAAATTTGTGCTTGATGCGGATGTATCCGAAGAGGTACTGATCGACCTGATTAAAGCCGTAAATGCGGATGATTCCATACACGGTGTGCTTTTGTTCAGACCCCTGCCTAAGCATCTTAACGAAGAAAAGATAATCAATATACTCGATCCTGCAAAGGATGTAGATGGGATAACAGATATCTCACTCGCCGGAGTATTTGCGGGAAAGGATAAGGGTTATGCACCCTGTACACCCTCTGCGGTCATGGAGATACTGGATCATTACGGTATAGACCCGGCGGGCAAAAAGTGCGTGGTGATAGGCCGCAGTCTGGTTGTAGGCAAGCCTGCAGCCATGATGCTGATAAAAAAGAACGCTACAGTCACCATCTGCCATACAAAAACACAGGATATGCCTTCCGTTGTAAGGGAAGCTGATATAGTAGTGGTGGCTGCCGGACGTGCGGGTGTTATAGATGCCTCATATCTCAGGGCAGGACAGGTAGTCATAGATGTAGGGATCAACGTAAATGAAGAGGGAAAGCTCTGCGGAGATGTCAGGTATGATGAGGCTGAAGCACTGGTGGATGCCATCACTCCTGTTCCGGGCGGAGTGGGAAGTGTGACCACCTCCGTACTTCTGGCACATGTGGTCAGGGCGGCCGCAGCTGCAAATGACAAAAAATAATTATTGACGTAACAGCGTGCATGCCTGTAAAATAGGCGGGTATGCTGTTACTTTTGCGCTCGCATGTACTACCATAGGAGGAAAAAATGAAAAAAAAGCTGAGACTTTCTAAGCCGGCGTGGATAGGGGTTTTTGTCGCTGTTGTTGCAGTTGTAGTGGTGTTGGGAGTGGCTGTGGCCAGCCTTTTTGCCGACGGTTCTTCTGATGATCCGGATGATAAAAATGCATCTGCTAGCGATAATGGGATTTCAGCCTCAGCCGATGAGATAGTGGTCAGGGAGCTGACCCCTGCAGATGAGGAGGTTTCGGAGAATGAAGCGTCAGATGGGGAAAGTCTTTCAGATAATGAAGCAGTAAGCGATAATGCCGTATCCGATAATGAAGCGGTAAGCGATAATTCGATCTCGGAGAATGAAACGGAGATCCTGGCGGGAGGAGCACCCCCTGTACAGACTTCAAATGCTTCCTGTAAGCTGCTTGACAGGACAAGGGTAAGTCTGAAGGTTCCGTTTGCCACGGCGCCTGCTTCAGAGGATGGTCAGCTGCATATATATCAGCTGGCGCCGTATCAGTACAGTCTCGACGGTGCGCTGGAAGTGGCGACTATTCCAAGTACTGCAGATGCATCTGCGGAATTCGGTATGGGTAACGGAGCTGTTCCGGGGCTTTATTGTAAATACGTGTTCGCTGCCATTCAGGGCGGAACTGCGGTAATGCAGAATGAACCCCAGTACATAACGAATCCCGAGATACTGGCAACCAATACCAGACCCCGTGTAAGCTATCCTAAGAAAGGCCTGACGGACTATTTCTATAACTGGAATCTGGACACCAATAACGGTATTCCTGCTTATATAATGCAGATAAACAACTATGGTAATAACGGAACCTTAAAGCATCCCCGTGCAAATCAGGCTGACAGCCATATGGTTGACGAGGGACCTCTTCAGTATATGTTCAATGCGGCAAACGCTGACGGTGTCAATGCCCTGGCAAATGCGATGAAGGGTGTTGCCAGCATGGAAGGTACACAGGACTATATCATCGGGAATGAGGTGAATGTCCGTAAATGGTGTTATATAGCGTATGCTGACTGGGATACATATGTGAGAGAGTATATGCAGGGCTTCCGTGTGGCATATAATGCTATCAAGAGTGTTAATGCCAATGCACGTGTGTTTATATGTCTGGACCAGAACTGGGACAGAAATATGACCAATATTGAAGCATTCTGGTTTATTGACGGAAAGGATTTTATCAATAAATTCAACGCAATGGTATGCGCGGAGGGAAATATCGACTGGTCTTTGGCATTCCATCCTCATCCTGTACCGCTTACTTATGCGAAGATATGGGATATGGGGGCTATAGATCCCATATATGCCCGTATGGTGAATACCAATTCAATGATAAGTTTCCAGAATATGAGCGCGCTGACCAATTACATGACTTCCGCATCGCTGCGTTCTCCTTCGGGAGCAGTACGTGCCATGATAGCGAGTGAGACCGGTATCTCCGCAAATCAGGGTGCTGAGGTTCAGGCGGCGGCTGTATATGCTTCATATCAGGCGTGCATACGTAATCCGTATGTGGATATAATGATCTATTCATTTGATGATTCTACAGGAGCACGTTTTACGGAAAAGGCATGGGAAATATACAACAATATGGGTGGTCCGAATGATGCGGAATACGATGCCTGGGCAAAGAGCGTAATAGGTATCAGTGACTGGGGACAATTATTAAGGTAGGATAATCCTGAGCTTTATATCAGGATAATTATAAATTAAGGAGAAGAAAATGAAAGAGATCAGACAGGCAAGCTTCGTGGGGGAGAGGGCACTGTTTGGCAGCGAAGGGCTGATGCTTAAGGACTGCATTTTTGATAACGGTGAGTCACCGCTTAAGGAGAGCAGTGACTTAAGGATCTATAACAGCAGATTTGGCTGGAAATATCCGCTGTGGTACTGTAAGGATGTTAAGACAGAACGCTGCACCTGGATGGATATGGCCAGGGCAGGGGTATGGTATTCGGATGACATCAGTGTTAAGGATGCGCTTATTCAGGCTCCGAAGAACTTCCGCAGATGCAATAAGTTAAGCCTTAAGGATGTGGTTTTCACAGATGCAAAGGAAACTTTGTGGAACTGTAATAACGTCGAATTGAAAAATGTTACTGCGAAAGGCGATTATTTCGCCATGAACTGTGATGGGATGGATATCGACCGCCTTAACCTGGACGGCAACTATGCATTTGACGGAGTCAATAATGTGGAAATGCAGAACAGCAGGCTCCTTTCTAAGGATGCGTTCTGGAACAGCACGGATGTGACAGTATATGACTCATATATCTGCGGCGAATATCTTGGCTGGAATTCAAAGAGACTTACATTTATCAACTGCACGATAGAAAGTCTTCAGGGCTTATGTTATATCGATGAGCTGGTGATGAAGAACTGCAAGCTCATAAATACTACTCTGGCCTTTGAGTATTCGAATGTAGATGCTGAGATAAGGACTAAGATAGACAGCGTATTTAATCCAGGCAGCGGACGTATAAAAGCTACGGGCATAAAGGAACTTATAGTCGAAAAGGATAAGGTGGATCCTTCCAAGACGAGGATAGTCTGCGATGCCGTAGATATCCGTCTGGATGCTCCCGAATGGGTAAAGGAAAAAGAGGATGATTGATTTTGACCGGCTTCCCGACCGGAGAGGAACCTGTGCATCCAAATGGATGGTAGGTGATAATGAGCTTCCTATGTGGGTGGCGGATATGGATTTCCCTGCTGCTCCGCCTGTCATGGAAGCGCTTCGAAAAAGGCTGGAGCATGGTATCTTCGGCTATGATGAGATCCCTGATGAGTGGTACGATGCGTATTCCGGCTGGTGGGATAAGCGGCATGATTTTAAGCTCCGGAAAGAAGGACTTATCTTTTGTACCGGGGTCATTCCGGCTATATCCTCGGCAGTAAGAAAGCTTACCACCCCCGGGGAGAAGGTACTGATACAGACTCCGGTTTATAATATCTTTTTTAACAGCATACGGAATAACGGATGTACGGCCCTTGAAAGTCCGCTTGCTTTTGACGGCGAGGGGTACGGTATGGATCTTGAGCGGCTGGAAAAAGACATGTCGGATCCGCAGGTGAGTCTTATGCTTCTGTGTAACCCGCAGAATCCCTCTGGAAGGATATGGAGCAGGGATGAGCTGGCGGAGGTGGGACGGCTGGCAAAAAAGTATGGCGTTACAGTCATTTCTGATGAGATACACTGTGATATAACCAGACCGGGGAAAAACTATACCCCGTATATATCTGTTTCACAGGAGTGCAGAGATACCGGGATAGCCTGCATAGCTCCCACTAAGGCATTTAATATCGCCGGGATACATACTGCGGCAGTTTATTCGGAAAATGAATTCCTGCGCCATAAGATGTGGAGAGCGCTTAATACTGATGAGGCGGCAGAACCTAACAGCTTTGCCTGTGTGGCTGCCATAGCGGCATTTACACAGGGAGCGGAGTGGCTTGATGAAATGTGCGCCTATGTATTTGAAAACCGCAGGATAGCAGAAGATTATATAAAAGCTGAGCTTCCGCAGATAAAAACAATTGCATCGGATGCCACCTATCTTATGTGGATGAAGATGCCGGAAGCTGATATGCAGAAGCCCATAAGGGAAAAAACGGGCCTGTATCTTTCGGATGGCCGGATATATGGCAGAGGCGGAGAGTGGTTTTTGCGGATGAATCTTGCCTGCAGCAGGAAAATGCTTATGGAAGGTTTAAAGAGGCTTTCAGAGTTTTTTAATTAAACAGGGGATATGCAGATACTTCTGTTAAAGTCATTTTATCAGGGGGATAAAGGATGACGATCGAGTTTCTTGAGTATGAAAGTATGCTCCGGGATATGCTTCTTGAGCTGGAGAAACTTACTGAATGGAAAGTACAGGAAGTAGCAAAGATAATAGCACCTATGTGCAGGGTGCTGCACATGGCACGCTTAAAACAGGAATTTTATCCCAATGCCCGTGCGGAGGCTGAACGTCAGGGACGTGAGTATATTCTTATCGACAACGGAACGCCCGATATGAGCAGACCTTTTGTGGGCAGAGAAGTGAATGCAACAGGTAACGTGTCCGTATACAGCTTTTATGCAGATGCAGATAAAGCAGAATGGGACGCGGATGATATAGAACAGCTGCATTTATTTGAGAAAATGCTGTATGCCTTTCATGGGAGAGCGATCCTCAGAAATCTTGTGGAAGAACGTACATATACAGACCAGCAGCTTAATGTTCGTAACCATTTGTATGTTTTAAAACAGGTTTCGCAGATCATTGCCCGGCACGAGATACTTTCATATGGTATGGTGTGCTTCAATCTGGCCGGGTTTTCACTGGTAAATTCCAGAATAGGCAGGGAAGCCGGGACAAAGGTAATGTCCCGGTATATTAAGATGCTGCAGGAAAAGCTCTGCGTGCCCGGGGTTATGGGCCGCATGGGAGGAGATAATTTTGTAGGTATATTCAAAAAAGAAGATCTGGATGTGATCAGAACACATTTAGGCGGCATCGGTGTAATATATAATGACGAGACAAATGAACGTGTGCTTATAAGTGCTGTTGCCGGGTATTATATCCCTGATGGAAAAGAAGAGATAAACAATGCCGATGATATGATGGACAGGGTGATGATGGCTGTCAATGTAGCCAGACATACAAAGGAAGTGAAGGAGCTGTTCTTCAGTCCGGAGCTTTTGGAGAAACAGACCGAACAGAAGATCATAGAGAGGCAGTTCCCCGACGCTATAGCCAAATGCATGTTCAAGGTATATTACCAGCCAAAGGTTAATCTGGAGGATTACAGTCTGGCAGGGGCGGAAGCTCTCTGCCGCTGGATAAAAGACAAAGAGGTGATACCGCCGGGGGCTTTCATACCTGTTCTTGAACAGAGTACCAATATCTGTCTCCTGGATTTTTATATGCTCGAGCATGTATGCCAGGATATCCGGCGCTGGCTGGATCAGGGGAAAGAACCGGTGAGGGTGTCGGTTAATTTCTCCAGACGTCATCTGGGGGATATGGATCTGGTGGAGCATATCATAGATATCATCGACAGAAATTATGTGCCACACAGCCTGATAGAGATAGAACTTACCGAGACGACTACGGACGTTGAGTTTGCAGATCTGAAACGTGTTGTTAACAGTCTGCAGGAAAACGGTATCTGTACTTCCGTTGATGATTTCGGAACAGGCTATTCTTCGCTTAATCTGATCAAGCAGATATCCTGGAATGTACTGAAACTGGATAAGTCCATATTACCGATAATGGCGCAGAGCGAATTTTCAAACGACAGCATAATGCTGAGATACGTAGTTGCCATGGCTACGGATATGGGATTGGAGTGTATAGTGGAAGGAGTTGAGACCGGGGATCAGGTAGATCTGCTGAAGAAGAACAACTGCTTCCTGGCACAGGGCTTCTATTTTGACAGACCGCTTCCGGTCTACGAATTTGAAAAGAGGATAGATCATCAAAAAGAAATTTACTTCGAGGGAGGCAGGAGAGAGGAATGATAAATCCGTTAGATTTCTTTAAGGTTAAGGCAGGACTGGGTAAACTGGGAGAGGAACATCCCAAGCTGTTTCCGTTTATGAAAGCCGTGAGTGCGGCCGGAGCGAGAGAAGGTACCATAGTGGAGATGAAAGTTACCACGCCGGAAGGGCAGGTACTGGAGAGTAATATGAAGCTCACAGCCAATGATATAGAGCTGTTTCGGATGATAAGAGAGATAGGAGGCGCTGCGATGGCGAAGGAAGCTTCACAGCAGCAGACGCCGGTTGAAGATATCCCTCAGCAGGAGGATACACCTGAGAGCGGGGAATGAGACCGGCTTATGAACGCCGGGGAAAATCCTGATAAATCTTTTTATGAGGCGTGAGAAATGGGTTTGTCGGATAATGAAAACGGATCGATATCAAAAATAAAAAAAACAGGATCTGCATTTGTCGGATTACGTTCTCTTTTGATCAATATTCTCGTGATCGCTTTCTTTGTATGCATAGTACTGGTTTATTACAGTATGGTCTATTCAGAGCGGCGTGACCGTATTTTTTTGAATGGGGAGATCAGTGCCAGAGAATTGGCAGACGAGGTTGAAAAATATCTGGAAACCTATTTTGACTCGGTCAGGTTTTCGGCTCTTGCTGTAGAAGATATGATAGAGAGAGGCCGTAGTGATGAGGAAATACAGGCATATTTAGTTGGGGAGACCGCAGCGATAAGGAGTGTGGTATCGGAAAATGCCACGGGATTATACGGCTATATCAACGGCCGGTTTTTCAGCGGTACCAGATGGGAGCCACCGGCTGATTATGTTGCCACAGAGCGGCCGTGGTATACCAAGGCCATGTCGGAAAAAGGCGTACTTACGATGCTTGAACCCTATGAGGATGCACAGACCGGAGCCATCATGCTTGCTATAGGAAAGACTCTCAGTGATGATGTGAGTGTCATATCCGTTGATGTATCGCTGGCAAGGATACAGGCGATAACGGAGGAGGCTGTAAGTTCTCAAAAAGCAGATATAATGATGATACTTAATGAAAGCGGCATGGTTGTCGCTCATTCCGACCGGGAAGAGATAGGAAAGGAGTACAGCCGTGGCGGGGACAGTATAGGTGATCATATATATCAGGAGATCAGTTCTGCTAAGGAAACTTCGTTCGAATGTCAGCACAGCGGTTATCATTATATGGTTTATGTCACTGATATAGGTGACAGCTGGGAATGCATTTCTGTTATCGATGCTACAGCAACTTTCAGGTCTTTATATCTGTTTCTGGGAGCTACTATAGCTGTCATCATATCGATGGTAGTGATAATCGTTGTGATAATGATCAATTCACAAAAGCGTTCCGACCTGGCAAAGCGCCTTACAGGACAGCTTTCTTCAACTGCGGATATCTATATTTCGCTTCATGAGATAGATTTTATAAATAATACGTTTATCGAAGTGCGTAACAACAGAGAAGATGCCGTAAGGATACTGGGGAAAAACAGAAAAGACTGCCAGAATGTGATAAGAAAGGTTATGTCATGTTTTTCCGATGAATCAAGCAGGGATCAGATATTGGACTTTGTGGATTTCAATAAGATCGACCAGAGGCTTAAGGACAGAAATACCGTAACCGTAGAGTTTAAAAATGAGGAAGGATTGTGGAGGAGAGCACGTTATATCGTTTCTGAACGACTTGAGGATGGCAGAGTAGCCCGGGCCATGTATCTGATAGAAGACATAGACGAAGAGCATCGTGAGCGCGACAGTATCCTGAATTCGGTAAAAAGCATGAATGAGCAGATCGAGACTCTTACCGAGGAAGCGGCTCAGGATAATCTTACGGGTTTTTATAATAAAATGAAGGGCAGCGAGATCATTTCCGGGTTGTGCCGTGACAGAAAGGGTGCCCTGATGGTGGTCGATCTGGATAACTTTAAGCTTATCAATGACCTGTACGGACATGATATGGGAGATAAGGTGCTTTGTTCATTTGCGGATACTTTGCGAAATAACAGTTCAATGGAAGATGTCCTTTGCAGGATAGGTGGAGATGAGTTTATGGTTTTTTCCGGTGGTATCAGGACTGAGAAGGCAGTGGACGGTTATACAAAGAATCTTAATAAAGAACTGCTGCAAAAGTGCCGCGAGCTTATGGGAGAGGATTTTGATGTGCCGTTAGGCGTTTCCGTGGGTGCGGCATTTGCTCCGGAGCATTCTGATGAATATGCTAAACTCTTTGAGTATGCTGACAGCAGCATGTATCGAGTAAAAAAGAACGGAAAGCATGATTATTGTGTGTACAAACAGCATTTTGATGAAGTGTGCGGAGGAAAAGAACTGGATGAAGAGCTTATACGCCTCACTCAGATAATGGAAGAGCGCGGAGACGGAAGCGGAGCTCTTCTCCTGGGGATGGAGGACTTTACAGTCAATTATCGCTATATCATGAGGTATATAAGACGTTACGGGAAAAGGGCGGATAAGGCTATCATTTCCCTTGATCTTAAGGATGGATATAAAGATAAAGACATGGATATCATAGTAAGGGAGTTTGCGCTTGTTTTGCAGAAGACATTCCGAAGCAGTGATATCATCATGCAGCATAAATCGGACCGGTTCCTGCTGCTTCTTCCGGAGATGGAAGATAAGACCATTGCTGATGTTATGGAGCGTGTGATGGAGCGCTGGAATGGATCGGAATACAGGGATATGGTTGAAGTTAAATACGTATCTGCCGGTGATGGCGGCTGATACGTTAGTTTGTGGAGGATAAAATATGAAAAAGCAGAAGTTGATCAGGCTCATATACGGAGGAGTATGTGCCGCGTTTCTGATATCGGGATGCGCAAAAGAAAAGGCGGAGTCAGAGAGCGAAGAAGCATTGGTGCCTCAGCAGAAGTATGAGGATGGCGGGGAAAGTGAAAGCAAAAAAGATAATGAAATATCCGGGGATGAAATAAGTGACGGTGATGAAGAGGAAGCCGGGGCTGAAGGTGCGGAGTCTGTAAAACCGGAGGATGAGTCATACTTTGTGTCGGCGGCAGCGAAGGCTGATCAGCTGATACAGGAGGCAAAGGATCAGTATGATTCCGGTGACTACACCGCTTTAAGTGAACCGGTAGCATATAATGTTCTGTGGCTGGGATTTACTCATGTCACGTTCGAGGATCTGGACTTCAGAATGACGGATGATGATAAGGAGTATCTAGAGGCCGTAGCCCTTAATTATGAAAAGAGCCTTGAGAGCATTACAGGGCATAACCTGGATATTGCAGTAGATCTGTATTTTGTGGATGATGAGACAGAGCTTACGCAGGCCGATGGAGATGACTGGCTGTTTCTGGCTCAGGAGACGGCACAGCCATATATTGACCGGTATGTGGCCGGTAAAGAAGTGGATACAGTGCTTACCACAGTACAGACTGAAGGTGAAGAAAACGTAAAGAGGAACGCAGATAAAGACGGATTTGGTGTCAATTACGTGATGCTTGGTCTGGAAACAGCAGGTTTATCGTCATCCAGAGGGTATTCCACTTTTAATCTTATGGAGCCGAAGCCGGGAACTATGCCTCTTGAAGATCCTGAGATACCCTCTCTGAGTGCGACGGCTGTGGCGGTTCACGAATGGATGCATCAGCTTGAGTATATGGGAACGATACTGGAGATTGAATATCCTGATACTCATGCATATATGGGACCTGAGCAGTTTCCCGGATATCAGGAGTATACAGCGGATAAAAACGATTATGACTTCTTTGAATTTTATAAGCTGGTATTAAACGGCAAGCTCCCTTATGATAACGGAGGGGAAACCGAGTATGTAGGCATGTATCCGAAGATGTGGCCGCTTATCAAGGGTAACGTCTATAATATGGGCAGTTTTACTATCAGGGCTGCGGATGCATCAGGATATTTATGTGCTGAAGAAGGCGATATCAGCCTTACGCTGGATGATGATCCGTGCGTATGGAATATTCGTTATACCTCGGATGGCAGATTTACACTGGTACCAAAAGAGTATCCGGATAAGCTGATCGATCTGGGGAATGCGTGGGATAATGAAGGCAATACCATAGGGATCTGGGTATATACCGGCTATGCCGATGCGCAGAGCTGGCATCTGCCGGGAAATGCGGATGGCAGTTATTGTATTCAGACTCCGTACGAGAGCGGCCGTGTTCTTACTGCAAAAAAAGGTGAGCAGGCTCTTTTGTGCAGCCCCGGGGCAGACGGAGTACAGAACTGGATCATAGAAGCTGTAGATCCATGATAATAAAATGCGATGCATAGTCTGATCACATCTATGCATCGCATTTTTTGTAGAAAACTCATCAGCAGAATGATATAATAGAATGAATTATTATCTGAAGTGGAGGAAAGTATAATATGACCGAGCTTGAAAAGATATATGAAATGCTAGATGACGGGAGCAGGGATGTCGATGAAAAAACATCTGCCCTTGCGCAGGAGATCAGGGAGGAGCTGGAATCGCAGCTTGAAGAGCTTGCAGGGGATGAGGATGACCGGGCGGAAAGCCTGGAAGGGATCCTGAAGGCGGATGATGCACTTCTGGAAGAATTCGTCGACAGGCTGTCACTGGTCAATATCTGTGAGCAGGCAGGGAAGCTTGATGCTTCCGATATAGAAAAAGCTTATCTTTCTATGATAGATACACTTCTGAGTCTTTCAAAGACGATCAATCCTCTATCAGGTTTTAACAAAGAACGCTTAAGATCGGCACTTGATCTTATAAGGGATTTTGAAGAGCGCTACTGGCCGGTCTCTACAAGGATCACTTCTGAAAACATATCTGCTTTCGAGAATCTCATACCGGAGCAGCTTTATTATGATATACAGACTGACAGAAAGCATGCTGTCGGCGCCCTGAGGCACATGGGAGATTCCATGTGTGCTGCGGGAGTTGTGGTTTACACTATACTTCATCCCGAAGAGGCCGAAGCACCCGTTATCAGGATCGACTGGTTATATGTACATGAGAAGATAAGGCAGACCGGAGTCGGGAATTTCCTTATGGCAATGATACTTGATATGGCACTTCAGAATGAGGGGACAATGGTCACGACCGATCTATTCATAAATGAAGCAGGCAGTGAAGAAGAGGATGTGGAGCAGGCCATACTCGAGGATTTCCTTGATTCCTGGAGGTTTGAGTTCAATTTCACCACCGGCAGGATGTATGTGATCAGGATCGGTGACATGAAAGGAAATAAGTATCTTGAAACCGGAAGCAGTAAGGTATCGCCCTTAAGTTCACTTGGAAGCGAAGGGGAAAGCATGATCAGGGCTTTTTTAAACAAGCCGGAGGCGGAGATCGGAGAGGATATCAGATCACTTCCCTGCAGTGTCTTTGATCAGGATTTAAGCTGCGTTATCGTGGAGAAAAAACATATTATGGCGGCACTGCTCTTTCACAGGCTGTCGGGAGGCAACCTTAAGCTTGAACTGCTTAAGGCAACAGGGGAAACCGAGGTTGAAATGATGATGCAGCTTCTCGGATATGCTTATGAGACTGCGGTGTATCTCGGTGATGAAGATAAACTGGTATACGGCTATTTTAACAGCGAAGCGGGTTTTGAACTGGCCAGAAAGATCATACCCAAAGCCAAGGTGCCGATGATGACGAGCGGATATTTACGCGCCGATAAGGCAGAGATAAGCAATGAGGAATGGGATGAGATGCGCAGGGCTGCAGGGCTGTCGGATGACAAGCTTCCCGGGGATGAGGATGCGCTGGATGATGAGAATATGACGAAAAAAGAAATAGAAATACTTAAGCGTTTTCTGACCGGTTCAGATACAGAGTAGATCAGATCATGCCCCGACAAAGTAAAACGTCGGGAGCGGAAATCAGGAGGATGGGGATATGGATGGTATCAATATTGAAAAAAATAATTCACTGAAAGTTTTAAAGATAAACGGCGAAAAGAACAAGGGGATCGATGCTGCAAATGAGGAGATTAAGGGTCGCAATGTTCTCAATGTTCCTGACAACATTAATGAACCGGAGAAAAAGAATGTGAGGATAAATGAACCGGAGAGAGCGGTTCCTGCCAGAAATATAGAGGTGATCGACGATGATGAACCTTATGCCACGCGTAGTTCAAAAAAGCTGGCAACAGAGTATCATAAGGAAGTTGCAACTAGAAGAGCCTATGCTCAGACAGAGAGGGATAGACTCAGAGAAAAGGCTAAGGTTACCCGTGATGCGGTCAGTGGCGAGGTTGAGGATAAGACCAGCGCCCAGAAGAAAAAGGACAAGAAGCTTATTAAAGAATATGAGAAGCGAACCGGTGATTACGGTACCTTTGGTATAGCTTTTGATCTTAAGAGCGTGGACATTAACTCCGGTGACAGTTCGTATATGAAATCGATAAAAGAGGCTCTTTCTGCTTATCTTAAGATCAGGAGGGATCTTTTTGAGAGACACTCCTTTGATGAACAGACTGCCGCAGATATATTTCATGGCATCAACGCGTATAAGCCGGGAAAGTCAGGCGAACTTATCAACCGAGAGGAAAGACAAGGCAAGATAAATGAGTCGGAACGGGAAAACCTGGGTAAAGTCTACGATGCGTTAATGGCGCGTATAGATAAATATACTTTTGAACGTGGTACGCTGTTCATGACAAAAAGGCGCAGAGTCCGCCTTGCGCAGATAAAGGCTATAAAGGATCAGCTGAAGCTGGATAATATCAGATTTCAGCTTTCATCTGTCAGAAGAGGGCTGATAAATTCATTGGATAATGATCACAGGATTCAGTCTGGAAATGATATGGAGACTTGGGATAGAACTGGGTTACTACCCACCTGGAAGAATTTTGTAGCTCTAAATGATAATATCTATATCAGGAATAGGTTTATTGATGAAATAAGACAATATCAGCGGGAGCAGGGGACGCTTGATCCGTTAGGGATAAGGTTCCAGAAGAATGTGGCGCGGTACATGAAGATTGCCGCTCTCCGCGTGCTTCAAGGATATCAGCTGACAGGCGGCCTTGCTGACAGAACTGTCGGAGCAGCGACCATGCTGGCCGCCAATACTTTAGAGCTTGCCGGAAAGGCTATAAAGCTGCCAATCAAGATATTGTCTTCTGTCTTTAATTTCGGCTCGAAGTATCTTGCAGGAAGCAAAAAGCGCTGGAGGGTAGATTACAGCCTGACCAAAGGCTGGAAGGATCTGGAGGCTGGGCGGAGGATATTCAGGAGATATCTTAAAGGTGCCTGTGCAATTCCTGCTGCAGTGGTGGAGACCGTCACCAGAGGTATCCCCTATCTGTTTGCAGGCCACAAGTTCAAATCAGGAGTCTATAAACGTACTTCCAAATGGTCTGAAGGTGTCAGAGAAGATATAAAAAATGTATTCAGAAGCATAGGGATCGACTCTAAATATGATGTCGACCTGCGGGCTCAGGCAGATATGGATATGGCCGGCGGTTATATGGATCTGGAGAAGGATGAGGCGAACTTCAAGGAGGGAAGTGTAGTAGATCCTGAGTCTTTAAATGCCCATGAAGGTGAGGTGGATAAGGATAAGTTCTTCGATCTCAGTCAGGAAGAGATCGCTGCGGCCAATACAGAGGTGGAGAAAAACAGGGAGATAGTAGAAAAAGAAACGAACGATCAAACGGTCATAAGAACGGCGCGCATGCAGCTGGCAGTGGGGCTTATGAAGCTTCTTGTCAACAGGAAAAAGAAGGATGACCGCCTTAAGGCAGCCAAGGATGATGTGGTAAAACTGTATAATACCCTTGAGTCAATAAAGAATGTAAGGGCTACAAAGGATGCTGTTGATGAGGTGGCTGCAGAGTACAGCTTGACCATAAAGAGTCTTATGGATTATTGGAGCCATGGCAAAAAAAATACTGAGGAGAAAGAGCTGGCCCGTCAGTTATGGATGAGTCTGAGTTATGAAAAAGATGTCCTCAATACCCTGAAAGATGGCCTGGACCAGGATGATGATGCTGTCTCGATGGGGCAGCTGCTCCATTATTCCGAAAACAACATTATCGCGGGAGAATGGACAGAGATGGTCCATCATGAGCAGAAGGGTAATGTGAGTGCTGATGCGGCATTTGCAATAAACGTATTAAAGGGAAATTATGATTTCACTGCTGCGTTTACCGGGCCTAAAGTCGATCGGAAGACTAAAGCTAAGGCGATCACAAACCTGATAAAGATGAAGGATACGCTCAAAGACTTACAGTCCGGCGGCACCGGTGTCGTGGATGTTGAGATGTATGGCAGAAAGGTGCGTCTTCTTCAGAAGGAAGATAAAAGCTTATATATAATTGAAGATCATGCAAGGATCCCGGTAGAGGCATCGGCAAAGCTTTTGGTCCAGCGTATAGAAAATAATATGATGGATAATCCTGACAATTACAGCAACACAGATCTCAAGAATATTATTCGGGATTATGCGAATGAAGAACGCCGGTTAACGAGCGGAGAGCATCTGATGATCAGGAGCAACCTCGTAAATTTCCTTGTTAAAAAACTGGGTATGAAGAGGGAGGATTTCAATGATATAAGCCGTCTGGATATGGCCAGATATGCCTATGAGCTGGTAGACGGTTCAAAGACCGTTAAAGCGGTAAAAGACATGATAAATAATTCCATAAAGAGCGAGCAGATGATAAACGGCGTGGAGCTTACCGAGCTTATGACGATCGATGCCGATAGGATGCAGGAGCTGGAAAAAAATGTATCCATGTATAAAACGGAGGTGATCGCGGAGCAGAACGATTTCACCGCTGAAGAAAAAGAGGTTCAGAATTTCCTTGCGGAGTTCATTTATTCGCAGGATACCATGATAATGGATAAGTATGCCAATAAACCCGAAGAGTTTGTCCGGACCATACTCCTTCAGAATATACCGGCTTTGGCTAAGCTGGTCCGGGACAGCAGGGACGATAATAAGGATATCATCGGGGAACTGTTTAAGAAGATGTCCCTGGACAAGATATTCGGTGATAATAAAGAAAGCTTATGTAATGTGATATCGGATAACATAAATACTCTTTGCCATCATCTGAGTCAAGGTAAATGCAGGGATGCTGCGAGCCTTGAGGATATAGAGAGTAAACTTGAGCAGATACTTAAGAATAAGAAAGATAAAGATTTCTCAGGTCTGTTATCATCAATGCACAATTCTATGAATGCAAGTGTGTCAAAGGCCTGCGCTATGCTTCAGAGAGATGTGTCAGAGTTTGCTGATAATGTTTTTGCTGAATCACAGAAGGATAGCAGGGAGAACCTTGAGAGCATAATGAAGAACACCGCGCGTTCAAAGAAAGGGCAGGGTAAGTTTATCCGAAAGGTATTTGATAATTACTTTAAGCAAATGCCGGTATTGGATCAGCGGGCTATGTTAGCTTCCGTGCTCAGAGGGGCCAGACATATCCAGGAGCGGCAATATTCGAATAATGAGCTTATAAAGGAGATAGAGGAAAGGAATCTAAAGGAGTATTCCTCACTGATGGGTAAGTCAGAAGCTGAGCTTTCCAAAGAGTATAAGGAGTATCTTGAATATCAACCTGCTCAGCTTAAGAATAGGCTGAATGCTCAGGATAAGGATAAGCTGACTGAACAGGATAAGCAGCTGCTGGACAAGTATCGTAAGGAAAAGATCCGGACCGCTGTGGGGGCGAATTACTTGGCCGGACTCATCCGCGGAGCGGGCCCGCTTTTCCAGAAGATGATGCAGGGCCTGCCTGAGGAAACGCTTCCCGTGGAGATAAGGCTTGCTTTAAGGGATGTTAAGTCTAAGCTGCCGCCTATCCCTGAGCGTGTTGTTAAAACTCAGATAAATGCCATGATAGAACGCTCGGGAGGGACAGTTAAAAAGATAGATGTTGTAAAGAATCTTGGTGCGGCTTCCGTAGGACAGACCTTCCTCTGCCGTATGTATGGCCCCAAGCTGCCTGCTGAAGGAAAGCAGGTAGTCATAAAGCTCCTGCGGCCTGATGTGCAGAACCGCATGAAGCGTGAGGAAAAGATAATGCTCAAATGCGCAAAGGATACAGATCCCGGAATGGAGGCAACCTATAAGGGACAGCTGGAAAACTACTATAAAGAGCTGGATCTTACCAACGAGTGTGAAAATATCAGTAAAGGTGCTGTATACAACACCGAAAAGCATAAAGATGTCAGATCGGAGGAAGTCAACAATCTCATAGCGCCTACGGTGAATTCGCTTGTTCTTGAACTGGCGGATGGTAAGAACCTTGATGATATACTGCTTGAGACGGAGAGCTTAAGACAACGGTTAAGAGAAGAAGTAAACGGTAAGGTGAAGAATCCTGACGGAAGCGAGCGGGTTCGCAGTGATATACCTTTTTCACATGAGAAATTTGCCAAGACACTTCAGACAAAGAAGCTTCTTATCAAAAAGGCTAATGAGCTCATCAAAAAGCGTGATATCATGGCTGATCTCACGGAAACATGGCTGACGGAGGCAATCTTTGGCGGCGGTTATTACCATGCGGATCTTCATGCCGGTAATATCATGATAAGCGATGATAAGGGAACACTGATAGACTATGGTAATGCGTCAGTATTTAATAAGGAACAGCAGGCGGCCATTACAAAGATGATGACATCAGCGGCAGATGGCGATGTCGATCTGTTCTTTGATTCCTTTAACAGCCTGCTCGATATGAAGGATCAGGAATTTGCAGCTTTTTATAATGATGCTAAGAAGAGAGAGGTTAAGGCTGCTTTTGCAAAGGTTCTCAAAATGGGGGAAGATGATCAGACCGGAGAAAGGATATCCGTAGCCCTTATCAAGGCACAGGAGCTTGGAATAAAGCTTCCGTCTTCCATCTACAATTTTTCACAGGGACAGCTGCGACTTCAGAAATCCATCAATGATATCAATGATATGATCGACAAGATCAAGAGTGACATCGCCGGGTTGGATACCTTCGGGGACAGGCATAACAAAGTTGATATGATAAGTTCTGTCATGTCTGATATTAGTCAACGTGAGGCGAGACGTATTTCAGATGATGATTATGATTTTGGAGAGTTGGACAGGGGAGCCATATTCAAGTCAGCGATCGACAAATTCGACCATGTAGACAAGAATGAATTTATCGCTGAATTGCTGGATAATACTCATATTAAGGGAAAGAAATCTAAGGGGATCGCTGAGGTTGACAAGAGGTCAGATTTTAATAAGAAGTATCTTGACGGGATACTGGACGCAGAAAAGCAGCTTACGGAAGAGATATATATAAAGGGTAAGGAAGGGTTACAGAAGGTGATGCCGGATTTTAAAGGCTTCAGAAAGATCTGGGAAGATTATTATAAAGAATGGATCTCAAAAAAGGGAACCGCGGAACAGTTGGATGCAGCACATGCTGTTTTTGGTAAACTGGTTCCGACTAATGTCTCGGATGATATATACAAGCAGTTCGGAGGAAGCAGCTTTTTTTATGCGGGCCTTATGGATGCATTGGAGAAAATGGACGCAGCAGAGGTCGAAGAGAGACTTACAGTATATGAAAAAGATATACCAAGGGTCTTAAAGCTGGAAAGAAAGATAAAAGAGCTGCGAAGTCTGCAGGATCGGAATGAACTTTCTGAAGAAAAAAAACAGAAGCTTACCGAGGAGATATATAAGCTTTATAACGAGAGACATGCCGGGCTGGCTGCCAAAAATGATGCTACGCAGGAGCTTTTAATGAGGCTTGATCTGAAAGATCAGCAGAAGGTGACCAAGTTTCATTTGCAAGGCCTTTTTGACGAGGAGACGACAACAAAGGTTAAAGTGGTTGTTAAAGAGGGCGATAAGGAGATTGAGAAAGAGGTCGATAAAAAGCTGGGAGAGCTGTTCAGGGAGAAGGTCGAGGAGTATATTACGTATACCGAACCGTATATAACTGAGAATAATGGGCTTAGTGATGATATACCAGCCGAAATCAAAAAGAAGATCAAAGAGAAGCGGAAAGATATAGCTGACTATCATATCAGGATCTCACAGATACAGTTAAAGCGGTTCTGTAAAGACAGGTTTAATGAAAAGGTCGACATTAAGAGCTATGATTTCGGAAGGGTCATGCAGAATGTCATAAGAAACAACTGGGCTAAGTATATAGGAAATGTGGGAATGGGCTACATTGTAAGTCGGATCGGAGGTAACTTTTTAGAGGCTGCGAAGAATCTGAACAGCTTTTTAAAGGATGATCTTCCTGAGTGAGGTTGAAGGCGACGTAACGGTGAAAAAACAGAGAGGATACAAAGGATATGACATATTATGGTAAGCTTGCTTCAATAGTTGACGGGGCTGCGCTTTTTATCCTGTTTGGGATGATCTTCTATACTACGTTATACCGCAGAAGAGGAAAGCCGGAGGATAAGGTGTATTTTGCGCTGATACTGACGGATATTGTAATGGCTGTTTCAGACGCAGCTGTTTATATCCTTCAGGGGACGGGACTGGAAGATATTGAATCGGTGTATTATACCTTCTGCTTTACGTTATTTTTTGTGGCGCTTGATGTTTTCTGTGCGTTGTGGTGCCTGTATCTGGCTTTAAGAACGGGATGGGAGGAGAAGGCCGTTAAACGGTTTATGCCGCTTTTCTGGCTGCCGGCAGTCATAGCGGGCATTATCGCAGTGATGAACGGGTCACTGGCAGGGCTTTCCGTGGTGATCACCATAGGAGGACTGGAGGCCACCCTGTATCAGCTCCTTACCTTTATCCCCATCTTTATATACGCGATATTTACGCTTATCATCGCATACAGGAGAAGAACGCGGGTATTTGCGCTTTTTATCCCGGTATTTGCCGCACATGTTTTCCTGAATGTTACGATCGTCAGCAACATCACTCCTCTGGTATTTGCCGTATATCTTATATACGCCCACCTTTTTGCCATGAGGGATTCTTTCTACGGGGAGGTAGCATAAAAGATGATCCTAGGAGAAGATTATCAGATAACTCTCGGATTTGATCTGGTTGCGTTCATGATACTGTTTGGTATGTGCCTTATCCCAAAGGATAAAAGGGAAGGCAGGGATACCGGAGTCAGGATATTTGTTTCCATGGCGGTATGCATAGTACTGGGTATCATATTTGAGCTTATTAGGGTATTAATGCCTGAAGGGGTATCTAAATTTGGGATTTATGTCGTAGTGATCGCAGATGTTATCGTTGAGCTTTTGATAGCCGCGTTACTCTTTCTGTTTTTCCTGTACATGGACTATAAGCTCTATGCCAGCAGGGATCATCAGCGGAGGCATATCGTGCTGTATCTTATGCCGGCTTTCATTTTCGTAATCCTATGCCTGCTCTGGCCTGTTACCAGAAAGCTTTTCGGGACGGATACACATTTTCTCGCGGATATGTATTATTATTCGGTGCTGATGGAGCTTGCTTATCTGTTCATGACTGCAGTTCATCTTATAAAATACTATATAGTATTCGGGAAAAAGCCGTTTTTCCATCCCTTCAGCATATATGCTCCGGTCCTTTGCGGTGCTGTGATCACTTACTATCTGGGGTATAACTGTGTTTTCCTGGGCTTTGCCATAGGAATGGGATTCATGGCGTTTTCAAGTGCAGATTCAAGGCGTTTTATCGATAAGGATACGGCCTTTTTCAACAGGGCTTATCTGGGATATGTCAGGGAGATGCTATCAGGAGGAACGCTTAAGAGAAGCAGTATGATCCTTTTTGAGGCAAAAGGGGACAGGATGGCATTTTCGGATATCTTAAGAACCGAGCTCCCTGCACACAGTGAGGTGGTTTGTCTGGAGGACGGTCGTTTTGTTTTTCTGTCGGATACGGGAAGTATGACTGAGCTTAAAGCTCTTTCGGAACTGGTCAGGGATGGTGTGGATGACTATGATGGATCTCACAGCGATAAGATACTGTTATCTGATGACATACAGTGCCGTGTTTTTAAAGACGGGACGGCAGCCGCCGGAATTATACAGGGATTATAAAGGGTAAGCAGATATGAAGAAACAAGTGATCACTGAAGAGAATATTGAAGAACTGGATGAGCTTTTACCGGAGGATATAGCCGAGAACATAGGACGCTCGTCTTACCAGGCCATTGCCATGGAAGAAGGGACCGAAACATCAGCTGCCATGGTATGGGAATACAGGTATCTTGAGGATGAGAACAGGGATCCCCAGTCACATCTTTCCTGGATCATTGCGAAGGATAACAAGGCAGGAGAGAACCTTTTTACGGAGTATGCTAAGGATATCAGTGAAGAGGGGATAGTTAAGAGCGTAGCTTCATTTGCTGCTTCCGAGGCCGGGGAGATGGTGGAGATCCTGAAGGCTGCAGGCTTTAGCATTACCGAGAAAGAGGTCAGTAACATCCACGTCACCATAGGAGACCTGGAAAAGCTGGATGTCCTGAAGAAGAAAAAAACAGCAGCAAATCTGAGGCCGCTTGATGATCTGCAGGTACGGATCTTCAGACGCGGGATAATGAACTGCATTTTTCATACGAAAAGGGAGCACCTTGAGGATCTGGCAACGCTTCCTATAGATTGGTATGATACGGATGTTTCCTGTTGTGTGACATCGGATGACAGAATAGATGGATTCTTTCTTGTTCACAGGCTGTCTTCCGGGAGGCTCAGGGTTGAATTCATGGCTGCTGTGGGACCGGATGCCAGGATAGATCTGATCAATATGATAAGATTTTCAGCTTTCAGAGCTATAGAAAAATATCCTAAAGAAACTGAGATCATACTGCCCAGGCGGGATGAATCGGCGGAGAAACTTGTGGGCTATTTCTTTCCGGGGGCAAAAGGAGAACCCGGGATATACGGAGAGAGAGAGGAAAAATGAGCTGTATTTTTACAGATACATTTACTGATAGTCTGATATAACGATCGGCAGAAAATATCGTTGAATGATGATGCAGAGGTTTGCTATGAAAAAGAGAGTTTTACGGATAATACTGGCCGGATTGGGCTGCATGCTGTTAGCATCCTGTGATGATGCCAACACATCGGAAAGCAGAGGTACATATAAAGTTACGCCGGCAGAAGCATCGCCCGCCGAAGCGAAGCCAACTGAAGCCGAAACGGAAAATAAACCCACTGAAGCAGTTTTGGAAAATGTTACACCCGGTGATGGTGAGAATGAAGTGAATGGCGGGGAAAATGAACCTGAACCGGCTGTCGCGCAGCTGCATACTGCAAGAAAAGAAGGGTATATGGAGATATTGGACAGATATAAGGAGGCGCAGGATAACAGATATTCCGAAGAAGAGCTTGAGAATATGGGCTTCCAAACGGAGCTGATACAGCATGGCTGGCCTTTCGCAAGCAATAATGATGAAGTGGGATATCTTTATTATGATGTTGACTCTGATGGAGAGGAAGAACTGATCATAACATACTATGGGGCAGTGATCGATATATACGGTTACGACGGGAGTAAGGTAAGGATGGCATTTTCAACGCCTTACAGGTCGATATCGGAGCTCTATCCGGGTGGTATGCTGCGGTGTGACAGTGCTGCAGGAATGAATAACAGCAGTACCGGATGGTATCAGTTTGATACTGTTCTTGGCGATTATTTTCCCGTGTTTTGCGCGATACGATCTGATTCGGGAACTGAGTGTTATACATACTGTTATTATGATCTGAGCGATGAAGAAAAAGCGGAAATAGTAGATTCTTATGAAATGATCGGGAGTTATCCGGTCTGGATCGGTGAATGGTCAGATATGATCTCTGAAGAGGAATATAACAGTATTATTCCGAAGGATGATCCCATAAAGCTGCCACAGGGAGAAAAGCTGGCGGAATATATTTCTGAGTAAAGGTATCTGTACGGAGTTCTGAGAGATAAGGCATCTAACGGGGGCGTGAGAAAACGCTCCTGTTTTTTTCTACGGGTATCTTAAGAGTTTGAAAAGCATAACAGGATAGTCATTGTTGTCTGGATGATGCTCCTGCAGCTTCATAACCTTAAGCGCCTGTTCGAATTCATACCGCCTTATGAAACGCCGGAGGCGAATATCTTTGCCATCGTGGCCATCTTCGAGATCTGTATCCGTGAGCATCTTATCCCTCATAATGAAAATTACGCCGGCTTTTTCTCAAAGCTGCCGATGCCGGTTATGATAACAGATATAAGTCTTAAGCCCGTGCATCATTCGGCAAATATCATAGAGGCTGAAGAAGATCAGCTGAAAGCAGCTATCGACGAGCCTGTCTATATACAGCCCGATAAGAAGCTCATGGCCAGGAAGATACGCGGCGGTTACGCCTTCTGGATCGAAGACGAGAGCGCGGTAGCGGTAAGGGCAACTATACCGGCACCGTAACCGGTAGCTACAATATCAGCAAGGCCGAAAAGACCCAAGACATCTCGAAGGCAGGCGTAAAGCTTGATAAGAAGAGCTACGCATTTACCGGCGAGAAGCTAAAGCCTGTTGTGACCGTGCATATCGGTAAGGGAGCTAACGCCGTTACCCTTAAGGAAGGTGTAGACTACAAGGTAGAGTACTTCGCCAACGTAAACAAGGGCAAGGGGACCATCGTGATCACCGGACTTGGAGACAGCGGAACGGGAACCACCAGGTACTACGGCAGCAAGAAGGTCAGCTTCAAGATCGAAAAGGGCGTGTTCAACTGGCTGTAAAAGAATGATTGGTTTCAACAGAATGAGGGACTAAATGCAAAAGCGGGTGATGAGAGTCACCCGCTTTTCTGTAGGTGCGCCTGGCGGCGCACGTTTCTAACGGGTGAAAGTCCCGAATCCGCCCGACAGTGGGAAGGATATAGCTGAACAGCAAGGGTGTCTATCGTGAGGTGGAATCTGAAGGAAGCTGTAAGCAAACCTCTGGTCTGACGAACAGAAATCACATCAGGCTATGTATGGGGGTAAGGTGGCCTAACACACCGAAACCCAATAACTGTACGGAACTGTGCATAGTAAATGTGGCAGATACGTGGAGGGAAAGAAACGTGTGGTACCCAGGGAGGTCTCGTCAGCGGTGGAAACAGAGTAAGAAACCGTAGTAACAACGAATGGCGAGAAGTCAGCTGAAGCCATAGTAAACCGATGGTTGCAAACATCGGCGAAGGGCTGAACTTTAGGAGATGTTAGGAAATGAATGTAACCGAGGACAAATTTAAGGACAGACAACTTCATACAGAAGGTCATCTGCAAATGGTATCTGCGGAACAGAAAGAGTATGCAGAGGCGTCCGCTTGTTCAAGGATTGCTGAAAACACCGACATCATCACAGACTTGCAGAAGGCTGGACTGTTGGAAGAGATTTTGCATAACGACAACCTTAATGCGGCGTATAAGAAAGTGAAATCCAACAAAGGTTCGGGCGGTGTGGACGGAATGGACGTGGAAGAACTTCTAACGTACTTGCGAAAGCACGGCAAGGAGCTTAACCAACAGATTTTAGACGGAAAATATAAGCCGAATCCAGTCAGACGGGTAGAAATACCCAAAGAAGAAAAGGGAAAGGTTAGGAAACTGGGAATACCGACAGTAGTTGACCGCGTATATCAGCAGGCAATCGCACAGGTATTATCACCGATTTTTGAGACGCAGTTTTCAGAAAACAGTTTCGGCTTTCGCCCAAACAGAGGGGCACACGACGCCTTAAAGCAATGCCAAAAGAATGCAAACGACGGCTATGTCTATGTGGTGGATATGGACTTGGAGAAGTTCTTTGACAATGTATGCCAAAGCAAGCTTATCGAGGTCTTGTCGAAAACCATAAAAGACGGCAGAGTTATTTCACTTATTCATAAATATATGAATGCCGGAGTAGTTGCAAATGGGTTGTTTGAAAAGACAGAAGTCGGCGTGCCACAAGGCGGACCACTTAGTCCACTGTTAAGTAACATAATGCTGAATGAGTTAGACAAGGAGTTGGAGTGCAGAGGGCACAGATTTGTCCGTTATGCAGACGACTGCATGATTTTCTGTAAAAGCCGAAAAAGTGCCGAGCGTACGCTTCAAAATATCCTGCCGTACATCGAGGATAAATTATTTCTCAAGGTGAACAGGGATAAAACAAGTGTAGCGCATATCAGCAGGGTAAAGTATCTGGGATATACGTTTTACAACCACAAGGGACTGCGATTCCGAGTACACCCAAAGTCGGTGGAAAAGATGAAGAAGAAACTGCGGGAGTTAACGGATAGAAATAATGCTTGGAGTAATGAGTATCGTATACTGAAACTACAACAATTCATCCGTGGATGGGTTAATTACTTTAAGTTGGCAGATATGAAGAGACTGTTACAAGACACGGACGAATGGCTACGCCACAGGATAAGGGCAATCTATTGGAAACAATGGAAGAAAGTTCGGACGAGAATAAGGAAACTGCGTAGCTTGGGCTTACTCGAATGGGCGGTATCTGAGATAGCCAACTGCCGCAAAGGAATATGGCGGTCAGCTTTGGTGTTAAACCAGGCGCTTACCAACAAAGAATTAGCCAATCTCGGATATATGTCCTTGACTGGCTTTTATCTGCAAATATGTGAAAACTAAGGAACCGCCGTGTACCGGACGGTACGCACGGTGGTGTGAGAGGTCGGGGAAATTATTCAATTTCCCCTCCTACTCGATTGATATGTGAGGACAGGGGACGTTCCTCTGGCAATGCTGACATCTTCAGTATTTTTTGAAGTTATGGTAAGATTTGCATTGTTTCGGAAGTTATGGTAAGATGTGCATAAATATAAGAGTTATGGTGAGATGTGCATAGAAAATTATACGGCGTATTGGAGAAGGGGGTATTACACACATGGAGAATCCTTTTACAATAACATTTGGAAAAGAACCTAATAAATTGATATCACGTCTGGAGGATATGGACAGTATTTTAAGCAGCTTTAATGCATCAAATCCCGTTTGTCAGACATTTATGATCGAGGGTATCCGTGGGAGCGGTAAAACTGTATTGATGACAACAGTTGCAAATGCACTGGCAAAAGAAAAGGATTGGATCATTATAAATTTGAATCCGGTCTTGGATCTGCTTTCTTCTTTGGCATTGAGATTAAGGGAAGCCTGCAGTTCAAAAACCAATGTGTTTGAAAAAGGATTTAATGTATCAGCTGCAGGCTTTGGGATAGGCCTGAATGGTGAGGAGAAAAGCAATGATCCTGTGGGTGAAATTGAGAAAGCGTTTAGAACTATCATCAGAAAAAAGAAAAGAGTCCTGGTAACAATAGATGAAGTAATACACGATAATAATATGAAAATATTCGCGAGTCAGTTTCAGATATTTGTCCGACAGGATTACCCCATATTTCTTATAATGACCGGCTTGTATGAAAACATAAACAGTATACAGAATGATCCGGCATTGACCTTTCTCCTTCGCTCTCCTAAGATCGAAACCGGGCCGTTAAGTATTCTGCAGATTTATAAACAGTATAGAGAGATATTTGGAATTGACGACAGCGCAGCAAAGGAACTTGCTGAGCTAACAAAAGGATATGCATTTGCGTTCCAGGCCTTGGGCGTTTCTTATTGGAATAACAGAAAAAAAGGATTGTCAAAGACACTTGATGAATTTGATGATCTGCTTGATGATTTTGTATATAAAAAACTGTGGACATCAATGACTAAAAAAGAAAAAGATATCGTTCTTGCGATATCAGAAGATAAAGTGAAGACAGGAGATATTTGTAAAAGGGCGTCGGTAAATAACAGCACTTTTTCCAGATACAGAGAGGGGCTGATCAGGAAAGGGATTATAAATACACCTGAGTATGGCTATGTCAGCCTTTCATTGCCGCGTTTTTATGAGATAGTGAAGAATTATATTTGATGATTTCCGGATTGCAAAACCTAAGTTTTTTTGCATAAGATTAATGACTAAATAAGCGTCGGGTTGTATAACACCGGCGCTTTTTTGTTTGCACTGTGATGTATAAGACTGCTACGCACCGTTTCATAAAATGTGGGCAGAGCAACTTAAGTGCCTCATAAAATGTGGGGCATCGGCTTGAAGTGCCTAATAAAATGTGATATCATATCTCTGGAGGTAGATGTTATGTATTACAGACGGAAAATAGATGATTATCTGAAAAACTGGAAAGCGGACCGGTCACATAAGCCACTTATAGTAAAAGGTGCAAGGCAGATCGGCAAGACAGAATCCATCTTGCATTTTGCCAGGGAAAACTATGAGAATATTGTATATATAAACTTTGCTTTAGATAAAAAATTCATGCATATACTTGCCGATGGATATGATGTGGACAGTGTTATCAGGAATATTTCTCTGGCAGATCCATCGCTTAAGTTCATCCCACAAAAAACTGTCATTCTTTTTGATGAGATACAGGAGAATCCTGATGTTGCGACCACATTAAAGGCATTCAAGATAGATGGGAACTATGATGTCATCTGCAGTGGCTCGATGCTTGGAATTAACTACAGGAAAATCCACAGTAATAGTGTTGGTGCCAAAACAGATTATGAAATGTACTCAATGGACTTTGAAGAATTTCTTTGGGCGAAAGGCTACCATCAAGAACAGATAGATTCGATACTTACACATATGTTAGAGAACAAACCGTTCAATGACAATGAATTGGCTGTTTTTAAAAGTCTCTTTTTAGATTACTGCGTTTTGGGCGGAATGCCGGATGTTGTTAAGCTTTATATCGAAACCGGTACTTTCTCGGGAACACTTGAAGTTCAGGGACAGATCAGACTTGATTATGAGGAAGATGTTAGGAAATATGCCGAAGGCCTTGACCAGGCAAAGATCATAAGTGTATATAGAAGCATTCCGGCACAGCTTGCGAAAGAAAACAAGAAGTTTCAGTTTAATAAAATAGAGAAAAATGCCAGATCCAGGGAATATACAGGCTGTATTGAGTGGTTAAAGGATGCCGGAGTCATCGTTGAATGCAATTGCCTGCAGTATCCTGAGCTTCCGTTAAAAGGAAATATTGAGGAGGGCAAATATAAGCTTTATTACCCTGATACAGGCTTATTGGTATCGGCATTAGATGAAGAAGCACAGGAAGATCTGAGAGTGAATAAAAACCTTGGAGTATATAAAGGAGCGCTTTATGAGAATTTTGTTGCAGAGGCATTTATTAAGCAGGGGCTTGGTCTTTTCTACTACAAAAAAGAAAACTCCACTCTTGAAGAGGATTTTTTTGTAAGAACTCAGAATGAGCTGATCCCTGTAGAGGTAAAATCGAATAATGCTCAATCCAAATCTTTATCTTCTTTGATAAAAAACAAAAATTACAGAGATATTTCCTGCGGAATAAAGCTGGGAGATTTTAATATAGGCCATTCAAATAGTATTTATACATTTCCGTATTTTTGTTCTTTCAAAATAAAAGAATATTTAAGTGCAAAATGCAGAAATTTATCCTTTGTTCCTAAAATATACCCCATAGAATAGACAATTTGCAAAAATTGGCAGAAATTGGCAAATTTTGCCTACGGCGAGCCCATTTTTGCCCACGAGTCATAATATTATAAACATAGCAGAGAAAACCTATTATCAGAAAGAGAAAATGGCGCGGGTGATGGATGTCACCCGCTTTAATATATTTATAATCTTAGGTTAATCTTTTAGACATCCGATCGGGATTACAAATACGCCGTCTTCGCGCTTGTATCCGTATGGAGTACCGGTGAGGATTATCTTTAGATCCGGTAAACGGAGAGGAGCTTGCATCTCCTGAAGAGTTTTTAAATAATCGTAAAACGTTGTGTCACTCATCGGGAAGTTTGCATTAATGTCTTTGAGGATTGTTTTATTGCTGGCAAAAGTTGAAATATTTCTTGCATATGATCTTAACAAAAGGCGGGTTCCCTGTTCATCTCTTTTTACTTTGTCGACATTGCAGATGTCATCTCTACAGAGACTATCAAAATAACTATTGGCTATCATTAATTTGGCCTTATCAGTTTTCTTGTTTATGACGGAAGGCCATCCACCACGACACGCTGCCAGGATCAGGTTATCAATAGTAAGATTGGAGATACACTCGTCGTTTGGTAGTTCTTTATCCCTGAATAATGCAGATAAGGAGATTGTACCGTTGGATTCACCTGATTCTTTTCGGGCACTTGCAAGGGACGACGAATAGATTTGTAGTATTTCGACGGATAGATTTGTGGCGTTTTGACGGACATATTTGTGATGGGCTTGCCGTTAACTTGCAGCGCTATCTTGAGGCTATCTTGAGGCTATGCGTATACGGAAAAGGGAGCTTTGGCTTTATGATGTGGTTGGTATGGAGCCTGCGCAGAAGCTTAAGATGATGCTTATCGAGCATGGCTTCGGAGTAGTTATGTCCGCGTTGCTTAGAGTGGTTATAAGCTTATTGGTAAGCTATATAGTATTTCAAAAATGGATAATCGATGCCGCCGGAGCAGAGGGATATATTTTTGCGTGGCCGGTTGGAGCTGCGATACTTATCGTATTTGGTATGTTCGGTATCATAGCTGCGGTGAACCTTCTGGAGTGGAAAAGAAGTATGCAGGACGGAAAAAGATAAGTGTGATTTCACATGCGGTGATATCTGCCCGCAATATTTTCCATAGTATCCCTGTTATATAAGTGAATGATGTGCGTGAAGAAAAAAAAGATGAAGTCTATTAAAAAACTATTGACATGCAAGACTATCAGTGATAGTCTAACAATAGACTACCGCGGATAGTCTTATTATGTTTTTGGAGGTTGATCATGGGAGATATACAGCTTGGAGTTATCGAGAGCAGATTTGCAGAGATGATATGGGAGAGGGAGCCTATTACAAGCCATGAGCTGGTCAAGCTTACGGCGGAGGAATTCGGCTGGGCAAGAACGACTACGCATAACGTGATACGTAAGCTCTGTGCGAAGGGAGTGTTTCAGAATAACGGAGGTACAGTAACTTCTGTTTTATCCAGAGAACAATTCTATTCGCTGCAGAGTGAACAGTTTGTGAATGATTCCTTTGACGGATCGCTGCCGGCATTTATTGCCGCATTCACAAAGGGCAGAAAGCTTACACAAAAAGAAGCGGAAGAGATTCGCAGGATGATCGATGAAGCGGAGGAAAACTGATGGAACAGATCTTTTTAAAGGTACTTAATATCAGTATATCGGCGAGCATACTGATCATCGTCGTGATAGCAGCACGTTTGCTTTTAAAGAAAGCGCCTAAATGGTGTGTGATGCTTCTGTGGGCAATCGTTGCATTAAGGCTCGTGATACCGGTTTCGATAGAGAGTGCGTTCAGTCTGATCCCGCGTGGGATGGATGAAAAGATCGAGAGTATTGAAGCAGCGGTTATTGATCGGAATACTGATCAGGAGCAGATACCGCAGGCAGAAGCGAACAATATGTCGGTGACAGCGACCGGGGATATTCAGGAAGATGTAACATATATTCCATATGAGATCGTGGAAATCACAGAGCCTGTTAAGCGGGAACTATCAATTTTTGAAATAGCCGGATATATCTGGATCGCAGGTGTAGGCCTGATGCTGATGTTCAGCCTGTTTTCATATATAAAGCTTAAGCTTCGCATGGCGGAGTCTGTAAAGTATAAGGACAATATCTATCTGAGTGACAGGACAGCAACGGCATTTATCTTAGGGATGATCCGGCCGAGGATATACCTGCCTTCAGGTATCGATGAAGAGGAGATCCCTTATGTCATAGCGCATGAGTATTCCCATATAAAACGCGGGGATCATCTCTGGAAACCTTTGGCTTATCTCCTGCTTTGTGTGTACTGGTTTAATCCACTCATGTGGCTTGCATACAGCCTTCTTTCCAGGGATATTGAATACGCCTGTGATGAAAGGACTGTTTCCGGATATGATATGAAAGACAGGAAGGCATATGCTACAGCACTGCTTGAAAACAGTATTCAAAAGAAACTTGTAATGGTATGTCCACTTGCATTTGGGGAAGGCAGTATAAAAGAAAGGGTGAGAAAAGTGTTAGATCATAAAAAACCGGCATTTTGGATATGTATAGTTTCCCTGGCTGTTGTTGTTATCGTAGGGATATGTTTTGCAACAAAGCCGGAGAATGTTGAGGATACGACAGCGCAGGGAGAAGTCGGAATTTCGACAGAGGATGGAGCATTAGCGTCGTCACAGGATACTGAAGAAAATAAGGTTGGCACAAAGGAATGGTATTGGCCATCGGTATCATCGATAGATGGGATCCTTCGGTTTGGTACAAAAATGAATGGGGGCATTCTGGATCATGTTGAAATATCTGGAAGGGATGGTGCACCGGTTTTTGCAGCCTGTGAAGGCAGTATTGCAGAAAAAGGATATGATGATGAGTGGGGAAATTATATTGTAGAGGATATAGGAAATGGGATTTTGTTGAAATACGGGCAGCTTGGATCTGATTACACATATACAGGTGATATTGTTAAACCGGGACAGATAATCGGCCTGGTTAAGAAGGGGGAAACACTTCCTGTTGCCAGATTGTATTATGCAGCATATGAAGATGGTGTTGCAATCGATCCGCTGTCCCTGACAGATAACTGGACTTTTGAACAGTCTGAAGAGATAATGAAGAGGTTTTTAGATACTGTAAATACGGATCCTATGATCAAAGATGTTTACGTATACGAATATATGTCATATGGTCAGGATGGAGGACATATATCTACACACATGTATGTATATCGCGAAGAGGACGGAACTCAGGATCATATAAATGAGGTGGTGGAGAGGCTTAATGATGATCTTCAGAAGGTGCTTGATGGTGAATTTGAAAGTGAGATCGATAAGGAGCGTTATACGGTGGATTTTTTCACATTGAACCGTTATGATCAGGTAAAACAGGAAAATGATACTGGATCAAACAAAGAAGCAGATAATAATATAGAAGTTGTGGAAGGCCAGCAGGATACGGAATATAAGCTTAATACAGAGTATTTGCCGGCTCAGACGATAGCTGCTGATTCAAAACTCTGGCAGCCACCGACGGTTACGATAACATACGCGGGAAGGGCATATGTGGCAACACAGGGAACATATGACTGGTCATATGTAAATGCTGACAATGAGGCAGTTAAGATCAGTGCCGATACTGCGCACCCTCTTGATATGGTAGAGAGAATAACGCATGTATATAAGGTTAATAGTGTTGACGATATTGTATTAGATTTTTCGCTTACTCCTGTTAAAATGGTTATGAGATATTGGAAACTTGAATGTGCGGGAGATCCTGATTCTTACGAAAAGTCTGCAAAAAGTCATTTTATTTACAATGCGGACCCGGTCGACGGACCAAGCAGCCTTAACATTGACATTCCGGAAGATGTTCCAATAGTAGTTGAGCTCAGCGGAGAATGGAAGAACGGAACATCATCTTATTACTTCACAATAATGCCGGAAGAACCGGCCGGAGAGTTTGTAGCTGACTGGATGGATATAAGATTGCCGGAAGGATTTATCCTAAGCCAATATTCAGATTATAATGGACACATGGGTGGTTATAATATACTGCCACAGGCCTACACCGTGGACAATCATGTTAATAGCGTTAACTGGAGCTGGCTTTATTCAGGAGTGATCACCAGGCTGCCCGCTTCAAATGTACAACTCGTGTTTACTGATAAACACGCACCTTATTTTGGGGCTGATTCCCATTTCTATATGGACAACCATACCGATCAGGAATATATAAAGACCATCAATTTGGAACGACGCCCGGATGGCTGGTATGCCCTGGAGTTTTCGGAGGATCATGATCTCTATACATCTGCGCAGCTTTATGAGCTTAAACAGCAGGGCGTTGAGATCGAAGAGGATAAGCGGATCAGCAGCTACTATGTTTTCTGGTATGTAAAGGAAGATGCGGGGACTTATTACATGATAAGTTTTGCAAAGAATAAGTTCACACAGGAACAGGCTGAAAAAATCGCAACATCAGTTACTATATTAGGGTGATAAGGATGAATTGCTTGAAGTCCTGTTTTAGGCGTCAGTATTGCTTTATGGAAAAGAAAGATATCATATCAATTATTCGCCGCTTTTTGCTTATAGTCATTCCGATTATCTTGTTTGGGATGATGATATTTTTGTATATCAAGCCGGATTCTCCCAAAGAATACTATGAGTCTTTTTGGAAGACAAAACTTCCGGAGAATATGATACTCATTGAAGATCACCATGAAAGCTCTTTTCATGGGCCTGATCTTCGATATACTGTTTATAAAGCTAATATAGGAACCGGGAGTATGAAATTAGCTGACGCCACGCCTGATAACGTGGATGGATGCAAAACAGTTATTGAACATTATAGGGACGAAATAAAAAATCTCCCGGATTCTTCAGCGTGTTCTATGAGCTGGTCGAAAGAGACAAAGGATGATTGGATAGTAGTATTATTTGATGAGAGTAAAGAGTATTTGTATATCTTTATGAAGGAAGAAACAAGCTTTTAATTAGGTGTTGGAGAAATAATAAAATGAGGATCACAGATATTATAAGGCTGGGAATAACATATTTAATACCGAGCCTTATACTTGCAGCTATAGTTGTATTGGGTTTTGCTGTAGGATATTTTCTGGTATATAAAAAGATACTTAAGGGAAAAAAGCATATTAAGGCCGGAACGGTTGCCGTATGTGTAATGTTGATGGTTTATTTGATGATAGTTATTGGTGCTACCATGCTATCAAGGCCTTCGGCTGTGTTTGGAACGCAGAAGATACAGATGTTATTCTATTCATACCGTGATGCGTGGGTGAATTGGAAAGCTGCATCCTGGAGAGCTATAATACTAAATTATGTGATGTTTATACCTTTGGGAATTCTTCTGCCTTTGTTAGGGAAGAGCTTTCGTAAAGGCTATGTATGTTATCTGGCAGGTTTTTTGTTTTCTGCTTTTATTGAATTGGTCCAGTTGTGTACGCACAGGGGATTATTTGAATTTGATGACCTTCTGGGAAACACTGTTGGAACTATGATAGGATATGGTATCTTTACGCTTGGGGCTTATATTATATCCAGGATAAAAAAAGAAGACAAGAAACCAGCACAGACACATATGATTCTGTGTCAGATACCTGTTATACTCACAATATTGCTGTTTTCTATGATCTTTATCCAATATTCTGTAAAGGAATTAGGTAATAATTCATTTGTTGCCGTCAAAAAATATAATATGGACCGGGTTGCGGTAAAGAACAATATCATCCCGGGAGAGTGTGTGCATTCCATGCCGGTATATAAGGCAAAGGTTTTGTCTGTAAAGGAGGCTGAAGCGAAAGGCAGAGAGGTAATGAATTCATTTGGCCTTAATGTCGATGAGAGCAGGACTATTGTATATGATGAAACGCTGATTATGTATTCTGCGGGTGACGGTGGCAACAGTATATGGATAGATTATCTTGGAGGAAAGTATACGTTGACATTTCCCGGAGTCTTTTTTACGGAGGATGGAAAGGAATCCCGGCCGCTTATCGGTGCATCCGAGGAAGAGGTACGAAATGCAGTTCCCCTTATGATACCTGCGGATGCTTTTTTTACAGAGCAGGAGAATGGTATGTATGAATTTACTGTGGGTTTACATGAGTCGGGTGAAGATATACAGAGTGGGACTCTTAGGTGTAATCTGTATCATGATGTAGGAGTAGGAAGAATAGAGAACAGGATACTGGATCTGAACAGATATAAGGATTTTGAGACTTATGATATCAATGAGGCTCTTGAACAGATATATGCCGGCAGATGGTCATATTATAAAGACATATCTGAGATGACCATTGAATCATACAGGATAGATTATTCGCTGGATTCGAAAGGCTTTTATCAACCGGATTATGTGTTTTCGTGTATACTTGATGGAGTGCAGGAAGAGATACATATACCGGCGATAAGACCCTGAAGGGGCAAAAGAGAAGAATATGATGGTTTTGAAGGTTTTGTAAAATGTAGCCAGGATGAATAAGAGAGATTAGTGATATGTTTCTTTGGAGTTTTTTGGCAGGAAAGATATTATAATTATAGTGCGGCACTGAATCCATCTAACAGGGAATCCTGTAAAATCAGGAATTCTCTGTACAATGGATTGATATAGAGTATCAGCTGTGATACGGTGAAAGCACCAAAAACAAAAAAATGGGGTGCTTGTATATGGATAAGCTTAAAACGGGAGAATTGATCCGGGAAGCCAGAAAAGCGAAGAAATATACGCAGAGTGAGTTGGGCGATCTTATCGGAGTCACGAATAAAGCTGTGTCCCGATGGGAGAATGGTGAGAGTTTTCCTGATATCGGAGTGCTGGAAAACCTGGCGCAGGTACTTGATCTGAAGGTTCAGGATATAGTTACAGGCGAAGTACAGCAGGACGATAAAAATGAGATCGACATGGAAGAGGCGTTGACTGAGCTTCTTCGTCAGTCAAAGATCCAGTTAAGGGAAAAGAAGAAAAGGATCTTTGGAATTGTTGCGGCTGTGGTGGCTCTGAGCTGTGCTGTTTTTGTAGGGATTGCAGGATTACAAAGTCCCTGGGGCATATTTGCAAGTTCCTCCGGAATAGCATATTATATACTGTACGGATTGACATTAATGCTTATTCTGTATGGGTGGTCTGTACAGGGAGGTGAGGCTGCGCGGCTCATAAGTCTTGAGAGGGGGATTAGGATCATTTCATGTATCACGCTTATTTGGGCAGTTGCTATGACTTATGTGGTATTAACTCTTGTTACAGATGGGATAATGCCGTTTGGCATGGAACCGGGCAGAGTAGGACCGTTTGTGAATGTTCAGCTTACCATGATCTTTGCGTTGAACTTTTTGATGATGGTATATGAAATATATCGATGGAGCAAGGGATGCGGTGAGATTCACTGGGGATATATAATGCAGCTTGCCGCTATATATTTGCCAGCGATGTACGGAGATCTGCTCCACAGGCTGGATGAGCAGAAGGGATACCTTGGAAATCTGTCAATAAGAACAGCAATTGTACTGAGCGGGATGTGTATAGCATTGTTGATCATGAGAATGACAAAAAGTAAATTATAATTATGTACATATTCCAATGAATGATAATAGAACTATTGTTGATTTTGGAAGGAGTAATGGAAATATGAATATGAAAACACTTGGCATCATTATACTTATCTTAGCGGTAAGGATCTTGTAAACGGCAATAAGAAATAATATTAGGAACAGAAGAAATGAGCTCTGTAAAGAGGGGATGAATAATATATGGGATTTAGAAATCGTAGTGTCGCTATCGTTCTTCGGAATAAAAAGATACTGATGGAAAAAGTCAATTACTATGGGCGGTATTTTTATACAGTACCTGGAGGAGGAATAGAAGAGGGTGAAACGCCGGAAGAGGCTGTATTGAGAGAGCTGAAAGAGGAATGCGGTCTGGAAGGAAAGGTAGTCAGAAAACTTGCTGAAACATATACAAACGGAAGGACGGAACATGCATTTGAGGTAGAAGTATCAGATGAACAGGAAGCAATAGTCGGGTATGATCCGGAAGAACCAAAGGATGCTCAGCCAATAAAGGATGTTGTATGGAAAAGGCTTGAAGAAATATCCGAAAAGGACAGAGTGTTTTTGTGGCAGTATGGACTGGTCCAGCTGGAGGGTATGTTTGACGAAGTATTAAGCTGGGGAGATATAGTTAGTTATCCCAAAGGAACACAGTGATGAGTGATGTGTTGAGCTCTTTTCGCAGTACATTCGGAACTAAGCACAGATCATGGCCGTTGTTTTGGATAAGCGGCGGATTATGCGGGCTGTTTTTCGCTGTTGCGGGGACGATATTTGTTATATCAGCTATTGCAAAAGGTGATGCAGAAGAGGGTGGATTATTCTTTGCAGTATTAATCTCTCTTCTGGGGATAGGGTTTCTGATCGCAGTGATCTATACAAAGATTTTATTGAGTGATGATGACCTTTCTCTGCAAATCGATTTAAGCGTAGATGGTAAAGGAAAGAAATATAATCCGCAGCGGGTTGTTCGGTATCTTTCAAACCAGCATAATAATGTTGCGATTGTAAAAACCGACCAGGGGATAGTAAGGATGTACAGCGCCGGACAGGTATTTGTTGTCGAGATTACCATTTCTGCAGAATCAGATTTTAAGACCTATCACATGACTGATCCGTCCGTAACAGATGAATCCGTGACAGTGATTCAGAATATCGTTCTGGAAAAGATTCCGGTACGAAAGAATCGATTGGTGAGTGCTGACCAGTCCTTAGCTTTCCTCTGTAGACTTTATGATGGTCAGGCATTACAAAATGCAATGAAGGACTTTGTGTTTGTCGATTCAAGTGATGAAACCAGGAGACTGGTGAAAGCTGATGCGTATATTGTACCGGGAATTCCTGTTGATCTGCCGGGGAAGAACGAAGACAGTAGAGTTTGGATGCAGAGAAAAGAAGATAAACTTAAAAGAGCACTAAAGGTGTTGAATGCATAGTAAATGTCGTATAAATCTAAGTACTGTTGTTAAAGTAAGTGCACGTTTTGCGTTTTGTTTTGTTGTATCCATTGATATCACCTCCTGAAAGAGAGGATATCAATTTTAATTATCATTTCATTGACCTATGTTAATTCTTAAACTTTTTTTCATCAGAATACGATCCGGGATCAACCAGCTTCTCTTCTTCCTTCCGCCGGCTTATTCCACGCATTTTGT
>CACZBK010000026.1 GCA_902779395.1 uncultured Lachnospiraceae bacterium | reverse complement strand
CTTACGGCCACGCCCCTTGATAATTCTTAATATTCCATACGGATTACAGCTGAGGGCCTGCAGCAACCAGTGCCTTGCCTGCCTCGTTGGTCTCATACTTCTTGAAGTTCTTCTGGAATCTCCCAGCAAGATCCTTTGCCTTGGTCTCCCACTCGGAAGCATCAGCATAGGTATCTCTGGGATCAAGGATCTCAGTAGAAACGCCGGGAAGCTCGGTAGGAACTTCGAAATCGAAGATAGGGATCTTCTTGGTAGGAGCCTTCTTGATATCTCCGTTAAGGATAGCATCGATGATACCGCGGGTATCAGGGATGGAGATACGCTTGCCGGTTCCGTTCCAGCCGGTGTTTACAAGGTAAGCCTTAGCTCCGCTCTTCTCCATCTTCTTAACCAGCTCCTCGCCGTACTTGGTAGGATGCAGCTCAAGGAATGCCTGGCCGAAGCAAGCGCTGAAGGTAGGTGTAGGCTCGGTGATACCGCGCTCTGTACCTGCAAGCTTAGCGGTGAAACCGCTTAAGAAGTAGTACTGGCACTGCTCGGGAGTAAGGATGGAAACGGGAGGCAGTACTCCGAATGCATCTGCAGAAAGGAAGATTACGTTCTCTGCTGCAGGGCCTGAAGATACGCCGTTTACCTTCTTAACGATATTGGTGATGTGCTCGATAGGATAAGAAACACGGGTATTCTCGGTTACGCTCTTATCTGCGAAATCGATCTTTCCGTTTGCATCAACGGTAACGTTCTCAAGAAGAGCATCTCTCTTGATAGCGCCGTAGATGTCGGGCTCGTTCTCCTTGGACAGGTTGATAACCTTTGCATAGCATCCGCCCTCGAAGTTGAATACGCCGTTGTCATCCCAGCCGTGCTCGTCATCACCGATGAGGAGTCTCTTAGGATCGGTTGAAAGTGTGGTCTTACCTGTTCCTGACAGACCAAAGAAGATAGCGGTGTGCTTACCTTCCATATCGGTGTTTGCGGAGCAGTGCATTGAAGCCATACCATCAAGAGGAAGGAAGTAGTTCATCATAGAGAACATACCTTTCTTCATCTCACCGCCGTACCAGGTATTTAAGATAACCTGCTCACGGCTTGTTACGTTGAACAGAACTGCGGTCTCAGAGTTAAGACCCAGCTCCTTGTAGTTCTCAACCTTTGCCTTTGAAGCGGTGTATACTACGAAGTTAGGCTCGAAGTTTGCCTGCTCCTCAGCGGTAGGCTTGATGAACATATTCTCTACAAAGTGTGCCTGCCAAGCAACTTCCATGATGAAACGAACTGCCATTCTGGTGTCCTTGTTAGCGCCGCAGAATGCATCTACAACGTAAAGGCTCTTGTTTGACAGCTGCTCAACAGCAAGCTTCTTGCATGCATCCCATGCTTCCTTTGTAGCACGGTGATTATCGTTGGGATACTCTTCGGAAGTCCACCATACGGTATCGTGGCTCTTCTCATCATCAACGATGAACTTGTCTTTAGGGGAACGTCCGGTGTAGATACCGGTCATAACGTTAACTGCATCCAGCTCTGTCAGCTGACCCTTGTCATAGCCGGTAAGAGAGGGATCCATCTCGTCCTTGTACAGCTGCTCATAGGAGGGATTGTAGAAAATCTCCTTAACACCTGTAATGCCATACTTGCTCAAATCGATCTGTGCCATCTTTTACTCCTTTTCTTTTATAATATAGTTAGTTTATTGAAACTAATTTCACCACAGAATATTATACATATATAAGGGACAAAATCAAGTGAATTTTTGTGTACATTCTGTTATAATCCTTTTAAAATGTAATTCCGGAAGAATCCTTACAGCCTCTGCTCAGGATGTCAGACAGCACCGATATCCTGCTCAGGATGATTTACCGATAAAATACCCTATTTACGGAGGTTTCCCATGCTAATAGGAGGTTTTCTACCCACCACAATGCTCGATTACCCCGGCAGATTAGCCTGCACGGTCTTTACCTGCGGATGCAACATGCGCTGTCCTTTTTGCCAGAACGCTTCGCTGGTCCTGCCGCAGCACTTTGAAGATCCGGTGGATCCCGAAGAAGTTCTTACCAGGATAAATAAACGCAAAAACATCCTGGAAGGCGTCTGTATCAGCGGAGGTGAACCCACTCTCCAGCCTGATCTGGCTGATTTTATCGGCAGGATCAAAAAGCTCGGCCTGCCCGTCAAACTGGACACAAACGGCTCCTCACCTTCTGCGATAAGATCCTTATATAAAGAAGGACTTATCGATATGATAGCCATGGATATCAAAGCTGCCCCTTCCAGGTATCAGGAAGTAAGCGGCTGTAAGGGCATTGATATATCTCCTTATATGGAATCTGCCGGATACATAATGAACTGCGGCATAGAATATGAATTTCGAACCACACTGGTAAAAGGCCTTCACACATCCTATGATATGGAAGAGATCGGCAGATGGATCACGAACGCAAAAGCATATGTGCTGCAGTCGTATAAAGAAAGCGAAGGCGTGATCTCCGTTTTAGAGAGCGGCCCCGGGCATTTCTCTTCTTTCTCCGATGAGGAGCTGGATCAGCTGCTGAATACAGCAAGGAAACATATCCCTTCAGCTTCGCTGCGCTATGCCATCATATAAACCGTTATGCTTTATATACTCTGCCACCGCCGGACATACCAGTGCGCTTATATCCCCACCGCTCTTTACCGTTTCCCGGACCATTGTCGATGAGATATCCGGCACATGGGCACTTATGACTTCACACTCCGCATGAGGGATCTTTTCTTTGAGTACCGCTGCCGACCGTCTCACACTTTCCGATCCGTCCCTTTCAAACACCGCAAGCTTTGCGGCCGTAAATATCTCTTCCGGCTTTCTCCAGCTGTGTATGCTCTCGAGCACATCCGCCCCGCACAGGAAATAAAGCTCCGCATCGGGGTCATCCCGCTTTATTTCCGAAAGGGTTATATATGTATAGGTAGGCTTGCTCTCATCCGCTTCCATCCGGCTGACACTGAAACACTCTTTATATCTGCTCTCCGCTGCAGCGAGCAGACACATCTTATACCTGTCTTCATAAGGACTTATCCCTTTCTTAAAGTAGGGATTTCCCGCCGGCAGCAGTATAAGCTCATCCAGCTTCAGCTGCTCTATAGCCAGTTCCGCCATTGCCATATGCCCGTTATGTATGGGATCAAAGGTCCCGCCCAGTATTCCTTTTTTTCTCATCCGGAAATATCCTCCGCTTCTTTGAGTAATATGTACATCATTCCGATTGCTCAGCCAGAAGAATCTTCTCACAATATATTGTAGCTGTAATTTACATTTTTACCATAATATGTTATGATGTCAACGTTATTTTTTATAAGAGCATTTTAGAGGAGTACAGCTATGTCAGTCCGTTATCATAATTTCATGGGGCGCTTCGGCTGGGAGATGCAGAAACACTTTCCCCATCTGTCTTCAGACGCCTATCTTAAGCTGCAGTTTAAGACACGTATCAAGAACCAGCAGCGTTATATAGAATATTTCAACAGCTTCCCGGAGCCTCCGCACCCTCTCATAGTCAATCTTGAGACCATCAACCGCTGTAACAGCGGCTGTGAATTCTGTGCAGCTTCAAAAGGCCGGGATAAACGTCCTTTTAAACGAATGGATGAGGCAATGTTCTACAGTATAATAGACCAGCTGGCAGAATGGGACTACCGCGGTCATCTCACACTTTACGGGAATAATGAGCCCTGGCTTGATAACCGCATCGTGGACTTCCATAAATACTGCCGTGAAAAGCTGCCTTACAGCTTTATTTTCATGTCGACAAACGGTCTTATCCTGGATATCGAGCGCCTCAAATCCATTGTTCCTTATGTGGATCAGCTCATCATCAACAATTACTGCGATGACATGAAGCTTCATGATAATATTCAGGAGATCTATGATTATATCAAATCCCGTCCGGAGAAATTCCAGGATGTCGAGATACTCATTCAGATGCGTTATATCAAGGCTGTTCTGACAAACCGTGCCGGTTCTGCTCCCAATAAAGCAGCCAAGCAGACAGAGATAAAAGAAACCTGCCTTATGCCTTTTACCGATATGTTCATCTTCCCTGACGGACGATGCGGCTTATGCTGCTGTGATAATTTCGAAGTAACTACCCTTGGCGATCTTAAGACTCAGAGCCTTAAGGAGATCTGGGGCGGTGAGAAATACAGGGATGCACGTAATAAGATAGGCGATGGCCGTCAGAACTTTCCATTCTGCAAACATTGCGACTTCATAGATGCAGGTCTTCGCATGGATGCCGTTAATGACGTACTCAAAGGCCGTCCCATGCGCGGAGCAAGACAGACCATGTTCTCAAAATGGAACTGATATCGGATATGGATCAGCAAAGCATAAATCCCGGAAAATCAAAGAAACTGCTGCCGGTATTTATCCTTCTGCTGGTCTTTTCTTTTGTTTCGGAAATATTGATATTCAACTTCCGCTCAATCACCACTCTTGGCAATGAGCACATAGAACTTCCCCCCATTGATGTCACGGGTCCTGCAGAATACGAGACAACACATGCACATGTGGATCAGGATATCGATAATATCTTTATTACCGGTATTAACATAGAAGGAGCCGATCAAATAACGGCTCATATTGAACTGTCTGACGAAGGTAACGCCTATGTATATCCCATATCTGAATTCCGCATTGTTTCCGGAGCTGAAATGAGCGGATACTGCGATATTTATCCCTATGGAAAGGTCCGGGAGATCTACGCTGTCTTAAGTATTCCCGAAGGCGTGCATATCAGTACCGGAAACATCCTGCTAAATATTCATAAACCTTTTCAGATAAAACCCCTTCGTATCTTCATTCTTTTTATGATCTTTTTATTCCTTTATCTGTCATGGAGGCGGTCCCCCACTGTTTCCTGTAACGGCCGTGATCCCGTTCAGCTGGTCATTATAGCGCTCAGTATCATCTTTCTTATCCGTCTGGGTTATGACCTGGCCTTTTCCAACGAAAAACTGGTAAATGATCCTCCCGGGCATCATGCCCAGTATCAGGAACTGGCTATAGCGCTTGATGAAGGCCACGTAAGCCTTGATAACTATACCGCCGATGCTTCGCTCATCGCCAAAGAAAACCCTTACGATACCCTGGCGCTGATGGCTGAGGGGATCCCTTTTAAAATGGACTATGCGTACTATGAAGGAAAATATTATGTATACTTCGGCATCATACCGGAGCTTACCTTCTATTACCCCTGGTATAAGCTGCATAACGAACTGCCCTCCAACTGCGACGCTTCCTGGCGCTTCTGGTCACTGCTCGTTATCGGTTCCTTCCTTCTGGTATGGGAGCTTGTAAAACGCTTTAAGCGGGGAGACTTTCCTTTTTATCTCTATCTGGCTGCAAGCTGGTGCTTTACTCTTTTTGCCAACTATGTCTTTCTTGTATCACGCCCTGATATATACAATATCCCCGTACTTGCGGGAAATGCTTTTACCTTACTGGGCCTGGGGCTCTGGTTTTGTGCAGCAAGCCGTAAAGGCCGCATAAGATCAGTACTTTTATTCTCCGGCTCGCTGTGTATGGCCTGTGCGGTAGGCTGCCGTCCCCAGATGGCGCTTTTCTCCTTCATAAGCATACCGCTGTTTATGTTTCCGGAAAAAGAAGGCATCTGCAGCATCAAAAACAGACTTCTCTTTACCGGAAAGACGATCTCCGATACGCTCCTCTTCTTTATACCCTTTGCGCTCATTGCCATTCCGGTATGCCTGTACAATTATGCACGTTTCGGAAGCATATTTGAATTTGGCGCCACATTGAGCCTTACTACCAATGATATGAACCTGCGTGGCTTTAACATGGACCGTCTGCTTAGAGGTCTGTATTGCTTCCTTCTCCAGCCTGTCGCAACTACCGCAGACTTCCCTTACCTGACATCTTCCATAGTAGACAGTGCTTATATGGGACGCAATCTGGTCGAATTTACTTTCGGCGGCATACTTACAGCCACGCCGTTCATGCTGATCATCCCCATGCAGGCTCTCGGCTTCTTTAAAAAGCTGAAAACACAGGAACGTGTCTTAACTCTGTGTTTTCTGATCCCTGCATTGATCATCGCAGTTTTTGATGTCAACTCTGCAGGCATCCTCTACCGCTACAGCTGCGACTTTACCACTCCCTTTATAATAGCGGCGTTCATACTCTGGATCCCTTACCTGTCGGACAGCAAAAACAGAATATCCCGCAGGCTGTTCTCCATCCTGCTCCTGCAGGCCGTTTTCTATTCCCTGCGGGTATATTGTGCAGACGGAGACTATCTTTTTATCAAAGACTCATCTCCGCTTCTTTACGAAAGCATTCGAAGCTATTTTATGTAAACCGATGTCAAAGCAATTTACATTCAAAGATTATTGTTGTAAAATATTTAGGATTGTGTTATATTAGACAACGTTTTTGTCGGGGGAACAGGATAATGAAAAAAGTCGTTATAATCGGCGCCGGTCCTGCAGGACTTACCGCTGCATACGAACTGCTTGATAAAAGTAATGAATATGAAGTGACCGTTCTTGAAGAATCTACCGCCATGGGCGGTATCTGCAAGACCGTGGATTATAAAGGTAACCGCATGGATATGGGCGGTCACCGCTTCTTTTCCAAAGTAGATGAAGTAAACGAATGGTGGGATAAGATGCTCCCCATGCAGGGACGCTCAGCCAGGGATTACAGGAAACTGCGCGTACATGTTCCTCTTGTAAAGGGCAATCCCGATCCCGAAAAAGAAGATAAGGTTATGCTGACACGTCGACGTGTTTCCCGTATCTTCTTTAATAAAAAGTTTTTCGATTATCCTATCTCACTAAAATTCCGCACACTGGCGGATATGGGCTTTTTTACCACTCTTCAGGTCGGTATCTCCTATATGGTAACACTTATACATAAACGCAAGGAGAATTCCCTTGAGGATTTTTATATCAACCGCTTCGGGCGTAAGCTCTACAGCATGTTTTTTGAACGATACACGGAAAATCTCTGGGGACGCCACCCTTCTGTCATCGCACCCGACTGGGGCAGCCAGCGTGTAAAAGGATTGTCCATTACCGCTATCCTTAAGGATATGTTCGGAAAGCTCATTCCTCAGAAGAAGGGTAAAAAACGCAAGGTTGAGACCTCTCTTATAGAAGAGTTTAAATATCCAAAGCTGGGTCCCGGTCAGCTCTGGGACGTTACCGCCGAAGAGATAAAGAAAAAAGGCGGACAGATCCTCACGCAGCACCGTGTAGTCGGCATAAACAAGGACGAAAACGATCACATCACCTCCGTTGACGTAGAAGTACCCAACGGAAAAAAGCGGATCGAAGCAGATATACTCATCTCCTCCATGCCGGTCAAAGACCTTGTACACGGAATGAATGATGTTCCGGCAGATATGCAGGTGATCGCAGAAGGGCTCCCCTACCGTGACTATATCACTTTAGGTGTGCTTATCCCTGTTGATAAGCTTCTGCTCAAAAACCAAACCAAGATGAAGACCATCAGCAACATAATCCCCGATAACTGGGTTTATGTACATGATAAGGGCATAGAAATGGGCCGCTTTCAGATATACAACAACTGGTCTCCCTACATGGTAAAGGATCTTGAAAATACCGTGTGGATAGGACTTGAATACTTCTGCCAGGAAGGCAGTGACTGGTGGAATATGAGCGAAGAAGAATTTGCCCGCTTTGCGATCAAAGATATGATACGTCTTGGCATCGTTGCCAAAAAGAGCGATGTACTCGACTATCATGAGGAGAAGGTCAAAAAGGCCTATCCCGCTTATTTCGATACCTATGAGCATATGGATAAGCTCACTGCTTATTTAAGCTCTATAGATAATCTTTACTGCGTGGGCCGTAACGGCCAGCATCGTTATAATAACCTGGATCACTCAATGTGCACCTCTTTTGAGACTGTTAAGAACATCCTGAGCGGCACAAGTGATAAGAGCAACATTTGGTCAGTCAATACAGAGTCAGGATATCATGAAAGCAAATAACGAAAACGATATAAACATCATAGATATGGATGCAATGGAAACGGGAACTCTTCCGATCATAGAGGATCCCGCCGTTTCCGAAACTGCACAGGAAGCAGTTACAGAAGAGATCAGCGAAAATATATTACAGGATGAAACACAAAATACGGAAGACACTTCTTTGGATGAAGATACTCCCGCATTTGCCTCAAAATACACTGCATGGCCTGCACGCTTCGGTAATGGTCAGATATTAGTTTATTTCATCCTCTTTTTTGTAACTATCATCTATTACGAATTCCTTATCAGGATAGATATCTCCGGGAGTTTTACACGAGCCAATCTCCCGCTTCTCGCATTTGTCCCCGCACAGGCTCTGTTCTGTGCGTCACTCTGCGGATGGTTTAAAAAACATCCGCGAATAAACGGCATTCTCGCTTCAGTAGTGGTATTCGGCCTTGGTTTTTATTACTTTGCCCAACTGATCTATTACAGACTTTCAGGTTCGCTCTTATCCGTTTCACTTATGAATATGGGCGGTGAAGCCATGGGCAATTTCGGCTGGACCATAAAGGATATCCTGATAAGCTCCATCCCGCATCTTATCCTTATGTGCATACCGCTTATAGCAACAATAGTGCTTTCTTTCATACACCTTCCTTCCGAAAAGGAAGGACAGGCTGCGCCCCTGCCCGGCGGTGCTTATAAACTGTGGCTTCACCCTCTTTGCATGGCAGCCGCATTCGGTTTATGGACCATAGGCGGAGTTGCTCTTGCACTTGGCGGCAGAGATCGTGATTCCGCTTATTATGTGTTTAAAGATGCATTTGCAGATACGGATTCAAGTTCTATCCGTCTTGGTACCCTTACCACCACGCTGGTAGAAGCTTCAGCGTATTATCTTGGCACCGACAGCGATGCTGCATCACCTATCACCACAGTTGACATGGCTGCCATAGACCTTGGCAAAAAATCAGCCTCCGCTCCCTCTGCAAATATTCTTGCAACAGGAAAGGAGAATACCTCATCCGCAAATGAGGCAGCTGTTTCTGAAAACACCATAGACATCCATCCCTGGGTAGATGAAGATATAGACTTCACTGCCCTTAAGGAAATGACAAACGATGCAACTACTGCATCACTCTGCGATTACTTTGCATCAAGAGTTCCTACCGAAACCAATGAATATACCGGCCTTTTCGAAGGTCATAACCTTATATATATATGTGCGGAAGCTTTTTCAAAGTACGGGATCGATAAAGACATCACTCCCACTCTTTACAAAATGGCAAATAACGGGATAGTCCTCGAGAACTTTTATAACAGTTTCCCCAACACCACTACTAACGGTGAGTATGCTTTTTCAACCTCACTGTGGCCGGATGTTTCCCGTTTTGCCATGGCCGGTACCGCTGTGGGATCCTTCCCCCAGTCTGCCAATGTTTTCATGCCCTATGGACTGGGTGATCTTTTTGACAGCGTAGAGGACGTTGAAAGCTATGCATACCATAATTACTATGGCGATTATTACAAACGCTGCTATTCCTGGCCTAACCTCGGATACCAGCATATGAAATTCCTGGGAAACGGCATGGTATTTACCAGTTCATGGCCCGCTTCCGATCTGGAAATGATAGAACAGTCAATGGATGATTATATTGAAAGGGAACGCTTCCTTGCTTACTATATGACTTTCAGCGGTCACGGACCTTACAATGCATCTAACTTTATGTATCGCAAAAATATCGATGTCGTCCGTGAACGTGCCAACGGAAAATATAAATCAGACGAAGTCTTAGGTTACTTCTGCGGCGAATATGAACTGGAACTTGCTATGGAGACACTTCTTAAACGCCTTGAAGAAGAAGGTCAGCTTGATAACACCGTTATCGTCCTTGCCGGAGATCATTATCCCTATTATCTTTCGGATCCGTCAGTCACCGAGATAAACGGTGGAACCCTTCCTGATACCTTTGAGAAGAGTCACTCCACGTGTATCATATATAATGCCGGTATCAAAGAGCCCATTAAATGCGACACATACTGCTGCAATGTAGATATACTTCCTACCGTGCTGAATCTGTTTAATATTGATTTTGATTCACGTATGTACATGGGTACCGATGTATTTTCAGACGGTATACACAGAGCACGCCTCTATAACGGAAGCTTTATCACCGAATATGTCTCTTATGACAAATCAACCGGTCAGAAGACCTGGTCTCCTGCTGCAGATGATTTTACCGATAAAGAGCTTGATGCTTACTTTGATGCAATGGTTGATTATACCAGCAGTGAGTATTCCGCGGCACTCAACCTGATCAAGAGCAATTTTTACTTCTTCACCTGGAAGAATGCGGGACTCCTCACAGAAGATGAAGCAAAAGAAGAACTGGCACGTGAGGAAAACAGCAAGCGTATATATGCTGATGAAGCTGCTGCCGAAGCTGCCCGTGCTGCAGCTGAAGCCGCCGCTGCCGCAGCTGCCGAAGCTGCCGATGCCGAAGCTGCCCAACAGCAGCAACAACAGCAACAACAGCAACAACAGCAGCAACAGGAAGATGTGTGGCTTCCGGATCATGATCCCGATCCCAACTGGCAGCCCGATCCGGCCTGGTTTGAAGACTGAATCTAATTAAAAAGCAGCTCACTTACCGGGCTGCTTTTTTTGATCCCTGTGTTCCTGTACTATGGTTCCCTTTATTTAAGGGACCAGACCTTCTCCCATATTCTTGCCGGCAAGTATGTGGAAATGCAGATGATGTACGGTCTGCCCTGCATCATCACCGCTGTTACTTATCACACGAAAGCCTTTGTCCAGGCCTTCATCCTTGGCGATCTTTGCTATATTTGTAAATATCCTTCCTACAAGTGCTTCATCCGCACCATCCAGCACGGCACAAGAATCTATATGCTTTTTCGGCACTATAAGTATATGTACCGGCGCCTGGGGATTTATATCCCTGAATGCATAGGACACCTCATCCTCAAATACCTTTGCGGAAGGTATCTCTCCGCATACTATCTTACAGAATAAACATCCATCCATTTATCATTTCCTCCATCTTACGTTTTATGCTTTGATCCCACACTGCCTCCGGTCAATTCATTACAGACACATCACATCTGTCCTTCAGTACGAAGCGGTAGATTCCTTTTTATTCTACCACTCCCTCCCTTATTTTACAATGAAAACAGGAGGAGAGATGTCTCTCATGGTTTTCTGATTTGACTTTCATTCTTCTTCGGTATATCATCTTCTTTATGAAAAAAACAAAGACAAATTTCAAAGAACATTGGTTTTATTATATCATTATCGCAGTATTGGCCGCTCAGGCACTGCTTTTCCTGATCTTCCGCGGTTCATCCTATATACAGGTCCATGATAATCTGGATCTTTTTGTGGCTCATTTCGCCGCTCTTAAATACCATGGTCTGTGGTTTGCGCAAAACACGGATGTTCCGATACTTCACGGAGTACCCAGGGATTTTTTCGGCACGGAATTTTCCTTATACAATCTCCCATTTGTTTTTTTACCGCCTTTAGCGGCATATCTGACCGGGTACACCCTAAAGATCTTTATGGGTTTGTTTTCCATCCGCCTGCTGGCAAAAGATGTTCTCCAAAAAGACTATGAACAGTGTAAAGCTCCTGTGCTGCTATGCGGCCTTGCCTATGGTCTTATACCGGTCTTCCCGGCATATGGTATAGCTTTTACTTCCATACCACTTATCATCTTTCTGCTTCGCAGGCTTTATATCTCTAAAGACAGCGGGATCAAAAAGATCCTGCCACTCTATTTTGGAGTATTCTGCTATCCTTTTGTATCCTATTTTTCCTATCACGGATTTTTCATCCTGGCCTGGGTATGCATAGCCGTGATAGTATTATGGATCAGGGATAAGCGTTTTCCTGTTAAGATATTCCTGTCAGTGATCGTTCTGTCTCTTGGTTATGTATGTTTCGAATACAGACTTTTTAAGGAGATGCTCTTTAGCGATACCGTTACCATCCGCGGAAGCATGGTTCACGATTCACTTTCCTTGGGAGGTGCACTTAAAGCGGCGGTCACAGCCTTTCTAAATCCGGCTTTTCATGAACAGGACGATCACAGCTTTCTTATACTGCCTGTCACTCTCATAGCACTGTTCATTGTAAATGTGCGCTATATCCGTTCTAAGAAAAAAGATCAGATCCTAAAAGATCCCTTAAACATCATATTCATTATGATCCTCATTAACAGTCTTATCTATGGTCTCTATTTCTACAGACCGGTATACGGCCTTGTAGAAAAGCTCATTCCGCAGCTTGAGGGGTTCAATTTCGGACGTACGAGCTTTCTGAATCCCTGCCTGTGGTATCTGGAACTTACGATCATCTGTGTCAAACTATATCGCTTTAATAAGCTTCACAGCAGACGCTGGGCAGATTTCGCAGCCTGCGCTGCACTCCTGATCACAATGCTCTTCCCTCAGATGTATAATGACTTTTATTATACGCTTTATAATCAGGCATATCGTCTGATAAAAAACAAAGAAACTACTTATCTTGATTATGATGAATTCTTTTCTGAAGAACTTTTTGACAATATAAAAAATGACCTGGGATATAACGGCGAATGGTGTGCCGCTTTCGGCTTTCATCCCGGTATCCTTGATTACAACGGATTTTCCACAATAGACGGCTATCTGGGTATGTATTCGCAGGAATATAAAGATACCTGGAGCAGACTTATAGCACCGGCACTGGCCGGCTCTCCTTCCATGGCGCAGTATTACAATGAATGGGGAGCACGGGTATGTCTTTATTCAGCTTCAGATGAAAACACCTATGAACCCCTTAGAAATGTGGCATTTACCGATCACAGACTTCTTATAGATATGAGTATCTTACGGTCTTTGGACTGCCGCTACATTCTTTCCCGTGTTGAGATAAGCAACTCCGAAGAACTTGGTCTGAAAACATCGGGAGTATATACCGATCCCGGCAGTCCGTATACTATTTTCGTTTATACACTTTGAGGACGCGGGGACGGTCCCCCTGTCCTCACTCAAATCTGTCCTTTTCAGCATGCTCCGGTGCCCCGGCAGGATAGTCTCCGTTAAAACAGGCAGCGCATACGTTCTTATCATCGCCTGCCAGTCTAAGAGCATTTTCCACAGAAAGGAACCCGAGCGAATCCACATCTATCATCTTTGCGATATCTATAACACTGTGTCCGTTGGCAATCAGGCTGTTCTTTGAATCAATATCCGTTCCGTAATAGCATGGAAACAGAAACGGCGGTGCCGATATCCTCATATGTACCTCTTTGGCTCCTGCCTGTCTGATCAGTTTTACGATACGGGCACTGGTAGTCCCCCTTACGATGCTGTCATCTATAAGCACGATCCTTTTGCCTTTGATAACCGAATCTATGGTATTTAACTTAAGCCTGACAAGCTTATCCCTGCTGTTCTGATCGGGGGCTATAAAAGTCCTGCCTATATATTTGTTCTTTACAAGCCCCATGCCGTAGGGTATTCCTGTTGCCTCGGCATAACCCATTGCCGCATCCAGCCCGGAATCCGGTACGCCCATTACCAGATCAGCCTCCGCAGGATGTTCTTTTGCGAGAAAGGCCCCTGCACGGCGTCTTGCTTCATGTACGCTTACACCTTCTATAACCGAATCAGGCCTTGCAAAATAGATATATTCAAACACGCATATCCTGTGTGCCTCTTTATTACAGTGAGTTTTTATGCTCCTTATCCCATCCTTATCGATAACGACGATCTCCCCGGGATCAAGCTCTCTCACATACCTTGCTCCCACCGCATCCAGAGCACAGCTTTCAGACGCCAGAACATAGCCGCTCTCTTGTGTAGTCCCGAGACACAAAGGCCGCAGCCCGTGCGGATCTCTGCAGCCTATCATCTTAGCCGGAGACATCATCACCAGTGAATATGCTCCCGTCAGTTCATCCATTGTTTTTTCAACAGCAGCTTCTATAGACGGGGTGTTTAAACGGTTTCTGGTTATAAGGTACGATATAACCTCCGTATCGCTGGTTGTCTGAAAAATGCATCCCGATAATTCCAGCTTTCTGCGAAGTTCAAATGAATTGGTAAGGTTACCGTTGTGGCACAGTGCCAGCTGTCCCTTAACATGCTTTACGACCATCGGCTGTGCATTGATCACGCTGTTACTTCCGCTGGTAGAGTATCTTACATGGCCGACCGCTATGTTCCCGTGTCCCAGCTTATCAAGCTCCGGATCATCAAACACTTCATGCACCAATCCCAGCCCCTTGTGATAACTGATCACACGGTCCGTATTCACTGCTATACCCGCAGCCTCCTGCCCTCTGTGCTGCAGCGCTGTCAGTCCGTGATATAAGAGTCTTGCCAGATCGGCATCCTCTTTCTGCCAGATCCCGAAAACTCCGCATTCTTCATGGATCATGCCATTCATGATCTTACCCTCCTTATATTATATGTCACAAAGATTCCCCGCTCAGCTCAGAATAATACCCGCATAAAACGCCATAAAGATCCTTCAACCATTCCGGGATTTACAGCTTATCTGTCATCCCGAAACATTGTGAGGGATCTTTAGGATTTAATCTTCAGTTCAGCTTACTCCACATCCTGCAATGCGTCGTAACCTTCCTCTCCCGTTCTTATCTTGACCACACGGTTTACGTTATATACGAATATCTTTCCGTCACCGATGTGTCCGGTATAGAGCGCTTTCTTAGCTGCATCCACCACATAATCAACGGGGATCGCACTTACTACCACTTCAACTTTTACCTTTGGCAGCAGCGTAGCATCCACTTCAACACCACGGTACCTTTCACCGGCGCCCTTCTGTATGCCGCATCCCATAACATTTGTCACAGTCATTCCGGTAACACCCAGATCGTTCATTACTTTCTTAAGATGTTCGTAACGCGACATCTTTGCAACTATGACTACCTTGTAGATCCCGGTATCTTCTATATCCGGAGCCTTTACAACAGGTACCGAAGCTTTACGCTTAGCTTCGCTCGCTTCATCATAACTGTCACTGCCCAGGTTAGTATTCTCGTTTACATCCATCGTCATAGAGCCTGCAACATCCATGATAGCGAAGCCCGAATAAGCACTTGCCAGGCCATGTTCGGTCGCATCCAGACCGGTGATCTCTTCTTCTTCAGATACTCTTAAGCCGAAGATCGCCCTGATGACCGCAAACGTGATGATTATAGTGATGACGGTCCATGCTGCGGTTGATAACATGCCTACTGCCTGTATTCCCAGCAGTTCAAATCCGCCGCCGTAGAAGAGTCCTTTGCCTGCTATCTGATTGGCTCCGAATGCCAGGCCGTCACCGTATCCTCTTGCAAATGCGGGTGCTGTCTCTGTTGCAAACAGACCTACCGATAAAGTACCCCAGATACCGTTCATCATATGCACTGCTACAGCACCGACCGGATCATCGATATGAGCTTTGTTATCAAGGAACCATACACCGAATACTACCAGCAGACCTGCTACAGCACCTATTATGATGGCACCGAATGCATCACACACATCACAGGGAGCGGTGATCGCCACCAGGCCGGCCAGTGAAGCATTGAGACACATACTTACATCAGGCTTACCATATTTGATCCAGGTAAAGATCATACATACCACGGTAGCTATCGCAGGTGCTATGGTAGTGGTCACGAAGATGCTTGCCAGCTCATCCAGTGAAGCTGCGGCTGCACCGTTAAATCCGTACCAGCCAAGCCAGAGGATAAATACACCCAGTGCACCGATCGGAAGGTTATGTCCGGGGAATGCGTTTACCTTGGTTATCTTTCCGCTCTTATCCTTAACGAACTTTCCGATCCTGGGTCCTACCATCTTTGCACCGATCAGCGCGCAGATACCGCCTACCATATGTATACAGTTGGATCCTGCGAAATCATGGAATCCCATCTGTGCCAGCCAGCCGCCACCCCAGGTCCAGTGTGCTTCGATCGGATAGATCAAACCAGAAATGATAGCCGAATATACACAGTAGCTTAAAAACTTAGTTCTCTCTGCCATTGCACCGGATACGATCGTTGCGGTGGTCGCACAGAAAACAAGATTAAATATAAAGTTCGACCAGTCAAAACTTTCGTATGCGGTAAAAACATCAAAACCGGGCTTACCGATAAAGCCCATCACATCCTCACCAAGAAACAATCCGAAACCTATAAGGATGAATGTGACGGTACCGATGCAGAAATCCATCAGGTTCTTCATAAGAATATTTCCCGAATTCTTTGCTCTTGCAAAGCCTGTCTCGACCATTGCAAACCCTGCCTGCATCCAGAAGACCAATGCGGCCCCTGCCAAAAACCATATACCAAAAACCAGACTGTTGACTTCTTCACTCATAGTTACTTCCTCCTCTTTTATTTTTTGTGCTGTAGTGCCACATCACGGTGCATGATCATGTTTTAGCTTTCACCGTTTTGTTTTCCCTACGAGCGACAATGGCGCAGAAGGTTTTATCCATTCTGCGCCATCGCACCCACTACACACACAAAAGAGAAAGGAGCCACTGCTTTCGCAATAGCTCCTTCGCTTTACATTGATTACTATACACCCTTATACTTTTCATGTCAATAACTTTTTAATATTTTTTCAAAAAAAATACTGTCCAATATTTTTTCCTCGATCAAAAAGTGCCCGATCACAGATAGCACTCTGCTCCAGGCCTATATTACCGATATCCTGGGCGCAGCTTCCTCCAGTACATCCAGCAAGATACGCACTGTATCCAGAGAGGTGAACATTGTAACACCATTCTGTACAGCGCAACGGCGGATAGCAACACCATCCTCATAATGGATCCCGGAAAGTATCGCACGCGTATTGATCACATAGCTTACATAGCCTGCTCGTATGGACTCCAGTATCTCCTGACTGCCATCGGAAAGCTTGCCGCGTATACGGGTACGTATTCCATGTTCCTTCAGGAATACGCCGGTACCCACGGTAGCCTCAATATTAAATCCCATGTCGTAAAATCTCTTTACCAGCGGAAGAGCCTCTTCCTTGTCCTCATCAGCCAGTGTAAATATCACGGTACCGTAATCCTTCATCTTGATCCCGGAGGCCTGCAGTGCCTTGTAAAGGGCCCTGTTGAGGCTCTTATCGTATCCTATAGCCTCACCTGTGGATTTCATCTCAGGAGAAAGGTACGAATCCATACCGGAGAGTTTTGCAAACGAGAATGCGGGTGTTTTTACATACCAGCGTTCTTTTTCTTTAAACACAGCCTCCGTAAATCCCTGTTCAGTCAGGCTGTGTCCAAGCATCACACGTGTTGCAATATGCACCAGATTAAGTCCCGTTGATTTTGAAAGGAAGGGCACGCTCCTGGATGCCCTTGGATTAACCTCGATAACATACACGCTCTCATCCTTATCCACGATAAACTGTATGTTAAACAATCCTCTTATGCCAATGGCAAGTCCCAGTTTGGTGGTATATTCAAGTATAGTCTGCTTAACTTTCTCCGATATCGAAAACGGGGGATATACACTGGTGCTGTCGCCTGAATGCACACCGGTACGCTCAACCAGTTCCATGATCCCCGGCAGGAATACACGCTCACCGTCGCATATAGCATCTACTTCCACTTCCTTGCCCACTATATATTTATCAATGAGCACCGGTTTGTCATGGTCCACTTCAACCGCATTCTTAAGATAATGCCTGAGCATCTTTTCATTTGCGACTATCTCCATCGCACGCCCGCCCAGTACGAAGGAAGGGCGCACCAGTACGGGATATCCTATGCATGCTGCAGCTTCCACACCGCTCTCTATATCGGTTACCGCTTCACCCTTGGGATTTGGTATGCCTATCTCATGTATCACCGCATCAAACGCATCACGGTCTTCAGCCTTATCTATAGCCACCCGGTCAGTACCTATTATCTTAACTCCGCGCTTTGTCAGCGGATCCGCAAGATTCACAGCCGTCTGCCCACCAAGCGTTGCGATAACACCTTCGGGTTTTTCCAGATTAACGATGTTCATCACATCCTCACAGGTAAGCGGTTCAAAATACAGCTTATCCGCTGTGGTATAATCGGTAGAAACCGTTTCCGGATTATTATTGATGACTATGGCTTCATAACCCATCTCTCTTATCGCATTAACGGCATGCACCGTTGAATAGTCAAACTCAACGCCCTGGCCTATACGTATGGGCCCCGATCCCAAAACTATTACTTTCTTCTTATCTGTCACAACTGATTCATTCTGCTGCGAATAGGTTGAATAAAAATACGGTATATAGCTGTCAAACTCGCTCGCACAGCTGTCTATCATCTTGTAAGACGGTGCTACGCCTTCCTTAAGACGCAGTTCATATACTTTATCTTCACTGCATTTCCACAGCCTGGATATCGTAAGATCCGATAAGCCCCATTTCTTTGCATTCTTAAGATATTCCATATCTTCAGGATGCTGTGCTGTTTCTTTCTCTATAGCAACTATATGCGCTATCTTTTCAAGATAGAACATATCGATACCCGTCCTGTCACAGATAGCCGCTTTATCGATACCGCGTGCCAAAAGTGCACCGATATAATATACACGGTCATCGCGTCCTTCACAGATGTAATCGAGCATCTCCCGTGTGTCCTTATCCTGATGGCACAATGAGAGTATACCGTTTCCTTCTTCCAGTGAACGCAGTCCCTTAAGGAAGCTTTCCTCAAATGTGCGTCCTACGCTCATGGCCTCACCGGTCGCTTTCATCTGTGTAGATAACGCATTATCAGCAGCGGGGAATTTGTCAAAGGGAAAACGGGGTATCTTACATACCACATAGTCAAGCGCAGGTTCAAAACATGCGGGCGTATTGGCAAGCTTTATCTCATCTAAGTGCATGCCCACCGCTATCTTTGCGGATACACGTGCTATGGGATATCCGCTGGCTTTAGAAGCCAGTGCCGATGAACGCGACACTCTGGGATTGACCTCTATCACATAATACTTAAAGCTGTGCGGGTCTAAGGCAAACTGCACATTGCATCCGCCTTCCACTTTAAGCGCCCTTATTATCTTAAGCGAGGCATCGCGCAGCATATGGTACTCTTTATTGGTCAGTGTCTGGCTGGGTGCGGTCACTATCGAATCACCCGTATGTATACCAACGGGATCAAGGTTTTCCATGTTGCAGACGGTGATGGCTGTATCATTTGCATCCCTTATCACCTCGTACTCTATCTCTTTAAAGCCCTTTATACTCTTTTCTATCAGCACCTGATGCACCGGTGATAACGCCAGCGCATTCTTCATCATCTCACGAAGGCTCTCCTCATCATCGGCAAACCCTCCGCCCGTACCGCCCAGTGTAAATGCCGGACGCAGTATCACGGGATAACCTATCTTTTCCGCAGCAGCTACAGCTTCATCTGCGCTGTATGTTATCTCCGAAGGCACCACAGGTTCGCCTATCCGCTCGCATAATTCCTTAAAGAGCTCACGGTCTTCCGCACACTCTATACTCTTCGCATCCGTACCCAGCAGCTCGATCTCACATTCTGCCAGCACGCCTTTTTTATAAAGCTGCATTGCCAGATTAAGCCCCGTCTGCCCGCCTATGCCTGGTACTATCGCATCGGGCCTTTCATAACGGCATATACGCGCCAGATATTCAAGGGTAAGCGGCTCCATATAAACCTTGTCAGCTACGGTATAGTCTGTCATGATGGTTGCCGGATTGGAATTGGCCAGCACCACTTCATAGCCTTCTTCCTTAAGAGCCAGACAGGCCTGCGTACCCGCATAATCAAACTCTGCCGCCTGTCCTATCACTATGGGGCCGGAGCCTATCACAAGTATCTTTTTAATATCCGTTCTCTTAGGCATATTACTTTCCCCCCTGCATATTCTTTATGAATCTCTCAAACAGATAGTCGGAATCCTGGGGCCCCGGAGCACTCTCGGGATGATACTGAACGGAGAATACCCCATCTTCCTTACACTCCACGCCTTCCACCGTGTCGTCCAGCAGATTTATATGGCTTAACTTGAGTCCTGTTCCCTGCAGGCTCTCTTTATCTACCGCATAGCTGTGGTTCTGCGAAGTAATCTCTATCTTCCCTGTAGCAACATCCTTGACCGGATGGTTTCCACCGCGATGACCGAACTTAAGCTTATAGGTCTTGGCACCGTATGCAAGGCTTATCATCTGGTGTCCCAAACATATTCCGAATATGGGCAGGCGTCCACGAAGCTTCTTTACCAGCTCAATGACAGGCGTAACATCCTCCGGATCACCGGGGACGTTTGATAAAAACAAGCCATCGGGCTTTAAAGCCTCAACTTCTTCTGCAGTTGCATTATAGGGCACAACGGTAACATTGCAGCCATGACGGTTTAAGCTGCGTATTATATTCAGTTTGATACCGCAGTCTACCGCCACCACATTCCACTTGGGATCGGCTGTTCGTGAATACCAGCGTTTTTTACAGCTTACACGGCTTACCGCATCATGAGGCACAGGCGTTTTTCCGATGATATTTAATGCATCCTCCACACTCATGTCCTTATCGCATATAATGCAGCGCCTGCTTCCCATATCCCTGATCGATCTGGTCAGCTGTCTTGTATCTATACCGCTTATACCGGGTATGTGATTCTCTTCCAGCACTTCCGAAAGTGTCTTCGTATAACGAAAATTGGAGGGCTCATCGTTATAATCATGAACGATCATCCCTCCAATCTGCGGATTCCTGCATTCGTAATCCTCGTCTGCCATTCCGTAATTGCCTATAAGCGGATATGTCATCACCACTGCCTGATCGGTATACGACAGATCCGATACTATCTCCTGATAGCCTGCCATTGAAGTGTTGAATACGAGCTCACACACCCGGTTATCTTTGGCACCGAAGCCTGTACCTTCGAATACCTGACCGTCTTCGGTGATCACTTTTCTGTTATTCCCTGTCATGAGTTACTCCTCTCTAAAGCCTTTGCCACAAGCATTTTAAATAATGGATGCGGCCTGTTGGGTCTGGATTTTAATTCAGGATGGAACTGTACCCCCACATAGAAAGGATGTCCCGGCAGTTCCACCGCCTCAACCAGATGCTCATCCGGAGACATACCGCTTAACTTAAGTCCCGCATCGGTGAGCGTCTTTCTGTAATCATTATTGAATTCATATCTGTGCCTGTGACGCTCGGAGATATCTGTACTATCGTAGCATTTCTCCATCATGCTTTCCTGTGCGATAACGCAGGGGTAAGCGCCCAGCCTGAGCGTTCCGCCCTTCTCTATCTCATCATTCTGTCCCGGCATAAAATCTATCACTTTATGTGCACATTCCTTATCAAACTCGCCTGAGTTTGCATCCGGCATACCGGCAGCATTACGTGCATATTCTATTACCGCTATCTGCATGCCAAGACATATACCCAGATAAGGCAGAGCATTCTCTCTTGCATATTTTGCGGTAAGTATCATGCCTTCTATACCGCGCTCACCGAAACCTCCGGGAACTATCACCCCCTGAAGGTCTTTAAGCTCTTCCTCTATATTACCGGCATTCAGCTTTTCAGTATCGATCCAGCTTATATCTATGTAGGAATCATTAACATATCCTGCGTGATGCAATGCCTCTGCCACCGAAAGATAAGCATCGTGAAGCTGTACGTATTTTCCGGCGATGCCTATACGTACACGCCTGCTTCTTTTTTTGATCCGCTCCACCATTATGCGCCATTCCGTCAGTTCCGGCTCCTTCGTATCAAGCCTAAGTTCCCTGCATACTATACCAGAAAAACCTTCATCCTCAAGCATCAGCGGTGCTTCATACAGACAGGGCAGAGTTATGTTCTCTATAACGCAGTCTTCCTTAACGTTACAGAACATGGCGATCTTTTTAAAGATCGACTTTTCAAGATGCTCGTCGCAGCGAAGTACTATAACATCCGGATGTATGCCCATTCCCTGCAGTTCCTTTACGGAATGCTGCGTAGGTTTGGACTTATGCTCTTCCGAACCGTGCAGATAAGGTACCAGGGTCACATGTATGAACAGACAGTTATCCGGTCCCTGCTCAAGGCTTATCTGCCTTGCCGCTTCTATGAACGGCTGCGATTCGATATCGCCTATGGTACCGCCGATCTCAGTGATCACCACATCGGCACCGGTCTTTTTTTCCAGCTGGTATACGAATTCCTTTATTTCATTGGTTATATGCGGTATAACCTGCACGGTGCTGCCAAGGTATTCACCGCGCCGCTCTTTATTGAGTACATTCCAGTATACACGCCCGCTGGTGAGATTTGAATATTTATTAAGATCCTCATCTATAAACCTTTCGTAATGTCCCAGATCCAGATCCGTTTCCGCACCGTCTTCAGTCACATAGACCTCTCCGTGCTGATAGGGGCTCATGGTCCCCGGATCGACATTTATATAAGGATCCAGCTTCTGAGCCGCCACCTTAAGGCCTCGGGCCTTTAAGAGCCTTCCCAGGCTGGCAGCCGTAATGCCTTTGCCCAGGCCCGATACCACACCACCGGTTACGAATACGAATTTAGACATACTCTCCTCCGAAAACTGCCGCAAAAAAAGACACCACGAGCATCTGCTCATGGCGCCTTTGCCTCAACGACAGATAGTATACTACATTAACTGATTTTGTCAAGGGTGAGGACACCGGGGACAGTCCCCGTGTCCTCACATTGCCATCCTCATGATCGCTTCAACATCCGAAACACTAAGCTTCACATAAGCCCTGGTGGACAGGCTGCTGGTACGGACAGCTTCAGCAGCCATCTCTGCCAATCTTGAATCATCTATACCCACGTCCGAAAGCTTAGATGGCATTCCCAGTTCCTTAAAAAATCTCTCTGTAAGATATATCCCGGCGTTTGCTGCTGCCCGGTCGTCTTCATCGTCAACATCCCATACATTGCGGGCATACATAGCAAAACGCTTTACCGTAGCATCTGAAAGCACATATTTCATCCAGGCAGGCGTCAGTATGGCAAGTCCCACTCCGTGGGTCAGATCATAAAAAGCAGAAAGCTCATGTTCTATGGGATGAACGCTCCATCCTCCGCCTTTTCCGAATGTAAACAAATGATTGAGAGCTATCGATCCCGTCCACATAAGATTTGATCTGGCCTCATAATCATCCGGTACGGCAACAGCCTGCGGCCCATACTTTATGCAGGTCTTAAGTGCGGCTTCACTCAGCCTGTCGGTGATAAATGCACCGTCATTTGGCTGGAAATACTGCTCAAGTATATGTGAGAAGATATCAACGCAGCCTGCCGCCGTCTGCTTTGCCGGAAGGCTGAACTGATACGTCGGATCGCACACCGACAAAGCGGGATACAAAAGAGGATGATTTATCTCCAGCTTTTCTTTTGTTACTTCATTACTGATAACCGCACCCGGATTCATCTCAGAGCCTGTAGCAGATATCGTAAGCACTGTAAATATCGGAAGAGCTTTGCTGATCTTCGACCTGTCCAGAACCAGATCCCAGGGATCCCCATCATAAAATGCAGCGCAGGCGATATGCTTCGAAGCATCGATGGTGCTTCCTCCACCCACAGCCAGTACAACGTCGATACCGTACTTTTTACACATCTCCGCTCCTTTTCTTACCGAAGCCAGCTTAGGATTTGGTTCTATACCCGGCAGCTCGTATATGTCAAACTTCTCAAGCACTTCGTACACCTTGCTGTAAATGCCGTTCTTCTTTATGCTGCCGCCGCCATATACCAACAGCACCTTTTTCCCGTATTTACCTATTTCCTCATTCAGACAGTTTATCCTTCCGCGTCCGAAACGTATATCCGTTGGTACATGATAATCATAATCGTTCATTGTCTTTCCTCCCGTATCAGCCTGTCATATCTTTGCCTTAAACCTGTCATACCTGAGTGTGGACAGATCCACATCCGTTTTTCCAGTAGCGATCAGCTGCGCCAATTGATGCCCCGCCGCCGGCCCTATGCCAAATCCATGTCCCGTCATCGCGCATGATGTATACAACCCAGGCACCTCATCGATCGCACCCACAACAGCCACTCCATCAGCGCATTTATCGCTCCAGCCTGCCCATGTCCTTACTATCTTTGCTTCCGAAAGCATCGGAAAATACTTCATGATCCCCCTGCAGATACAGGGTGCGGTCTTAGCATTTGATATCGGGGTACCGTTATCCTTATTGCAGCCCTCAAAACCTGATGATCCGCCGAACACAAAGGATCCGTGCTTAGTCTGATGCCCGTAGAAATCAGCTTCAGCCGTCCCAAGCATCTGATCGAACATATGCGGCTGCGCCTCTGTTACCAGGCATTCCAGAAGAGATCTTGTCATCGGGATATCCACTCCAACAGTCCCAAGAATTGCCCGGCTGTCAAATCCTGCTGCTACAAGCACGTTTTCACCTTCAAAAACATCCCCCGATGCACATATGACTTTCCTTACTCTCCCTTTAACAGTCCGAAGCTCTGTTACCTTTTCGCCCGTAATAAAATCAACGCCGTTCCTTCTGGCCATCTTATAATATCCAAGGGTTGTGGTAAGCGGATTTGCATGTCCGTCCGTAGGACACCAGCTTGCACAGGTCACTTCATCCGAAAGATAAGGATTGATCCTGCGCACTTCCTCACCGTCGATCATCCTGACATCCAGTCCGCACTTTTTTGCATTCTCAGCCAGTTTCGTGAGTATTTCCTTATGCTTTTCATTTTTCCCCAGACGCAGATTTCCGTCCTGATGATACTCACAGTCTGTTTCCAGTTCCTCCGAAAGCGTAGGCCATATATTCTTTATCCCGTACATGACCAGAGGGAGCTCCCGTATGTCACGTCCCGACTGCCTTACCCCGCCGCCGTTTCTGCTGGAACCACCGTTGCCGATATGATCACTGCCTTCCAGTACGATCACACTTAAGTTTCTCTTTGCAAGATAATAAGCAGCGGAATTTCCTATAACGCCTCCGCCTATCACGATAACATCAGCTTTATTCTTCATCAGCATCACCTTCTTTCGCAAAGATACGCATCTCTATGGGCCTCATAGGTACCCTGCTCGTGGCAGGTTCTATTTCCGCCGGCGATACTCCCAGCTCTCTTGCTACTATACCCTTAACCAGCCTTGAACAGGTCTGTCCCTGGCACAGTCCCATACCTGCACGCAGGTATCTTCTTATCTCTGTCATAGTCCACATTCCGTCATGTACCGCCCGTCGTATCTCCCCCTTGGTGATCTCTTCACAGCGGCATATCAGCATATCATCATCCTCAGCCGGAACATACTCTCCTATATCACGCGATCTGTCATTTACACTGTTCATCTTGATACCTCCCGCTCAGCTTCCTTAAAAAACCTGGCCGTCATTGCATATTCTTTGGGAACACGCATAGTGAGTAAATGGGTTTTATCAAATGCCGTTGCACTCCTTACTGATACCACTTCTGCCTCACATACCACATGACCGTTCCTGCCAAGCGCCACTCCTTTAGTCCCTTCTTTGGGCAGAGGCAGGAATTCATAGGGGATCGTAATTGTTGCACTTCCGTCCCCGCAGTCTTCATCCACCAGAAAGATCGCCTGTCCCGAACAGCTGGCCACACACATTCCGCAGCCGATACAATCCCCTTCATACACTGCTATGGGAAGAGAAGTTATATTATCACCTATAGAGATACACTTCTTGGGACATGCATCCTGGCACGGATTACACGGGATATTCTGTGTACATTCTATAACTGGATGTATCCCCTTCTTGTGTGTAACACCGGGGAAGCGGTCTATTTCATCATCAGCTACATATCCCTTTTTAAGCAGATTTGAAGATATATCAATACCCTCTTCAGTCTTTTCGATAAGCTTACCCCTGTTTGCCGGTGCAAACATTCCCTGACGCAGTCCGTCAAGTGCTTTATCCAGTTCAGCCAGATCTTTATCCAGATCCTCTTTATCAATATATCCCAGGTACTGCGCAGCGATAACTCCCGCCATGCGTCCCTCTATCATTGCAGACGAAGCTTCTTCTATCCCCGAAACATCACCGGCCGCAAATACCCCGGGTATTGATGTACGTCCGTATCTGTCACAAACAGGCACCTGACCACCGCGTCTTGGGTCATCGGTCATTTCAGCACCTGCCATTTTAAGCAGCTGCGACATGGGCGATAAGCCCACCGCCATGCATATGGTATCAACCTCAAAGTGTTTTTCGGTTCCCGGGATAAATCTGAACTTATCATCCACCTCTGCTATAGTCACACCCTTAACGCATTCTTCTCCTTCAGCTTCCACTATGGTATGGGAAAGGTAAAAAGGTACTCCGCATCTTGCCACCTTAGATGCATGTACTCCGTATCCGCCCACTCTTGGAGCCGCATCAACTAAAGCAACAACCTCGCAGCCGCACTGCATGAGCTGAAATGATACGACCAGCCCTACATTTCCGGATCCCAGCATAAGGATCTTCTTTCCGGGCAATATACCATGCAGGTTCATCATGGTCTGTGCAGCTCCCGCCCCTATAACGCCGGGAAGCGTCCATCCAGGGAACAGCACCATATTCTCTGCAGCTCCCGTTGCTATAATAACCGAGTCCGCCTTGTAATGTTTTATCCCCGTTCCCTGCTTTACTACTACTTCTTTATCCTGATAAAGTCCTATAACTGTAGCATTCAGTTTGACCGTTACGCCTGCCTCTGCTGCTTCTTCGAGTAACTGCCTGCCTATCACAAATCCTCTTACTTTTGCCCTGTGTTCTTTAGATCCGAAGAACTTATGGATCTGTTTAAAAAGCTGGCCTCCCGGTTTCTCATTCTCATCAAAAACTATCACATTTAATCCCCTCTTTGCTGCCTCAATAGCAGCTGACAAGCCTGAAGGTCCTGCACCAACAATGATCAGATCGTATCTTTTCATAAACATGTCCTCCTACTGTTCCTCAAAAGCTTTATCTGAAACCCCGTACTGTGTCCTGACCGCCATCCCCTCTTTAAGCGGTGTTATACATGTCCTTACGTTGGGTACGCCATCAACTATCATCACACAGTCAGTACACCGTCCTATCGCACAGAATATCCCTCTTGGCTTATGCTCCTTCTGTGTATATCTGTGAACCATAACGCCTGCGGCTTTAAGAGCCGCAGCTATAGGTTCTCCCTCATATCCTTCGATTTCTTTTCCGTCAAAGCTAAAACTTACTTTACGACCTTTCTCAACAACACCGAGTATCGGATGTTCCTCTATCCTCTCTGCCATGATCCTGATCTCCTCTCTGTCTTTATCCGTCTCAGACCTTAACACATATCCGGACTGTCCCATAAATGTAACTTTGTTCCCAGTCCCATTTTTTTTGCTTTTTCATAACAGACCTTCCCCCATGCCACATCTTCCACCGGCATGCCTCCTACTGAATAAACAAATATCTGATCTTCACTGACCCTGCCGGATTTCTTGCTGAAAATGATATCTCCCAGATCCGTTATCTCATCCATAGTGATCAGCCCGTCATGCACCATATCGGTAAACTTTGATCCTATGATATTATTTATTCCGAATGAAGGATAAGGATACTCCTCCGCCCACGACTGATAAAGCTTGATATTGTCAACTACCAGCGAACATGACGCCAGTTCCTCAGCATCCATGTCAAATGCGCTTACCCCTATGATAACTGCCCCGGGCTTGATCCATTCCTTCTTTACAAACGGATAAGTTGAGGGATCATATCCTCCCGAATTGGCAAAGGAGATAACATCACAATCTCTTATCAATTCTTCCACAGTATCCACCGCTGTTATATTTTTCAGATCAGGGTATTCTTTTTTTACAAAGCCAATGAACTTTTCAAGTGATGCCTTTCCACGTCCCTTGACCTTCAGCGTATCAATTTCCGGGCATACTGCCATTATCGCTGCCAATGAGGTCTTTCCCATTACACCCGGCCCGCAGATTCCGCATACCTTCGCATTTTTCCTAACCAGATATCTGGCACCTACTCCGGGAATAGCTCCTGTCCTGTACGCACTTAAGAGATTAGCGCTCATAAGGGCAAGCGGTGCTCCCGTATCCTTATCGTTTAACATCACGGTCAGTATCGATCTGGGAAGTCCCATTTTACGGTTAGCCATATTGGAGCCGTACCACTTCATCCCCATCAGATCAAAGGGACCTCCTATATATGCGGGCATAGCCATGAATCTTCTGTCATCCCCAACATCTTTAGGCATATTAGGAAAAACAGAATCTTTAGGAAATGAAACCTGGCTCCCATGTGAATTATGATTCTCTCCCCCCATCACATAATCCCCGGCATTCAGACATTTCACCACTTCCTCCATGGCATCTATACATGCCGGCATATCCTTAACACCGGCCTTTATCATATCCTCTTCATTCAAAAACAAAAAATCTATTGCCGGATAACTCATATTACCATCTCCCTTCCCAAAACATATCTATCTCATGTATGGTTCTTCCCACAGCCTAAGCCCGGTCCCTATGCCTTTTTCTATCGCATATCTGTAGCAGTCATATCCCCAGGCCACATCCTCTATCGGCATCCCGCCGCTGCTGCAAAACACTATCTCTTCATTAGAAGTCCTTCCCTTCGATATACCGTTTACAATATCGCAAAGGTTTATCACCTGTTCCTTTTTTACCATTCCTTCTCTTACCAGGTGTATGAAATGAATCCCCATGATCACCCACTCCCTTTTATTTCCAAGCTCATCGACGGGACCGCGTGCTATAAAGTTGTTCATATATTTGTCATACATCCCGTAGTTATCAACCACCATTGTTATATCAGCAAGTTTATCAAATTCCCTGAAAGGAAAACTTCCCATAGAAAACACCGTTGCTCCCTTCTTAAACCACTCAAGGTGGAATTCCTCTGCTTTATCGGGGCTGACAGACATCGCCTCACTTACAACATCCGCATCACGGCATGCCTGCTCAAGTGTATCGCAGATCTCGATCTGCTTAATCTGCGGATATTTCTCGCTGACGAATTTCTTAAATGCCAGCGTTGATGCCGATATCGGAGAACTTCCTTTTATCTTTATCTTTTTTATCCCGGGCAGTACAGCCATATAGCTCATCAACGCACATTTATTTATCACGCCCGGACCAAGTATCGAAAGCACTTCCGAATCATGTTTTGCAAGATAATCCGCTGCCATAGCCGGCATAGAGCCTGTTCTCATCGCGCTTAGGAGATTTGCCGACATATATGCTATAGGAGCTCCGCTGTCTACATCATTCAGCGTGGCCATAAGAATCGATCTTGGAAGCCCCCTGCTTATATTCTCATGATTCGATCCGTACCATTTCTGTCCCGCTATATGAAATCTTCCGCCCAGATATGCCGGCATCGCATTAAATCTTCTGTCAGGTCCATTATCTAAAGGAAAGTTTTCGATATCCTTAGCTTTGGGAAAATTGATCTGCAGTCCGTGCTCGTCACCTTTGGGTCCTCCCATGATATAATCTCCTTTTCCGAAAAGACTCATCACATCCCTCATGGTCTCCACGCAGCGTTTTGCATCTAGCACTCCGGCATCGATCATGTTTTCTTCACTCATATACAAAAAATCAATCGCCATATTCTCATCTCCCTTTTAAATCAAAACCCGGGACAGATCCGTGTCCATCCCGGGCCCCTTTGCCCCGTTATCAAAAGCTGCATAAGCTTATTCTTTTAACTTAGTCCACATATCACTGTATATTTCCAACACATCGCTGCTTAAGTTTTCAACGAAGCTTCCCTTTGATATCGCTTCTGCGGGAGGGTTCTTTGCCGGATTACTGCTGTAATCCTCCCCCATGATCTCGATGGCGTCTGCGTTTGCACACAGATAAGGGAATTCTTCCAATACCATCGCCATATTTTCGGGATCCATCATAAAGTTCATCCACTCCATTGCATTATCGTAATTAGGTGAATCCTTTGTCACTACCCAGTTATCAAAGAAAAGATATGCTCCTTCTTCAGGATATATAACCTTTATTGAAGGCACTTCAGCCATGGCCATGGCTATCTCTGCGCTCCATATCATTCCCGCATAACAGTCACCTGATATTAATGCACTCTTGGGCGAATCCGAATCATACAGTGCCACATTCTTCTTAAGCTCCATAAGCTTATCGGAAACCTGAGCAAGCCTTGCCGGATCCGTTTCACTTAAATCATACCCCAGTGCCTTGTTAGTCATACCAATGACAGCACGGAAATCGTCAAGTACCACAAGTTTGCCTTCCAGCGAAGGATCAAACAGATCTTCATAGGATGTGATATCAATGTCTACCTTGTCGGTATTTACGGCTATTGCTCCTGCGCCTCCCATATAAGGTACCGAATACACATTGCCCGGATCATAGCTTGGATCCTTATAGCTTTCACCTATATGTGCGAAATTGGGAAGTCTGTCAAGATCCAGTTCTTTAAGCATTCCCTGTGCTATAAGCTGGGCCACCATGTAATCACTGGGCTGTAGCACATCATAGGCACCTGCAGCCTCCGACTTGACCTTTGCAAGCATATCTTCATTTGATGAATAAGTTGAAACGTTTACCTTAATACCTGTTTCTTTTTCAAACTTATCAACCACTGAATCCGGCAGATACTCCGTCCATACAAACAGATTAAGTTCTCCTTTGTCATCTTCTGTTTTACCTGCTGCCGAAGCCTGAGTGACTCCCTTTTCCCCGCAGCCTGTCATACACATTACCGCCAATGATAGTACTGAAACCAAAACTAATAATCTCTTCTTCATGATCCATTCCTCCTTTTCACGTCCTGTTCAGACTTTATTATGCTTTCCGGATAATATGCCACTCTGTGTTATGAATACCAGGCCGATCGTACCCAGTAATAAAAGTGCCGAGAGTGCATTTACATCCGGTGAAACACCGCTTTTGATACTCTCCATTACCTTCAGTGGATAAGTCTTCGTCTGTCCGTTGACAAAATAGCTTATGATCACATCATCTATGGAAAGCGTAAACGCAAGCAACGCTCCTCCTGCTATTCCGGGTGCAAGTATCGGTAAAGTGATCTCAAAAAATGTAACTATACGATTCGCACCCAGATCCATACTCACCTCTTCGATCGACGCATCATATCCCGAAAGCCTGGCCCTTACATTAAAGATCACATATGGTACACAGAAGCTTACATGGGATAATACCAATGTCAGCATACCACGCGGAACTCCCGTTTTTGAAAAGATAGTCAGAAGCGCTATTCCTATGACTATCTCCGGAATGACAACCGGTATATATAACAATCCGTTTATTATCCCTTTGCCCTTAAACTTGTACCTGTAGATACCCACCGCTCCAAGAGTACCGATGGCTGTTGAGAGCAAAGTGCTTATCAGTGCGATCAACATTGTATTTCTAAAGGATTCCAGAAGCGAAGTATTACTCCAGAGTTTAATGTACCAGTCAATAGTAAATCCCTTCCAGCTGAGATATGGCTTTGTGGTTGTGGCATTAAATGAATTTGCCACAACCACAAAGAGAGGAAGGAACAAAAACAGATAAACTGCCATACAAAACACTATACTTAAACCTTTATTACGTTTTTCTTTACCTTTCTTTTTCATAGGCACCTCTCATACTCCCAGACTGTCCATGTCTCCGCCGAGTTTCTGATAGATCTTTACCAAAAGTATCGTTAACAGTATCAGGATGATCGACAGCGCCGCACCCAGCGGCCAGTTATTTGCGCTCTTAAACTGTCGCTCTATCAGGTTACCGATCATATCCGTATTGCCGCCCCCAAGTATGTTTGATACGAAGAAGTAACCCAGACATGGTATAAATACCATTATGCATCCGGAAAATATACCGCCTGATGTCAAGGGAAGGATCACTTCAAACAGTGTACGAATCGGCTTGGCTCCCAGATCGCTCGATGCCTCCAGGAGGCTGCCGTCCAGCTTCTCTATTGCGGTATACAGCGGAAGTACCATAAAAGGAACAAAGCAGTATACCATACCCAATATAGTTGTTCCGGTCTTATACAAAAGCTCCGCGGATCCGTCTGCCAGATGCATAAGAGTCAGCAGTTTTACAAGCCAGCCGTTATTTCCAAGGAAGCTTCTCCAGCCGTATATCCTTATCAGCGAATTGGTCCAGAACGGGATTATCACCAGCATATACAGCAGCTTTTTCTTTTTGCTCTTTGTCCTTGCTATTATATATGCGAACGGATATCCTATAAGCATGCATATAAGGGTAGTAACAAAGGCTATCAGCAGTGATCTGGCATATATCTTTACATATTCTACGGATACCAGTTTAGTGTAATTAGCCGCAGTGAATTCATAAATCACATTGTAATATTCATCGGTCTTGCAAAAACTCATCACGGCTACCAGTATCAAAGGAGCAGCCACCAGGAACATAAGAAGCAGCGCCACCGGACCGACCGTTACCATAGCCGGCAAAGCGTTTGATCTGAATTCATGTTTTGATGCTTTCATGCTTATGTTCTCCTCTCTGCTTTTTTTATAATCCTTCGCCTCGCTCAGGATGACATTTCTGTCTGCTGTCATCCAGTGGGCGTATACCCGAAGGATCTTTTCTTATGCCAATTTGATCTCATCCAGTATCTTAAATATCTTATAGCTGTCATTATGTATCAGCACCGCATCTTCCGGCTCCCAGTAGGGGAAGATCCTGCTTCCCACAGGTGGAAGCTCCTGACCTGCAAGCCTTTCTATCTTAAGTTCATTTCCATTAGGCAATGTTACGATGCATTTGAGTACTGCTCCCACATAAATGTAATCTTTTACTATCGCAACCAGTTCAAAACCTTCACGTGGTTTAGTCTGAAAACGCATCTTCTCGGGCCTTACAGATACAGTTGCATATTCCAGTATTGAAAAACTGTCATCACACTTAACCTTTACCGCACCGTTTTCCAGTGTTACCGTAGCTATACCTTCGTGGATGCTGGTAACACATCCGTCATATGTATTGGTCTCTCCTATAAAGGTTGCTACAAACCTTGTAGCCGGATGTTCATATATCTCAACAGGAGTATCAAGCTGATCTACTATACCGTCATGCATTATCGCTATCCTGTCACTCATAGTCAGTGCTTCTTCCTGATCGTGCGTTACATATATAAATGTTATATTCAGCTTTTTCTGAAGCCTTTTAAGTTCCAGCTGCATCTGTTTCCTCAGCTTAAGATCCAGCGCCCCCAGCGGCTCATCCAGAAGAAGTACCCTCGGTCTGTTAATAAGCGCTCTTGCAATGGCAACTCTCTGTTTCTGTCCTCCTGAAAGCTGTGCGGGATATCTTTTTTCAAAACCTGAAAGCTGTATCATTTCCATCATCTCAATCACACGCTCCTTTATCTCCGGTTTAGGGACTTTCTTCATCTTCAACCCGTATGCTATATTGTCAAAGATCGTTTTATGCGGAAACAGCGCATATGTCTGAAACACCGTATTTACGTTTCTCTCATATGGTTCCTTCTCCTCTACGGGAATACCCTCCACCTTGATACTCCCTGTACTTGGTTCTTCAAACCCCGCTATCATTCTGAGCGTTGTAGTCTTTCCGCATCCCGATGAGCCAAGAAGTGTAAGGAACTCGCCTTCATTCACTGTCAGGTTCAGGTCTTTTACCACGTGATTAGAACCATATCTTTTATTGACTCCTATCATCTCAACTATAGTACCCATATGCGTACCTCCGGCTATAATGCCTTTACTCCTCTTTCTCCGGTACGGATCCTCACCGCATCTTCAACATCTTTAATGAATATCTTTCCGTCTCCCACATGATCGGTAGCACAAACTTCGCAGATATTTGATATTACGGTTTCAACATCCTTATCATTTACCACCACTTCCACCTTTACTTTCGGAAGAAGATTTATGGTCGTTTTATAACCCTTTATCTCATTTACGCTTCCTTCATCGGATACGCCCTTCTGGGTACCGCAGCCCATACAGGTCGATAAAGTCATTCCTCCGCAATGAATCTTATCCAGTACTGCCTTAACATCCTCAAGCTTCTCCGGACGTATAAATATATTTAATTCCTTCATCACTCATACCTCCTTATCTTCTTACTGCAAAACATAAAAGGCGCCGTATCACCGATACAGCGCCCTTGCCTAATTTGTATAATATAGGACTTCTTTTATGTGCAATATAAACTATTCATCAATACAATTCAACTCACCAATAATACCATTTTTCTACTACTTTTTGAGTAGTCTCACTCCTTTTCAAGTATCATCTTAAACAACCCTACCCGGTTATTGATCCCAAGCTTGCGATAAAGATTCAATATATGCTTCTTAAGTGTACCTTCCGTAATGGTCATTATCTCACAGATAACGGTATTGCTCTTACCCTCCATAAGATGCTTAAGCACAGCTTCTTCCCGCCTGGTAAGCTCATATTTTTCTGCAGCTGCATGTACAGACAGTTTCTCAACGGTGGGATCGTTATTCTTCTTTTGCTTATAAAGCCTGTATGACAGATGATCTTTTAACAGATCAAGGATAAAGATATCATCGTATACAAAATCATCTTTCCCGATGGTCCTGTAAAAAGTCACTACCCCCACAAATTCTTTTTTTCGCGCAAGGACCATCTGTAGCGAGTAATGCCAGTTATTGGCTTTATATACATTCTTGTAATAGTCTGTATCAACTCTTTTTTCGTCAGTTATTATATCTGTTTCGCGATAGATAAGAGTTTTTCCTCCATACAATATCCCTCTGCTGTAATCCAGCTCGTCATATACCATTGACATATCTTCTTCACAGTTATACAAGATGGGGGAAACCAGCTTTTTTTCCCCATCCGGAGATGCCAGATGAAAATCTGCGCTGTCATAATCGATAAGCATCTTCATCTGTTCAAGAAACTGCGTTCGCATATCATCGATATCATCAACCGTATATATCTTATATATTATACTGTTTAGGAATATCCAGTCATTTGTTTCAAGAGTTCTCATACCTTATTCTCCCATCAAGCAATGAGGACACGGGGACGGTCCTTTTGTCCTCACTCATTCCTTAATGCTTTTCGCAGCATGCACGATCACTGACACACTTGATCGCTATACATTTTAACAGCATGAGGACAGTTAGGACCGTCCCCGTGTCCTCATTGTCCTCTTCCAATATCTCTATATGACCGGATCGTACTGGAATCTGGACAGATGCTCGAAGGGCAAGATCTGCCGGCCTCGGAAAAGTCCGCAGCCGTCGTTTATCATCTGGTTGTTTATGGCCTTGAACATGTTTACATTAACGGCGGAAAGATCCAATTCCTGCAACACATTAAGCCGTTCGTATGCTTCGTCAAAAGCCCTGCATTCTCCGACCGGTATAAGATCCCGTTTACTCCTGCTCTCCTCCTGTATCTTTTCATAGCCAAAATGATTAGCTGCACCTATCTCTGCCAGATCATCCATATCCTTCGTACGCAGCTGCAGATCGGTATAACATCTGGCCAGGTTATCGTAAAAAGTGATATGCAGCGACTGATATCCTGAAGGGCGTGAATTAAGCACATAATCCCTGTAGTAAAAGCGGTTATCAACGTCTATCTCCCCGGAGCATTCGGTATGTGAATGACCGCTTATCTCAGGTGAAAAGCCCCTCTCTTCAAGGAATCCAGGGAGAACATTCGCTATCTCGTATAAATACTTTTCTTCCTGTGCCTCCCTGCTCTCTCCTTCCGCGATATGGCATACAGGCAGCGAAATAACTATACGGTATGCAATGAGATCCCTGAAACAATGCAGGTTATTCTTTATCTCCGTCTCGGAAGGATACCTTTCATTCTCTTTGTAATAGTTATAGATATACTCCATAACATAGGCATTAAACTTCTCTTCCGCGCGTATAAGAGACTTGATCCTTCCCTTAAAAGTAAAAGCCAGGAACGGATACTTCTGCGTCATATACAGATAAAACTCTTTTATCCTTTGTGACTGTGAAGTAAGGAAATCCGTATGTTCAAGCAGCTCTATGATCTGTACCAGAAAGTTGCTGTGGGCCAGATCTATAGCGTTATTTGTCTTTATTGCTTCCCGTTTCAGTTCGCCGGAATACTGTATAAGTATCTTAAGCACGGTATCACCGTTATACAGATAATCGCTCAATGAGATCATATTTTTTACTCCTTTTACGGTTTAATGCATCTTAAAAAAGCTCTGCACTGATGAGCTTCATAGTCCCTTAAGCCACAATGCTGCGGAAGCATCACTTGGCATGCGCCAGTCCCCGCGAGGCGAGAGCGTGACCGATCCCACTTTAGGCCCGTCCGGCAGGCAGCTTCTCTTAAACTGCTGGGTAAAGAATCTCTTGAAGAAATTCTTAGCCGCTTCACGTACTTCTGCCGCGCTCAATTCAGGATAAGCCCGTAATGCATAAGCTGCAGATCTTGCCGGTTCAAAACCGTAGCGCAAAGTGTAGTACAGGAAGAAATCATTAAGATCATACTTGCCGATCTTCTCTTCTGTTTTCTGTGCTATCTGCCCGCCAATACTGGGGGTAAGCTCAGGAGATATGGGCGTATCGCAGATTGAAAGCAAGGTTTCTTTTAACTCCTTACTCACACAGATATATGCATACGACCTGCATATGAATTTAACCAGTGTCTTGGGGACCGAAGCATTAACCGCATACATCGACATATGATCCCCATTATAGGTACACCAACCCAGCGCCAGCTCCGACAGATCCCCTGTTCCTACCACCAGGCCGTTCTTCATATTCGCCGCATCCATAAGCAGATACGTGCGCATCCTTGCCTGAGCGTTCTCGTAAGTCACATCGCCTTCTCCCCGATATTCTTTTTCGTGGCCAAGCTGCAACAGATGATGTTCAACGCCTTCCCTGATCGGTATCTCATGAACCTCATCACATAAAAGTTTCATCAGCTTCATCGCGTTATCAAAAGTAAGACCGGAAGTATTGCCTTCATTTGGCATGGTATATCCTATGATGCGTATATCATTTATCAGTTTCTTCGCTTCGGCGCATACCAACAAAGCCAGTGTAGAATCTAAACCTCCGGATATGCCGATGATAAGATTTTTGATACCTGTCGCGCGCACTCTCGTAGCCAGACCATTCGCCTGTATACGCAATATCTTTTTGCATCTTTCATCTCTTGTATTATCATCTGATGGCACAAAGGGATTTTTTGCTACAGAATACTCCTGCATGTTTAGTATCGCAGTCATTTCTTCTATGCCTGCTTCACAAGCTCCCACAGCAGGCATGCTCACCTCTATCCTCCGATAATTCAGGCCATCTGCATTTTCAAAGGTATTCTGCCTTCTCCTGTCATGCATTATTATCCCGATATCAATAAGCGCAGTCTGCACATGCGGATAAACAGGAAAGATACTTTCACTAAGCACGCGTCCGTTCTGAGCGATAATGGCATGTCCCGAAAATACCATGTCCGTACTGCTCTCATATGTTCCCGAAGAAGCGTAAATATATGCGCATACGCACGATCCACTCTGCTGCCCGACCAGCTGCGATCTATACTCCTGCTTACCTATCAGCTCATCGGAAGCCGATAGATTTGCAATGATATTCGCACCGCCCATAACTGCATGCGTACTTGGTTTATCCGGCACCCACAGATCCTCACAAAGCTCCACTCCCAGCACTGCCCCGCTGCTGCTGTCCTCAAACAGTATATCAACGCCAAAGGGCACCTCTCTGTCATCGATACGTATGCTTCTTCCTCTCAGATTTTTTCCGCTCTCGAACCAGCGGCATTCATAGAATTCTGAATAATTCGGAAGATAAGATTTGGGTATCAGTGCTTTTATCTCCCCCTGTGATAAAACAGCCCCGCAGTTATACAGGCAGTTACCGTAACGTACCGGAGTACCTGCTATCACAGTCGTTTTCTTATCCTCAGTTGCTCTCGCGATCTTAATAAGCGCATCCTGGCATTCTTCCAATAAAAGCTCGCTCAGGAACAGATCCGCCGCAGTATATCCTGTCAGTGATAATTCAGGAAACACCACCAGAGCGCAGTCTCCCGTTCCCTCCAGCACGCTTAACATCTGCCCTGTATTATGATAAACATCCCCAACCCTGATTTCAGGCACCGCCGCCGCAACTTTCACAAGATTATTCTTCATACCCTTCTCCTTATCAGATCATGTTAAAAGAAAAAGGCAAAGAAATCTGTATTCAGACTCCTTTGCCCTTGCCTGTATTATACAGCAATCTGCTGACAGATCTGGCTAAAGCTCACGGTGTCAGTTCATGGCAGCTTGTCAATAACCCATCAGCGCCTTATCAACGGCTCTGGCTGCTTCACGTCCTTCGTATATCGCCCAAACCACCAGTGACTGTCCTCTGCGTACATCACCTGCAGCAAATACACCGTTTACGGAAGTAGCATACTCACCTGCAGCTGTTTTAATATTGCTGCGTGCATCGGTCTCTACAGCAAATGCATCTGTAAGATATTTCTGACTGCCTAAAAATCCGGCAGCTATCAGCACCAGCTGGCAGGGAACTGTTTCCTCACTGCCTTCAACAGGCACCATCATCATACGCCCGCTCTTTTCATCCTTCTGAGCTTTAAGCTTTACCAGAACAGCTTCTTTAAGCTTCCCCTTCTTATCCTTTATGAATTCCTTAACTGTAGTAGTATAGATCCTGGGATCGCTTCCGAATACGGCTATGGCTTCTTCCTGGCCGTAATCGGTCTTAAGTACCTTGGGCCACTCCGGCCAGGGATTGTTGGCCGCGCGCTCCTTCGGAGGGCAGGGCATCATCTCCAGCTGCTTTACGCTCTTTGCGCCCAGTCTTATAACCGTGCCTACGCAGTCGTTACCGGTATCGCCGCCGCCGATGACTATAACATCCTTATCTTTTGCCAGCTCTACAGGTGGCTTTTCAAAATCAGAATCCAGCAGCGCCTTCGTTACCTTTCCAAGGAAGTCCACTGCAAAGAATATTCCTTCCGCGTCTCTTCCGGGTGCATTTATATCCCTGGGGTTTGATGCACCGCAGCATAAAACGACAGCATCATATTTTTTCTTCAGCTCTTCCGCTGTGATATCCACACCGACATTCACACCGGTAATAAACTCAACGCCTTCCTGCTTCATCAACTCAACGCGCCTGTCGATCACATTCTTTTCAAGTTTCATATTGGGGATACCGTATCTTAACAGCCCTCCTATACGGTCACTTCTCTCATATACGGTAACATTGTGTCCCCTGCGGTTAAGCATCACTGCGGCAGATAAGCCTGAAGGGCCGCTTCCGATGACTGCCACACTCTTGCCACTGCGAACCTTAGGTATTATGGGCTGTACCCAGCCTTCCTTAAATGCAGCTTCGATTATAGCCTTTTCATTTTCCTTTGTAGAAACCGGATCCCCGTTTAAGTTGCAGGTACATGCCGCTTCGCATAATGCGGGACATACACGGCAGGTAAACTCCGGCAGGGGATGAGTCTTTGAAAGACGTCTGTATGCCTGCTCCAGATTTCCCATATATACCAGATCATTGGTCTCGGGAACCAGATTGTGCAGCGGGCAGCCGCTGGCCATGCCGCTTATCATCTGTCCGTACTGGCAGAAGGGCACACCGCAGGCCATACATCTTGCAGCCTGCTCACGCTGCTTTTCCATATTGAGTCTTCCGTGAAACTCCTTAAAATTCTTTATCCTTTCCTTCTCTGGAACTACAGCTCCCACTTCTCTTTCATACTCTAGAAATCCCGTTGCTTTTCCCATTGTCTCATACCTCCCCGTGTAATTTAAGAAATGCTTCCATCTGTGCTTCTTCTGCCGATAAACCTTTTTCCTCGAGTGTGGTGGAAAGGCTCATCACCTTCTTGTACTCGTGGGGTATCAGCTTCTTAAAATGGGGGAGCATGTTATCAAAGTCATCCAGCACTCTTTTACCGATAGCGGATCCCGTAGCTTTAACATGAGCTTCTATCAGTCCCTTAAGTTCCTGTATATCATATTTGTTCTCGACTTTTTCAAGCGAGATCATCTCTTTATTAAGATTCTTATAAAGAACATTTTCCTCGTCCAGAACATAAGCTACGCCGCCGCTCATGCCTGCAGCAAAGTTCTTGCCTGTATGTCCCAGCACAACCACACGTCCGCCGGTCATATACTCACAGCCGTGCTCACCTACGCCTTCTACTACCGCATATGCGCCCGAGTTTCGTACAGCAAATCTCTCGCCTGCAACACCATTTATAAACGCATATCCGCTGGTAGCACCATAGAGCGCCACATTACCTACTATCACATTCTCTTCGGGTTTATACTTTGCTCCGGGCTTTACCTTTGCGATAAGCTTGCCGCCTGATAAGCCCTTGCCGAAGTAATCATTGGAATCACCTGTAAGTTCAAGCGTAAGTCCTTTGGGTCAGCCTTTTTGCATTTCTTCAAAAGCTCCTTCATATCCTTTGTTTCTTCAAGTTTAAAATCATATACAGCCTTGGGATCAAAGGTACTGCTCTCACAGCCGTGCAGCACAGCAGAAAGATCAACTCCGCCTTCATGAGGACATCCGACCTCATTATTTCTTACAAGCAGATCTGTACGGCCTACCAGTTCATTTACGCTCCTTACGCCCAGTTTAGCCATGTATTCACGCATCTCCTGAGCGATAAAGCGCATGAAGTTCTCTACATACTCGGGCTTACCTGTGAATCTCTCACGCAGCTTGGGATTCTGTGTTGCCACACCTACAGGGCAGGTATCCAGATTACATACACGCATCATCACACAGCCCATGGTTACTAAGGGAGCAGTTGCAAACCCGAATTCTTCTGCGCCCAGTAATGCAGCCACAACAACATCACGTCCGCTCATGAGCTTACCGTCCGTCTCTATACGCACACGGCTTCTTAAGCCGTTCTGTATAAGTGTCTGGTGCGTTTCTGCCAGTCCGAGCTCCCAGGGAAGACCAGCATGATGTATCGATGATCTGGGTGCCGCGCCGGTGCCTCCGTCATAACCTGAGATAAGTATAACCTGCGCACCTGCCTTGGCTACGCCGGCTGCTATCGTACCTACACCTGCTTCCGATACCAGCTTGACCGAAATATCCGCATAACGGTTTGCACACTTAAGGTCATAGATAAGCTGTGCCAGATCCTCTATCGAATAAATATCGTGATGAGGGGGCGGCGATATAAGGCTTACACCCGGTGTTGAATGCCTGGTCTTTGCTATCCAGGGATATACCTTCTTTCCGGGAAGGTGTCCGCCCTCACCCGGCTTTGCTCCCTGCGCCATCTTTATCTGTATCTCCTTTGCAGATACCAGATATGAGCTGGTAACACCGAAACGTCCGCTTGCCACCTGCTTTATGGCCGAGCAGCGGTCATTATCCGTGCCGGCTGAATCGATACGTTCATCACTCTCACCGCCTTCACCGGTATTCGATTTGCCGTGCAGATGGTTCATAGCTATAGCCAGTGTCTCGTGAGCTTCCTGAGATATCGAACCGTAGCTCATCGCACCTGTCTTAAAGCGCTTGACTATCTCATCAACGGATTCCACTTCATCTATGCTGATGGGTTTTTCCGCATATTTAAAATCCAGCAGTCCTCTTAAGTTGCCATGGTTTTCTTCATCAACCTTTGCAGTATACTCTTTAAACTTATTGTAATCACCGGTCCTGGTCGAATACTGCAGCAGATGAATGGTCGCGGGATTATATCTGTGCTGTTCTCCCTGGCTGCGCATCTTATGTGCTCCGATGGAATCCAGCGTAAGATCCGTATGAAGTCCCAGCGGATCAAAGGCCTCTGAATGAAGCCTGTCAACGGAGTTCTCCAGATCCTTAAGTGTAATACCGCCCACACGGCTTATGGTACCGCTGAAATATTTATCAATAACTTCCTTCGATACGCCTACAGCTTCAAATATCTTTGAACCCTGATAGGACTGTATCGTAGAGATACCCATCTTTGAAGCTATCTTGACTATGCCTGAAAGAACTGCATGATTATAATCATCAACTGCTGCATAGTAATCCTTATTGAGCATGTTGTTATCTATCAGCTCATGAATGGTATCAAGCGCCAGATAAGGATTTATTGCGCTAGCACCAAAGCCCAGCAGTGTTGCGAAATGATGCACCTCTCTGGGTTCACCGCTCTCAAGTATTATAGCTAAAGAGGTGCGTCTCTTGGTCTGTACCAGATGCTGATGAACTGCGGACACAGCTAAAAGTGAAGGTATTGCCAGATGGTTCTCATCAACACCGCGGTCTGATAATATCAGAAGATTTACGCCGTCACGGTATGCTTTATCAACATCAACGAAGAGTCTGTCGATAGCTCTCTCCAGCCTGGTGGATTTATAATACAGCGTTGATACCACTCCGGCCTTAAAGCCTTCATGATCGATATGCTTTATCTTAAGCAGATCGGTATTTGTAAGTATTGGATTGTTTATCTTTAGCACATGGCAGTTTTCCGGCGCAGGCTCAAGTATGTTTCCGTCACGTCCTACATATACGGTAGTAGCCGTTACTATCTCCTCACGTATCGCATCGATGGGAGGATTGGTAACCTGTGCAAACATCTGCTTGAAATAATCAAAGAGCGGCCTGTCTTCTTTCGAAAGCACTGCCAGAGGCGTATCACAGCCCATTGCGGCTATACCTTCTCCGCCGTTGAGCGCCATATTGAGAATGGATGTACGGTACTGCTCAAAGGTATAACCAAAAGCCTTCTGAAGTCTTGCCCGCTCTTCGGGCTTGTATTCTATGGTCCTGATATTAGGAATGTGAATATCCTTAAGCGAAAGCATATTGCTGTCGATCCACTCACCGTAAGGATGAGCATGTGCATATCTCTCTTTCAGCTCGTGATCGTCTATCACCCTGCCTTCTAAGGTATTTACCAGTAAAAGCTTGCCGGGATGCAGACGCTCCTTTAATACTATATGCTCCTCTTCTATAGGAAGCACGCCTACCTCCGATGAAAGTATAAGCTTCTCATCATCGGTGATGTAATATCTTGAAGGACGCAGACCGTTTCGATCCAGTATAGCTCCCACAATATCACCGTCGGAAAACAGTATGGATGCGGGGCCGTCCCAGGGCTCCATCATTGTTGCGTAGTACTGATAGAAATCCCTTATCTCCTGGGAGATGGTATCATTGTTTGCCCAGGGCTCGGGTATACAGATCATTGCTGCCAGCGGCAGCTCCATTCCGCTCATTACCAGGAACTCCAATGTGTTATCAAGCATCGAAGAATCTGATCCGTCACGGTTAACCACAGGAAGGACCTTATGCAGATCCTCTTTTAAGAACTCGCTGTCCATATTCTCTTCACGGGCCAACATCTTATCCGCATTGCCGTGAATGGTATTTATCTCACCGTTATGTACTATGAAACGATTGGGATGCGCTCTCTCCCAGCTGGGATTTGTGTTGGTCGAGAAACGTGAATGAACCACAGCGATAGCGGACTCGTAATCCTTATCCTGCAGATCCTTAAAGAAGGTACGCAGCTGACCTACAAGGAACATTCCCTTGTAGACTATGGTCCTGCTGCTCATTGATACTACATAGGTATTGTCATTACTCTGTTCAAATTCTCTTCTTGCTATATAAAGCTTCCTGTCAAAGGCAAGCCCTTTTTCCACTTCCTCCGGCCTTTCTATAAAGGCCTGCATTATATGCGGCATGCAGTCAAGCGCTCTCTGTCCCAGTACTTCCGGACATGAGGGCACTTCTCTCCATCCAATCAGTTTGAGCCCTTCCTTTTCGATGATCACCTCGAACATCTTCTTGGCCTGGGCGCGTTTAAGTTCACTCTGCGGCATAAAGAGCTGGGCGATACCATAGTCTCTTTCATCCCCCAGTTCAAGACCGCTATGCTTCTTAAAGAATTTATGTGATATCTGCAAAAGGATACCTACGCCGTCACCGGTCTTGCCCTCTGCATCTTTACCTGCGCGGTGTTCCAGATTCTCGACTATCCTTAATGCATTTTCTACGGTAGCGTGGGATTTTTTTCCTTTGATATCAACTACGGCTCCTATACCACAGTTATCATGCTCAAATTCCTTTCTGTATAAACCCTGATGACTTTCTTCCATTGCTGTAAAACTCCTCTCTGTGTGTGTATTGATATTTGATCTTATCCTGTCAAGCGGGAAAAAGCTTTAAAACATAAATGGCGTCACAAAGAGACTGATCCTCTTCGTGACGCCTTTGTCACAATTTACTGTATTCAAGATTCTTCGCTTTGCTCAGAATGACACTGAGTAAACAAACTCAGAATGACTCCTATACTTCAAACAGCATATCGCCGTAGGTGGGTAAAGGCCACATCTTCTTGTCTACCATCATCTCAAGTTCATCGGCCGGTGCACGCAGTGCATTCATATCGACAAAGATCGTATCCTTGTAATAGAATGCATGCTTCTTTTCATCAGTAATGGAAGAAGCTTTCTCAAGATCCTTCTCAAGCTTATCAAGAGCCGCTTTCATATCCACAAGCTTAGCGGTGACCTTCTTTAAGCTCTCGCTTATCACGCTGACATCACCACCTGCTTCTTTTACGGCTAAGACTGTCTCTGCCAGCTTCCCGCTGTAAGCCATTACCGCAGGTATTATCTGTTTCTTCGACATATCTATCATCGTCAGAGCTTCGATGTTGATGGTCTTGGAATATGTCTCATAGGTAACCTCTGCTCTTGATGCCAGCTCTGCCTTTGTAAAGATCTTAAACTTCTCAAACATCTTTACATTCTTCTTTGTAAGCAGCGCATCAACAGCTTCGACCATCGAACGGATATTAGGAAGCCCCCTGCGCGCTGCTTCTTCAACCCACGCCTGCGAGTATCCGTCGCCGTTGAAGATTATCCTCTGATGATCTGTCAGATATTCCTTTATGATATCATGAACCTCTTTATCAAAATCTTTTGCTTTTTCCAGTCTGTCTGCAGCCTCACAGAAAGCTTCGGCTGCTATGGCATTGAGTACGGTATTGGGTCCTGCTACGGAATCATTCGATCCTACCATACGGAACTCAAATTTGTTTCCGGTGAATGCAAAAGGTGAAGTACGGTTACGGTCGGTAGCATCCTTATCAAGATCCGGAAGAGTAGACACACCTGTCTCAAGTTTTCCGCTCTTCTTTGACTTCTT
>CACZBK010000025.1 GCA_902779395.1 uncultured Lachnospiraceae bacterium | reverse complement strand
TTGTCGCTCATTACGGCTTAACGACTATATTCACTATCCTTCCCGGAACATAGATCTCTTTAACGATATCGCCCTTGAGCTTATTGCCGAGCGCTTCTTTAGCAGCTGCAACAGCTGTATCTTTATCGGCGTTTTTATCGATCATGATCGTAGCCTTTACTTTTCCGCTTATCTGAACAGCGATCTCTATGGTATCCTGTACAGTCTTAGAGAGATCGGCTACAGGCCAGCCTGATGCAAATACGCTCTCGCTGTGCCCAAGCTGTTCCCAGAGCTCCTCACAGATATGAGGCGCAAAAGGCGAAAGCAGTATTACTGCGGTTTCGAGAGTCTTCTTATCAACTCCGCCTGCCTTCGTAAGCTCCATGAACTTATTATTATACTCCATAAATCCGCTTATAACCGTATTTAAGCTGAATGCATTAAGTCTCTGATCGATATCCCTGATCAGGCAGTTACGGAGTCTCAGAAGCTCGGCTGTTTCCCCGGCATTCTTATCCTTGTTATCCTGGACCATATTCCAGAATCTGGTAAGGAAGCGGTATACGCCGTCGATACCTCTGGGATCCCACTCACTGTCAAGCTCGGGAGGACCTACAAAAAGCTCATACATACGGAGCGAATCACAGCCGTAATCCATAACCAGCTCATCAGGGCTTACTACATTACCCTGTGATTTGCTCATCTTAACCGGCTTATCTCCCCATTTTTCGGTATCAGCCGCTTTCTTAAGGATCATACCCTGATTGAACAGTCTGGTGAAAGGCTCATCAAAATCAAGGACACCGATATCCTTAAGGAACTTAGTATAGAAACGTGAATAAAGCAGATGCAGTACGGCATGCTCTACACCGCCGACATACATATCTACAGGCAGGTATTTATCAGCCTTCTCACGGTCCACAAGTTTTTCCTTATTCTTATTATCCACATAGCGGAGGAAATACCAGGATGAACCTGCCCACTGGGGCATGGTGTTTGTTTCTCTCTTTGCAGGCTTTCCGCACTTGGGACAGGTGGTGTTTACCCATTCATCGATAGCCGCCAGCGGTGATTCGCCGGTTCCGGTAGGTTCATACTTCTCCACTTCGGGAAGGAGCAGAGGCAGCTGGTCCTCGGGAACAGCCACACAGCCGCAGTCGGGGCAGTGTACGATGGGAATAGGCTCGCCCCAGTAACGCTGACGCGAAAATACCCAGTCGCGGAGCTTGAAGTTTGTCGTCTTGCGTCCCATCCCGGCTTTTTCTATCATCATGGGCGCTTCTTTTTTAAGAACCGCGCTCTCCATTCCGTTCCAGTCGCCGGAATTGATCATTGTACCGGCAGCTTCAGTATACGCTTCCTGCATATCCTTTATCTCAACACCGTCTTTTGCGATAACCTGAATGATAGGCAGATCGAATTTCTTTGCAAAAGCAAAGTCACGGTCATCATGAGCAGGTACACACATAATGGCACCTGTTCCGTAATCGGCAAGAACATAATCGGAAAGCCAGATGGGCACCTTTGCACCGTTAAGAGGATTGATCGCATATGAGCCGGTGAACACACCTGTTTTTTCCTTATCCTGAAGACGGTCAACATTGGATCGCGTTGAAGCCTTGTAAATATAATCATCTACAGCAGCTTTGGTATCGGCTGTAGCCAGAGATGCTGCGAGCTTATGCTCGGGAGCAAGCACCATAAAGGTCGCACCGTAAAGGGTATCCGGTCTTGTGGTATAGACCGTGATCTTTTCGTCACGTCCGTCTATCGCAAAGTCTACTTCCGCACCGTAAGAACGTCCGATCCACTCGGTCTGCATCTTCTTAACCTTTTCAGGCCAGTCAAGCTTGTCAAGGTCATCCAAAAGCCTGTCTGCATAAGCTGTTATCTTAAGCATCCACTGCTTGAGATTCTTTTTGGTAACTTCGGTATGGCAACGCTCGCACTTGCCATCAACAACCTCTTCATTTGCAAGACCGGTCTTACAGGAAGGACACCAGTTGATAGGCATTTCCTTCTCATAAGCAAGGCCTTTCTTGAACATCTGTACAAATATCCACTGGGTCCACTTATAGAAATCAGGATCGGTGGTATTTACTTCCATATCCCAGTCATATATAGCGGCGATCTGGCCGATCTGTCTTTTGATATTGGCTACATTCGAAGCAGTGGACACTGCAGGATGTACGCCGTTTTTGATGGCATAGTTCTCTGCAGGAAGTCCGAAAGCATCCCAGCCCATGGGATGTATAAGGTAATATCCGTTAAGCAGCTTGTATCTGCTCCATACATCAGAAATAACATATCCTCTCCAATGCCCTACATGAAGGCCTGATCCCGAAGGATAAGGGAACATATCAAGGCAGTAATATTTGGGCTTCTTTCCGTCATTTACATTGATCGGATGCTGCTCCCACTGTTTTCTCCATTTTTCCTCGATCTCACGATGATTGTACGATACAGCCATTTTACGTAAACCTCTTTCCGTATTATTTTCACAAAAAGTCTGCAGGATTCTTCTGCATAATCCTTGCTATTATACCGATTAGCCCTACATTTTGTCAACCGTTACGCACTATACCGCTAGTATATGTAAAAGGCAGGGTGTATCACCTGCCTTTTTATCAGAATCCGCTCAGATTTATCGATGCTCCAAACTCATTTTCCCCGCACATATCGGCCATGTCTATATAATATCTGTCCCAGGTCACCTGATGATCCCCGGCATCCTCATACACACGTATCACAAGGCTTCCGTCCTGCATTATATCTTCCAGTTCGGCATATGGTGCCTGGCTGTAATTTCTGGCACTTTCCAGTACCGCATCGATGGCAGGATCGCCTGTAGGGATTATCCCTCCTTCGTCCGTACCACCGGCCGGGCCGGGTTCTGTTTCCGGTATATAGTCTTCGGTAGTCTTGTATACATTGAAATACCCGCCTACAGTCGCGCTGACATCCCCCATGCTTAAGTCTGCCTGAAAATATCCGGATATCATCTTTTTCCCGTTATCATCGCAATATATGCCCTTGTGTTCAATACGCCCGTTATTTTCATCTTCCGATACTTCGATCAGCACATTATACATACCGTTTTCGACTTCCGTTATCATATGCGCCTTTTCTTCCCCGGGAGTTTTCGGATTATCCAGCTTGAAGTCCCTGCCTTCCATACTCATGCCGTGCATGAAATCAAAATACAGCTCCCAGTCTCCGTCCTCTTCGATCGAAAGAGAGCAGCTGCAGGGTTTATCCAGCCCCTCCTGAACCATCTCTCCGATATCTGCAGGAGCTCCTTCTATATTATCAAAGCCGGATAAGATCACAAACTGCATCTCACCCTCATATTCCCCCACAAGATCCGCAAGCCCGGCATCACTGACAGGGACAGCCGAAGAAGGCATCACTATGCCGTGATCCCTGCTTTGATCCATTTCATTGTTTTTATCATCTTTATCTTCTTTTTCGTCCTTATTTCTGTCTTTTTCCTTCTTGCTGATGGGTTCATCATCATCTTCATCATCAGAAAGCTCAGCTGCCACGAGATTACCTATCGCTTCACCTGCACCTTCTATCTTTCCTTTGATGAATTTACCCAGCATGATGACGCCAAAAACCGCACCGGCCGCTAAAAGAAGAAATATGATAAGTATAACCGGCAGGGCCGATCCTTTCTTTTTCTGAGGCATGGGCGGAACCTGCTGTGAATTATACAGATTCTGACTGTACTGCGCCGTCATGTTCATCCCGGCCTGCCCCGGCGGGAGCATCGGGGTTCCCGGTATCTGAGAGCCGGCATTAACAGCTGCCGGAGTATTTGCTTGCTGCATTGATGCAGCCCGGTTCAGAGGCGCCGGTTGCGAAGCAGCTCCGACAGCCTGCGCCCACTCTTCATCACTTAAGACCTTAGCTCCGCATTCGTTACAGAACTTGGAACCATCCGGCAGTTCTTTTCCGCAATTTTCACAAAACATACTGGGGCCTCCTCTCTCATTCGGTCTTATCGGATATCTTTTTACCGCTCATTTTTGAATTTACATTTGCAATGCCGCTGGTAACGCTGCCTTCACCTTCTATAGTAAGCTCCTTTTTACCTGAATCATCTTTATTTACCGAAACCGTAAATTTCATTTCTCCCAGCAGTCCGAACTCCGAAAGATTATAAGTTTTTCCGTCCTTGTCCGTATATTTAGTGTCTTTCTGTTTAAGACTAAGCTCCATTTTTTTCTCATCAAAGCTGCCGTGATATTCACTTTTGGTATTCGGATCGTTATCATATGTAAATACCACATCATATTCATTTTCTTCATCTGCACGTTTTATGATCATGGTTGCCGTATTCTTAAATCCCGACTGCGACTGTTTGTACTGATCCGGCAGATCATACAGGCCTTCTATGGAATCCATTCCGTACATATCACCATACTGTCCTATGATATCCTGATACTGCTGCATGATAGGATCCAGCAGGTCAGAAGAATAATCAGATTCACATTCAAGCGCCCAGGTACCTATCAGGTCAAGACTCTCCGAATCATCTTCATATGCGGGGCCAAGGCATGGCCTGTCATGATCATATGTTCCTGCAACACATTCCTGGATCTTATATTTTACCTTTGCCTTTTCCTCTTCGCTTAAGCTCTCGCCATCAAGTTTAAGCAGTTTGTTCAGATCAAGACTTTTGGGCTTATCCCATCCCTTATATTCGATCCGTTCCCGCATAACCTGCTTGTCACCCAGCATACCTGTGATCACTATGCTGTCGACAATATCTTTCTTGTAGTCATCAAGCTTCATGGGCTGGATGATCATCTGTCCGTCATTTTTTTCTATTTTCGGTTCAGGGGCTGTGAGGGCATATAGCTTATACCCGCTGTAGTCATTATAGATATACCCCTCGGAAGAGCTTGTACCGCCGTCAACCTCCATTAGGAATAAACCCGGTGTTTTTTCATCTTCCGGATATGCACGCGGATCAACAAATATACCGTTATCCCAATTCCTGTAATCGGTATCTTCCTCAAGTCCGCCTATGGGAGTGATCTCAAAATCCGACATGATCGTTTTGTAATCATCATTGTATTTCAGTACCACGGCAAATTCTTTATCCGAATCTTTCTTTTTAGGCAGTTTAACTCTGCGGACTCTGATGGTATAACATTTATTCACAAGCTTTACATCAGCCTTGCCGTTTTTCAGATCAGCTTCCGGAGCAAAGCCTTTATCGTCGTAACCAAGTGTATACTCATAAAATTTATCCTGATAATCCAGCGCAAAACGATGATAATTCAATGTAAGCCGATCATCATTCATAGCGAAGCAGGCCTTCAATATGGTTGTCATATAACTGTGCCCCGAGGTTGCCTCATAAGCCGACATTATCTCATGATAAGTATAATTTGCTTCATCAATATTTCCGCCCATAAGAAACCGCAGAAACGGTGCACGTCCATAGGAAACATCTGCTTTTGTATCATTATCTCCTTTACCTACAGACCCTTCCGGATAAGTGGTACTGTAGCTGTCAAGGGGGATCGCAAAATAATGAAGTTTATTCATGTTATTAAGGTGCCCTGTTTTTGTTGTGATCATGCCCTTATCATACATATAATCAAAGGCATCAGCTTCCAGGGCCTGGGCCGACATTTCATCAAAGCCGTAGTTAGCCCTGGCTTTGATCACATATAACCTTTGAACAGCATGGAATAATTCATGTGCTATTGTCAGCTTAAGATCATCATATTCCTTTGCTTCCCTGTTTGTGGTATGATCCGCCATATAGATCACCATGTACGGATTACCTATTATCGGGGTAATAGTCGCGCCCGCCGAATCACTGTTTGGCGTATCTGCAACATCCACTTCCGTAACATAATCCGGCATTTTCAACATGCCCTGTTCCTTAAGAAAATACCAGGAATCACCCAAAGCCATAGTCAGCTCCTCAACACCCGGCATATACTCAAAAATAAGCGAATTATCATCAGGATCACCATTCTTCAGCGTCTTCAATTCTTCCAGATACTTCTGGTATTCTTTGGTCGCTTCCAGTTTCTGTTCATAAACCTGTCTGAATCTGTTGCAATACCTCATCATCAATTTTGTGATGATTATTTTATGTTCCGGATGTTTTTTCCTGAACATACGAATAGTATTACCCGGCGTTGTCACGCTAAAAGACTTAAAACCATCAACAATATCATGGAATTCTTTTTTGATATCATCAGGAAGCTCACTGTCATTTATACTTGATCTCATAACCTCTCTGTAAGCAGCTTCCTGTGACGCAAGCATAACTGCTTGTCCTTCCTGTGATGAATCAAAGAGCAGTTTTTTGACTTTTTCTATATTGATGAGGATCCTGAAACGCCATCCGTCATCTACATACACATCAATCTTTGCTTTACCGCTTTCTGTAAAATACCCGCCCGAAAAATATCTTACTCCAAGATCTACAGACTTTGGAACGGAATAGATCTTTGCGGCTATCACCGCACCTGCCCATACGATCGCGAGCACACTGTTCTGTCTGCTGTTTGCAGTAAGAACTCCATCGTGTATATCACCGGCATATTCATACCATCTGCCTTCATCATCAATACGGTAAAGCCGCAGCTGATCATAGATCTCTTCATCTATCCCCATTTCATTAAGATCAAATTCCATCTGAAACGTTCCGGGAAGCATCTCATTATCATCAAGCCCGGCATCCAGTTCCCATGCAGAAAGGATCATCATATCTTCTTCAACATTGATGCTTTCTTCTGAAAGAGCTGTATATTCATCCTCGGAAAGCTCTTCCATCTTAAACTCCCTGTCCCTGTCAAGGGCATTTTCTTCTGCGGAAATGGTCACTCCTTTAACTGGATTGACAGAAAAAGCTTTGCTTTTTCCCTGAGGGAGTAAAACGGTATCGGTCTCTTCATCATTATCATGAGCTGTTTTTTCTGTTTTAGGCGAAAGCAAAGGCAGCATATAACCCGGCCACCCCAGACCGCTTACCAGCATTGCCAGTATAAGAGTAAAGACTAAGAGGATTACCGGAAATCTGTGTTTTTTCGCATTCATTCCTCATCCTCCTTTACTTCTACCCAGCCTTCATCATCGTCATAGCGCCTGCTGCAATCATGCATACTCTCTGAGGTCACTTCTTCTGCAGCTGCACTGCTGTCCTGACGCATATTTATTTCTGCATATGCTTCTCTCTGCTCATCCGTAAGAGACCTGTCTCCTTTTTCTAGCACCGCACCGTCAGAATCTGATTCGCCGCTTACCGAAGTCACAAATCCGTCGGTACTTATCCTGCCTGCACGGGCTGCACGGATATTCCCGGGTATAAATATAACACCAGTTATGATAAGCGCCAGGCAGATCATAACGAGCAACACTCTGAAGGCCCCGAAAGGGTCCCTGTCTTTTGCCGGTACAGCAGCTGCTTGTCTGTTTGCATTTATCTGCTGCTGCATCTGCATGGTCATATTCATCTGTGATCGTGAAACCGGACCGGAAACAGGCCCGGATGATGAAGCCGGCATCTGTGCTGATGGCATTGACGATACCGGCGTCAAACGAATTTTCTCACCGCAGTTTCTGCAAAACTGCGCACCCTGTCTTACTTCTTTTCCGCATTTTCTGCAAAATCTGCCCATATAAAGCTCCTTAAATATGGCTATAGTTTTTTAACTAAACGCTCCTGTGTCTGCGATGCTTCATCTTGTAATTATACATTTTTTCATCGGCTTCACTGAGCGCCAGATCAAGGCTTATCTTTTTATGATCCGGAAATGCCAGACATCCTATACTGGCCGAAAGGTTATAAGGTTTATTCATGCTCAGCGATTTTTTTGCAACAGCATCAGTAAATTCAACAGACCTTAACGCTTCATCAGCCCTGGTGTATTTACCTATACCGATAATATAAAATTCATCTCCGCCGCTTCGTACACAGATCTCGTTATCGCGGGTCAGGGAACTTATCACCGAACAAAGACCTTTGATCCCTTCATCACCTTCACTGTGCCCGAATGTATCATTTATGTATTTCAGCCCGTCCATATCGAGCACACCGACAAACAGGGCATCCCCTTCTTTTGCGTTAGCCAGCATATTATTATACTCTTCATACATACCTCTGCGGTTAAGCGCGCCGGTCATCTGATCGCGTACGGACAATGTTTTTAAACGTTCCTTGGAACGTACCAGTTCAAGTGCATTATTGATATATCTCAGCCAGTTGCGATAGACGATATTAAAAGTAGGCCTCATTGAAAGTGATCTGAGCAATACCGCATACCCCAGGAGAGCTCCGTCAAAATGAACCGGCGAGAAATAGAAAACCGATGCTTTTTCGCGTGGCTCAAACAGTTTGGGGATCATCAGTTTAGTGTCAAAAACAAATGACTTTTCTTCTCCGAAAAAGCACTCATCTCCCGTGCATGAACTGGCAACATAAATACGCATCCGCTCAGGATAGCCTTCATACACCTCATCAGACATATCGAGCCAGTTTTCCTTAAGGCAGAGATAAAAATCCTGATAGGGTCTTATCAGACCAATGTGCACAGCTATATTCTTAAAGCATTCCTTTAAGGATCCGGAAGCGGTAAAATCCTCCTGCGCATAACTCTCCATAAGAGCACCGATATTAACGTGATCGATAATATCCTCATCAGCATGATTGTATGAACTGATATATAAGGAATCCCTGAAACGCTTCATAGCATAAGACGGATCGGTCTCGCATCCGCAGCTGGCACCGGGATGAAACTGCACGGAAAGATTCTTTTCCACCGGCAGGATCTCCTCTCCGGGTTCCAGAACGCTCCTGAGATAATCGATCGCCTCTATACCCATGATCTCTTCGCCGGTATCATATGAACTTATGGTATTCTGATTGATCGCTCCCTCATCGGACGCATCATAACTTATGACAGCAATATCTTCCGGCACTCTGATACTGCCCTTGAGCAGACGGTCCACAAGGCCTATCGCCAGACAGTCGCTGGCACATATTACAGCATCCGGCATGGATATTTCACCGCTCATGATCTTGCGGGCCAGGCCGTCACCACCGAAATACCAGAAATCACCGTAACAGATATGTTCCGGCAGAACACTGAGACCATGCTTTTCAATCTCGTCAAGAAAGATATTAAGCCGTTCCACCGCCACCTCATTATCCTCAGGCCCTGTAAGGATACAAAGTCTTTTTCTGCCATGCTTTTCTATCACATGGCGGACCATTTCCCTGAAAACATTCTCATTATCTTTTTTGATCAGCTTCATTCCGTCAAGTGACATCTCAAGCGAGCATTTTGGTATTTCCGGATATTCAGCAAGCCTTTCTATAAGCCTTTTAAGGGTTTTATCATCTTTATCTCCCGTTAAAGAGCCGTGATCCACTATAACAGCATCAAAGCTGCCGATATCAGCCAGCTCATAGATATTAGTCTCTCCCCTCATATAATAGTCATGCGGAAAAGAAAGATGTGTACTGGAAGCAAATACGCAAAGATCATAATCATAAGCTTCGCATCGCGATAATATGCCTTCCAATATCCTTCTTACATGAACCATTTCAGGAAATGCAGCAAATAACGCTATTCTTTTTCGCTCCTTCACGGGATACTCCTTTCAAAAAACAGCGGTCTTTTACAACCGCTGTTTTTAAAAACCTCAGTTCTTCTTAACTGATATAACTATTCATCATAGTACCGGAGAATATCATCACTCTTCTTTATTATTCTCTGCTACAGCCTCTGCCCTTGCAGCAACTTCCTTCTCCTGAACATCCGAAGGCGCCTGCTCATAACGGACAAATTCATAGCTGTAATCGCCTCTGCCGCCGGTCATTGATCTCAGATCCGTGTTATATCCGAACAGACAGCTCATGGGGATCTCAGCTTCAACTACCGTTTTGCCTGCCCCGACGGGATTCATGCCAAGAACGCGTCCTCGTCTCTTATTAAGATCACCCATGATATCACCGGTGAAATTATCGGGCACCGTTACCTTAAGGCTTGCTATAGGCTCAAGGAGCACAGGGCCTGCTTCCATGAAGCCCTTCTTGAAAGCCTGTATGGCAGCAGTCTTAAATGCCATTTCCGAAGAATCAACAGGATGATAGGATCCGTCATACAGAATACCTTTTACGCCAACAACAGGATAAGCTGCCAAAGGCCCCTTGATAACAGATTCCTGCATGCCTTTTTCTACTGCAGGGAAGTAATTCTTGGGAACGGCACCGCCTACGACTTCCTGTTCAAAAACATACGGAGTCTCCAGATCACCGCTGGGCTCGAAGCGCATCTTAACATGTCCGTACTGACCATGTCCGCCGGACTGTTTTTTGTACTTATATTCAACATCCGATTTTTTCTTGATGGTCTCTTTATATGCGATCTTGGGTTTAACAAGTTCTATCTCTACTTTATACTCATCCTTAAGCCTGGAAGCTATAACATCGAGATGCTGGTCGCCCATACCGTAAAGCAGAGTCTGGCGGTTTTCTCCGTCATTTACTATCTTTATGGTCTGATCTTCGTGACTCATCTTCTGCAGTGCCTGGGACAGTTTATCAATATCCCCTTTGTTGACAGCCTTATATCTCATATAAGTATAAGGCTTACTCAGCTCAGTTTTACCATACTCTATAACATTTGCCTTTGTTGAAAGGGTGTTTCCGGTACGGGCTGCAGTCAGTTTAGCCAGAGCTCCGATATCGCCCGCATGAAGCTCCCTGACTTCCGATGCTTTTCCGCCGGTAAGTATATAAAGCTTGGATACTTTCTCTTCAATATCCTTATCTTTGTTATATATCATATCATCCGGCTTGAACACACCGCTCATGACTTTTATCAGTGAATACTTGCCGATGAAAGGATCTACTATGGTCTTCCAGATATATGCACTCTTTGCCTTTGAGAAATCATAATCAGCCTGGAATATCTCATTATTCTTCAGAGAGATACCTGCCACCTTTTTATCAAGAGGTGAAGGCATCAGCTTAACAATATCATCCATAAGCGCGTATGTACCCTGACAGAGTGTGTTCGAACCCATGGATATAGGGAAGATATCACAGGTGTTTACAGACTTACGAAGAGCTGCTCGTATCTCATCCTCGGAGAAAGTCTCACCGTTAAAGTAACGGTCCATCATATCCTCGCTGGTCTCAGCAACAGCTTCCATAAGCGAATCATGATATGTAGCCAGATAATCCTTACTGTAATCGGGCATATCCATATCTACGACTTCTTTTCCCTGCCACTTCTGCGCCTTCTGGCTGATGACATTAACATAACCTACGAATTTCTCATTCTCACGGATAGGGAAATGAAGAGGGGCTATCTGCTTTCCGTATTTTTCGGTAAGCGCATCGACAACATTCTTAAAGGATGCATTATCAACATCCATATCGGTAACATAGAACATTCTGGGAAGTTTATTCTTCTCACAGAGATCCCATGCACGCTCGGTTCCGACTTCCACTCCGGCTTTACCGGAAACAACTATAACGGCGGCATCTGCAGCGGCAGCAGCCTCTTCTGCCTCGCCTACAAAGTCAAACATACCGGGAGCGTCCAGAATATTGATCTTTGCTCCCTCCCATTCCATGGGGATCACGGATGTGGAGATGGAAATAAGACGCTTCTGCTCCTCCTTGCCGTAATCGGAAATGGTATTCTTATCTTCAGCCTTTCCCATACGGGAAGTAAGGCCTGCAAGATATGCCATCGATTCAGCCAGAGCAGTCTTTCCGGCCCCGCTGTGCCCTAAAAGTACCACGTTCCTGATCTTGTCCGTTGTGTAGACGTTCATAAAGCGTAACCTCCGATTTTTTAAATTTAGCGCCGGCTTTTTGTGAATTTTTCACAAACACAAAACTCAAATAACCCGCCAAGCGTAATATTATATTTTTTACGAAATAATCACAGATTCAAAAAATCACAAAGTTGAATATCCAAAGCCGTTACAGATCGCATCCACAGGAGCGCCCGCCTTGCACAGAGGGCAATCCTCAGCGGTAAAGCTTGCGTAATCGGGCAGATCCCTTAGCGAATACAGAGAACGGATCTCTATACCGTCGATAGCTTTGGCTACAGAATATATGGCAGCGATGCCTACCACACTGCCCTGATAGAACTTAAGAGTTCCCAGTGCACTCTTTAAGGTACCGCCGGTTGTGGCTGCGTCTATCAGCACCAGTACTTTCTTTCCCTTTACCATATGTACGATATTTTCACGGAACATCATCTGTCCGCTCGTATTATATTCGGGGCTGGTAATATACATGGTCTTATGAGAATTTGCCGAGATTATACCTGCCTTAGTGAGTTTGTTCGCAAGATAGCTTCCCACAACTTCCATACCGTTTAAGCAAAGTATCGTATCGATCACTTCAGATGCCAGATAAAGCTCCGCAAGCTCTTCTCCGGTAGCTCTCGCCTCGCGCTGTCTGGCCTTCATATCACTCAGATCCATATAATAATTAACATGGGAATTGGGTGTGATAAAATGCCCGGGAACGTAACGCAATACTACATCCTTATTCTTTGCATAATCGATTTTCTTATAATCCTGCATAAATAACCCCCTTTATACATTTATTTTGTTATATATTACCATATATACCGCGATTTGTGAATATGATTTTGGTAATTATGTAAAGCTTGTAAGTTCCGTCTCATTCAGAAAAATAAGCCGTAAACAGTTTGCCCGCCACAGGCGCTGCCATCTCTCCGCCGCTTCCTGCGTTCTCAAGCACTACGGTCACTACTATCTGCGGGTCATCCGCGGGCGCAAACCCGGTAAACCAGGCGTGCGACTGCTGTTTATTGTTTGAAAATTCAGCGGATCCGGTCTTTCCCGCAACGGTAAAAGGCAGATCCTTAAGCCTGGTAGCAGTACCGTGATCGACCACCGCTTTCATCAGACCGGTCATTATCTCCACTTCCTCCGTGCTGATGGAAGGACCGTATTTTTCCGGAGAATAACGCTTCAGCACACCACCGTCTGCGGCAGATACTTTTTCCACGATATAAGGCTTCATCATAACCCCGCCATTGGCTATAGTCTGGGTGATCATATTCAGATGCAGAGGACTCATCACTGTCTCTGCCTGACCTATCGCAGTCTGCATGAGCTTTTCATCGGTAAGGTCACTGCGTATGCTGATCTTGCTGAAATTGGTATCTATCTGCAGATCCATTTCCTTATTGAAGCCCATATCAAGCAGGGAATATGCAAATTTATTCCTGTCAAGCAAAAGTGCCATATTGGCAAACGAAGAGTTACAGGATTTTGCAAACGAATCTTCAAGATCGACTTCTCCGTGCACACTGCCGTGATAGCACTGTATCGAATCTCCTTCGCTGTTGGTAAAGCGGCCCGTGCATACATAATCATAATCCTTATATGTGTCCGGGTATTCTCTTATGTATTCAAGTGCCGTCAGTATCTTAAAGGTAGATCCCGGAGGATATTGCCCCTGGGCAGCTCTGTTCACCATCTTTCCGCTCTCATCATCTTCAAGCAGATCATCCCAGATAATATCGATCTCATTGGGATCAAAACCGGGTTTAGAGACCATTGCCAGTATCCTCCCGGACTTCGCCTCGGTCACGACTGCCGCTCCGCGGTAGCTTCCAAGCGCATCAAAGGCGGTCTGAGTAAGAACCGGATCGATCGTAGTATAGACATTATTACCTTCATGAGGGCGCATATTAAGATCATCTTCCATCTTAACAGCCAGCGAGACATCGGAGGTGATCAGATATTTCTGCATCATACGCTCTATCCCCAGGCCGCCGTTAGTCGCAAATCCGACAGTATGTGCATATAATTCATTATACGGATAGTGCCGCACACTCTCACCTTTACTGTTTTTATCACTGTAAGCCAGTACAGTCCCGTCTTTAGCTATTACCCGGCCCCTTAAGTTATCCTGTTCAAGTATAGCCATTCGCTTCTGGTTATAGGAATTGACCATGGCCGTATCACCCTTGACAAAAATAAACCTCACTATATTCGCAAACATCAGCAGAAAAACCGCAGAATAGATCAGCCCGTTCACAAAAATACACCTGTCCTGTTTTCTCTTCAGTATAAGGAGCGGCTCTCTTTCTTCATCACGCTCATCTTCTTCGGCAAAAAACTCGGCTTCTTTTCTTTCTATCACCTTCTCGGAATAACCCTCATCAAGCAGCTTATTTCTTTTCCTTTCCCAGATCTCAAGTTTTTCATCGTATTTTTCGCGTTCTTCTTCATCCGCATCATATTCTTCCATCCTTATCATATAGATCCCCTGAAGGATCCCGAAGAGCGCGATAGTTATGAGGGCGGATGTCCCTCCGTTGGATATAAGCGGAAGGGTCACTCCCGTTAAAGGGATAAATCCGGTCCCTCCTCCGATAGTCAGTATCACCTGTACTCCGTAGCATACCGTAAGCCCTACTGCGACCAGCCTGTAAAAGCCGTCTTTTACCCTTACGGCCATCACAAATCCGCCCAAAAGGATACTCAGGCACAAAAGGATAAGAAGCATTCCGAACAGCACTCCAAGATCTTCCGCAACAGCCGAAAAGATAAAATCAGCTTCAACGAAAGGTATTACCCCGGGTGCACCGTGACCGAGCCCCATTCCAAACCACCCTCCGGTAGATATCCCGAAAAGCGACTGAGTAAGCTGATAGCCTTTGTTATCCGGATCTTTAAAAGGATCAAGCCATATCTGTACACGGAGTTTCACATGGGAGAATAATATATATGCCATTATAGCGGCGAGTATCCCGCCAAGTATCCCGGCCAGCAGATAGCGCTTCTTTCCCGAAGCAACATAGACCATTGCCACATACATGATAAAGTATATCAGCGCGCTGCCCAGGTCTTTAGAGGCTACAAGGATCAGCACATGTATCGCGGCAACCGCAGCCGATAAAAGGATATTTTTGAATTCAGCAGATTTAGACAGCAGCCCCGCTACAAAAAAAGCAAACATCAGCTTTATCATTTCCGAAGGCTGGAATATAAGACCGAAAACATTGAAATTCAGTTTTGATCCGTTGATGACATTACCTGCGATAAGGACCGTTAAAAGCCCGACGATACCGACGCCCGCATAAACCCAGGTAAGCTTCTTCAGGAAGGTAAGTTTTTTTACAAGTACCGGTATGATCAAAAACATAACGGATGAACCGGCGATGATAAAAAACTGCCTTCTCGCATGTGCGCAATTGAGCCTTGCCAGCATGATAAAACCTATCGCCATAAGCATTTCCATCTGGCATAAAAGCAGATTGTTCACATCCCTGTATACTATCCTCATTATCAAAGGCAGGACTATAAGAAGCCCGAATTCCATGATCGCCAGCATCGCCAGCTGTCTCACCATCTCATAATCATTCTTTTCCAGGTATTTGAGCACAAGATCAGCGATACCAAGAAGATAAAAGATAATGGTAAGTATCTCCATGAAATAATATATGGCTTTCCGGAAATCATCGTCCTTTTTTCTGAGAGCGATAAAAGTAAGTCCCATATATACACCCATGATCAGGATAAAAATATATTTTGACAATTCAAGTATAAGCGACGGCATTAACTATTCGACTCCTCTTTTATAATGACCTCTGCTGAGTCTCTTTTCATCTATCACAAAGCTTATCTCCCCGCCCTGTAATATCTTTTTATACGAATCCGTTATCTTTATCTGTTCATCGATATTCTCATCGGTAAACTCAAGCCTCAGGGATCTAAGGCCCAGCGTATTTCGTATTTTGTACGCTTCCCTGTGGAGTGAGGTCGGCACACAATTATACATAATATTATAACAGAACTCATGGACGCTTCTTACCGGAAAGCTGTGGCCTTTTTCATCGGACAGTATGTTCCAGCCGGTTTTCCGGTCGCATTTTTTTTCTGTTTTTATAACGCAGTTAGCCGAATACATTACCGGAACGCGTCCATAAATTATCAATTCAGCTGCATCCTTTCTTATTGCATTATTAATATCAGCAGCCGAAAACTCATGGCTTATCGTATATGCTGTAAGGTCTTTGAGCATAAGTTCTTCGGAATACGGATTAAAAACATAAAGTCCCTGATCCCCGAATATACTGATCCCTTCAGCCTGTTCTTTTATCAGTTCTATCCCGTCAATACATCCGCAATAAATACCTCTTAACGGATAAGCGGCAGAGCGCGCTATAAGCTCACCGATCCTTTTCAGATCTTTTTGCCTGATGACCGAAGGCAGCCTCAGGCTCAGTTTTGCACCGCGTGCATCCTGCAGATACTGTTCGGGCTTTTTTAAAAAAGCTGTTATATCCAGTATAAATCCATCCGCAGCCCCCAGTTTTGCAAGCTTACTGATATCCGCATCACCACATATCCCGATAATAAGTTCCGCAGCGTTATCATTCCTGCATTCGATACCGGCAGATGCTTTTTCATGAGATAATGCATTTTTTTTGCGGACCACTTCATTTAAAGCCGCAAATCCGTCACGGCGCAGTGCATTTAATGACGAAACAGGCATAAATGATGCTCCGTCATTTTCGATATGCAGCCGGTCCACGGTAAAATCGGTATCGCCCGATCTAAGCATTTGTTTTTTTATATCATCATCCGATAATGCGCGTTTCTGAGCCTGTTCACATAAAGCACCCGATACCGATATCTTCTTATCTCCGTATACAAGTTCAAGTGAAGCTCTTTCACCCGCCCTGATACGGACATACGCCTCAGCCAAAGCCTTGGCCCTTATCCTGATATACTTATCCCTTATCCTGCTCTTACGTTCTTCGGAAACCCCGGAATACGAAGGAGAGTCAAGACTTATCATATCACGCCCGTTATGTTTAAACAGATATCCTTCCTGACGCTCGCTGCGCATATACAGCTCTTCAAGTTCACTGATATCGTCTGCCTCAAGGCTTATTTCTTCGCCGGAGATATACCTGTCTATGTATTTACGATATATCGCACTTACCCCCGCTGCATATTCAGGTGCTTTCATGCGCCCTTCGATCTTAAACGAATCTACTCCCGCATCTATCAGGGAGCCGATGTTTTTAAGAGCCATCATATCCTTCATGCTCAGATAGTAGGCCTTCTCCGATCCGTTAAGGCTGTACGGCTGTCTGCACGGTCCGGCACATCTTCCCCTGTTGCCGCTTCTCCCGCCTGCAAGGGAGCTTAACAGGCATTTACCGGAATACGAATAGCACATTGCGCCGTGAACAAAGCATTCCACTTCAATGCCCGAAGCTTTTATCTGTTTTATCTCCTCTAAGGACAGTTCCCTGCCGGGGACCACTCTGCTTACTCCGTGCTCTTTAAGCCATTTGATCCCGCTTATGCTGTTAATGCTCATCTGCGTACTGGCATGCAGCCCGAGCAGAGGATAACGCCGGTTAAGGCACATGAGCACACCCGTATCCTGTACTATGACCCCGTCAAGTCCATGTTCATATAAAGGATCCAGGACTTCATACATATCTTCGATCTCTGCACGATGCATCAGTATATTACATGCCAGATATATCCTCTTGCCAAAAAGATGAGCATGATCAAGGGCTTTTATCAGATCTTCATTCGAAAAATTCTTTGCATAAGCTCTCGCCGAAAACTTCTCAGCACCAAGATATACCGCATCGGCCCCTGCCGAAAAGGCACCATAAAGCGAATCCGGCTCCCCTGCAGGCGCAAGCAGCTCCGGACATTTTTTTTCATGCATATCTACAGACAAGGCAGCCGTTTCTGGCTGCCCTTTGTTATCTGATATTTTATCTTCTTCTTTTACCATTTCTGTTATTTCGGAATGCCTCCGACTGTTTAGCAAGCCTGAGAGCCGTTTCTTCCTGCTTTTTCTGTATCTCCGCAGGATCCTCTTTATTTACATCTTTTTCCTGATCCGCTTTGTCATCATTCTTATCATCGTTCTTATTGACTCCAAGCAGATCCTCTATACTTGTCTGAACATATTCCGGTTCTTTTCTTATCACGGGTTCCAGGGTTCTCGGATCCCTGCCCGCTTCTTTTAGCGCTGCCTGCAGATCGGCTATTGTCTTTTCTCTTTCCTGAAGCGTAGTCTGAAGTCTGGTGATATTCTTCTCGCTTTCACGAAGCTTAGCCTCTAAACTTCCCACATCTTTTCGCTGATCATCTACCATCACCTGGGAATTGACATAATTATGCTTCATCTCATCAAGTTCGTTTATCTTATCCTTAAGGCGCTGCTCAAGATCTTCCGAATGCTCTTTTTCTTTAAAATAACTGTCAGCAAAATTAAGTTCCAGCATACGATGACGTATATCTGAAGACGCATGCCGAAAAGCATCTGTTTTCTCATACTCTTCTATCTTGCTGTTGATATAAGCGGCTACCTTCTGCATGTACTCTTCGCTTTCGTATCCGCTCATGGTCATCACCTTACCGGCGATAAGCACCTTGATGACTCTTTTTTCTGCCATGACTCCCCTCCCGCATTTTACACAAATACAGAGTTATTATAATAATTATGCGGCCTTATTTCAAGTATAGTTTACATAATTTTTTTACTAATTTGAAAATTTCAGTCCGAAATGAGTATAAGCTGCCTCTGTTGCGACCCGTCCCCTCGGCGTACGATTGATCAGTCCATTCTGCAGAAGGTAAGGTTCGTATACATCTTCTATAGTCCCCGCGTCTTCTCCAAGAGAAGCTGCCAGGGTTTCAAGACCTACCGGCCCGCCTGCAAAATTTTCAATAATGGCAAGAAGCATGTTCCTGTCAGTATTATCAAGACCCAGTTTATCCACTTCAAGGAGATCCAGCGCCTCATCGGCAACCTGCTTTGTTATCATACCGTCCTCGGATCTGATCTGCGCAAAATCCCTCACACGTTTCAACATACGATTTGCCAGTCTCGGAGTTCCGCGGCTGCGGCGTGCCATCTCACGCGCACCTTCTTCATCTACTTTAACGGAAAGTTTTCTTGCCGAGTTTTTGATAATATCCGTAAGTTCATCTGTGGTATAAAATTCAAGTCTTGATATTATGCCGAAACGGTCACGTAAAGGAGCAGTCAGCAGACCGGCCCTTGTTGTAGCACCTATCAAAGTGAATTTAGGCAGTTCAAGCCGTATGGATTTAGCCCCGCTTCCTTTTCCGATCATTATATCTATGGCGAAATCTTCCATAGCCGGATATAGCACTTCTTCCACCTGCCTGGAAAGCCGGTGGATCTCATCTATAAATAAGATATCACCTTCCTGAAGGCTGTTGAGTATCGCTGCCAGATCCCCCGGTTTTTCTATGGCAGGTCCGCTGGTTATCTTAATGTTTACACCCATCTCATTAGCGATAACACCGGCCAGAGTAGTTTTACCCAGTCCCGGAGGTCCGTAGAAAAGGGCGTGATCCAGCGATTCTCCCCTTCCCTTGGCCGCTTCGATAAAGATCTTTAAATTAGTCTTTATCTTCTCCTGCCCTGTATAATCCTTTAAGAACTGCGGCCTTAACGTATTCTCTATTTTAAGATCTTCCTCCGTAAAAGAGGTCTCTATCATTCTTTTAGGCATTTCACATATACCTCAGCGCGGCTTTAAGTATTTCCTGAGTACCTTCCGCATTTTCCGCAATTGCTTTAGCCACGGCGGCCAATGCATCTTTTGCTGCATAGCCCAAAGCGACCAGGGCCTGCACCGCTTCATTTTGATCCGCACTTGCCGGCGCTGTCATATCTGTTCCCTGCGTTTTCAGTATATCTTCATCAACATTAAGCTTTGCTTTAAGATCGACTATTATACGCTCGGCCGTTTTCTTTGCAACACCCTGGGCCTTGCACAGCGCCTTTATATCGCCTCCGATTATAGCCAGGCGTATCTGCGTAGCCGTAAGTTCCGAAAGAAGACTCATCCCGGCCTTAGGGCCGACACCGCTCACGGCTATGAGCGTACAGAATAATTCTTTATCATCCATACTGTCAAATCCGTAAAGCTGCATGGCATCTTCACGAACGGCTGTATATGTAAAAACAGTGATCTCGCTTCCCAAAGGCGGAAGCATGGATATACGGGCGGCGGGATAAAAAACATTATATCCTATTCCGCCGGTTTCGATTATTATATGATCGCTGAATTTGTACTCCAGCGTTCCTTTCAGATATGCGTACATTTATCTTCCTTTATCCTGTCTTTTTTTTGCGGGATGCGTTTTATGAGTATATCTGCGATAATAGCATTAAATATCCCTGCAGCGATCCCGCTGAAAATAAGTATCGGCAAATAATATGTCAGCAGATCAGATAAGCTGCTTCCCGATGAAAGCATGAAATACGAAGCCGCAATAAGCTGTGTTATATTATGACTTACTCCTCCGGCCATACTCACGCCGTAGACGGAAAAAGCTTTGCTTTTGCTGAGCGCCGTCATGATAATTATGCTTATCAGAGCTCCGCTGAAACTGTATATCAGTACCGCGGGAGAAGTAAATGCAAAGGCCATGATCATCGTCCTTAGCAGGCTTATCATCATTGCCTGCAGAGGCCCCATCCTGTAGAGGATAAACAGGATCACACAATTAGCAAGCCCCGCCTTGATACCGGGCAGCATAAGATCCACCGGTATGAGCATTTCAACATAAGCAGCAATAACCGCAAGAGCAAGCAAAAGTCCGCATTCGGCTATATATCCTGAATTCATCTTCATTTTCAATCTGCCATGACATCGATACCCTCTCCGCCCTCTATGCGTATCACCAGCCTGTGGGGAAGGCATATTATCTCCTCACCGCTTCTTGTGATGATGCCTCTCTTTACGCAATCTTTTCCCGGACAGTCGGCGGAGTCGACATAAACCTTATTATCATCGATCACCACTACATTTATGCCTGTTTTGTCCGGAGTATGGATCGTTGTCCTCACCTGAGCGTCTGCAGGATATTCAAATACAGGCACTCCGTCCTGATATCCGCGTACCCATAACCGGCTGTTTTCCCCGGCATTAAGCCTGCCGATCAATAGCAGAAAAATACCGGTCACAGACAAAATGAGCGCAAGCAATATATCCGCTTTTTTAATGGGCAGTCTTTTTAAGCTGCCGGCCTCTTCTTTCACTTTTTGGAATTGATATAATTTATCAGTCCTTCTGCTTTTATTATCTCCTGCATAAATTCAGGGAACGGCTGAGCCTTAAACGATTCGCCCGTGGTCTTATCAGTGATGACGCCGCTGTCAAAATCAACTTCAACCTCATCACCGGCCTTTATAGCCTTTGCCGCCTCGGGACATTCCATGATAGGAAGACCGATATTAATGGAATTCCGGTAGAAGATGCGCGCAAATGTTTCGGCTATTACACAGCTCACTCCTGCAGCCTTAATAGCGATAGGCGCATGCTCTCTCGATGAACCGCAGCCGAAATTCTTATCTGCTACGATTATATCCCCCTGCTTAACATTATTTACAAAATCCTTATCAATATCTTCCATGCAGTGTAACGCCAGTTCCTTAGGATCTGAAGAGTTCAGATACCTGGCGGGGATTATTACATCCGTATCCACATTATCACCGTATTTAAATACTTTTCCTTCTGCTTTCATATCAGTCTTACCTCCATTAAATATCTTCAGGGCCGGCTATACATCCCCTGACAGCGCTGGCTGCGGCTACAGCCGGACTAGCCAGATAGATCTCACTGTTAATATGACCCATACGTCCAACAAAATTACGGTTGGTTGTCGAGACACAGCGTTCTCCTTCCGCAAGTATACCCATATATCCTCCGAGGCAGGGACCGCAGGTAGGTGTGGAAACAACACAGCCTGATTCAATAAAGGTTTTTAACAGGCCTTCTTCCATGCACTGCAGATAAACATTCTGTGTTGCGGGAATAACAATGCAGCGCATGCCTTTTGCAATATGACGTCCCTTAAGTATAGATGCGGCAACACGCATATCTTCAAGCCTTCCGTTTGTACATGAACCTATAACAACCTGATCTATCTTTATATCGCCCACCTCGTCTATGGTATGTGTATTCTCCGGCAGATGAGGGAATGAAACGGTAGGTTTTAATTTATCGAGTTCTATGGTGTACTCTTCGTCATAATGTGCATCTGCGTCAGCTTCAAAGACTTTGTATTCACGTTTTGTATGTTCTTTCAGATATGCAACGGTCTGATCATCCACCGGGAAGATACCGTTCTTTCCGCCGGCTTCGATAGCCATATTGGCAATGGTAAATCTGTCATCCATCGAAAGATACTTTATACCTTCACCGACAAATTCCATTGAACGGTACAGGGCTCCATCCACGCCGATAAGACCGATGATATGCAGTATGATATCCTTACCGCTGATCCATTTGGCAGGTTTGCCGACGAGATTGAACTTTATGGCAGACGGGACTTTGAACCACGCTTCACCTGTAGCCATACCTGCCGCCATATCCGTAGAACCGACACCTGTAGAGAAAGCACCTAAAGCTCCATAGGTACAGGTATGAGAATCGGCACCGATTATAACATCCCCGGGAACAGTAAGTCCTTTTTCAGGAAGCAGCGCATGTTCGATACCCATTTCACCGACTTCAAAATAGTTTGTGATATCATTCTTATTTGCAAACTCCCTGACACACTTGCAGTGTTCCGCTGATTTGATATCCTTATTGGGAACAAAATGATCCGGAACAAGCGCTATCTTATCTTTATCAAACACTCCCTTTGATGTGAATTTTTCCATTTCATGAATAGCCACGGGACTGGTAATATCATTACCGAGTACCAGGTTGAGCTTAGCCATTATAAGCTGTCCGGCTTCCACCTTTTCAAGCCCTGCTCCGTTAGCAAGGATCTTTTGAGTCATAGTCATGCCCATTTTCCAACTTCCTCCTTAAAAAACTATCTTTGCCATGTTAACATAAAATCTTTATCAGGTAAAGAAAAATCAGCTGTTATTTTCCTGATCTTTCCATTCCCTTATATATTCTTCCAGCTTATCAATGTCAGCCGAAAGCAGTTGTTCATTTTTTGCACGTGCTTCCTCTTTTATCTTAAGGTCAAAAACGCCCTGGGAGATCGCCTGAGTATCATTAAGCATCCCTTCTCCCGTACCAAGAAAGCTCTTCATATTATCAGCCAGTGCGGTAAGGTAATCCGCGGTACCCGAAAAGCTCTCCGAACATTCAATTCCTTTTTCCCGGCATTCACCGCTCTGATCCATAGCCAGTTTCAGAGCATTTCTGGCACGTATGATAAGAAGAATGACATTATCCGTCTTATCGTTTATGCCTGCACTCATCAGTTTTATCTCATCCATGGCAGACAATGCCGATAAAGTTATGCTTCCTGCTCTGGAAATATCAAGAGCGGTATTCATAACATAAAGATTCAATTGCGAAGCCTGTGACTGAAGCGCAGTCATTTCGTTGTAGATCGATGACAGCAGATCTTCAGATTCACTGAATATACTCTCAAGCAGCGTATAACTACCTGAAAGTTCTTTAAATTCCGAGACCGTATCGGTCTGGGAACGCATATTCTCTTTTATATAGCCTTCTATCCCGCCGGACAATTCAAAAAGGTCATTTTTTCTGTCTTTAAGAGCCTTTTCGGAGGAAAGAAGATCATTCAATATCTGTGTGATCCCGTCACGGGCAGATATCATTTCCTCTTTATGCCGGTGTGCATACTCCGCCTGGGCAAAAAGCCAGGATATGCTCTTATTAAGATTCTCCTTGCCTTCTTTAGATGATAAAAATGCGCCGTCAAGATCCTCCCTTGTATCCTTAAGTTCCTTCGAAAGCTCGTTCATCTGCCTTGCCTGTTCTTTTAACGAATCGGCAAAAGCTTTAAGATCCTTCTCTCCCTCATCAACAAATACCTGATCCTTCAAAAGCCCGTTTGCCAGCTTATCAAGCGGGACAAACATTTTTTTGATCCTGTTTACTATGAATATCGAATAAGAAATGTACAGTGTAAGATAGATAGCAAGCATTATCAGAAGTTTCAGGACAAATCTTTCGTGCGTCCCTTCTGTCAGGAACAGAAGTAAAGCGCATGCACAGAATATCAGAAAAAAGGCCATGCCGAAGCCGGCAACGACCAGTTGGTTTATCTCATACGAAAATGAACGGGGTTGTTTTTTCATAATAAACGGACTATCAAAAAGCGCCGTGCTGCATCACGGAACGCTTTGCGTTCCATGATGAGCGGCGCTGCGCGCCTTATGCATCCGTCCGCCGGAAAATGCGTTTCCTCGTGCAGGCACGGGGACCGCATTCACCAACGTACGTCTGCGCACGGCTTACTGTTTTTCCTTTAGTTGTTTATAAGCTTATCCTCATCACTCCAGCTGTAGAGGCTGCGGATCTCCTTACCTACTACCTCTGCAGGATGCTCAGCTGCCTTCTTACGAAGTGCATTGAAGTGTACCTGTCCGCTTGCGCTTGACATATCAAGCAGGAAGTCTTTTGCGAATGTACCGTCCTGGATATCTGAGAGGACTTTCTTCATAGCCTTCTTTGTATCCTCGGTGATGATCTTGGGTCCGGTGATATAATCGCCGTATTCAGCTGTATTTGAAATAGAATATCTCATTCCTGCGAAACCGCTCTGATAGATCAGATCAACAATAAGCTTCATCTCATGGATGCACTCAAAGTATGCATTTCTGGGATCATAACCCGCCTCGACCAGAGTCTCAAAGCCTGCCTGCATAAGAGCACATACACCGCCGCAGAGAACAGCCTGCTCTCCGAAGAGGTCTGTCTCGGTCTCTGTACGGAAGGTAGTCTCAAGGATACCTGCACGTGCACCACCGATACCTGCGCCGTAAGCCAGAGCTTTCTCAAGAGCCTTACCGGTCTCATCCTGCTCTACAGCTACCAGACAGGGAGTACCCTTGCCTGCCTGATACTCACTTCTTACAGTATGTCCGGGAGCCTTGGGTGCGATCATGGTAACATCAACGCCCTTAGGTGCCTTGATCAGACCAAAGTGAATATTGAATCCGTGTGCAAACATAAGCATGTTGCCGGGCTCAAGATTAGGCTCGATGTCTGCCTTGTATAATGCTGCCTGTTTTTCATCGTTGATAAGGATCATGATGATATCTGCTTTCTTAGCAGCCTCTGCAGCTGTATAAACCGTAAAGCCCTGCTCTTCTGCACGCTTCCAGGACTTGGAGCCCTCATAGAGACCAATAATGACATTAATTCCGCTCTCCTTTAAGTTAAGCGCATGTGCATGTCCCTGGCTTCCGTAGCCGATGATAGCCACTGTCATGTCCTTGATAGCTGCAAGATTGCAGTCTTCCTGATAGTAGATCTTTGCCATTTCTTTTTCCTCCTGAAATGATAAAAAATAAAATGATTAAATATTAGTCATCAAGCCAGACCACATCGGAATTACCGCGGGTCAGACCTGTAAGGCCCGTTCTTGCAAGTTCGGAAATCGTATAGCCCTTGAGAAGTCCCATAAATGCTTCAATCTTCGACTGATTACCCGTAAGCTCGATTATCAGGCTCTCGGGGCCTACATCAACTATATTGGCTCTGAAAATATTGGCAACAGAGATAAGATTTTCCCTGTTATCCTCCGTAGCTTCAACCTTTATCAGGCACAGCTCACGATATACCGAATCTGAAGGATCCAGAACTTTTACATTACGCACCTCGATAAGCTTGGCAACCTGCTTTTCGATCTGGTCAAGGATCTCATCATCCCCCTGTGCAACAATAGTTATCCTGGAATATCTGGGATCTGCCGTAACTCCGGCAGTAATGCTTTCTATATTGTACCCGCGTCTTGAAAAAAGACCGGAGATACGTGATAAAACACCTGAAGAATTATCTACGAGCAACTGAAATACTTTCCTGTTCACGGCTGATCACCTCTATAGTAATAAATTATTAACTGCTTACCCTTTTCGACAACAAGTCAAAGTTTATCAATATATTGCATTCTTGTCAATCGAAAGACCTTTATTCTTCAATGCATTTGGAAAGCGCAAGCGTCCCGGTACGCGCAACTTCAACAATGGATATCTGCTGGAGCATGCTGATCATCAGTTTTATCTTCTCGGGAGTATCACATATCTGTATTATCATGAGATGCTGGCTCATATCAACTATCTCTGCCTTCATCACCTCACAGATCTCCATGATCTCACGCCTGTTTCCCTTATTATATTTTACCTTGATAAGCATAAGCTCTCTGCTTATAGCCCTGTCCTCATCAAAGGTCTTTACTTTTATAACATCCAGCTTCTTATTGAGCTGTTTTTCGATCTGTTCAAGTGTCTGTTCGGTCCCGGAACTTAATATGGTCATAAGCGATACCGCATTATCATCAGTCTCGCCCACAGCCAGAGAATCTATATTAAAACTGCGGCGTGCAAAAAGCCCTGCAACCTTACTAAGTACACCCGATCTGTTCTCAACAAGTACGGAAAAAATACGTCTCATGCTCCACCTCCTTACACAAGATCCATAGGATCTATGATACATTCGCAAAGATAAGCTTCGTCCTTCGAAAGCAGCTCATCAAGCTTATCATCCAGTCCTTCCATATCGGTGATACGCATGAATTTCATACCATATGCTTCAGCTATATGTTCAAGATCCGGGCTTCCCGAAAGATCCACTACCGAGTATTTATCGTCATAAGTAAAATGCTGGTACTGTCTTACCATCCCCAGATAATTATTTTTGAGTACAACGATCTTTACGGGAACATTATACTGTCTCATTGTGGCCAGTTCCATCATAGACATCTGAAATGATCCGTCACCGCATACAGCAACAACCTGTCTGTCCGGTCTTGCAAGCTTTGCACCTACGGCAGCCGGGATCGAATAACCCATGGTCCCCATACCGCCTGTAGTAAGGAAACGCCCGTTTCGTACCACATGATATTTACAGGACCAGATCTGGTTCTGACCGACATCTGCTACATATATGGCATTGTCCTGCATCTTAAGCGACATACGCCGTATAAATTCCGCAGGATCGACATACCCCGGATGAGCATCTCTTACAACAGGCATCTCATTTCGATATTTATTAAGAGACTCTATCCATTCACTGTAATCCCCGTCTATCTCGTATTCCGCAAGATCAGAAAGAATATGCTTGGCATCGCCCACTATAGGTATGGTCGCTCCCGCATTCTTGCCTATTTCCGCCGGATCCACATCTATATGTATCAGGACGGTATCTTTCATGACGCGCTCGGGCTGATTTACGGCTCGGTCAGCCACTCTGGCTCCTACCATCATGATAAGATCCGCTTCCTTCATAGCTTTGTTCGCCCAGGGAAAACCGTTATTTCCGACCATTCCGTAATACAGTTCATGTTCGGTGGACATGACACCGATCCCCATCATCGTCGAAACAACAGGGATACGATACTCCTCCACAAGTTTTCTGAGCTCATCCTTTGCATTTGCAAGCCTTACGCCGCCGCCGGCACAGATAAGAGGCCTCTTTGCCTTTTCAAGTTCTTTGACTATCTTTTTTATCTGAAGCGCATTGCCTTTTACCGTCGGTTTATATGTACGGAGTTTTATCTCCTCCGGATACTCAAAGCTTTTGATCTTCTGCTGCTGTACATCTATCGGCACATCGATGAGTACGGGAGCCTTACGGCCGGAATTTGCAATATAAAAAGCTTCTTTGAAAATACGCGGGATATCATTGGCATCCTTAACAAGATAAGAATACTTAACAAAGCTTTCCACTGCTCCGGTAATATCGGCTTCCTGGAAAACATCAGAACCTATCAGTTCTGAATTAACCTGCCCGGTGATACATACCAGCGGTATCGAATCCGCAAATGCGGTAGCTATACCCGTGATCAGATTTGTTGCTCCGGGACCTGATGTAACCGCACACACCCCCGGCTTTCCGGTAAGCCTTGCCATACCGCTGGCCGAATGGGCTGCATTCTGCTCTGTCCTTATCAATATAGTTCTTATATCAGAATCCAGTATTGCATTGTAAAAAGGGCAAATGGCCACTCCGGGGTATCCGAAAACATGATCAACCCCTTCAGCCATAAGGCATTTTACCATTGCATCAGCACCGGTCATACATCTAGTCCTCCTCGCATAAAAAAATAAAACTCTGATCTTATATTATCTATCCGTGATCAGGATATATACGCAGATCATATAATTAAGAGCTTGCAAATTAGCTCTCTGTGTGCTAATTTTATAAAGTCATGAAAAAGATTATCCACTCAAAAGCAATGTTTGTCAAATCGTTTTTATGCTTATCTCTGCTTTTTTCCGCCTGCGGAAAAAAGGAAGACCCCGCGCTTCCAAAATATAAAGAAAGCATGGAGGCTTATACAAGCGAGATAATCAGTTTAAGCACTTCTCTTGACAGTCTTGATCCTGCTTCGGAAGATTCTGTCAGCAGGCTTTTAAAAACCGTTGATGAACTGGCTGCTACACTCCACAACATGGCTGCTCTTGAAGTCCCCGAAGCATATTCCGAAGCCGGAGCCATAGCTTCAGAAGCTTATGATCTCATGTGCGATTCCGCCAATCTTTATCATACGGCTTACGACGGCGAATCATACGATGAGGAATCTGCTTCTCTTGCGCAGCAGCAATACACGAATTCGATGCAGCGTGTATCATCGATAGGCGAATATCTCATGACTACCGAATAAGAACTTTCACTTCCGGCACATATCATCATCCGGAATTTCCCTGCTCAAAGCAGGGTTTTATTTTTTATCTTTCTTATCTTTTCCTTTAATCTTATTCTCTATATCCACAAGCTTACGGTTCATGGCCTTTCCCTTAGCCAGTAAAAATCTGAATGCCCTTATGGGAGCCGTTTTTTCAACTTTACTCTTCCACAGGTTTATTGCGTCAAACCTGCGCTGCTTCCAGGCGATCACTTTATCGTAAGCTGCTGCTATGGGTTTATTAAGCCTCATATTACCTATGGTAGTCCAGATCATGTCCGTCACAAATATAACCCAGATGACTATACATGCGATAAGCCGCACATTATAAGGGATACTTTTTGCAACAGCACTCAGACCGGGATGTATCCATTTGACCATTATCGTAAGGGCTACTCCGAAGAACAGTCCGGCTACCACGCTGATCCTCCCGTCAAAGTTGAGTGGAAAATAACTGTAATCCCAATAACGCTTGTGGAACAAAGCCTCCATAGTAATACTGGTGATAAGCTCTACTATGCTGGTCACGGTGCCTGCCAGAATGATAAGCAGCCACCACTCTTCTACCGGATGAAACAGATCGTAGCTGAATGTGCATACCATGCAGTAGATAGGACAAAGCGGTCCGATAAAAACCCCGCGATCCATAAACTTCCCCTGTTCGCAGAGTGAAAAGATCGTAGATTCATAAAACCATCCTATAAATGCATATACCAGAGCAACCAATGTCCATGCCGGAAAATCCAGACCGGCAAACAGTTTTTCAACCAAAGTCAGTTCGTTCATTTTAATCTGTCTCCTATCGTTTCTCCAAGGGCGCAGATCTTATCTGCGATCACGAGTATCCAGCCCTCAGGCGTAAAAGGCGGCACAAGCGTAAGCGGAAACATATGATGTATTATCATATCCTTTTCCGTCTCCGTAAGCTCATAATCTTTTTCGGCTTCACGGAGTGCAAAACCCGGATGTGTATATCCGTGTATCGTATTGGCCAGCGAAAGCTCATGCCAGTCATACAGAAAATAATCATGAAGCAAAGCTCCCCGTATCAAAGCTTCCTCATCCACTTTAAACTTAAAACGGCATGCTATATAAAAAGCAGTCTGCGCAACATGCAGACAATGTTTACGTACTGTAGTATCTCCATGCTGTATATAATTATCCATCAGGTCAAAACGCCCTTCTTTTCTTACACGTCTCAGCACTTTGATAAACAGTCTTCTTTTTTCGACAGGCAGGCTTTTCATGTGATCCTCTCTTAAACTCAGTCTTTATGTGTCCTGATCTTTTCCGGCAGTCTTCTTTTTATTTCCTTTTGCCGCAGTCCTGTAAAAAACAGCAGCGTAATCGTAACACCTTCTCAGTTCATTTTCATTAGACAGTTTTTTAACGTTTTCGGTATGTTTTGTAACAAACGCATTCATTTTTTTCCGGTATTCATCCTTCGAAACACTGCCGTCTGCTACCCCGGATAATCCCAGCTCCCAGCTGGCCGTAAGCTTCGGGTTAAGCATAGAGCCTATGGAATGACGCACTATATCAAAGATCATTTCTCCCAGCTGGGTGGGGCTTATTATCTGTGTTTTTTTATTCAGAGCAAGATATTTTCTGGTCACGAGCTTTTCGAGTATCCCCGCCCTTGTAGCCGATGTCCCTATACCGCTCCCTTTGATCTGGGCACGCAGTTCTTCATCTTCTATCAGCTGCCCTGCGTTCTCCATCGCAAGTATCAGACTTCCGGAATTATATCTGGCCGGCGGCTTGGTCTCCCCTTCTTTTATGGAAAGCCCCGTGCAATCCAGACAGCTTCCTTTCTTTATCTTTGACAGCATCTCAAGATACGAAGGATCGACCACTACTTCCTCTTCGTCTTTATCATCCGGCTTCTCATCCTTTGTTTTTTCAGTCTGGAAGGAACACCGGCTCACAGCATACCATCCGGCCGACTGAAGGACCTTAAAACCGGCAAAGAAATGTTCGCCTTCCATCAGTATTTCCATCCCAAGTTTAACAAAGGTCTGCGGGGGATAAAAGATCGAAAGAAAACGCCGGACGATCAGTTCATATACTTTAGCTGCCACGGGGCTCAGGGAATTCAGCGCAGAAAATCCCTGACCTGTAGGTATTATCGCATAATGGTCAGTAATCTGCTTGTCATTAACATATCTGGTCTTAGCCAGCCCCTTATACAGTTCCTTATCCAATACGTCCTTAGCATATCCCGCACATTGAGGATACTGGCATAATCCCTTAATATTATGATCTATAACTTTTGCAACCGCTGTCGAAAGGACTCTGGCATCGGTTCGCGGATATGTGGTCAGCTTTTTTTCATAAAGCTCCTGTGCTATCTGCAGAGTCTCATCCGGACTGATCTTAAACATCTTAGAGCAGGTGTTCTGCAGCTCGGCAAGATTATATAAAAGAGGAGCATTCTTCTTTTCGGTCTTTTTTTCACTTTTTAAAAGACTGCCCTTAGCCTCCGTGGAAAAAACACCGTTTTCATCAGGTTCTTTTCCGCCAAGTTCCGATATAAGCTTTATCGCATCTTCTTTTTTCTTAAAACCGTTATCTTTATATAAAAGAGGAGAATTAAAATATCGTGATCCCTCTACAGCTTTCCACTCGGCATTGATCTTTTTATCCTCGAGCAGAAAAACTGCAGGGATGCGATAAAATGGCGTCTTATTAAACTGACGTATCTCACGTTCCCTTTGCACCACCATACCAAGGACACAGGTCATTACCCTGCCTACAGCTACAACAGGTCTTTTTTCGCTTCTGAGATAGCTTTGCATGGATCTGCCGTATTTAAGAGTCAGAACACGTGAGAAATTGATCCCCATAAGATAATCTTCCTGCGCCCTCAGATATGCAGCATCCGAAAGATTATCGTATTCGGACAGGTCTTTTGCTTCTCTGATCCCGCGGAGTATCTCTTCTTCCGTCTGCGAGTCTATCCATACACGTCTTCGTTTTTTTCCGCCGACATCAGACATACGTTCTACAAGACGGTAAATGTATTCACCTTCGCGGCCGGAATCGGTACATACATATATCGTATCCACATCTTTACGGTTCAGAAGACCGCTTACGATCCTGAACTGTTTTTTTGAGGAATCTATCACTTCATAGATATATTCATCCGGTATAAAAGGAAGTGTATTGAAATTCCACGCTTTCAGAGCCTCATTATATACCTCGGGATAACTCATAGTGACAAGATGACCCACACACCATGTAATAACAGCTTCATCACTTTCCATAAAGCCGTCATTATTCTTCATATCATACTTAAGTGCTTTAGCGAACTCTCTGGCCACAGAAGGCTTCTCTGCTATAAAAAGAGATTTGTTTTTTTCTGCCATATCACAAAGTATCTATATCAACCAGCTTCAAAAAGCTGTTATCCGATGCAAAATCCTTAAGTTCCCTTGAAAAACTGCCGGCAGCAAACAGGTAAAGATGGTCTGCCGATAGCCTTGCCTCTTTTGCAGTCTCCATACAGCTGTTTAACATATCCATATCTATGATCTCTTTTTCCCAGTCGCAGAATGCCAGAAGGTTCTCTCCTTCTTCATCCTGCATCACTATATCTATAGTCCCTTTTTTTCCTACCCATTCCCCGAAGCTTGACGCTTTTATGGGAAGCATATTATTCTGGTTAAGAATATCAAGATATTCCGAGCATACCCTGCAGAAATTGCCCTGATGAAAGCTTTTTATCTCAGGTTCTATGCAATTATCATAAAACTGTACGGCATCCATGCTTTCAAGTGCACTTTTTTTCGCAAACATAAAGCGGTAATAAAATTCCAGAAATCTGAGCGCTATACGGTATATTCCTTTTTTTGCATTTATCCCCGATGCGTTATCGTAAGAAAACACCTTTTCTACCAGCTCTCTTTCCATGAGATTTTTAAGATAAACACTTATCTTTGCTCTGGAAAATCCGCTATGGACATGAAGCTCATTAAGCTTTATCCTTCCTTCGGCAAGTGAATTGAGCAAGGTGGAGTATACATTCAGTTCACGCAGTTCAGCCGATACAATACGTTCACCTTCGCAGTATAAAAAACCTCTTGGCGAAAGAACATTACGTATCACATTTTCCTTAACATCCAAAGCCGGATCAAATGCATTCCAGTAAGCCGGTATCCCTCCAAGAAGACTGTATACTTCCATACATTGTCTTGTAGTATAGTCTTTAAAATAATTCACACAATCCATGAAATTAAGCTCTGCAAGCTTATAAAAACTGTTTATGCTCATAGCCATGGAACCGATACGCGGTACAAAATCAGTCTCCACGAAACTTATGGAAGAAGATAACAGCACAACCATGACCGGCAGCTCAGACTTTACAAGACTTACCACAGAATTCATGAAGTTTTCGGAATATTTTAAGATATTCTGAAATTCATCTATCACAACAAGAAGCTTCCCGTCTTCAGGAGCTTTCATCGCCGAAAAAACATCATCAAAGTTTTCTGCCCTGCAGTTCATCTCCCTGCTCCAGAGCATTATCTGCTCTGTTTCGGAACAGGTTCTGGATGAATAATAATAATATGATCTATCTTTGGCAAAACGAAGCATAAGGGAGCTCTTACCAACTCCCTTATGCCCGTATATGACCAGCAGTTTATTATCTTGAGCCGAAATATTATCTTCTAAAAACTTAAGATCCTTTTTTCTGCCGACAAACATTTATTTTTCCTTTATGAAATCTTTAGCCTTAAGAAGCTCTGCACAGAGAACAGCACCGCCTGCAGCTCCGCGAAGAGTATTGTGTGCCAGACCCACGAATTTCCAGTCATAAACAGTATCTTCACGAAGTCTTCCAACGGATACCCCCATGCCTCCTTCATAATCAACATCCAGCTTGACCTGGGGACGGTTATCCTCTTCAAGATACTGAATGAACTGCTTGGGTGCACTGGGAAGGCCAAGTTTCTGAGGTTCACCGGAGAAATCAACAAGCTTCCTGATGAGTTCTTCCTTAGAAGCTTTCTTCTTAAACTTTACAAATACAGTAGCGGTATGTCCGTTGAGAACAGGAACACGTATGCACTGGCAGGTGATTATCGGGCTTACAGCAGGTACGATAACCCCGTCCTTGATCTCTCCCCAGAGACGCAGAGGTTCTTTCTCGCTTTTTTCTTCTTCTCCTCCGATATAGGGGATGATATTTTCTATCATCTCAGGCCAGTCTTTGAAGGTCTTTCCTGCACCGCTTATAGCCTGATAAGTACTTGCTACTACTTCATAAGGTTCATATTCCATCCATGCGGTAAGCGCAGGTGCATATGCCTGTATCGAGCAGTTGGGCTTAACAGCTATAAAACCGCTCTTTGTCCCAAGACGCTTTCTCTGGAATTCTATAACATCCATATGACCCGGATTTATCTCGGGAACCACCATAGGAACATCGGGCGTCCAGCGATGAGCGCTGTTGTTTGATACAACCGGAGTTTCGGTTTTTGCATAAGCTTCTTCTATAGCCCTTATCTCATCCTTGGTCATATCTACAGCCGAAAAAACAAAATCAACTTCTGCAGCAACTTTTTCGACCTCATTAACATTCATTACCACAAGTTTTTTAACCGCTTCCGGCATAGGCTTTTCAAGTTTCCAACGGTCTCCTACCGCTTCCTCGTAGGTCTTTCCGGCACTTCGGGGACTGGCTGCCACAGTAGTCACTTCAAACCAGGGGTGGTTTTCAAGGATAGAGATAAATCTCTGTCCGACCATACCGGTTGCACCTAAAATACCGACTTTTAATTTGCTCATTTTTTTATCCTCCCTGTATCTTTACTTAAATATCGATCTGTTCAAAGAACGATTTTTATTATCATGATCATTTACGTGTATATAAGGAAGGCTCAGGTCCTTCCAGATACCTCCCGTATGCCTCGATCACTTCATTCATGGCCCTGATCCCGGGCGCACCGACAGTGTTTCGCCTTTCAACACATGTCTGCAGAGAAACAGCATCATATATGTCTTCTTCGAACTTATCAGATATCTTCTTAAGCTCATCAAGGCTCATATCTTCTATGCTGCAGTCCTTTTCAATACACTCAAGCACCAGCCGGCCTATTATCCCGTGAGCATCTCTGAACGCCACGCCCTTTCTCACCAGATAATCGGCAGCGTCGGTCGCATTGGTAAATCCCTTCATAGCGCTTTTAGCCATAACTTCTTTTCGGAACTTCATTGTATCTACCATCTGCATGAACATGGTAAGACATTCCTTAACCGTGTCAATAGCATCAAAAGTCCCCTCTTTATCCTCCTGCATATCCTTATTATATGCAAGAGGAAGGCCTTTCATGGTTGTCAGCATAGCTACAAGATGCCCGTAAACCCTGCCTGTCTTTCCACGTACCAGCTCGGCAATATCCGGATTTTTCTTCTGAGGCATGATAGACGAGCCGGTAGAAAACGCATCATCTATCTCTACAAAACCATACTCATTGGAATTCCATATTATAACTTCCTCTGAAAATCGTGATAAATGCATCATGATAAGAGAAAGGTCACTTAAAAATTCAATGACATAATCCCTGTCAGATACAGAATCCATTGAATTAAACGTAGGGCCGGTAAATCCCAGATTTTCCGCAGTATAATCCCGGTCAAGCGGATAAGTCGTTCCGGCCAGTGCTCCTGCGCCAAGCGGGCAGCGGTTTAAGCGCATGCAGGTGTCTGAAAGTCTTGAACGATCACGTGCAAACATCTCAAAATACGCGCCAAGATGATGCGCAAGCGTTACAGGCTGAGCTTTCTGCAGGTGCGTAAACCCCGGCATATATGTTTCCGTGTTTTCTTTCATCACTTTAAGAAGCACTTTCTGAAATTCAAAAAGCAATGAATCCACTTCTCCTATCTCAGCCCTGACATACATTTTAAGATCCAGCGCCACCTGATCGTTCCGGCTGCGTCCTGTATGCAGTTTTTTACCTGCTTCTCCTATCCTTGCAGTAAGGGTTGCTTCAACAAAACTGTGAATATCCTCAAACTCATCAGTGATGATAAGGTTCCCTTCATCAAGATCTTTAACGATCCCGCTAAGCCCCTTATCTATAGCATCCGCCTCATCTTCCGTAAGTATGCCCTGCTTCCTCAGCATCCGGGCATGTACACGGCTTCCTTCTATATCTTCGCGATACATGCGTTTGTCAAAATCTATGGAAGCATTGAACAGATATACGTTTCTGTCGGTATTTTTTGTGAATCTTCCTCCCCAAAGCTGTGCCATGGCCATCTTCTCCGTTTTATCTGAAATAAAATTAATTCAAAGGATTATAGCATAGTAGTTTTTTATTTTCAAGTATTGTCGGTACCGCTGTCTTTATTCATGTTTTCCAGATTCTGCAGGAAAGGATTAGGTGCTGTATTAGGCATCTGTGATTTAAATGCTCCCATCGCTTCCGGCGCGGGGCGATCATCAGTCTGCGGCCCCATTGCTGCAGGTTCGGACGTCTGAAAAACATTGTTGTTTACAGCTGCATCGGTATTTGAGTTCAAAGTACCATCCGCTTCCGCAGCTGCTGCGGTCCCCGCAAATGCATTAACAGTTGCAGTATTTTCTGCCGCTCCGGTTTCAGGGCCGGCAAATCCCGAAGGTGTAGATCTAAACAGATCTGCCGGGTCGGTTTCCGTAACAGCCGGTGCCGGCTGTACCGAAGATCCCATGGGTTTATTTATCCCCAGTCCGGCATAAGGATTGCCCTGAAGATAAGGATTGTCATCTGTTGAAGGATTGCCGAGCCTGTACTGGTCATTCATGATCACCTGATCGTTATTCTGCGCAAAAGTATTGTTCTGCTGCATAGGCTGGGCATTGCCCTGCATAAAAGGATTCCCCTGCTGCATGGGCTGTGAGTTGTTCTGCATATAGGGATTTCCCTGCATGCCGCCAAATCCGCCTGTTCCGGGCATTCCGGGTGTTCCGTTTGCTCCTCCAAATCCGCCTGTTCCGGGCATTCCGGGTGCTCCGTTTGCTCCTCCAAGTCCGCCTGCTCCGGGCATTCCGGGTGCTCCGTTTGCTCCTCCGAATCCGCCTGCTCCGGGCATTCCGGGTGCTCCGGCACCATTCTGAGGCATATATCCTCCGGGAGGTACAGTACCGCCACCGACATTCGCATATTTCTGTGCTTTATTCTCTTTTCCTCTCTTTATAAGAAGAACGATCAAAATGATAAGCACAGCTACAAAGAGTACCCCGATTATCCCAAGTGCTACGATAACACCCGTGGATACTCCCACATCGCTGATCACATCATCGCCTTTTTTATCCTTATCTTTATCCTTGTCTTTATCTTTATCATTATCTTTATCACTATCCTTGTCATTATCAGCGTCCTTATTCTCATCTGCAGCGGTCGGAGTAGGTTCAACCAAGGTTCCGTCACCGCTTCCGGCTGATGAATATGTACCATCATCTATACGCTCATCTTCAAGGCCAAGATAATACAAAAGATCGGATGCATATACATCAAAGCGGGGATTCTTTATAGGATTATTCAGCCCCGCATTAGCAAGAGTCTCCTGATAATCATTCTGGAATTCTTCATCAACAAGAGACAGATAAAGCTCTATACCGGCATCACGATCATCAAGTATCTGATCAAAAAGTTCAAAAACAGCAGCTATAGAAACCGAATAACTTACATAATACAAAGGAGACTGGAACGTATGCGGTATGTTGACCCATTCCAGTACCACGCCCTGATCAAGATATCCCTGATCAGCCAGCGAAAGCGAATCGCTGAGCATACTGCTGTACTGCCCGCTGTATTCCATGCACACATCATAATATATCTGGTTAAGCTTCTCGACGGTAAGATTGTCAGGATCGCTGTAAACTCTATACTGGAACTCATCTTCCTTAACCCCGTCTATGGCTGATCCAACAAAATTATATATTGTATAGAAATTCATGACATCGCCGTAATCTCCGAAGATATCATTTGCAAAGTCCATAAAGAGCATCTCAAGTCCCTGTGAATGGATCTCTGCCAGGTCAAGATCAGTATTTCCGTAATACCAGCTGTCCTCAGTCATATAGTACATCTGGTTATAGTGACCGAATTCATGTATAACGGTTCTCATATCCGTATATGTACCGCTTGCATCATTGTACATAAACGGAGCATTATAACCGGATATCTGTATGGTATATCCGCCGGGAGCCTTTTTTTCATCCACGCTCAGATCACAGAGATCATGATCTACCATAAAGTCCAGAGAAACCAGCATATCCGAAGAGATCTCCGGAAGATATTTTCTCATGATATCCATGCATTCCTGCTGGCTGATCTGCTGGTCAAATGCTTCCTGCATCTTATCATAATAGTTCATGAAAAGCTGAAGCGTAAGGTTATCCTGAGCCGAAATAAAATTATCCTTTATATCCTGACGGTATGCAGCAAGATCATCATAGGAATAATCTCTGTCATAACGCTTATCATATGAGTAATCCGCATAATTGTCATAGCCGTAACTCTTAGCTATATCAGTACGGACCTTTACAAGTTCGATATACAGTTCTGCCATATCTTTATTCTTCTGCTGAAGCAGATCAGTATATCCTTTGAGAAAAGCATCCCTGTCTATAGCCGCATTGGTATTTGCTTCCGAAAGTTCATCCAAGGTATATTTCTTGCCGTTTATCGTAGTGGTATATTTTTTATCATAAAGGATATCGTATTGAAGAGAAAGCTCCGTTTCTTTAGCGCTCAGATCCTTCTGTTCCTGGGTCATATCCACATAATCCAGGATATCCTGCCACTCATCCTCATCATCTATACGATCGTGCAGTACGTCGGTATTTACCGAATATGCTATCGTCCGATAGCTTTTCATGATCTTATCCGAAACACTTGTAGCAAGTTCATCACAGTACTTCACTTCATCATCCCAGTAAGCATCATCAGCAACCAGGTCGGACTTTATGTGAGCTATCGAATAAAGGCCGTTAAGTTCGTTATAGTAATCTTCCATGGCAATGATAACATCAAGCACGGCATCGGCGCTTCCGGGATCATCTGCCAGATCTTCAAGACCGTCTATGATCTCGTCAAAATCCTTTTCATCCAGGCGTTCATATTTATAGTCCTTGAAATTCTTGTCTGAATGATCAACCCTGTCAGTAAGCCTTCCGTCATGTTCCCCGGCAGCTGCTGACCACATTGCCGGCAGCATGCTTATTCCCAAAGCTGCCGTAACTGCTCTGTTTATCCATGTTTTAGTTTTTCTTTTCATTTTTCCCTCCCTTTAGTTTACGATTATCCTGATCTTTATCTTTTTGCCATGAACTTTTGCAGTAAGTGTAGTTTTACCTTTACCCCTTATATATATGACTTCATATTGATCCATAAATGCCACGGTATTATCTCTGTTTATAAATTCAGCCTTCTGAGCATGTTCACCGATCCAGTTCAGTTCATACGGTTCATCCCCAAGTTTCAGAACAAGCTCATAATCTTTGCCTTTTGCCCTGAGTTTATCATCAGTTTTAAGCTCGGCATAATTTACATATACCCTGATCACAAAATCAAAACCTTTATAGCTGCATACGACTAAACTCTCTCCCTCTTTATCCCTGCAGATTATCTTTCCTTTATCTACGCAGACCACATCTTCATTTGTCGAAAAGATCTCTGCCGTATCCTTCCCGGTAGTCTTCAATCCTTTGATCCTGATCTTTCTGGTCTTTCCGGGCATCATGTAATATACGCGCTCAGCCGGCTCCCTGACATATACATCCACAAATACAGGATTTTCGGGTTCAGCCTCCGATGAAAGTATCAGTGTCGTTGTACCGGGACTCAAAGCTGTCACTTTTCCGGCTGATGTGATCCTGATGACTTCATTCTGGAATACCACAGGCACTCCTTTTTTATTATATTCCGAAGGATATACGCCCGTCCCGTCTATCTGACATTTTTTGATATTTAAGCCTTTGATCTTAATCCTGCCGCTTTGAAGCGGATTAAGTACCAGATCAACCCTGTTCTCGGATAATGTAAGTGCAGGAACTTTGACCTGATCCTTTACCCTGACCTTAACGGCATACTCTTTTCCGTTTACGTATACCGCAATCTTTGCACTTCCGTTTCCTATAGCTTTATATGATCCGTCATCATAAACTTCCAAAACCGTATCATCAGACGAAAACCAGTGAATATTGGGAAATTTATCTGTCTTATCAATGCCGTTCAAAAAGCATGACAATACAGCCTCCCCTTCTTCTCCGACAGCCAGAGTCTTTTTGTCGACCATTACCGAAGGGACGGCTACAATGAAATTCATGTATACTTCCGGATCATCCCGGGATTCTATACGTGCCATGCCGGCATTTTTCGCTTTAACAAGGCCCTTTTTATTTATACTCACAACATTTTGCCGGCCTTTGCATATCCAGTTGACAGAGCTGTCGGGATAAAAACTCTGTCCTTTCACAAGATATATATATCCCTCGTCATCAGCGGCATCGGGCAGCGAATCATGAGGTGACCTGCCCGGTTTCCCCCTCTTTACCGAATAACAGCAGCTCACGCTCTCAGACGCATACATTCCTTCTTTTACGGCGATCGAATTGACAGTGATCTGACTGCCTACGGAATCCGGACCAACGATAATATCTCCGGTGTACAATAATCCGGACGGTGTGGCAGCCGAACCGTCAAGCGTGTAATAGATCGATGCTTCCGGTGTATCACAACTGATGCTGATATGATCGCCTGCGTACAGATAATTACCGCTGAGAGGACTTATATGAACATCTCCGGTAGTAGCAATATCAACGCTTATACTTATGCTGGCATCCAGTCTTTCTCCCAATGAGTCAAGTGCATTGACACTTACAACGGTGATCCCGTTCTTAAGTCCTGTCAGTTTTGCGGCACCGCTCTTTCCGTCTTCTCCTGCATATATCTTAAGTATGCTTTCATCCGAAACAGTCCATGAAAAGCCCTCCAAAGGTGTATCGTCTTCCTCATTAATGGTCATTTTAGCCGAAAGACTAAGATACCCTGTTGCAGTAGACTTGATGACCGTGCCCTTAGCCGGAACAGGTATGCGCAGCTTTCCCTTTGCCGGAAGACTGTATTTAAACTCCACACTCTCACTGTCTTTATAGCCATAAGCCGAAGCCATAGCCTTAACAATAATATCCCCTCCTGCCATCAAAGGCGAAAACGATATCTCCCCGCTGTATCTTGTGCTCTTTTTTGTCACATCACTTCCGTCTAAAGTATAATATATAGCTGCTCCGGGAGTAGAACAGCTGAGCTTTAACCTGGAATTCTGCCAGTCAAGTTCCGAATCCGGCCTAAGATCGGCAACCGGTACAGCAGTTCTGCCTTCTTCAGGTATCGCGACCCTCACTTCACAGGAAGCACTGAGCTTACCGTATTTGGCACTAACGCTGGTCTGGCCGTTTCCGACCGGAGTGATATGACCGAATTCATCTACAACAGCGACCTTACTGTTTCCGCTGCTCCAGATAACATAGCTGTATTCGCTTTCTGCAGATTCCTCACCGTTTGTATCAAGAAGCTTAACAGAAGCATCAACACTTTCATCCGGTGAAGTAAAAGTAACATTTTCCGGAGTAAGGACTACTTTGCTTACAGCCGCCTTCTTTTCGGTATCACTTGTCATCGCAGCGATAACAAGATTACCATGATTTTTTTCACTGCTCTTGGTATCCGCCCATGTCTCCCTGTCGGTAGAAACAAAACTCTGCCCTGTGCTTATACCCACCTTACTGCTGATACAGTTATACTCCTCAACAGCTGTTTCCAGAACGACCGATGAACCCGGACCGTCAAAGGATACGACAACGGCAAACTTTTCCCCTTTATCAAATACAACCGGAGAATTAAGGCTTACCGTATAAAAACCTTCATAATATATGGTTCCTTCCGCTGATGCAGTTCTTATCAGCGTTCCGGTATCGGGCGTATCTCCTGTAAGCCCGCCATAGATCTTTATTGTATAATGAGATCCCGTATCTTCTACCAGAGCCATCTCAAAGCTTACAGCCTCAAGCCTCTCGCCTTCAGCCTGCCCTTCTCCGCCCACTGTGAACACATTCGCATATTCACATACATTATCATAATAAGTATTTCCGTGGATCTGCGAATCATAGTAATAATGATTGTCCCAGGGGAAGCTGTCCATCAGCTGGAATACCCAGGCGCCGCTTATTGTTTTATCAAAGTAAGACAGCCAGAAATATGAACTGTAATCTTCTTTATTTTCTGTACTGTAGCTGTTTCGTACAAGCCACGCACCGTCTAAGGGAGGCTTGTTCCCGTAAGCATCACAAAACCTCTGTCCGGGGAAGAAATCATCCCACCCGACTATGGTCAGAGCATGATTTGTACTGTTTTCGCTGCTGCTGTAATATGTATTATATTCCTCATTATAATTATCCCTGTTGGCATAGATAGCAATCCCGGCTGCACCGTTTTCGACTATAGCCTGTTTTACATTATCCGGCTTAAATCTGATAGGTATAAGACATGCATTTTTAAGGTATGCGACATCAGTCCGCTCCATTGCCTCGGAAAGAGGATTACCGTTAGCGACTGATTCCGCACCGCTGTAAGGCGCGCTCTTCTCAGATGCAAAGCCTCTGTTTCTCATAAGGCTTTCTACCGCAAACTTCAGGCTGCCACCGTTATCCAGTATATTTTCAATCTCCTTTTCGGAAGAGGGCGTAAAAATGACCTTATCTTTTGTATCACCCGCTGCTGCGGACGGGCTACCCTGGGTATAAGTCCAGTAAGCAAGATGAAGCTCACTGTAGTCTATGCTCTTATCCGCAAGCCCGTTACGGATCATATAGAACTCCGCCAGACTCATTGCAGATTCCGCCCAGCAGGTAGCGTACTTTCCCTGATCTCTGGTAGGAGGATATTTTTCATCAAAATACGAAAGCCAGTCCTCCGTATAATAGCAGGGAAATTCATCATCGGGTCTGGCAGCATATAAATGCTCCGATCCCTTATCGCTGACACTGCCTTCAAGGCGTTCCATGGCAGTCCTGTAATCTATATCCGTACCGGCGCAGGAAATCTCTTCCTCTTCCGGAGTGGTTATATAACCGGCTGTGATCCCTGTATCTTCCTGTTCATCAGCCGCATAAACATTCTCAAAACACAAAGGATATGCAGTAGATAAAACAAGGCTCAGAAGTAAGATCCATGTTATCAAATGCTTAAATCTGCTCTTCATCAACGTTTCCCCTCATCCATATATTTAAGCCCTTAAGCCAAAGGTCGATCGTAATGATAAAGTATAAAAAAACCCAAATTATTTTAGCACATTATCGGGATATTAACAATTATTTTCGTAATATGCCGGAATATTAAAGAAAGCGGCAGTTTTATACCGCCGCTTTCCTATGTATCCGGGTAAATGTACTTTATTTGTTAACAGTTACCTTTATCTTGATATTCTTGCCGCTTCCGTCCCTTAAAGTGCAGGTAACCGTAACGGCTTCTTTTCCTGCTTTATGACCTGTAAGAACAAGCTTTCCGTTCTTCTCATCATAATAAGCACTGACTTTTGAAGGATCGGAGCTCTTTACGGTAAATCCGGCAGCAAACAAAGTATCATCGCCTCCGTTGCCTTCTATATAGTGTCCCTTAAGTTCATAAGTTACGGTATCTCCGACCTGGACACTGAGCTTGTTATCATAGGAATCTTTGCCGTCATATATCTTTATCGTATCAGCCTTGGGACAGCCTATGAATACCTGGCTCGCTTCATAGCCCTTACCATTGTCGGATATAGCAGTAACCCTGATAGCGAACATAAACTCGCCTCTTTCATCATCCCCTCTGAACCGGCCTGTCGCTGTGATAGCTTTCAGAGAAGGCATGGTAAGATTACCGTTAACCTCTTCGAATTTAAGGCTCTGCTTAAGACTCTTGTAATCAACCGTGGTCTCATCCACTTCAAACGACACGGGATTACCGTCTTCATCCCTGTCAACATCTACCTGCAGGAATTCATATTCCCATTTGATCCTTTCATCGGAAGGTGCACCAAAGCTCTTACCAAGGACGGCATTTATGGATACGCTCTTTTCATATGCCAGAAAATGATATTCACCGGTCTGGCCATCCTGAGGTATCAGCTGTATGCCCGAAGCCGGAACCTTAACACTGATCTTTACTGAAGCCTTCTTCTTGCTTCCGTCCTGAGCCTTACATGTAACAGTTGCGGAACCTTTGCCTTTTGCTGTGACTAATGCCGATTTACCGCCGTTTAATGGCTCGACTATTACTACACTTTCATTTGAAGACGTCCAGTCAAGCGCATATCTGCTGTCTGTTATCAGATTGAGCTTATTCTCGGCAGCACCGTTCTTAGGTATATTCTGTGTATAAAGCCTTGCGCTCTGAAGCTTATCCGTCTTCTTCGCCCTGCTTATATCATAAACCTCATCATCTCCTGTGGTATCAAGATCGATGCTCTTGGTCTTCTCGGTACATACCACAAAATCCATGGTACCTGTCACACCGCTTCCGTCAGCTGCGGTTGCTACAACAGTTACGACCGCATTATCTGAAAGGCTGCTTCCCAGTTTCACCTTTCCGCTCTTGCTGATGGTAACGCCGGCTACATTACCGCTTATGCTCCATGTGACTTTTTTATTTCCGGCAGTCTCGGGCAGTATCTGCTTAACCTTGAATGTAGCAGACTTTTTAAGTGCGATCGCACTCTGGCCGGAGATCTTTATGCTCTCTACAGGCTTCGTAACATTAACCTTAAATGTAGCTTTCTTCCTGCCGCTGTCATTATAAGTACATGTGATAGTAGCCTTTCCGCATCCGACTGCCTTAAGTACCGCTCCCGTACCGTCAACCGTAGCAGTGACACTTACCACTTTTTCATTACTGCTCTTAAATGTGGTACCCACTCCAAGGTCTTCACCTTTATATGAACCTTCGGCAAAAACGATAACCTGAGAACGTGATGCATTATAAGCTTTATTCTCTGATGTAGTATCTGCTTTGGGCTCGAAAAGGTTAAGGCTTTTTATATGACCGCTCTTTTTTGTCTTAAGCTGGAACCACGGTTCCGTACTGTTCGTCTGAACAATAAGCTTGTCCGCATTTCCTTTTACTATCTCGATCTCAAGCGGCTCGGAATCAACCGTTCCCGAATTCGCCACGACCGTAAAGCTTTCTCCGACCTCTGCCTTATCACCGATAGTCAGGACTCCTGTATCGGTATCTATCTTAACGCCGGTGGGCTTATCACCTTCTATCCACCATTTGATGCCTTTCTTTACAGCACTCTCCGGGGGATCAAAAGCATATGCCTTAAGCTTATATGTCTTGCCGCGTACAACCAGCTCGGGTCCGTCTATCTTAAAGCTGTTCGCCACTCTTTTTACAACCACATTTACAGATGCGGACTTACCCGATCCGTCCAGAGGCTTACAGGTAACAACACATTTTCCTGCCCCTTTTGCAGTTATGACAGCATTCTTCCAGGCATCCTGATTATCTTCATCCTCCTCAACAGCCTCGACTATGGCAACACTTTCATCACTGCTGCTCCATTCGAGGCTCCAGAGTCCGGGATCCACATCCCAGCCATCCGTATCTTTATAATCTTCGATCTTAAGATTGTATGTTCCGGGTTCATCATCCGAATACTTAAGCTCTACATTTTTAGTATTCAGAGTTATCTTTCCTACCTGTTTCTTTCCGCCTACGACCCTCAGCTCTGCGGCAAATTCGATCTCCTTGGGTGATGTTGCCTTACAGAAGATCGTCACCTTTCCATTTGAACTTCCCGAAGTCGTAAGGACACCGGTCTTGGAATCCATCTTTGCCGTGATACCTTTGGCATTTCTGCATCCCCAGGTTATGGTCTTTGTATCGACACCCGATGCTTCATATTTAAACTGTATAGGATATCCAAGAGGTATCTGTGTAGGTTTATCAGGATCTTCGGACACGCTGCATATCCTGAGGCTTAATTCCTTGCTGACAGCATTGGGATCGACCGTAAATGTAACGGTGGTAGTCTTACTCATGACACCAATTCCGGTTACCGCAGCAGCTATAAGTGTATACTTGGTTTTTGCGGTAGCGGTTTTATAAATATCCTTAAGAAGGATCTTATCCTTAAATACTTCACCGTGTGTTACTTCGCCGTTCTTTACGGAAGGAGCCTTACCGTCAAAACTGTATATTACTACGGCGTTTCCGTTATTTCCCTCTTTAGCAGAGAAATTCTGGGGATTAAATGTAACATAAGCATCACCGGGAATAACAAGACCTGTTTCCTTACTGCCGCCTATCTGGGTATAAGCGATATTACCGAAGCTGTCATTTAACACGATCTCAGGCGCTTTTGTATCACCCTTAAAGATCCTTGCTGCATCAACTATTCCTTTGGAATTCTTGCAGTTCATAAGCTTCTCTTCCATAACGGAAGGCTTTACATGACCATACGCGCTCATGTAAAGTGCGGCAACACCCGCTACAACAGATGCAGCAGCCGATGTGGAACTTCTTTTGAAATATGTATTACCGATACCCGCAGATGCTATATCAACACCGGGTGCGTATATATCAACAACGGATCCGTTATTTGAAAATCCTGCTACCGAACCGTCTTTATTGACTGCACCGACGGTGATCACATTATCATATGCAGAAGGATAGGATTTTGCATTGCTTCCTTCATCACCGGCACCTGCTATTATCGTTATGCCGCTGTTTACGGCTGCATTGATGGCATCCTGTTCATTCTGCGAGAACACGGATCCGTATCTTCCGGCCAGGAGTGTGTCGAGCAGGATGATATCTACCTTTTCCGTCGTAAGACTCTTGATGGCACTGACCAGTCTCTCGCTTGTCACATTCGATTCATCATCGGCAACTCTTACACCAAAAACATTAACCCCGGGCGCGATACCTACAGCAGGCTGTCCGTTCTGAAGCCCCGCTGCAATGATAGCGGCAGAATGTGTGCCTTCACCGCTTATATCAATACGGTCAAAGCTCCCCACAACATTACCGCTGGCCCTTTTATCACTTCCGTCGTAATTCGCAAAATCCTTATGCTCATCATATATACCGCTGCCTATTATGCCGACGGTAACAGCACTGTTACCTGTCGTCACACCCCATGCTGCGTAGCTGTGAACCATATCATGCATCCACTGGTAATTTTCATCCGTGGTATTCAGATATGCATCCCCGTAAGGAGGATCGACATACCAGTCACCCCAGCCATGCTCAACAGGAACATTTCCGCCTTCGTCATCATAGACTTCATCTCCCGAGATATCTTCCTGTACCTCTCCCGCAACTTTATAAATATAATCGGGTTCTACAACCACGCCTTCATACTTATCCATTGCAAGAGCCTGGGCAACACTTATATCATCCAGCAGTATTACTGCCACACCATATTCAAAACTTTCAAGCTCTCCGCCGTAATATGCCGCCAGTTCTTCGGCCTGTTCTTCATTTTCCGGTATGGCAATAAGCTTACCTTCCACATAGTCCACTCCGGCCGTCATATCATCAAGAGAAGCTTCAGCGGCGACTTTATCTTCGCCCCCGTCATTCTCCTCTGCAAAACCGCTTTCCGCTGTCCCGTCGTCAACCGTCGCATCTGAGCTGTCATCCGCGGATACCGAATCAGAAGAAACATCAGCACCTGCATCAACATCCCCCGCAGCATAGACTTCCGGCACCTGTCCTGCCAGCATGACCATCGTCAGAAATCCGGACAGTATCCTTTTTACCTTTCTGTTACGCATTCTATAAAACCTCCTGAAAAAATAAAAAATGGTATAATGCTCCGTGGTTTACATAATCGGTTTACATTATACCATATATTTTGTTTTTGAAAAGAGGTTAATTCCTAAATGTTGTGTTTTTTTGATGGCGTCAGTTCTTAAAGCTGTGTATGGGTGCAGGTATCCTTCCTTCCCTGGCAACAAAATCATCGCACTTAAAAGTGTTTACCGCCATTACCGGAGCATATCCCAAAAGCCCGCCGAATTCAACTCTGTCTCCGACTTTCTTACCGACAGCAGGTATTATCCTTACAGCCGTAGTTTTCTGGTTGACCATGCCAAGAGCCATTTCATCCGCAATGATCCCGCTTATGGTTGAAGCCGATGTATCACCGGGGACAGCGATCATATCAAGTCCCACAGAACATACACAGGTCATAGCTTCAAGTTTTTCTATGCTGAGCGCACCGGCCTCAACAGCCTCGATCATACCCTGATCTTCACTGACGGGTATGAACGCTCCGCTTAAGCCCCCCACATACGAAGACGCCATAACGCCTCCTTTCTTGACCTGATCGTTAAGAAGAGCAAGAGCTGCAGTGGTCCCGGGCGCTCCGGGCTGTTCAAGTCCGATCTCCTTTAAGATATCGGCAACAGAATCCCCTACTGCAGGCGTAGGTGCAAGGCTTAAATCTATTATCCCAAAAGGAACATCAAGCATCCTTGAAGCTTCTTTTGCAACAAGCTGACCGACACGGGTTACTTTAAAAGCGGTTTTCTTTATAGTTTCACACAGGACTTCAAAACTTTCCCCGCGCACACTTTCAAGCGCAGTCTTAACAACTCCGGGGCCGCTGACCCCTACATTGATTATACGTTCAGCTTCGGTCACCCCATGGAAAGCACCCGCCATAAAAGGATTATCGTCCGGCGCATTGCAGAAGACAACCAGCTTTGCACAGCCCAAAGAATCTTTTTCTTTTGTATACTCTGCCGTTTCTTTGACCATTTGCCCCATAAGACGTACAGCATCCATATTGATACCGGTCTTGGTCGATCCGAGATTGACCGAAGAACACACTCTGTCAGTCGAAGATAAAGCTTTAGGTATGGAACGTATAAGCAGTTCATCTGCATCTGTCATCCCCTTGCTTACCAGTGCAGAGTATCCGCCTATAAAATTCACGCCCACAGCCTTGGCTGCTTCATCGAGAGTCAGCGCTATTTGGGCAAAATCGTCCGTGTTTTTGCATGCCGCCGCTCCGACAAGAGCTATGGGAGTAACGGATATACGCTTATTTACGATCGGGATAGCATACTTTCGTTCTATCTCCCTTCCCACGCTGACAAGGTCCCTTGCAGATAGCGTTATCTTTTCATATATCTTTCTTTTTAAGCTTTCAAGATCACTGTCTATGCAGTCAAGAAGACTTATACCCATGGTTATGGTACGCACATCCAGATTTTCTTTTTCTATCATTGTATTGGTCTCAACGACCTCTTGAATATTTATCATATCATCACCTTAGATCCTGTGCATTGAATTGAAGATCTCTTCCCTCTGACATTTTACCACTACGCCGATCTCTTCACCTATCTGTGCCAGTTCATCCGCGATGGTATCAAAAGGTTTTTCGGATCCCGATATATCAGCGATCATCATCATGTTAAAATATTCCTGGACTATCGTCTGAGATATATCCAGGATATTTACCCTGTTATTTGCAAGGTATGTACATACCTTTGCGATAATACCTACCGTATCCTTTCCAACTACCGTGATTATTGTCTTTTTCATTTTATCCTCCCGAAAACATTTATAAACTTATGCATTCCGACATCTCATCCCTTTTGGCAACATCGATCGGGAAATCATCCCCGTGCCATGCGGTATCACTCATCTCAACCTCCATGCGAACCGCTTCATATGCCAGCTCAGGCATATTGTTCTCATGACTGAGATGGCTTAAGAATATCCGCTGCATTTTGTCGTTTAACAGTGCTGTAAGAAGCCTTCCTGAAGCCTCATTGGAAAGATGGCCTCTTTTGCCCAGGATACGCTGCTTTAACTGATACGGATAACGTCCCGTCTGCAGCATGCGCACATCATGATTGGCTTCAAGATAAATAGCCGACAGCCCGCTCATGAAACTGATCTCTCTTTCATCAAACTCACCCAGATCCGTAACAACAGCAGTCTTTATATCTCCGTATGCAAAACGGTAAGCCACCGGATCCGCCGCATCATGAGAAATCCTCATCGAACTTATACTGATATCCTTTATAGAGAACGTTTCTCCGGCATTGACCGGGATAAACGCTTCCCAGTCAACCCTGCCAAGGCTCTTATCTCTTTTCATCGCTTCTATAGTAAGCGGTGTAGCATAAACATTAAGACCGTATCTGCGGTGCATTACACCCAGGCCACCTATGTGATCCGAATGCTCATGCGTGATAAGTATCCCGTCGAGTTCCGCAGCGCTTATACCGATCTTGTTTAATGCTTCTTCTATACGTTTCCCGCTTATGCCCGCATCCACCAGAAGGTGAGTATTATCACTTCCTACATATATCGAGTTCCCGCTGCTTCCGCTGGCGATGCTCATCATCCTCATTGTTCAGTTCTCCCACTTAATAACGATCTCACAGCCATCATAGATCGGCTCCATATATTCTGCCTTATGCCCGTTCACATTTGTGACCAGCCTGCTTCCTTTAACACTCGACAGGTCAAAGTCTATATGATCGAATACATCAACAAATACATATTCGCTCTTTCCGGATAATTTTATACTCTTGCCGTTAACACTGACGCTGATCGAATGAACAGGCATCTTTAATGCGACGCTTTCTTCTTCCTTCACATCACCGTCAGCCTTTTCCTCTTCTTCAGCAGCATCATTTTTCGCGCGTTTCGACTCCTCATAACTGCCGTCATCCTCGGGAAGATCCTTATATGAAAGCTTGCGCTTAAGGAGCCCCCATTTTATATTAAAGTTCTCATATACAAGAGTATCATCATCTGCCGGTTCATTATTCACCATTATCTCGGTTCCGCTTTCCAGCGTAACATCCATGAACCTGCGCACCTGGCCGACGGTATAGTGATCACTCATCACTATATCATCACCATCCATGACTTCATAATATTCGGTCTTTTCTTCACCGTTTACGAGTGCGATCCTCGGGAGAAGGATACGGCTTCCGTTTACATTGACCGCGATCATGGATTTAAACTCGGGCAGTTCTGATATCTTCAGATGAGCAGCTTCCCCGGCTGTACTCTCTTCAACCACGATCACATCATTTGCCCGTATAGGAGTATGCATATCAGCTTCTTCACCATTTACCGTGATCCTTGCTGCCTCTCCGAGTGCACCGCGTTTAAACCCTTTCCGGCCATTGATCGTATAATTGATCTCTTTTCCTCTCTTAGGGAAAAGTCCGTCATTAGGGAAATTGGCATGCATAGCCGCATCCACTACGGCAAGATTTCCGCTGTCATATATCTTTATATGTTCTTCATTAAAACTGATATAAATGAAGTTGTTGCTCTGTTCATAATAATTCAGACAGATACCTATAGGCGTAACAAGAAGTGAATCTTTTATAACATCCTTTTCCTTAAAACGGATCTTGCCCATGACTTCTTCTCCGCGAAGAGCCACACGCTCCGCAACTATCCCAAGATGCTCGGAAAGCTTCTGCGTATAGCCTTCTATGCGCCCTCCGCCGCCAACAACAAACACCGCACTGACCGGTTTGCCTCCGTTAAGTTCGAGAAATCTGTCAGCAACCATCTTAGTCATTTCATCTATCTGCGGATCAAGCATTTCAAGAACAACTTTCTTTTCCGCCTTTTGAGGAAGCCCCATGATATCGTTGTATTCAAAACTGCCTTTCATCTCAACACCCCTTTTGATGTTTTCGGCAGTATTAAAATCCACAAGGCAGTTTCTTGCGATAGTCTCCGTCAGCGAATCACCCGCAACCGGGATCATACCGTAAGCTATGATACTCCCGTCCCTTGTTATGCAGATATCGGATGTTCCTGCTCCGACATCAACAAGACCGATATTAAGCATGCGGTACATATCGGGTATGGCAACGGAAATAGCCGCTATGGGCTCAAGCGTCATATTAACGACTCTCAAACCGGCAAGCTCCACGGATTTATAAAGCCCGTCAACCACTTCATCAGGCAAGAAGGTTGCGATCATATCCTCGCCTATACTGCGCGCTTTATGATTTTCCAGGTTGCCTATCTGGTATCCGTTCAGATAGTAACGGGTAACGGAATTTCCGACGCAGTAAAAATGCAGATCCGAGCTGTTCTTTTCAGCAAACTGTGCATATGCCTTCTCAATGCCCATCGAAGCGAGGTGAGCTACATCCTCAGCCGTGATCGTCTTTTCCTTATCAAGCTCCCATTCAACATGAACCTCTACTGTTTCGAGCACACGGCCTGCAGCAGCAATACATACGTCTGTCAGTTTAATGCCAAGTTTTTTTTCAAGAGCATGTTTTACCTGACCAATAGTATTTCCGACCTGTGCTATATCATGGATCTGGCCGTCAAGCATCGCCCTGGTCTCATGTTCCTTAGTCTCCTGGGCAACTACATTAAATATATCCCCTTCACGAAAACCTACGGTACCAACTATGCTCCTGGTCCCGATATCCAGACCAAATACCAGATTCCCCTGTTCCTGCAGCTTAGCCATATATAACGCCTCACATAATAATGGGTGGCTGCACCCTGTGCACAGCCACCCATTATATTAACATAACTTTTTTATTCGTTCAAGATACCAATCCAATCAGGTATCCCCTTCAAGTATCTCCCCATGTACCGTTGTGTTTTTGATCACAAGGCCCTTACTGCTTCCTTTAGAAAGATCTCCATAGATATCGCAGTTTTCTATCAGCACATCTTCAACTACCGGTTCACCGAAACCATAGATGATCATCACACCATAGTAAGCCCATAAACCGTTGCCCTGCTGATGAGCACCGTAATGCTTATAGGTCTCGATCTTACAATCGCGTATTATTACATGTTTAACCTTTTTATTCTCCTTGACCTGACCGACCTTCATGTCCGGTTCAAGATCTATACCGGCCATGGGTGAATGTCCGTCTTCTTTATGATATATCCTGCAGTTTTCTATAGTGATATAGTCCCCCCGGATAACGCAGATATTGTTACGGGCATTATCATAAATATCACAGCCCTTTATGGTCACATTGCTGACCGTCTTATTCCCGTTATCATTGATATAGATGCCGTCACCGCGGTTATTACAGATGACCATATCCCTGATCGTGATGTTCTTTCCGTCGGTTATCGTTATACCCATACCATACTGGCCTGTCGGGCCGCCGCTGTGTCTGAACCGTTCTCCCAGTATTTTACCGCCGCGTATGCTTATGTTATCCTCATGTATCAGAATAACATTATATCCGTCGCCCTGAGGCGCCACATAGAGTTCGGCATCGGCATCCATTGTGATATGCACATCCGGTACACCGATATTTATATTTCCGGCACCGCCGATATTATATCTTCCTGCAGGGAAATACAGATTATGCTCATTTTCCGTATCCTTTGATGCAGCATTGATCGCAGCCATAATGGCTGAAGTATCATCAACTCCGTCACCGGGCACAGCACCGAAATCAGTAACTGTCAGATGTTTTTCCGGAACAGGAATGTATTTGGACGGATCTATGCCTTTAACCTTCTTAGGCTTTATCTCAAATTTAGCTTTCTTTGTTCCTCCGTATATGCCCACACCACGGATCAGTACCGTAGCCGTACCGCTCTTTTTATTATTCCGGTAAGAATCCGGCACCACTTCAAAGCCGTTCACATCACCGCTGTATTTTTCTTTATCCACATAATCCCCGCCCGATATACGCGGCAGCCTTGTTTTACCGAGCATCACCTTTATCGTCGTATCATCCACGGGAAGCCTCACACCGGAATAATCCTCATAAAAATCCTGTGCCGCAATGCTGACCGTTGCTTTACCGATATCCATTCCTTTTTGAATGATCCTGTAAGTTTCGACAAAAGTATCTGCAGTATAAGCACCTTTTGAATTTATCTCTGCAGTGATCACCTCTCCTATCGATGCGGTATAATCTTTTGAAAGGATCTCTCCCGATGCATTTTTATATACGACATCAAAATCCGTTCCTTCCTTAAGCTTTTTCCCGGCAGGATCAGTAAAAATGATCTTTGTCTTATATGCACCGGCTTTAGAAGAATAAACCTTATCCGGGACTATAAGTTCATATCCCTTTTCAAAATCTATGTTTGCTGCATTTATTGTAAAATACTCCGTTTTCTTTCCTTTATACAGACCTTTTCCCTTGACCGTCACGCTCGGCTGCTTTTTCCCGCCGATCTTTTTGTTATTCTTATAGCTTACTGTATAGTTGACACCTCTTCTTAAAAATACTCCTTCATCGTCAACCACTACCTCCGGTTCCGCGCCACTCTTTGCATAAAAAGCACCGGATACCGTAAGCTCAAGATTCTCGATACTCCTTGCATTTATCTTATATTTAACGGTCTTTTTGTCTTTGAACCCGTTTTTACCGCTTACTGTCAGTAAAGCCGTTCCGGCCTTGTTATCTTTTTTATAAGCTATGCTGTAATATTTCTTAGGTATTTCTTTTCCGTTAAGGCTGACGAGCAGCACCTCTTCATCCGGTCTTACATACTCATCTCCGGGCTTAACGTCATATGATGCAGCCACACCGTCAATTGACGCTTTTTTCAGAGATCCCTCTATTTTAAACTGAACGATCTTTTCCCCTACGAATACATATCCGCCTGTACCCGGTGTTTTCAATCCCTGTATTATAAGATTATACGTTCCGGGAAAAACTGCTTCATCATTTGCATAAACCTCATAATCCGTCCCCTTAACGAGCTGTGTTTTTCCATATGTTACAAGCAGTTCATACGCCTTACCTTTCTTTGTGAGCTTATCGGCCGTGATAGCCTCCCCCGTAAACTGCTGAACGGGAATTTCAGAAACTTTCAATTCAGAGACATTAACGGCCTTATCAATATGCACTATATTCAAACCGGTATACTTGTATCCCGAAAAATTACCTTTTCCGCTTATCCGGACGAAATAATTAGAATCCGCCGAAGCATCACCGGTCAGCTCCTCATCCGTAAATGCCCTGTATTCATCACTCTCTTTATCATATACATCAAAGACAAAATCTGTATTATATTTAAGTATTTTTCCTTTCCATATAAGATCCGGAGTATAATCCTGTTTACTCCCTGTATAGATCAGGGTGGTTTCGGTTGATTCAAATTCTCCTGTAGATATATCGCGCGGAAGAATGTCATAAAAAGCCATGGTAGTCCCACTGTAGCTGCCTTTCATGCTAATGATGACCTGAGGCCCTTTATTGAAATCATCCTCTGTAGGTTTTTCCTTATTATCGCAGGAATATGCCTTTACCGAATTCTTCCAGCTTAATGAATAGTCTCTTCCTTCTTTAAGCATTTCCATATCATAGAATATAAACGGATGAGGTTTATGTTCCGTACCGTCATAAACGATAGCACTGTCATTTATAGCCGAGACCCACACATCATTTTCTTTATAAGCCGGATCGTCATCAGGCGACATATAGGGATAGATCTCTTTATCTTCTCCTCCTTCTTCGGAGCCCCCTCCGATCACGCCGTTTTCAGAAGCTGACGGATCTTTACGGTCTTCATTGGCACCGGTCTGTTCATCTTTGTCTTCTGCTTCATTTTCAGATATGCTTTCATCCTCAGAAAACTCTTCGTCTGTGCTGTCAGCATCTTCCGATGCATCATCATACTCTCCTCCTGCAATATCACTTTCCGATACCGAAACATCATCCGTCACAGAACCATCTCCGTATGATAAGTCTGATCCGTCCCGGTCATCATGATCCGTATCAGAGTTCTCCTCTCCGGCCGCCATCGCCGTGAAGCTCCCCAGACTCTCTCCGATGCCTGAAAAAGTCATCATCAGGCTGAGCAATACTCCGCAGGTTCCTTTAAAAAACCTTTTTTTCATTTGTTTTCCTCCTGTTATTCAGCATTTGAAGCTTTTATACTGTGCATTATAGCATCAGTCTGGTCAATGGTTTCCGTAAGCTCGCCGCTGTTATCTATTATCCTTTTGCAATACTTTCTGAATTCTATATCACTTTTCTGTCTGCGCATTATGCTTAATGATTTTTCACGGTCATATCCTCTGTTATCCTCAAGGCGCTTAAATCTTACAGCTTCATCAGCGTATACATACCACAGCTCATCAAGTATCTTATCATATCCCTCTTCTATCAAAAGCGCAGCCTCGACAACAAAGACTTCACATCCCGAAGCTTCTTTCTCTTTCATGAGCCGCAATATCTCTTCTTTGACCGCCGGATGTATAATGGCATTCGCTTTCTGTAAAGCTTCGCCGTTCCCGAAGATAAGGTTTGCAAACGCCTTTTTGTCTATACTCTTATCCTGAGCCAATATCTTATCCCCAAAACACTCTGTCAGCTTTTGGTATACGCCCTTCCCGGGTTCTTCCAGTTCTTTAGCCAGTTCATCGGCCACTATTATGTATGCGTTATATTTTTCCTCAAGATATCTGAGGATCGCACTTTTTCCGGAGCCTACACCACCAGTGATACCTATCTTTATCATTTATCCCCTCCCTGTGACTTATTTTGCTTCATACCAGTCGCTGCCTGTATGGGCATCCACCTCAAGCGCCACCGGCAGATCAGCCGCTGTACACATTTCCTCGCGCATGATCGAAAGCACTTTTTCCACCTCATCTTTATATGTCTCGATCAGTATCTCATCATGTATCTGAAGAAGCATCTTCGATCTGAGCCCTTCCTTTATCAGACGGTCATATACACGTATCATGGCTATCTTCATTATATCCGCGGCAGTTCCCTGTATGGGTGCATTCATAGCCACCCTTTCTCCGAACTGCCTCTGCATGAAGTTAGAATTGTTAAGCTCAGGAATAGGTCTTCTCCGTCCGAAATATGTTACCGAATATCCGGTCTCTCTGGCACGTGACTTAACGGCTTCCAGATATATCTTTATGCCGGGATAGGTAGCAAAATACTGTTCTATATATTCCTTTGCTTCCTGTCTGGATATCGAAAGATCCTGACTGAGTCCGAAGGATGATATCCCATATACGATACCAAAATTTACAGCCTTTGCATTACGCCGCTGAACATCTGTCACCTCTTCAAAAGGCACACCAAAGACCTTTGCCGCCGTGATCCTGTGGATGTCTTTTCCGTCTTTATAAGCCTCTATCAGATCCTTATCCCCTGCAAGACTCGCAAGTATACGCAGCTCTATCTGGGAATAATCCGCATCAGCAAAAACACATCCATCCTTCGGTGTAAACACCTTCCTTATACGCCTTCCCAGTTCCGTACGCATGGGTATATTCTGAAGATTGGGATCGGTGGAACTGAGTCTTCCCGTAGCTGTAATGGTCTGATTAAAGCGTGTATGTATCCGGCCGTCTGAAGCTATATATCCGGCCAGAGCATCGGCATATGTTGATTTAAGTTTTGCATATGTTCTGTATTCCAGTATATCCCTTACAAAAGGCACATCCTCAGCCAGTTTCTCCAGTACATCTGCGGAAGTTGAGTACCCTGTTTTGGTTTTCTTTCCTCCGGGAATACCCATCTTTTCAAATAATATGACCGCAAGCTGCTTCGGCGAATTTATGTTGAATTCTTCGCCGGCGGCAGCATATATATTTTTTTCAAGCTCTTTTATTCTGGCGCTGAGTTCGGTCCCGTATTCTTTAAGCGCATCCCCGTCTGCCTGTATGCCCTCACATTCCATGCGGTAAAGCACATAAGAAAGAGGCATCTCAGTTTCTTTATACAGCTTATCCATCCCCTGATCGGAAAGCTCTTTCATAAGCACATGTTTTAAAGGTATTATCTGCATAACTTCGGCAGCTGCAAATCTGCCGAATGCATCGGTATCATTTACGGCTTCATCAGGCGACGACTTATCAAAAACCTGTTCATACGAATCAATAAGCGTATCAAGATACTGTTTTGCAGCCGCATCAATACTCCAGTCATTTTTAAGAGGATTTAACAGATACGCCGCTATCTTCAGATCATATAGATTACGGGAGACCTGCACCGATGTCATATCAGCTCCGAAATCCGCAGTATCCGTTTCATCTGTTTTCGGATCCATATAATCTTCAAATGAAAACTGTTCTTCAGCTTTTTTTGTCTTAACAGAGCTCTTGTTCACACTGCCAAATATCGCCGAATAAAGATTCCTTATATCAAAAACTGCAATTTCAACGCCGGAGCTGTAAATATCACGCAAAAGCGCCGCTACATCGGCTGCATCTTCTTTTATCAGATAAGCACAATCGTCAGCTATATCCATTGCCAGCACATATCCGTTTCCCGCCAGTGAATATACGCAAACAGCGATCGTATCTGCTTTTTCGGCTCTTTTTATCAGCATTTCAGCTTCTTTTGCGCTTTTTACATATACATATTCATATTCCTTCTGTGTTTTACTGACATCAGGATCGAAATTTTTAAGCAGTGCCTTAAATTCAAGCTTTTTGCACAGTTCATAGGCTTCAGCCGTGTATATATCCCCATACACCGCATCATCAAAACTTACAGGCAGTTCGCAGTCAGTCTTTATGGTCACCAGCTTAAGACTCAGATCAGCCAGCTCACGGTTAGCCCTGATACTTTCTCTTACCGCATTCTTCTTTATCTCATCGACATGCTCATATATCCCTTCTATGGAACCGTATTCAAGCATGAGTTCCGTAGCAGTCTTTTCTCCAACCTTAGGTATACCCGGGACATTATCCGATGTATCTCCCATAAGCGCCTTTAACTCTATAAAACGCTCCGGCGACAGCTGATATACCCTTTCCACATCTTTAGCATAATAATCCTCTATCTCGGTACCACCCCGCTTTGTTTTGGGGATACGTATCTTTATATGCTCAGAAGCGATCTGCAAAAGATCCCTGTCTCCGGACACAAGAGCAACTTCGAGACCTGCCGCCTCTCCTTTTTTTGCAAGTGTTCCCAAAATATCATCAGCTTCAAGTCCCGCCTGTTCCACCGTTGTTATGCCCATGGCTTTAAGCATCTGTTTCATCAGCGGCACCTGCTCACGAAGCTCATCGGGCATCGGTTTTCTGGTACCTTTGTATTCTTTATACATCTCATGCCTGAAGGTAGGTGCATGCACATCAAAGGCTACAGCCAGATAATCCGGCTTTTCTTCGGCTGCGATCTTAAGCATGATATTTATAAAGCCAAAAACCGCTCCTGTATGAACCCCCTCAGAGTTTGTCAGATCAGGCAGGCCGTAAAAAGCTCTGTTCAATATACTGTGTCCGTCTATAAGCATCAGTTTTTTACTCATTATACATACCCCAAAACTTTTTCTTGTTTTTCATAAGTCTTTATGATATTATTTAAAAGTTGAATTAAGCCGGCGTGTCGGAATGGCAGACGAGGCAGACTCAAAATCTGTTGTGGGCAACCACGTGCGGGTTCAAGTCCCGCCACCGGCATTGATAGAACCTCAGAAGTCCTTTTTTTATGGGATTGCTGAGGTTTTTTATTGTCTTTAGCGGGCAGGCAGTGGGCAAAAACAAAAAAGAGCCGGCCACTGCCAGATTGGTAATGGCTGACTCCCGCCTGATCATTCAATCATCGTTTCCCGGAACTGCTCACAGTTCCACTTCGAACGGCAGTTTATCCAGGATATCCTTCTTTACATCGATCCCGGGATAGGATTCGATCAGCTTCAGCCCTCTCGGAGTCAGCCGGAAGACACAGCGCTCCGTGATATAGAGCACCTTCTGCCCGTTCTTGATCGCCCGTTTCGCAGAGAAGCTGACAGAGCGTACCTTCTTCACAAATTTCGGCACCTCACCCTCCTTCTCGATCGTGACGGTGTCTTTTTTGTGGGCTACCTGCAGCCCTTTCGTCGTAAAGGTCATACAGAATACAACCGTCGAGGTTTTTGCCGTTATGTTGGCAAAGCCGCCGATCCCGGCAAATGCGCCGTCACTCCTGTGCGCGTTGACATTGCCTTCCCTGTCCACCTCATAGGCTCCCATGAAGCAGATATCCAGTCCACCGTTGTTGTACAGATCAAACTGGTTG
>CACZBK010000024.1 GCA_902779395.1 uncultured Lachnospiraceae bacterium | reverse complement strand
CTGAAAGCGGCACACATGATCAGCTCATGGAAAAGAAAGGAATTTACTATAATATGCAGAAGGCCCAGCTGGCCTGATCATATCACCTGAAGGGTTCTCAGAATATAGAGCCAGAATGTTAATGAGAATGAGCAGCCGAAGGTGGTCAGCATGATCACACTGCTGCTCAGCGTTCCTTCGTGTCCCATACTCTTTGCCATAATATAGCAACTCACAGTTGTCGCCGAACCAAGCATCACAAGTATCGCAACTATCTGTTCTCCGGCAAATCCCAGCATTACTGCTAAAGGAAGAAAAACCGCAGCCAGCACAAACAGCTTTATGAATGATGCTATCAACGCCGGTTTGAGTTCGTTTAATGCCTTTCTAAAGTCAAAAGCAGCACCCATGGACATCAGACCCAGCGGCGTTGCGAGGACTGCGATATCAGAAACGATAGTCCGAAAAACTTTCGGCTGCGGAATACGTAGAACGGACCACAGCATTCCGACAGCTATCCCCAGAATGATCGGATTTGTAAAGATCCCACGGATCGTAGACCGTATCCGCTTTCCAATATCCTGACCGCTTTTAACATCCTCTGCTGTCAGCATCAGAACGATCACAGCAAAAATATTATACAGCGGGACACTGCCGAGTATCATCAACGGCCCCATCCCTGATGCACCGTCACCATAGATATTATGGATAAAAGCTATCCCTAAAAGCGCTGCGCTGCTGCGATAAGAGCTCTGAATAAACTCTCCACGTTTCGCCCTGTCTTTAACGATCCATTTTGACAACAGCGCAATGACTGCGATACTTACCGAAGTTACTGCAAAACAGAACAGCACAAATTTCCCATTCCAGGTCCTGGCAAAATCCTGATCTGCAAGATCCTTAAATACCAGTACCGGAAGCGCCGCCTTAAATACGAATTTATTCATCCATGCGGATGCTTTCTCATCGATCAGTCCGATCTTTCGGAAAAGGTAGCCCAAAACCATCAGTGTAAAGATCGGCACAGTTGCATTTAAACTAAATATCAGATTTTCCACCTTTTCCGAAACCCGCTTTCTTCATTTCTTCCGTATCATTTCCATTGCGCCGAATTATACTATTTTTATCAGTATTTCACAACCCGAAAAAAACCACGAGGAAGGACCTCGTTTTTTTTCTTAGCTCTGCCTCCTGCACTCCATTTCGATACAGCGCCAGTTTTCTCCAAGAAGCAATACTTCGCGCTCCGAAAACTCCTTAAACCCGGCCGCTTTATAACAGCGATACGCCGGCTGATTATTATCAAACACGCCAAGCGTCACCCTCTCTGCTTTAAAAAGATCAAAAGCGTATTTCAGCGCCAGACAGATCATCTCCCGGCCATAACCTTTCCCTCTTCTTGAATCATCTACTATTACAAAACCGATGCGCATCTCCTTCTTATCTGCTCCGATATAACGAAGGATCAGATGTCCCACGATCCCGTTCCCGTCAAAGGCTGTCAACGGATAGAAATTATCCGGCTCTTCGCAATCGCCGTTATTATCGATATACTTACGATTCATATCTTCCGCCGTGATCGGAAATGATTCATATCTGTCCGATGTCCATTTACGAAAACTCTCCTCATCCCTGCACCAGGAAACGATCGTTGCTGCATCCTCCGGTTTATACTGTCTTAATCTAAGCATTTCGATCTTTGCCGGCCGCTTCTTTTCCATGATCTCGTAGATCATCACTTCGCCGTCGCCAATATCGTGCTTTTTGTGTTCCACGGTTTTGAAACCACGATGCTCATAAAACAGTGTAGCCGGGAGCGAAGCATCCAGGTCGCATTTATCGTACTCGTTAAAGATCTCCGCTTCCAGATGATCCATAATGATCGACCCGTAGCCTTTTCCTTCATGCTCCGGCAGCACATATACTCTCGTGATATGATCATCTATACGGCTTCCGGTTCCGACAACTTCTCCATCCACAAGCAGCACATCGATCCTGCCTTCCGCAATATCTTTTGTTATATTTTCCAGACTATGCAGCCTTCTGAAAAAATCCACCACCGCCTGTGTGTAGTAATGCGGATATATCGCTGCTTTTGTCCCCTGAACGATGCCGCATACCTTTTCTGCTTCTTCCGGATTTGCTCTTCTGTACACATACCTGCTCATAGAAACCTCCTTCAATTTGCAAATGCTTTCTGCGCCGCCTGTACAGTTACCCTTCTCTTTTCTAGGGTTTTCTCAAACATCTCATCTACTACCTGCAAACCACGGGTCACAAGACGATCTTCCCACTTCTGAAATCATGGGTCACAAGACGATCTTCCCACCTTTTAAGCGGCATCAGGTACCTCCCGCGATGCGGGTCCCTCCTAATGTCAAAAGGCAGGCCCCTTCTTGTGACTTGGACGGACCTCGTGGTTTTCCAACGTCATGATATAAAAAACCACTTACCCGGACAGATAAGTGGTTTCATATGCTCTGAATTCTGATTGAAAGGATAACCTATCGCTTACCTGGATCCGTATTTGAATGCTCAAAACTAAAACCATACACGTTGACGACAACATGCATAGCATAGACAGATGACCACTCAATTGCGGATGTGCGATTTAACATCTTGTTACCCTTTCCATTGTTTTACTTTATATGGTTTCAAAGTATACTCCGCACGTGATTTCATGTCAAGCAGAAAAACCACGAGGTCCGTCCCCGCGTCTTCAGAAGGAGAGGGTTATATGTTTTCTTTTATTGATGAAATGGACAGTAAGACGCTGCTCATAGTATTGCTGCTTGCCGGGATTTTCTTTCTTTTTATCCTGTTTGCATATTACTGGAGAAAGAGCAGGCGGGCGAACATGAGATGATCGATTACGGGATCTGGTATCTTGAGGATCAGTGGGAGGAGTGATGTCAGCAGTTGATAAAAATTGATATTTTGTGCAGATATGGTAAAATATCTGTCGTAGTTTTGCTGATACTGTTTTAGTAAAAAGAAAGTTTGCGGAGGGAAGATTATGAAAAAGAGACTTTTAATGCTCACACTGATCGGTGCACTGGGATGCACTGCACTTACCGCCTGCGGGAAAGCGGATGAACCTTCACCTGCTAAGGAAAAGCAGGAAAAGGAGACAGACGGGGACGCGAAAGAAGAAAACAAAGAAAATAAGGAAGAGGAACCTGAAGAACCTGAAGATCCTGATGTGGATGAACCCATTGAAGTTGACGGAGAGGATTACGATGCGGTTTTTGCACCGCTTCTTGGAGAATGGGTATATGCGGATGATGACATGGATCCCATGTACCTTACGGTTTATTCTGAGAATGGTATGTATTACTACGAACTGGAGGACATGACGATCCTTGGCTCTTCAAAGGGTACGGTTGACCTGTTCAGTGAGGAACATCCGAACGGCGACATATCCCTCTGGTACAGATTCGTAGATGAAGACGGAAATGAGTGGACATCTTTTGCTGTTAATGAGGATGATCCCTATCCTAACGACATTTATTCCGAACAGGACGGTGCCATGCATTTCATGCGTTCCGCTTCCGAAGCACAGTATACGGGAGAGGGCATGGGTGATGTATACGGATATTTCTTTGTAGGGACCTGGGAGTGTGATGGGTACGTAATGGAGATCTTCGATAACGGAAACAACAGTTACTTTGTATCGATAGAAAGCCCTGAGATAAATAATGAAGTCAGGGTATGGGAATATAAATGTGTGTTTGATGAAGAGTATGAATTCCTGTTCAGTGATGATGGCGAGCTTATCGTTCTTGAAATGGAAAACGGTGAAGTCAGCTCAAAGCATTCGGAATACGGCGATGGCTCGGTTAATTTCTACTTTGATAATGGCGGTATAGTCTGGGCTGATCATGAGGATCCTTCACATCAGGATATGGTCTTTGTAAGTGTTTCGGATTGAGACGCTGTTGTAAATGAAGGTTTTTCTGTTCATCCGCAGGGCTGCGTCTCTGCGGATGTTTCAGATTGCGGAGGAATATATGTATGAAAAAGGTCGACGCCCCTAATGGGAAAGTAGAATTTCAATTCTGTATCGAAGTAAATGAGGGTTATAACAGAACCACAAGATCTGTTTATAAGAATGAAGCAGGTGAATATTATCTTGTAGAATCTGAAGAATATCATATCGGATCTGCATATGATTATGTTGATGTTTATTATGCTCTGGAAAAAAGCGAGGCAGAGTATTTTGAGAAGATAGCAGCTGAAAGGGAACAAAGGAAGAAAGAAGAAGCCCTTGAACGTGAAAGGATCGCGCGGGAAGATCAGGAGCGAATGCTGACATCCGGAGGTGACCGGTATTTTTATAAGAAAAAACGAAGCGATACTATCTGGTGGCTAAAGGAGAGCGGAGATGAACATAAATTTTCTTTTGATAAAGAAAATGTTTTTAATCTTATGACGGACTACCCGGATAAACTCACTACCGGGCAGAAGGAGATATTTGATAAGGAGAATCCTTATTGGGTGAAGCGTCTTCAAAAGATGCATCAGGATGGTACCGTATGAGATCGATACCCGGTTAAGAACAGCGAAAGAGGCGGAGGAGCAGATCATGTATAAATGCGATCTTACAAAGCTAAGTATATCATTTAATGAATTTCATGATGTTAAAACAGATGATATGCCGGAGTATGGAGAGTTTTGTCTTCTCGAATTAAAAGACGGGCGTTATACCGCTGGACAATGGTATCCGAACAGTGGTGATGCTGAGACTTTAGCCGGGCATTTCGGCCGGGGAACAGCAGATTCGGTTGATGTAAACGAAGTAGCAAAATGGCATTTGCTGAAGAGCTACGATCTGACAGAATGCCTGGAAGATGAAAATGTCCGGCAGATAAATCTGGGACCCGAAGAAGACGGCGTATACAGTGTAAAGATCGGGGATTTTAAGCCTTTAAAGGAAGGACATCTGCCTGAAAGCGAGCAGTATTGTCTTCTGATACTGACTGACGGAAGGCTGGCGTCCGGACGATGGGATCAGTTTCCCGATGGTAAAGAAGGTCTTTTTATTTATGCATCGGCCCTGGCCAGTTACAGCATGGACAAAGTGTGGGCATGGACAGCCTTAAGTTCCGATGAAGTATACGAACGGGAAGCAGAACGTTTGAGAGAGAAAAGGCACGAAGAGGAACTTAACATGAATCCTGTTGCAGATCCGGAGAAATTTAAATACGGTACAGATATCAGTGTGTACTACGAAAAAGCGATGGAAAAATTAAGAGAGCTTTATCCATGGGCTACAGTGACACAGATGAAAAGAAGGACGCCCTATGTTATCGTACCCCGTCACGGACAGTATATCTTTGGTATGGATTGCGGAACATTCAGGGGAGAGAAAGAGGTCAGGGAGTGGACCGGCGGCAGTACGGCAGACGAGTTTGTTGATTTCCTGTGTGACTATACAAAAGATACAGTTAAGAATTACAATCCAGAAGAAAAATTTAAATTCGGCATGGACATTCAGATATATCTGGATAAGGCATACGAAAATGTCAAAAAAGATTACCGTTGGCTTGAAAAAAACATGCTTGAGAATTATTGCCAATATTCGATAAAAGATGTTGACGGTGAATGGGAATTTGTAAAAATATATGATGAGAATGATGATTTTTCTGTTTACAGTGTTAGCTCGGCGGAAGATTTTATAAAAAAACTGATAAGAGATTATCAGGATGCTGCGCTTAGAGCCAATCCGGTTGTAGATACGTATTCCGTTCCGCTAAAGCCGGTTGATCTGAACGGATGGGGGCTGGAGAAATATGCTTTTTCGAAACTGAAATCAGGTGACTATAAGGTAAATGTTACTGCCGGTGACCGTACTGCAGGAGCCAGCAGGGAGTTTTTCATCACTCCTTACTGCTTTGAGGCGGAGTCTTATGATGAGTTTTTGGACCGTTACCTGGAGATAGTTCCGGGTGGATCCTTTGGGCTCAACAAAGAGGATCTTATCGCTGACGAGAAGCTAAAAACATTCCTCGGATTTGATTAAATTCTCCGGGCAGCAGACCGGTGTTATCAACAGGTCAATTTACCTGTTGATAACTATAAGGGGAATAGTGACTTCGGCAGAGGTAAGCCCGGCATGGCCTCCCGGCATTTCCTGGGCTTCAATATGTGTGTTAAATAAGCTTACATCGGAAACTGACAGCGCAACATAATCGCCGATCATTTCTTCCAGGCCTTCCCTTATGTTACCTTTTCCGAATAAGTTTTCTGAAATAACTTCTTCTCTTGTAAGGAAAAGAAATTTATCATTGAAGTATTTTCTGATTATTCCGGGGAAGCTTTCTTTATATTCGTCTTTTACAAAAAAGTTCAGTGTACGCGGCTCGATAGAGGGCTTTCTTACCAGGCAGTTTAGTATTTCCGGATAATCAAGGATACAGTGGTTTATGCTGTCCATATGACCGTGATCTGCCGTTATCAGAAACAGGGTATCGGACAGGCCGTTTACGGTTTCTTCGACCATTTTTTCAAGACTGCATATCATGCTGTGGGTTTCCGGACTGTTTGTTCCTGTTCTGTGCATGGTGCCATCAGGTTCATTCCAGTAAGAATAGATAAATTTCTTTCCGTCTTCATTACAAAGTGTTGATACCTGCTTTAGGATCTCCTCGAATTTTTTGGGAAATGGTGGTAAAAAGGGCATTGCGGCGTATGCTTTTCCGCCTGCATCATTGATCTTGTCAATAATGTTTTTATACGGAATGTACTTAAATGCCACGTTTTCTTCCGCAGCGAGAACAGGCTCTTTGATGGAATCTTCCAGCCATTTATTCCTGCCATCCGGATACTCCCCGGTAGGTACAGCACCTTCTTTTTCCGATAACTGTTCGTTATTATTGAATACGGTCACATTCTTTCCAAGCTGAGGGAAAAACATATCCCAGCCCAGCCAGCCGTGTTCATCGGGGTATTCACCGCTTAATATCGAAGTGGTTGCGGCAACGGTGGTAGGCGGATAAACCGAATCGAAGGAACCCGCAAAGTGGCTTCTGAAAAAACTGTCCTTTTCCAGGTGCTTTTCTATTATTGAGGTACCCATGGCGTCAAGTACCAGAAGTACCACATTCTTATATTCACCGTTAAGATATTCATCAGCCAGCGTAAGAGTATTAGCGGTTGTTTGGGCACCGAATTTCTTTAAGATAGAATTTGACAGATTAACGAGGCAGTTATCGTAATCCGGTTTATAAGTCAGTTTTGTGCTCATGAGAGTTCCTCCGTATATACTTCCGGTAATTATATCTGCCATTATAAAGCATGCCCCAGGGGAAGGGTCAATACTTTTTTCTGAAAAACTATCCCGGCATATTGAACCGACGCCCCCGTCCCCCCGTTTCCAACGCATGGTTGGAGAATTATCAAAAACGGGTTGTTGGTAATTTCATCGTGTATCTGATATATTGAGACCATCAAAGATGCATCTGCGAGATAAACAACGATTCGAAAGAGAGGATAAAAATATGGCGTTGGGAAATAATATCAAAAAATACCGTCGTGATCTGGGGATCACGCAGGAGGAACTGGCAGGCATTCTTTGTGTGACAGGTCAGGCTGTCAGCAAATGGGAAAGTGGCGCAGGTATGCCGGATGTAACGCAGATCGTGCCTCTGGCGCAGGCACTCAATGTTTCAACCGATGCATTGTTTGGATTTACGCCCGAAAGCTATGATGTAAAACTGGCAGACGAAGTAGGTCACAAAGCAAACAATTTGCGGGACAGCGGCGAACAGTCGCAGGGCGCGTTGGAAGCAGTAGAATATCTGGACCGGCAATGCGAAGAAAACGTATTTAACTACGGGATCATGATGCGCTATGTGCAGGCCGTGGCTCATATGAGCCGGTATGTGAATCCGGAAAATTCCTATTATGAGGAATTATTTAAGGATGATGAAAAGGAATGGAAAAAGATCGTCAGGACTGCAGAGAACAGAGCGATGCAGGTGATCCGCTATTCCAATGACAAGGATCTGGCAGACAAATGCCACTATGCGCTGGCATGGCTCTGCTGGCACAGTCAGGAATGGGAAAAGGGACGTCAGCATATCGAGGCACTTCCGACGATCCGCAGCAACATGTTACAGGAGACACTGCTTCCGTATTATATTCCGATCGATACCGAAGATGGAAAGGAGCGCTGGAAGGCGCAGATCCGTGACAATTATCAGAATTTCATCCGTGCGTTAAATAAGCAGATCGTATATACGGCAGAGGCTATGTCGTGGGTCAGCCCCTTAAAGGAGGTTGAGGAAAACTGTCACTGGGGCCTCTCCATGATAGATGAGTTTATGAAAGATGAAAGGATGCGCTCATGCTGCCAGGGGTTTTACAGGGATACATGCAAGTTCCTGATCGCAGCTTATCTGAAAGCCGGTGAAACCGGTAAAGCGGCGGAAGAATGGAAGCGATTGTCTGTAAAGATCGATCAGTATGTCGCCTTTTGCAGCCAAGTAAATAAACAGCCAAAAGCAGAGGTGGTACGCATCTATGGTGAAAAGGCAGCGGATGTTATGTCGCACTATACCAGAGAGTGGATCGACGGTAAATTGGAATTCATGCTGGGGCAGCTGAAGAGCCGGTGCAGCGCGGAAGTATTTTCGGAATTTGAAAAGCTGATCGCATAAAACATAAGAAATATCATGGGAGCTGCAAAACGAAAGGGACCGTATCTATTACCGGTCCCTTTTTTATCGAAAAGCTATGAATTTTGTAATAAAATCTTAAGGATCTGTCATCTATTATCTTAATATTCTCTTTTCTATAATATGATAGTCAGCGTTACAACAGGCTATTACATGAGCGGAGGCATATCGATGGTTGCAGCAAGAGCATTGAGATTTTCGCGAAATCGTGAAAGAAGTAAAAGATTGCAGATCGTGTTGATCATATTTGCGCTGTTATTTATTATATGCGCTTTTCTGGCTGTATGTATAAGAATAGAGTTCGGAAATGTATCGCATGATATAGCAACTGTAAAAACAACTGCCTTTAGTATAGAGCCTTCAGAAGTTCCCTGGAATCTGATACTTGTGAATGTATCACTGCCTTTGCAGGAAGAGCCGGACGTAGAATTTACACTGCTTTCAAACGGTCAGAAGGTGGACAAAAGAATATATCCGGATCTGCAGCAGATGTTTGATGATGCCAGAGAACAGGGAGTTTATCCTATAGTAAGAGAAGGGTACAGAACGCATAAACAACAGATTGAGACTTATAATGATAAAGTGGCCGCATATATGAGGGAAGGGTACAAAAGAGGAAAGGCAGAAGAATTAGCAGGACAATGGGTTGCTGTTCCCGGAAGCAGTGAACATGAATTGGGGCTGGCTGTTGATATAAATGCCGATAAGGAGCGTTCGGATAGCGATACAGTATATTCCTGGCTGGCCGATAATGCGTGGAGATATGGTTTTATCTTAAGATACCCCCGTGGTAAGGAACACATTACCGGCATAGATTATGAACCCTGGCATTACAGATATGTCGGAAAGGAAGCTGCAGAACAGATCTATGAAAAAGGGATCACCCTTGAAGAATACCTGGAAAACTATCCCGCGCAAAATTGACCGGCATAAGCAGCATAGTTTCAAGCTGTTTTTTTAAGTGATATATGCTAAAATGCAAGCATATAGATGGGATATATACGGGGCTTTGCCGCCGGTGAAAATCTTCCCCCCCCCGATGTATATAAATGGAGAGATCTTATGATAAAGCCGGACAAGCTGAACAAGGGTGATACAATAGCTGCGATCAGTCCGTCCTGGGGATGTGCCGGGGCACCGCGTGTATTATGGAAGTACCGATCGGGATGCGAACGACTTAAGGAGCTGGGATTAAATGTTGTGCCTGCGCCTAATTCACTAAGAGGAACTTCTTATCTAAGGGATAATCCGCAGGCCAGGGCAGAGGATATCATGTGGGCCTTTGAAAATAAAAACGTCAAAGGTATCATAGCCAATATCGGCGGAAATGATTCTGTTAAGCTTTTACCGTATCTGTCAGATAAGATCATTATCGAAAATCCAAAGATATTATGCGGTTATTCGGATGTCATGACACTGCATCTGTATTGTTACAGAGCAGGCTTAATGACTTATTACGGAGATAATCTTCTGACGAGCGTAGCTGAAGCCGGAGGATGGCATCCGTACAGCCGTTACTGGTTTGAAAAGATGTTCTTTGATGACTCGGTTATCGGTACCATACAACCGTCCGAAGAATGGTCATATGATAAGGAATCACATACAGATAAAAAGTACAGAAAAAAGTATATTCCCAATCCCGGTTATTATTATGTGCAGGGAAAAGGGACGGTAAGGGGAAAACTGTTTGGCGGTCATGGTGATCTGTGTACATTGTTGATGCCTGACGGAAATGCTGCAGTCAGGAAAGAAGATTTCGAAAACAGTATTCTTTTCTTTGAGGACATACCGGATTTCTGCGATGAAAAATATATGGCTGATTTCTTTGACTGGCTGGGAAAGAATGGTTATCTGCAGATCTTAAGCGGTGTTATCATAGGAAAAATGAAACGCCCCGCAAATTTTGATTCCTATGCAGAACGCATCCGTCTGCTCGTAAGTGACAAATACGGCTGCCCGGATCTGCCGATAATGAGTGACCTGAACTTTGGGCATACATCGCCGATATGCATTCTTCCTTATGGTGCAGAGGCAGAACTGAATATCGATAAACTGACATTCAGTATACTTGAAAGCGCGGTCAAACGTTGCGGCTGATCGAAGGCCATTATAGAAAGCCACGGGGACGAAAAACACGAGATACGTCCCCATGGTTTCAACCTTACTCCTTTGTCACGATCACCTCTTCTGTGTATTTGCGCTGCATATCATGACGGATCTTGCGTTCTTCCACACTGTCAAAGATAATGGAAAAATCATAGTCTTCGGGATACAGTTCTTCGGCCTTAACGTGAAGCTTCACCCTTTTATGATTGATCCAGAACTTCCTCCCGGCTACCTGCACCCGCAGGGTTCCCTTATCATTCACTGTTTCACAGACGATCCCTATCTTCTTTTCGGGATACACCATAACGCTGTCACCTATATTATAAAGTGTACTCAGGTTTGCATTGACGCCCGCTTTTTTCATTTTGGTGATCCTAGGCGCAGAATTCTTTTTTAATTCCTGTCCTTTTCCAAAATGATATCCTTTCGCAGTATCCTCGCCATACGTGGCTTTCGCAGCGCTTTCCAGCATATATCCGGGCATTCCCAATCGTTCGGCGATGTAAAACGCGCAGCTTTCTCCCGCTTCACCGATCACCATCCGGTAGGTCGGTCTCAGCGTTTCCTTATCAAACGTCATCCGGGCGTTTACGATATTCTCATTCTTTGAAGCAAAATCCTTGATCTGCGGATAATGTGTTGTGACCAGAAAATTCGCACCGCTTTTTAATAACTCCGTAAGGATCGCTACTGCAATGCCCATTCCTTCCGCAGGATCTGTTCCCGATCCCAGTTCATCCATGATGACAAAGCTGTCCGGAGAACTTTCGGCCAGTATTGCCAGCACATTTTTGATATGTGCAGAAAAGGTTGAAAGATTTTCCGAAAGATCCTGTCCGTCACCGATATCCGAAAGATAGTTACTGTTCATGCAGATATCTGCTTCTGTGCAGGGAGCATGAAGACCGCACTGTGCCATGTAACAGTTGATCATGACCGTTTTGATCGCAACGGTCTTTCCTCCTGTATTCGGCCCCGTGATCACGATCCCTCTTTCCTTTTCTCCCATTTCAAAATTCAGCGGAACATTGACTGTGCGATCGATCAGCGGATGCCTTGCCCCTTTCAATACGATACGCCGTTCAAGATTTATCGCGGGCGCGCTGCAATCCAGATCGATACTCAGCTTTCCCTTGGAAAATATAAAATCCAGCTTTTCGATCATCCTCATATTCTCTTCCATGGCAGGAAGTGCGTCAGCCACAAGACTGCTAAGAGTATACAGGATCCTGTACACCTCGTTTTCCTCTTCCACCTGTAAGAGCTGCAGTTCTTCAAAAAGCTTTGACACGGACGCCGGCTCTATAAAGACGGTGTTTCCGGTAGCCGACTTATCGATCACACTGCCCGGTATCCTGAAACGGTATTCTTTTTTCACAGGAACGCATATTCTTCCGTTACGAAGCGTATGATAGCTGTCCGCCATTAGATCCTTGTTGCTACGGATCAGCTGATCCGCCTTTTGTTTCATCGCTTCTTTCATCGCAGTTATCTTTGTACGCAGATCAAACAGTACTTTGGAAGCCCTGTCATCCACCGCTTCGTTCCTTATCTGCATGACGATCTCTTCCCGGAGTTCTTCGCGCTCATCCAGATTTTCATCATAATAAGCCAGCGGATTTCCAAACTGCTTTCCCCTGGCAAGGTACTGTTTCAGCCGCTCTACGACCACAAGCACCTTTTCCACCCTCTCCAGCTGGTAGGGTGTGAGGCAGTCCCCACGGGCAGCTGCATGCAGGATCTCCCGAAGCTCCGTCACATCCTGCAGCGGCGGGTTCCCCAGTTTATCGATCATTTCCCTTGCATCCGTGGTCTCTTTCAGCTGATGAAGCAGTTCCTTCTCATCCGTAAAAGGCACTGTTCCCGCAATCTTTTCTTTCGCATAGCTGCTTACTGCCAGCTGTATCCACATTTCCTTTACTTTATCAAATCCGATCTGTTGTTCTGTATTCATTTTTGTCTCCTCTGTATCACCAATCCGATAAATGACAGATATCTGTCCATTCCCCGGTCCATAAACGCCTTATCCTTTATCCCGTATTTATGGCCGCTAGCAAACCAGTCGTTCCACGCTGCTTCATAGCAGTCCAGATCAAGATCCATGACCACCTCAAAGTCCTCGCTTTTCCCGATAAAGTCCAGCCACCATCTCCTGCAATGGAAGGTATCGTAATCATCCTTATTTCCTTCCATCCATTCCAGCAAAAGAGCTGCTGCTTCACCCGTCAGTTCTTCCTTTACACCGGGCATCGCAGCTATAAATACCCCGCCGGGCTTAAGAAAAGGCAGTATCTTATCCGTAAATACTCCTTCCTTTGCACCAAAATAGTGATATGCATCGATACTTACGATCGCATCAAAATATCCTTCGGCATAGGGAAGTGTATTCGCATCCGCATGTATGGGGATCACCTGATCATTGACTCCCCATTTTTTGAATCTTTCAGCATTGTCTGCAGCCGGGATCCACAGATCTGTCGCAAAAACTCTGACACCTGCTTCCTTTGCCAGAAACATACTGGTGAGTCCCGTTCCGCAGCCCAGATCCATAACCCGTTCTCCTTCTTTCAACGGATATTTTGCAAGCATCTCATCAAGCAGCCGAAGACTATTGGGTCCCATCAGATATTCCTTATTAAAAAATCCCTTATATTTTTCTATTCTGTTGTTATTTTCAGTATTCATTTTTATCCATCCTTTCTTTTATGCCCGCGAACACCTTATGTCCGCAGTATATACCTGTTCAAGAGATCCCGGTCCGCCGCCACGCAAAACGGACCATGACATCCCGCGCAAAGATATCATGGTCCGCATCATCAATTCTATTAAACTCAACAGGGCATAGTCCCTGATGGGTAACAAAAAAACGAGGCTGTTACTATTTCATGATATTAAGCGCAGAAAACAAACCGGCAGCATGTACTGTCAATCTGAAAATCTTTATTGCATTGTTCGTACCGTGTCAAAGGCTATAACGCCGCACACTGTTCGTCATGCAATGGTTATCTCACCACGCTTAACATAAAATACCTCGCTTCTTCTGATTTTTTCGTATTATACACAGCCCACCGGGACATGTCAACACTCCTGGTTCCCCCCAACTTCTTCTGTTGACAATTTTCTTACGTCGTGATATTTTGGAATAGAACATCGTTCTAATTTTATGAAAGGAGCCATTGCGATGAAGAACAGGATCTATTATTTCACCGGAACCGGAAACAGTCTGCGTACTGCAATGAAGATCGCTGAAAAAATGGGAGAGACAGAGTTAATCTCCATGAAGGCCGATCCCGAAAGCGTTCCGGCAACGGATTGTGATACGATTGGCTTTGTCTATCCGGTCTATCATTGGACCGTGCCGGAACCAGTGATCAACTTTGTCAAAAAGTTAAAGATCAACAGAAATGCTTATTTCTTTGCAGTTGCCAATCCGAGCTTCATCTGCGGCTTCGCATGTGAACGTATGGCGAAACTGCTTCACAAAAAAGGAGCCGATCTGAATTACGGTAGCTTTGTTAATAGCGTAGCAAACTATGTGATCGTCTATCCTCCGTTCCCGCCCGCGAAGCTAATGGTACCGTTGATGGAAAAGAAGACCGATCGCATTGCGGAGGAAATCGCCCAGAGAAAAGAGCGTCCTTATCCGAGAGCCGGCCGTATGGTCCGCGCCAGATTTCAGAAATTTATGGGACCGTATCTCGAGCTCCAACAGTATGCGGACCAGCCCTTTACCGTATCCGACGAATGCATCGGCTGCGGTTTGTGCAGCCGGGTCTGTCCCTGCAATAATATCAAAATAACCGATGGCAAACCTTCATTTCAACATCATTGTGCAAACTGTATGGCATGCGTTACCTCCTGTCCTAAACGTGCCATCGGCTATGAGATCACCAAAGGGGATCGGGAACTGCTTAACGCCTCGAACAGCAAAACAGGTCTGGTTAAGATCATGGGCTTGCCGGCAAAAAGAAAGCTGTACCGGAATCCTTATATCACCGTACAGGATCTGACAAAAGAAAAATTCGAACTATAGGAAGTCTATGTATGAAAGAAAATAAAACCAAAGAATTATTATTGGAAACAGCGACACAGCTGTTTTCCGAAAACGGATATGAAGCCACCGGCGTCCGGGACATCCTGCAAACCAGCGGTGTCTCCACCGGCAGCTTTTATCATTTCTTTTCCTCCAAGGAAAGCATTTTTGAGGCTGTCATCGAACGATATCTGCAAGGGTACACCGAACGGATCGGCAGTATCTTTACCAATGAAGATAAATCTTTCTCTGCACGGATCAATCTGTTTTTTGAGGAATTGAAAAAAACTTCCGATGGGTATTATCATAAACTGCAGGGCTATCATATGCATGAAAGTATGCAGCTATTACTCCATGAACAGACGCTCCGCCGGATCCATCCTTATATACGAGATGCACTGGATACCGGCATCCGTAATGGCAGCATTCGTCCTTGCTTAGATGCCGATGCCGCAACGCTTGCTACGGTATTGATCCGTGGTGCAGAGGGTATCATATCCTCTGCAGATCTTTCGTCCGCAAGCAAAAAAGATATAAAGAAACTGGAGAAAACTATCGCTGACTACGTGAAACTGCTTTTGGAATTCTAAACTGCTTATGAGGAGGGACATTACATGAAGATCGCATGGTTCTGCGTTCCGGCACACGGACATACCAATCCGACGCTCGGACTTGTAAAAACACTCACTGATGCCGGGCATCAGGTCTGGTATTTCTCCTTTGAACAATTCCGTGAAAAGATCGAGAATGCGGGTGCAAACTTTATAAGCTGCGACGGATATGATTTTGAAATGGAAGACAAAGAGAATGCTGACCGCGTCGGAAAAGACAAGGTTTTTGCAACGGAGCTTCTCGTCTCTTCAACACTGGCCCTGGACGAGATGAGTACACGCATGATCGAAGAGATCAAACCGGATCTGGTCGTTTCCGATTCCATTGCATTCTGGGGTAAGCTTGCTGCCATGAAACACGGATTGCCTTATGTTTCCTCGACCACAACATTTGCCTTCAACCGCTACTCCGCAAAATATATGCAGGAAAGCCCCTTCGATATCGTAAAGATGCTGCTGGCAATGCCTCGCATCAACAAGCAGATCAAACGCCTTCGTGATAAGGGATATCCGGTTAAGAGCCTGCTTGACATCGTACAGAATGACAACGATACAAATACCATCGTATATACATCGAAATACTTCCAGCCATGTGCGGACACTTTTTCGGATCGTACCCATTTCATCGGTCCGTCCATCCGGCCGATCACGCAGACTTTTGAAAAAACAGCAGATAAAACCGTCTATATATCCATGGGAACGGTCAACAAAAACAGCGATTTTTACCGCAACTGTATCAAAGCCCTTGCCACAACAGACTATCAGGTGATCATGTCCATGGGAGGAAATACCGATCATTTTGATGACCTTCCGGAGAACATACAGATCTATGAGTCAGTTGATCAGATGGCTGTTTTATCCATCGCCGATGCGTTCGTTACTCACTGCGGAATGAATTCCGCTTCCGAGGGACTGTATTTCGAAGTGCCTCTGGTCCTTTTTCCACAGACACCTGAACAGGATGCCGTAGCAAAAAGAACCGAGGAACTTGGTGCCGGTGTCCGATTAAGATCGATCTCCGAAACAGACATCCTGGATGCTCTGAAAACGGTACTCAATAACCCGCAGTATAAAGCGTGTGCCGTCCGGGTATCGGAAAGCTTCAAAGCCTGCGGCGGAGCAGAGGAAGCAAAGGATTTTCTGGAACAGATTTCTCTCAGCAGACAGTATCGCAATACAGTTTGAAATCGATCACAACGTTTCCATATATGAAACGGTATTCACCCTCATATTCGGGATAATCAAATATGGCATAACGCATTGTCAGGAATTCTGCTTTTATGGTCTGCCCCGGCTTGATAACAAATTGATCCGTTTCATCGGCCAGCGTGATCTCGGAGCCGTCCGCATTATCGTGCAGAACTATCAGCGGCATGTCCTGTACGTGGACTCCCGCGTAGATCATATCCACACCATCCTGAATATCCGTATATTTCCCGCCGGTCAGCCTCTGCAGGCGGTATTCTCCTCCTATATAAGCATCTTTACTGCCGTTATTCGTTATAAAAACGGTTATGTAATTACTGTAATCCGTCAGTTTGTAATTGATGTCATCAACATCCGCTTCATAATAGTCGCCCGGCATCTTATCAAGCCTTAACCAATAGTCATATTCAATACCTTCGTCAGGCGATGAAACATCCGGTGTGGGAACAGCGTCACCATCAGCCGAGGAGGCTCCCAAAGCATCGGGGGTACCTATATCTTCACCGCCCTGCTGACTTCCGGCTGCAGCCTGCCCCCAATTCAGGTACCGCTCTCCGTAGGTTACACAATCCCGCATGCATTCGTCCAGTTTATCCGACCACTGCTTCGTATAATCATCCTCCAGCAGTGCATATAATTTATCAAAGTACCTGTTAAAATGGTCCCCACCTTTTAACTCATATCCGCCTATCTCTATTTCATTCCCGTCGTGATCATAAAGAATGATATATCTGCTGGTCCCGTCCGTCCTGTCATCTTCTCTGCCAACATTCATGGAATAAACTTTTTCAGGCGAAAATACTTTCCGGATCTCTTCCATCCTTTCATCAGACAGTTGTTCTCTTCCCAGCTCCGTATCATAATACTGTACGATCAGGGTTCCGTCACTTTCCAGAGTATAATGCAGGGATTCATAGAACCACGGCTCATAGATCCTGAGAGAGAACATTGTATCCTCACTGAATCCTGGAGTATCTCCATTTTTTAACGCCGAAAACAATCCCCCCGTGTTTCCGCCTATTTTCTCAGGATCTGTTCCGGCCTGATGCACTATTACATTATTCGCACTGCTGCTGATCACGCCCGTGATAAGAAATAAACACACGGATGCGATACAGGCAATGATCGGAATCCTCTTTTTCTTCCCCTTTATGATAAAACACCCGATAAACGCCAGCACCCCTACGACCAACAGCAGCTTCCATGCATGATTTGAAAAAATCCTGTTCAACATTCTTGCGGTATTTACACTCATAAACCGGCCTCCATTCTGACTTATACAGATAGTACGGATAAGGGCGTGTCCATTTATGGGATTTTTAAGAATTCTTTTTCCATAAATATCCGCAACTCATCCGTATATCTGATATAATAGCATTATAAAGAGGGGATCATTATGAGAAAAAAGACACTATCCATGATATCAATAGCGGCTGTTACCTTCATATGTGCATTTGCTATAGGCGGATGCGGCTCCGGTACCGGCGGAAACATAATCGACAGCGCGGTCGAAAAGGTCGAAAAGACCGTAATCCCTGAAAATGAGAGATTCCGTGAGGATATCGCAGGCTCTGTTGGCGACCATATCATATATTCCTACAACCTCTTTGAAGGGAGAAAACTTGAAAAGGGCGAAAAGGAAGAGATCATCGCCTATCTGGAAAAAGTCGATAAAAAGCTGACTGAAGACATATACGTTACCGGATGGATAAGGATGTCGCACGACAACAGCCTTAAATTCAGCGCCAGACAATGTGTAAACGGCGCGGTGACTACAGATATATGGTATTCGACCGACTATGATGATCCCGACCCCAACATAGTTATTGTTGACGGTGTACCGCTTGCCGATATAGATACATCAGCAGTAGTAGATGTTAAGGATCTGATCCCTGTTGTGGTAGAAAAAGCCAATGCCAATAAAACCAACCTGAATGATCATGATCAAAAAGGGGTTTACGGAAGTTACCTCTTGTCCTATGATAACAGAAAGGATATGCTGGTATATGATTTTACCGTAAATGAGACCAGCCATGTTTATTTTGATGCGCTGAGCGGCAGCCTCATAGAGGAGAAGTTCTGGGATGGAACTATAGAAGATTGAAACCACGCATATGACGGTCACTGACTATCAAGTTCCGCCAGGATCCTGTTGGCCTTTCTTATCTGCATGAAGAAGCAGATGTAATAAACCAGTGCGCCGGCCAGAAACGGAATCGTTATTGAAACAAACATATCCCAATAAGCAGTCGGGGCATGTTCAGAAAACAATCCGTGTATAAAAATGGCTAGAAACATTATTCCGACCGTTAATGCATACTGACCAATAAGTACAAGCAGAAAGGGGAATCTCTGAAGGTAAAAATGCAGTGATAATATCAGCGTTATAAGAATCGAAAAACCCAGAATAGTGAATATATTATCGGTATAATATTTATCTGTAAAACCATATGCTTTCTCTAAAAGAAGTTTTCCGCATGTGATCAGGGTGAAGAAAATACATACTATTGATATAAAATTCTTTTTATTAATCAGTTTCATTTTGCTTTCCTCCCCTGAAGATCATTTAATCTCTCATAAAAATCATTCTTGTAACTTCTGTTCATCACGATCTTCTCATCATTTTTTAAGAAAATGATAACTCTCATATTGATATCACCCTGAAGCTTTTTGATCTTGTAAATATTTACGATCGCAGATTTACTGATGCGCACAAATCCGATCTTTGAATACTCTTCAAGTATATCCCTGAGCGCTTCTTTTATCTCAACACACATATCTTGGGTATATGCAAATGTCTTCCTGTCAACGGTTTCAATATAAAATATATCGGTAAGCGCTATCGTAACCTTCTTTTCCTCATATGTACCTTCGATATACCTGAGAGTATCTCTTAAACGCTCCAAAACCGCGTTGGTCTCTTCGTCAATAATATCGTAATGAAGTTCCAGATAGTTCTCTTCAAGATTCTTTTCTTTTGTCTTAATAAGCTTCATACTGCCCCTTATAAAATAAACATTATGCAAAGTAAAATATATGACAGTTTAACATTTCTGTTGGTCAGAAGATAGGCGCTTCCGAAAACAAATCCGCCTACTGCAGTATATATACCTGCGGCTAGCGAGCCCTTGGATAACCAGTGGCCAAGTCCCCAGGTAAGAGCAACAAGGATCCCGCCAAAAGGAATTCTGTTGTTGTCAAACCACTTTTCAAATGCTGTCTGTCCGAAGATTATTATAAGCAAAACCAGTAAAACTTCAAACAGATAATAGATATACTGAAACACAAAGAGAAGTGCGCCGCGTCTTTGAAACTCTGTTAAAACTTTGCTTCCGTTCCAGTCGATCCAGGTTGATACAAGGCAGAGTATGCAGCCTATAACTATAAGCGCCCACTGCCATGCCTGTATTTTGTTGTTTTTGTCAAAGATCGATACATCCTTTAAATTCCCGATAATATCCAGTCCGGATTTTGCTCTGCACTCTTTTACTACCGCATATGCTCCCAGTCCCCATGCCGCACATGTAACAACCCAATGCACTATCATCTGCCATGTATTAAAATCGTTTACGCCTCTTTTGTATAAAAAGGGCTCAACCACGAATCCCCAGAGAAGTTCAAATCCTATTACTCCGAATACCTCAAGGCCGTATACCAGGAATCTGAATCCTTCCATAAATCTGTTTGCTTTTTTAGTGTTTGTTTTTTCCATTTCCGTTTTTCCTTTCATGTGTTATATCTGATGAACACACAATACCGCAGAAATGCAGAAAGAACAATAAAACCTGTGCTAAGTTGCAACCTGCAATGTCTAAGTTGCGAACCTGCACAGGTTTTAGGGTGTCGTGGTTTCTATAATCCAATAAAAAACCACTAGGTCCGTCCCCGTGCTTTTGTGTTTATTTCCTGCAGTGCCAAAAATGCGTGGCCGTCTCTACGACTATCTCGCCGTCTGTCCCGATATTTGACTCATAATACTCTATCAGCTTCTCGCGTTTAATCTTGATAAACTTTTCCTGATCTTCATACATGTTTTTAAGCTTATCAAATAATTCTTCCGCGTCCGTATAATGCCACTTGTTATGTACATCACATAACTCAAGCTTTTCGAAATACTTCATAAGCATTTGTCTGCATTCATCGGAATTCTTTTTTTCTTCGGTGATCCTGTCTTCCACAAAATCTGCTTTTATGCCAAGAGCATTAAATGTATCCCGCGCAAAAATATGCCATCTGTCTGCACCGGGGCCATTATATGAAAATACTCCCTTATCGGAAAGCATGGCAGCCGCACGCTCTATCATCGCTTCCGGATCTTTCAATTCATATCCCAGATAGTGGGCAACGATCAGGTCGTATCCTTTATTTTTGGCGATCTTCTCCCACGCCGCCTCTGTTTCCAGATCTTCAAACAAAAGAGATAGTTTTACTCCTTTAGGAAGGCTGTCTTTATTATCCGCAAGATATTTTTCAAAATCATCCGCCCAGCTTCCGTGAACATCCACAGCGCATATCTTAGTTCCCTCGGGGATCCTCTCCCAATTATTTCTCCAAAGCTTACCATAGCCGCAGCCCAGATCGAGTACCTTTTCTTTTTTCTTTATCTTAAGCGAATCAAATATCTTTACATACCAGTCCGGCTCCTGCTTCGTATGTTTAAGCGCATCCAGATGATGTTCATCGGCCTTCTGGTCTATGCTGATGCTCTGCACTATCGAAGCCACATCATCCCAGTCAAGCTCACTGCCTTTACGCTCAAGAGCCCCGTTTATAGCGGCGATCACATTATCTATCTGGCGACGTTTATCCTCCATATTTTTAAGCTGCAAACGCAAAGCCTCCGAAACATCCGAAGCCTCTCCCGCTGTCAGATTATCCCTTATCTCTTCCAGCGAAAAGCCTATTGCTTTTAAAGCAACTATCTTTTCCAGCACCTGCAGCGATGCCTTATCATACAGCCTGTAGTTCCCTTCAGAATAATCGGCCGGTTTAAGAAGTCCCTTTTCATCGTAGAGGCGCACTGCCTTCTGCGAAACTCCGGCTTTCTTTGCGATCTCTCCGGATGTCATTTTTTTATCCATACTCATACCTCCAGACATAAACTGATTATACCATCATTTATACATCTTTTCCTGCGTCTTATACATTTTTGCATAAAGCCCGTCCTGAAGCTTTAACAGGCTCTGATGTGTTCCGCGCTCCACGATCTCTCCGTCTTTAAATACCAGCAGCTTATCACAGAACCTGCAGGATGCCAGACGGTGCGAGATAAAGATTGCAGTTTTATCTTTAACCATCGTATTAAACTGTTCATATATCTCCCTTTCAGCTATCGGATCGAATGCCGCCGTAGGCTCGTCAAGTATCAAGACCGGCGCATCCTTGTACAGGGCTCTGGCCATTGCGATCTTCTGCTGTTCGCCGCCGGAAGGTTCAAAGCCGCTCTGATCGTAATATCTGAATACCGGCGTCATCAGCCCCTGCGGCAGAGAATCAACCTTCTCTTTTAATCCCACTTCCTCTATCAAAGGCATTAATACGTCATCCTCTATGCGCTCCGGCCTGTCACAGATGATATTTTCCTTTATCGAAAAATTGAGCAGACAGAAATCCTGAAATACCGCAGATATAGTCTTCATGTAACTGCTGTATTCATAATCCATTATGTTCACGCCGTTTAACAGTATCTCTCCTTCAGTGCATTCATACAGCCTGCATATCAGTTTGATAAAAGTCGATTTTCCTGCTCCGTTTAAACCTACAACCGACCAGCGTTCTCCGCTTTTTATAGTGGCATTGATATTTTTAAGCGCATATTCCGTGCTGCCGGGATACTTAAAGTACACATTTTTAAACTCGATCTTAATACCGTCCGAAATATCAGTCTTCTTATCACCTTTCTCTTCGTAAACATTTCCCTCAACATATTTAATAAACTTATCCGAATAGCTGCAGAATTTCTTCAGTTCAAGTATCTGCTTCAGCACCAGATTGATAGCAGTTACTATCGTTGTCACTGCTGCCACCAGCATCGTAAAATCGCCTATCCCTATCTTTTTCTCCGCTACCATCATTGCCAGCAGCAGATATGTCAGCGATGCGGTAACTGCCTGGTTTATCTTTGAACCGCTCAGATATTTCTGCGCTTTTTTTGCCTGCGTCTTATTTATTTCCGACTGCTTATCATTAAACTCATCAACTCTTCCCAGCATCATATCCTTCGCATTAAACAGCCTGATATCCTTACCGTATCTTATATCCGAAAGACCGTGAAGCAGGTAATGATACGCCCTGTCCGTAACAGCCAGCTGCTGTATCTGCTCTATTTTTATCGCATTCAGCCTGCTTTCAAAGAACACATTAAGCGATACATTAACTAAAACCAGAGCCAGCGGGATAAAGCTGTAACGACACACAACAAATACAGAAAGCATAAGTACAACGATGTTTACGATCAGTATTGCCAGTGAATTAAAGAGTCCTTTTGATCCGCCAGAGTATCCGGAGTCTATTCCCGTTCTGGCATCCGCCAGAGCATCAAGAGTTTCCTTATTTTCCGTAGTCTCGAATTTAAGCTCCATACTCTTTTTACCGACAGCCGCCTCCAGATGTCTGTCAAGCCCGGCATAGTACTCCTTATCCAGTTCCTCATTGATAAAAGCCGTTATGAGTTTTATCACAAAATCTGCCAGTATCATCACCGCCGCAATCTTTATGATGCTGATAATGACCGCTTTTCCCATGATGGCATCTATCATCATCTTAGGTCCGAACATGTTGATAAAAGGCTGTATCATCATTGCCGCTATAAGCACTGCATAAAAGATATAGAAACCCTTTTTGTACTTTCTCATTGCTGCGGCAAAATATCTTATCGGTTTTGTTTTTATCATCTTCTTATCTTTCCACATCTTTGTTTTCCCCCTCCCTGTACAGATCTGCCTGCGTCCGGTAAAGCTCATAATACCTGCCCTTTTTCTTCATCAATTCTTCGTGCGTGCCATATTCTACCAGGTGCGAATCCTCAAACATGGCTACTTTATCGCAAAACTTAGTCGAAGATAATCTGTGCGAGATAAAGATCCCTGTACGTTCACCTATCAGATCGTTAAAGCTCGTATATAATTTCTCTTCTGCCAGGGGATCAAGCGCCGAAGTAGGTTCATCCAGGATGATCACCGGCGCATCTTTATACAATGCCCTTGCAAGCGAAAGCTTCTGCTTTTCGCCACCGGAAAGATCGATCCCTTCCTTATCTATCACTTTCATCACCTGCGTCTTACCGGCATATTTTAGTTTGCTTATCTTTTCCAGGAGACCACAACGCTTAAGACAATCCGTTACTTTATTTTCATCCGTATCTTCCATTCTTTTCATTGATACGTTTTCAGCTATCGTAAAGGGATATTCTTCAACATTCTGAAAGACCGCGGAAAAATACCGGTACAGCTCATCTCTTTTCATATCGGCGCAGTCCCTGCCGTTTAAACAGATCTTTCCTTCTGCCGGTTTATAAAAACCTGTGAGCATCTTGATAAAAGTAGTCTTTCCGGCGCCGTTTAATCCTACGACAGCCAGCCTCTCTCCGTACGGGATCGATATGGATACATGTTCAAGGGCGTTCTTCTTTTGTCCTTCGTAGCAGAAACTGACATCCTTAAACTCAAACGACGGATGTTCTTCCATCTTTGAAAGCTCTTCTTTTACTGTATCCTTTACCCTGTACTTATCTATAAAAGCCCTGAAATCCTTAACTTCAAGCGACTGCTTTTTGATCTCGGTATACTCATGGATAAAGTCGCTTAACGCCTTTATAAAAATATGCACCGCCGATACATAAAGCGTAAACTCAGCTACAGTAAGGTTCCCCCGCGAAAGCTGCCATATCAGGAAAGCGTAGAGACTCAGCTCTTCCAGCAGGGCGATCGGCATGCATAATGCATATGACATAAACCATATATTTCTTGAAAGCTTATACTTCGCCAGTATGTCCGAATTGATGCCCAGATATTTACTGTAGATCCAGTCCTTCATGTTATATACTCTTATCTCTTTTGCAGAGGTAAAATGATTGGTGAGATATCCCATATTAAAATGTTTTCTCCAATAAGGTCCCAGCGCATCCCAGACCAGCTTCTTATCCTTAAGCTTTGTTTTATCTATAACAATAAAGGACAATACCAAAAGCCCCAAAAGGATCACGATCAGAAGAGGATGCAAAGCAGAGACTAGGATCCCGGCCATGATCATCTGCGCAATAAGCTTCCCGCACTTTACCGTAGAGTCCATCATGCCCTCGATGCCCTGTGTCTTTACATTCATGACATTACGGATCCTCTCGTGCTCATCTAAAACTTTGGGATTTTCCATATTGGAATACTCCATGGATACCATGGTTTCCGTCAGCTCACGCTTAAAGCGTATAAGAGCATGTTTCATTTTATATGGGGTATTGTTTTCGACATAGCCTGCTATCAGATAAACGATAAGCATGACTGATGAATTGATCCCGATCAGTATCAGGGTCTTCTTTATTTCTTCACCCGACGTAAGTGATTCGATGATGAGCTTGACCATCATCGGAATGATAAAAAGTGATATCGTCTCCGCTGCCGTACCCAATAACTGAATGCCTAAAAGGCCTTCCTTACCACTGTTCATGCCGCGGATGACATATCTGAGATTGCTGAAAAAACCGTATTTTTCTTTCATAATGCTGCCCTTCCTCCTTTCTTTATCCTAACGATAAAGGGTGCCCCAGGGGAAGGGTCAAGCACTTTTTTCAAAAAAATCTATCCGGCTTTATTTCTTATACCTCTTCGAATACATCACGATCATAACCCCTATGCTGACTGCGATCAGTGCTGCCGTATAGATGACCATCCGGCTGCTGTCCATCGCGCTTCCGAACATCCTTGCCTTAAATGTAAAGGTATCTCTGATCGCGTTCACAAAAGCACCGTTGTCCAGCCCGCCAATATTCTCATCGATATGATCAAGGAACCCTCCCATCAGTGCGTTCCTGAGCAGTATCGTCACATGGCTTCCCGGAAAAAGATTGCAGACCGTCTGTACATTGTCGGAGAATGATGAAACCGGTATATACGCCCCGATCACAAAACCCGATACTGCTGACAGGATCCCGAAGAATGCGCCGCATGCAGATGCCGATCTGAAAAACTGCACGATGATCATAAACAATGCAGTAGACGAAATGCATCCAAACGCCGTGACCAGATATGCCTTTGCGATCGCCGCTGCCGACATATGGACATTCCCCGTAAAGGAAAGGATCAAAAGACCTGCCGTCAGTATGATCCCGGTCATAAGGATCGCGCTTATGGCTGCGGCACTGAAATAGGCCAGTACAATCTGCCATCTGCGGATAGGAGTCGCGAGGATATCCTGATCTACGTTGTTTTCCTTATCTCCGACAACAGTTGATAAACAGTTAAACGGAACCGTTATCATAGCCGAACCCAGGATGCCCGTCAGCAGGATCATGCTTGTCATCATATCCAGATCCTTGGGTTCTATCCTGTCCTTCAGCAAAGGAATAGCGCCGATCACATCGTTGATAACATTCACAAACGTACCTTTCAAAAACAAAAGATACAGAGCAAATACGATCATCGATGTCAAAAGTGAAAAGATAACCGATTGTTTATCCTTAAAGTATACCAGTATATTCCTTCTAGTCAGTCCTGCGTACATTCTCATGCTTCCATCTCCCTTCCCGTAAGATTTAAAAATACATCATCCATAGTTCCTTTGATCACTTCATAATCCACGATCTTTGCCCTGTTCTTATACAGAGTATCCGTAACGGATCCGGTAAATCTTATATTGTAGTGATCTGCTTCGTAAGTCCATTCCTGCCCCTTCAGCGCTTCTTCATTCTCTGCTGTCTTTTTCGTATACCAGATCAGCTTTGACGATGCGTACCGGCTCTTGAGCTCCGAAGGCGAACCCGATGCTATGATATGTCCTCTCTCCAATATCTTTACATTATCTGCATCCACGGTCTCTTCCATATAGTGGGTGGTTAAAAATATCGTAAGCTGTTTTTCTTTTTTCAGTGTCCGGATATGATCCCATACCATCTTGCGTGATCTCGGATCCAAGCCGGTGGTCGGCTCGTCAAGAAACAATATCCCCGGTTCATTGATCAGTGCCCTTACGATATCCACTCTTCTTCTCTGACCGCCTGATAGCCTCTCGTATCTCCGGTTCCAGATATCCGCGATCTCAAAGCTGTCCATATAGGGTTCCAAGCGGGCTTTGATCTCTTTTTTGTTAAGACCGTAATAAGCGCCTCTGGTCATCAGATTTTCTGCCACTGTCAGCTTCTTGTCGAGCACCGAATTCTGGAATACGATACCTATCCGCTTTCGGATCTCATCATCTTCTTCTCCCAGCTTATGTCCGAATATCCTTACATCTCCGGATGTCTTTCCCAGGATGGTACACAGTATATTGATGGTCGTTGATTTGCCTGCTCCATTCTCCCCTAGAAAAGCAAAGAGTTCGCCTTCCTTTACTTCAAATGAAATACCGTCCACTGCCGTGAAACTGTCGTATTTCTTTACCAGATCTTTTACTGTTATCGCATTTTCCATTTGATTTTTCCTCCCTTGAAAAATGTATACCACAGGCATCTGCACAAAAAAAGAGCAACCCGACCAACATGCATAAACACGTGACCAAGTTGCATTATTTTCGATCAATAGCGGAACGTTTTATCTTTATTCCTCGTCCCTTATCTCGTCGATCGCCTGATTGATCTTCTTTTCATCGGCTCTGAACATCCATATCGTATATACCCATACAGCTCCATAGATCAGCACATACAACAGCAGGATGAACAGATATTCCCTAAGGTTCGCATACCATTTAAACAGATATCCGCATAAGCTTACGACCAAAAGGACCGAAATGCAGTGAAGCACTTCCGCCAGATGTATACTGACTTTTGTATTCTCATCTGCCCAATAGAGTATCAGGGATGGCAGTGAACACAAAAAGCCCGTGATGATGATCGATATGGGGATAAACCACTCCCATTGGATCATCTCCTGGCCATTCGTAAAATACAAAACCACCGTCCGGATCCCCAACCCAAACAGGATCCCGGTAGAAATCATCAATGTCTGGTTATATATCAGCTTAGCTTTACTCATAGTTTCACACTCCGAGTTTCTTCTTCAGATCTTTTACGTAGCCGCGGGAAATTATGATCCGCTCTCCGTTTAAAAGCTCCACGCTCATCCTTGCATTCAGCTCTGCCCGCACGGACCTGATCTTTCGGATATTAACGATCATAGCCTTGGAACACCGCAGGAAGGGAAACCCCAGGATCTCTTCCAGTTCGTATAGCCTGTACTTCGTCTCATAACAGCTGTCTTTAGAATACACATAAGTCCTTTTATCGACCGATTCGATATAATAGATCTGATCATAACGGACCATAAGCGTATCGCTGCCCGAAAGCACCGGGATACTGTTTCCACTGTCCCGGAGAAGATCGACTGCTCTGCGTATGGTGTCGGTCACTTCAACAGCGCTTATCACTGCGCCTTCGTCCTCTTCTGTTTTTACCTTTCTGATCTCGACTTTCATGTATTCCCCGATCTTACAAGATCTTTTGCGATACTGCGCCTATTGCTTCATAAATCAAGCGGTCACAGCATGTTTCCTTACAAAAATACGTGCGCATCCTCGCGGATCGTTATAGTAAGCGCAAAGATTTATTGCGTTTACTATAATATCCATTACGTCGGATTATACCCTTATTACAGGATTTTCTCAACTCTTGATCCGAAAGCTCATAATGAATATGGCGTATATATATGTTAGCTGTTGTCTCAGGATTACAGAAAGGATATACTGTTATATGTTTATTATGATGCTATAGATGTTTGGTTCCGTAACGGAGTGGCAGAAGATCGAGACTGTGCATATGACGATCACCGACTATTTTGTACAATTAAAAACAAAGGATATCATCTGCTGGGGCAGCGGAAAACATTTTCGTAACAGCACCTGTCCTTTTTTGATGAAAAGCGGACTGATCACTAATCTCAAGGGCTTTGTGGATAATGCAAAAAGTACGCCTGTCGAGATCAGCGGCCGCTCTTACCCACGAATAGGAAAGAAGGAACTGGCCTTAAAAGACCACAGTAAGACCGTGATCCTGATCGCCGTCAGCGGGTATGAGGAGATATTATCACAGCTGCGCGCAGATCCCGTTCTGTCCGTTTTTGAAGCTGTTCCTTCGGTATATCCAGAATTTCTTTACTGGGATATGTTACTCTTATCGGCAGACAAGCCGCCGAATGATTATAGAAAGCATGACCGGCAGATCATCCCGGGGATCATCCATGCGATCTGGTTTTCGACAGATCCGTTACCGCCCCTGTATCAAAAATGCCTTGATTCCTGGAAAAAATATGCTCCGGATATGGAAATAAAGATCTGGGATCTGAAGAATTATAAAGCAGACCACTGCCTTTTCTTTGAACAGGCTGTCGAATACAGAAACTGGGCTTTCGCTTCCGATTATGCCAGAGCAGATCTGCTGCGCCGATACGGCGGTGTTTATATGGATCTGGATGTGGAGATGCTGCGTCCCATCGACGACCTTTTATACAACGATGCCTATATGAGCTTTGAATCGCTAGACCGAATCGAATGCGGCTCCGGCATGGGCGCCGGGCCGGAACATCCGATCCTGCAAAAGATCTGCGAAAGCTATGAGAACAGACCTTATCTGAAGAATGACGGAAGCTGGGACAATTCCACCTGTCCGGTGCGCTATACACAGGTCATAGAAAAATATGGCCTTAAGAAAAACGGAGGTTTCCAGTTTGTAGAGGATATCACGGTTTATCCTTTTGAGGTACTGACCGCAAAAAGCTTCGATACCGGCATCATATATAAAACGCCGTTGACCTACACCCTGCATCATCATAACGGAAGCTGGATCCCCGGCCGTGCCCGCGATGCCGTAACGGAACGCTATCAGAATATCCAAACTTTTCTTGCATCCAAAGGTATCATTCCCGAATTCTGAAAAACCACGGGAAGGACCTCGCGTTTTTTTCTGATCTCTTAATTATAACATACTGTTAAGCCCTTCAAGTATGGATCCGCAGGCCCAGGGCATAAGAGCAAACCATGTTGAAGCTACGCTTCCGTCAGGATAATGCTCCGTAAGCAGTCCCTGACTATGACAGAATCTCTCCGACATCCATCCTCTCTTGCCGTAATCAAACTCCCGGTCGAATGTATTATGACACTGACAGCTCCACAATATCGTATCATTCAGACGCTTTGCAACATACTCATCATTCCTGTGGCTGAGATAATACTTTATCTCTCCGATCACGGATGAAGACATGGGATGGATATGCGGATTCGTTACGGAAGTTATGCTCCCGCCACAGCTTGACCACCCCACTTTACTGAGAGGCGGCACCTTTATGGGCGAATTATAACAGAACTTAAATGTAAACTCGTAATACAAAGCATCCCGCATATGATCCAGCAAACTATCTTCCCCTGTCATCTCATGCAGATACCGCACTGCTCTGATATAGCTCAGAACACCTTCCGAATCAATATTCTTGTCAATATCCAGAGGGCCGCCATAACACTCTTCACGACAGATATAAGCCCTATGATACCACTGTTCGCTTTTAAGCAGCCCTTCCAAGTATTCTCTCTCGCCTGTTATAAAGCAATAAAAGACTGCTGCCGCCATACACCAAGCTCCGGAAAAAGAATCATATGCCAGACCTGCTCCCGATCTGTCCGAAAAGATATAAGGATATTCTCCGTCGGTATTGCGGCTCTGCTCGGTAACTGCTATCACGCCTTTTGCATATTCCAGCCAGTCAGCATGTATCGTTCCCGCTTTCTTTTCCCATTCGTATGCCTTTAACAGCAGATAAACTGCCTGCCCTACCAGATATGCCGCATGTCCCGGAGCCGGCTGCTTGTCATACCACCAGCCTTTGTTGCTCCATACTCCGTCATTCTCTGCTGTAAAAGGCAGACCGTTAGCCGGATTGATACTCGTTGATACGATATGTGAAATACTGTCCAGTGCCTGCTCCCGCATCTTAGGATCTCCAAGGGTATGCGCCGACATAAGCATAGGTACCGATGCCGCCAGTCCGTTAGTCCATGAGATTGACGGAAGTATCCTGTACTCATATCCTTGTGGTTTATCGAACACAAAACCTGAATAACAATGTTTGTCAGGAAGCCATGCATCACGCGCTATCGCTGTGGAAATATCCCTGATCGTATCTAGCTCCGTCAAACACTTCCTCGGTTCTTCATGAAACATATCATATACGGGAATAAGCGCATCATGAATACCTCTCTCATCTTCAGCGCAAAGATCATAGCAATAAAGCTGTATCGTGATCTTTCCGTCTTTTTTGATCCTGATGCAGTTATCTGAAAGCTCTTCTCTTTTCGAATACTTATGCGAATCCGTAAACAGATACGGCGCATTTTCATAACCCAGGGTATACCACAGCTCTCCCTTTTCAAGCGAACAGCCAAATCCCGCATACTGCAAAAACTCTCCGGATCTTCCCGGGTACCACTCTGTCACATCTTCATCCGCATATAGAAAGTAAGGTGTTGCAGCCAATCCTCTTACATGCCCATCCGCATATGCCAAAGCGCAGGGATGCGATAATCTGTCCGCTCTCACCATCCACCACGGACTTGAAGGGAACTCACCTTCAAGCCGAAGGCGCGGAGTAAGGCTGTCTGTCTTAAGCGGAGCCTCACCACGGTTGGTCCCGTACATGAATCCCGGAAGATAAAAACGCGGAGATCCGTTTCCGACAGGCATAGCTATACGGACCACGCCTTCAAAATCTTCTTCAGCGCTGATCGTAAGCAAAAGCTGTTCCGATACCGCATCTGAGTCCGGCTTGTTCAGTTCAACACTAAGTCCAAAAGCCGGAAGTTCCGAATATTCCTCTCCTCCGCTTTTGCTTCTTGCACTAAAGATCAATTGAGAAAAAATATTATCACTCACGTCATATCCTCCCTCTCAGGCAGTTACTCTGTATTTATATCAGGCTATACTCTGTATGATCTGTGATCATAGCTGCTCCGCCCCGGTGACTTCTCCGTGGTTTCACCCCTTTATCGAACGCGGCTCTATTCGTATCTTCCCGGATATTTCCGGCAGCTTTATCCTGTACTTTTCTGCCAGCTGAGGACCGCAGGCTCCGGAGCCTACGCCGGCCATGGCAAAGTCGGCACAGATCACGTTGTGCTCACACTTTTCAAGTTCAAAATTATGCCCTTTACGCGCCAGTTCTTCCTGTGTATACTCCGAGGCATTGAAGGAAAAACCATCCGGATTGCTGAATACCAATGATCCTTTAGCGCCCAGCACAGCCATTCTCGTACATCCATAATGTGATCCGTTCTCCTGAGGTTTGATATAATCCTCATGCAGATCTGCAATAGCCGATCTGAAATTACCTATATAGCTTGCCTGATGCTTGTCGATATAACTCTCATACGGTCCATAACCATAGTATTCAACGGTATCATATTCCTTTGCAACAAACAGACGCAATCCGAACCTCGGCAGCAATCCCACTTTATTCGATGTCTCCGCATTACAGGAAATATCCAATCCTCCGTCACCGTCGATACGGTATTCGGCATTCATTTTCGCAAAAGGCTGTGTGATGCTCCATCCAAAGGATTGTTTCACCTGTATCACTACGCAGTTTCCTACTTCCGCTATACCCGTTTCGTACACCTTCACGATGTAGTCATTCTGATGAGCCGCATACCATTCGCCTCTCATCGTATCATTATCTACCGGAGCACGGAAGAAATTGTATTCCATCGGCTTTGCGATCATGTCTGCCCCATTCACAATGATACGATCAAAACATGCCCTGCGGCGGTTAAAAACATACTCTGTGCCGCCGGCTTTGATACGGTATTCAAATACGCTTTCACTATATTCAGGCGCTGCGGATGATACCGTCCTCTCTTTCCTTTGTGCAGTATGGATCTTCAGCTGGTCAAAGCATACTTCCTCACCTTTCGCATAAACGCCGCTGTCGTCTTTGGCAGTAAAGCAGAAACGGATATAGGCATCTTTTTCGAATACGCCTGCGGCCTCCGGGATAGTGATCTCTGTGCTTCCCATGGGCGGGACCGAAAACTCAAAAGCGCCTGTATCTGCCACTCCGCCATCATAGCTGATCTCCCAATGACAGTCCATCTTACTGCCGGCGTCGACAAAACGCAGAAGACTGTTGATCACGAATTCCCCGTCTTTCTCTCCCTTGCTCACTCTCACGGGACGATAAACCTGTTTTAATTCCTTAAGCCCCGTATGCGGTCTCCTGTCCGGATAACAGAGCGCATCCATGCAGAAATTATTGTCATGATGGCGTTCACCGCTGTCCCCGCCATAACCGTATTTAACTTTACCGTCTGCGGTCCTGCCAAGGATCACGGCATGGTCGGCCCATTCCCACACAAGGCCGCCACACAGCCTGTCACTACTCATAAACACTTCATGATAATCTTCCAGATCCCCGGGGCCGTTCCCCATGGCATGGCAGTATTCACAGAGTATGAACGGGCGTTTTTCATCTTCCTGCGTAAGGAATTTCTTAATATCTTCAACAGAAGAATACATACGGGAGACCACGTCCAGAACATCGTCCGGCGTATCATCCAGTTTGTGAACGCTCTCATAGTGTACCGGGCGTGTACCGTCCAGCTTTTTGATCAGCCTGGCCGCTTCACGGAAATTCTCACCATACCCGCTCTCATTTCCAAGCGACCAGAAGATCACGCTGGGACGGTTTACATCACGCGTAACCAGTAGTTTTTCGCGATCCAGTATCGCCTCTTTAAACTGCGGATCTTTCGCGATCAGCGCGATGCCGCCGTATCCATCCTCCCATCTCCATTTCAGTCCGTTATATACATTGACGCAGCCATGGGTCTCGATATCGGCCTCGTTGATAACATAGAGTCCCAGTTCATCACAGATCGTATAGAACTCCGGAGCATTCGGGTAATGCGAGGTTCTTACCGCATTGACATTATGCAGCTTCATAAGCTCCAGGTCACGGCGCAGTTTTTTCCTGTCTCCGTAAAATCCGGTATCCGGATAGCTGTCGTGACGGTTAACACCGAATATCTTGATATGCCTGCCGTTCAGCTTTAATATGCCGTCTTCGATGGTTACCTTGCGAAATCCGACTTTCTCACCGATGATCTCGCTGTCCGTTTCCAACTCCATTCTGTAAAGATAAGGATCCTCGGCAGACCAGAGTTTTACATCCTCTATGATATGTTCATAGGTCGCTCCGTCTGCCACATCGCTCTCACACAGCAGGCTGTCACCATCAAAAAGACGGATCCTCGCTCCTGCTCCCTGTATTGTGATTTTAAAAATACCGTTTGAGAATCCTCTGTCCGGCTCGGCAGTAATGCGGTATTCCTCTATTCTTTTCTCCGGTCTGCTCAGCAGATATACATCCCGGAAAATACCGGACAAACGGAACTTATCCTGATCTTCCAGATAGGTTCCGTCGCACCACTTTAATACAGCTACGGCAATTTGGTTTTCTCCTTCATGGAGCATAGTCGTGATATCAAATTCCGACGTATGATGGGACACCTGCGAATAGCCCGCAAACCGGCCGTTTATATACAGATAAAAACAGCTGTCTACACCCTCAAAACAAAGGATCCTTTGCAATCCATCCGGCTGATAAACAAAACTTCTGCGATATACTCCCACCGGTATATCATCCGGAACATACGGCGGATCAAACGGGATCGGATAATTTACATTGGTATACTGCGGCTTGTCAAATCCATGCAGCTGCCAATTGGAAGGTACCGGCATTTTCTCTTTTCCGCATTCAATAAAATCATCCGGCATATCGATGATGCTTTCGTAATAGCCAAAGTCCCACTCGCCGTTCAATAACGCAAAGCGCTCCGACTCCTCACGGATTGCAAATGCATCCTGTCCCTTTGCAAAAGGTATGAAATAATTGTGATCCGGAAGGGTTCCGATATGCAGTTTCTGCGGATCCTCGTGCAGTGTCATAAAGCTCTTTTGTGATCTTTCTGCAGCAATGTCTGATATATTCATTTCATCCTCCTATCTGTTTGTACCGGTATATCCCTATAAATGAAATCACCGGATTCAACCTGGAATCTGTTATCCTGATCTGTATGCGATCAGTCTCTATCCCATTCAATGGTACGATACGTTTATAACCTATCGTAGTTCCTCTGTATATCTCTGAAAACTCTCCATTCTCAAATATATCTATGGCAAAGTTTTCTACTCTCTGACTTTTCAGTATATTTTCCTTTATGATAATATATCCGAGCTTTTCTTCCTTTGGAAACTCTATCAGAATATCCGCTTTTCCGGACGATGCTTCAAAACTGCTGTCATAGCTGTCCTTTACAAAGTTTTCTATATCATCGTCTTTTGTTTCGCTATTACATGCCAGCTTTGCTTGTGGAACCAGGTTTTCAGAAAAAGCTTTTTTTAAGTATTCTCCAAGCTCTGCCAGCCTTTGCACATCATTATCATGTATCAGCCCGTTTCGCGCCGGCGGTATATTCAGAAGAAAAGTTGCATTTCCACCTACCGATCGTATATAAATATCAACAAGTTCTTTAAGCGGCCGAAGCTTATCATTCTCACTCTCATGCCAGAACCACCCGGAACGGATTGATGTATTTACTTCTGCAGGATACCATATCAGCTCATCTGCATTGGCAAGTGCCGTCCTGCTGCCCAGATCCTCATCGCGTACATCTATCCGTCTGCGAAATTCCGTGTTGTTTTCCTGCTGACTTTTCTCTGCTATCTTTTCGCTGTCCCTGGCGCTCAACGGAACAACACTCCATTCGGCTTTACGCGTATGTCCTGCTTCATTGCCGCACCACCTGATATCCGGTCCGCAAACAGAAATGCATGCATTCGGCTGAAGCCTGCGGATCAGCGCGTAATACCTTTCCCAATCATAATACTGTTTTTTCCCATTTGGTCCTTCCCCGCAGGCCCCATCAAACCATACAGAAAAGATTTCACCATAAGCGGTAAGCAGTTCCGACAACTGGCCGATAAAAAAATCATCATATTCTTTTCCCTTTCCATATAGCGGGGAATTCCTGTCCCATGGCGAAAGATATACGCCGAAAGCAATCCCTTCTTCTTTGCATGCTTTTGATACCTCCAGTACCAGATCACGGCCAAACGGACTGTGCATTACGGTATGGTCGGTAAGCTTACAATCCCAAAGACAAAATCCGTCATGATGCTTGCAGGTTAGTATCAAGCCTCTCATTCCTGCAGACTTAACTGCACTTACCCACTGCTTTGCATCAAACATTACCGGGTCAAAAATATCAGGCGACTCTGTCCCGTCTCCCCATTCTTTATCAGTAAATGTATTGACTGTAAAATGTATAAACGCATAAAACTCCAATTGCTGGAATCTGAACTGTCTGGGCGTGGGAACAATCTCTGTCAGTTTTTTATCATCCATAAGCAAATAACCCTTTATATCACAATCTTAGCTTCATTATAGTTTACAATATATAGAAATCAATGTATGATATTATCATGATATAACAATATGAACATACATTTTATATGAGGATCATACCATGTTTTTTTCTCATTACCCGATTATCACGCATGAAAGCAGGCTTCCGCTGTACCTTATTAGTCTTGGTATGCACGATTGCCAGCCACCGGTAAGACGCGGCACGGAATACGGATTCCCGCAAATATTCTACTGTACCAAAGGCAGAGGGATGCTGAGTTACGATGGAATAAAGACAGAGATAAAAGCAGGTATGGGTTTTTTTATGCCTGCTTCTTACCCTCATGAATATCACCCGGTCGGTAATATATGGGATAATCACTGGTTGATACCCGGAGGATACGCCTGCGATCGTCTGCTCTCCGATACCGGCTTTGCCGCTCCTGTATCTTTTACGCTCGACAGCACTGCTCAGCTGGATAAGCTTTTTATGAATATGCATACTGCCCTGCAACGTGACCATCTTTACGGCAATATGAAAGCCTCCGGAATACTGTATGAATTTATGATAGAACTGGACAGGGCCATAAACCATCTAAACAGCTCAGCGGGGCCAAATCCGGCATTAAAAAAATGTCTGAACCTGATCGACAGCTCTTATTCCGCTCCGATCACCATGGAAGATCTCTGTGCAGTATCCGGGCTGTCCAAGCAGCACATCTGCAGGCTCTTCCGAAGCTCTCTCGATACACGTCCGATGGAATACATAGCCAAGCGCCGTATCCAGGCAGCAAAAGAATTACTATCCGGTACCAAAATGACAATTGAGGATATAGCTGATAAAACCGGCTTCTGCTCCAGCAGTTATTTTTGCAAACTCTTCAAACGTTACGAGGATATTACTCCGACTCAATTCCGAAATATTTAAAAACCACGGGTCACAAAACGATCTTCCCACCTTTTAAGCGGCATCAGGTACCTCCCGCGATGCGGGTCCCTCCTGATGCCAAAAGGCGGGCCCCTTCTTATGACTTGGACGGACCCATGGTTTTACCAATAGTATTCATAGAACTTCATTGTGTAGCCGCCTTCGAAGCTTTCTCCGGGTGCAAGGATATTTGTGTATTCCCTTTCAGTCAGATCACCGTCAAAGTCTGCCGCATCGCATCTTCCGTACCACGGCTCAATGCAGATGAACGGCGCATCCTTCTTTTCCGGCGACCATATCGCAAATAACGGCGTGTCAAAACATACATCCACGATATGCTTTCCTTCTTCATCAGCAATGCCAACGCATTTAGTCTGATCGCCTTCCACCATATATGTGCAACGGTCAAAGAATTCCTTTGTGATAGTTACATATCCGTGATCCAGCGGCATCTCTATATCCTCGCGCAGTGCCAGTCCTGTCGCCACATCATTTCCATGATGCCGTATCACATCCACGCCGTCAAAATATAGTTTATACCCTTCCTTGCATCCGGCTTTCTTTTTATCAAATCCGTGCACTGGGCATAGAAACGCAGGATGTGCTCCAATAGAAAAATACATGGTTTCATCTGACGGATTGCTTACCTTCCAAAGTACTTTGACGTCATCTGTCTCGGCGCCGCGTGAGATCTGATAACCGATCTGCAATATAAATGCAAACGGATATTCTTCCAGCGTTTCCGCATCAGATCTTAATTCAAACCATATCTCATCTTCCGTCCGTCTGACAAGAGAAAACTCGCGGTCCCGCGCGAATCCATGCTGCCCCATGGCATATTCTTTTCCGTTCCATCTATACTTCTTATCTTTTAGGCTTCCCACAAACGGAAAGAGTACCGGAGATGTTCGTCCCCAGTATTTGGGATTGCCATACCACATATACTCCCGCATATTATTCTTGTTTATCACGGATTTCACTTCTGCTCCGAAGGAATCGATCTCCACTTTGATCCTGTCATTTTCAAAAAAATACCGCATGATCTGTCGCTCCTTTTTTTATTTATGTCGTGAATTATATCCCTCTGTTATGATATGCTTACCGTCGCTCCTGCCGGTACATAAATATCCATATCCCCATAAGTATACCACAGATCCGTTGCCGTCGGATTGATGCAGAGCTTCATCGCAGTATCAAAGATCAATCTTCCAAAAGCTTCGCAGTAATCATAGATCTCTATATTTGTCGCATACCAGATGTCTTCCCTGCCGCTGACAGCCTCCGCAAAATCTTCGAGCACTTTCCAGTTATTCTGCGCCTCAAATTCATAACTGTGTCCCCACAGATAAAACAGCATCGGATGCCAGCGGCCTTTTGTTTCCGTAAATCTTTCGGCCAGCTTCATCAGCTCCGGATCATTGTGGTGACATGTTGCCGGCAGCCTGAGCCAGTCCTGCGGTATATAGAAATCATGCGTTGAATTCACTGTTCTTGCATATGCCATGCCACAATTCTTCAGGATCTCCACACTTTTGTCATCGTATGCACCATACGGATAGGCAAATCCCCTTATCACCGTTCCGAATATTTCTTCAAGAGTTCTTCTGTCACGCAGCACTTCCTCCGTAGCCAGATTCCCGGGAAGCCCTGTAAGCGCAGCATGCGTATAGGCATGTGCTGCTATCTCCCATCCGCTTCCATTGTATACTTCTTTTAAACGCTCCAGCGGCATGCGCCTGTGTATGATTCCGGGAGCATACTTCACATCAGCCTCCGGGAAACATCCGCTGTTGATATTAAACGTTCCCTTCAAACCATGTTTCAATACTATTTCGAGAAGATGCTCATCCTGCTCCACTCCATCATCATAACTTAACGTAAGCGCTTTTGCTTTCCCGTCCGGAAAACGCATTATCAGGTTTGCCATTTTTTTATCCCTCCGCTCTCTATAAACCACGGGGACGGACCTCATGGTTTTTCAATCCCCAGAGTATCAAATATTACCTGCGCCGCAAGTTCCGATCCCGCTTCGGACGCATGCCTTCTATCTTCATAGTATAGATCCACAGACGGATTCCTATGGATCTCCTCCCACCATTTTTCACCGACGGGAGCAAGCAGACATTCATGTTTCCCAGCAAGCTTTCGATATCTGGCAGCCATCTCTGCCTGAAACTGTTCGTTGTTTTCTTCCGTCCATGTCATAAAATAGCAAGGAACGACTCCGGCCTCTCTTATCCAGGACACGATCTTATCCGCAGCCGCTTCCATCACATCGTATTCTCCCATCGGATGCGCCACATGCTGCAGTATAACAAAATCGTATTCTCCATAAAGAATATTGAATCTTGTCTGCTCGTTTTCCACATGATAATCCAGCCCCATGCCGCCCTTTGTGAGCATCGTGACCTGCATATCAATGCCCTGCTCTTTACATATATTTTTAAAAATAGCCGGCATGTCGTTAAAATAAGTATGGCTGTTACCTATAAAAAGTGTTCTCATATCAACTCCCCGCTGAAATGCTGTATCTCATGCTGTATGATCTGGGCAGTAAAATCACTGTACTTTCCGTGCTGCTTTTTAAAATCCCTGTCCAGATAATCCACTTCGATCTCTTTATATCTTGTACACGCTCTCACACCATCCAGAGACAGGCAGCCTTCTTCCGTTTCGTACTTCCCGGTCTTCTTGGTGATCACGGGATTCACCATCGGAAGGATAAACGGACCGATCGCTACCACGATGATCTGTTTTTTTACTCCTATCATATTTGCCGCCATACCGACACATCTGTCGCTGTTTGCTTTTAAAGTATCCGTCAGATCCTCGATCACCTGCCTGTCGGCTTCTGTTGCCGGCTCTGACTTCTGCGCCAGAAACAGCGGATCTCTTACTATCTGTTTTACCATTTTATTTATCTCCCGATATTCTTATCTTATTTTATCTCGAAAAACCACGAGGTCCGTCCAAGTCATAAGAAGGGGCCCGCCTTTTGGCATTAGGAGGGCCCCGCATCGCGGGAGGTACCTGATGCCGCTTAAAAGGCGGGAAGATCGTCTTGTGACCCGTGGTTTTTTGTGGTTTTACATTCTGTATCCGAAGCGTTTCAACAGCTTAACTTTTATAAGCATCACAGCCAGTGAGAATAAGAACATATGAAGCACTATCAGCAGAATAGCTGTAATATCAAAACTGTCCGTGTTTCCCAAAAGCACCAGACTGTCAGTTATGGGCGGAGTAATGATATCAAGTATTTTAAATGCCGCAAATGTCCGTATAAGCCCCTCTTTACAAACAGCCAGAACTGTGATCAGTATGGCGCCGCAGACGCCATATTTACGACCGATAAAACGCGGGTGAAAAAAGTCCCCTGTTTCTGCCCCGCATATTCCGCAAAATATGATCATCAGGCCTCCGCATATCAGGTCATCAGGTGTGACAGCTCTTGTAAAATATCCCGGCCGTATAACAGAATATACTACAGGAAAGAACGACAATATCAAAGCGTATATCAGGCACATCCGTATCTGCAGCATTTCCCTTGAAAGATAGTATTCTGTGTCACTCTTTGTATGAAGCAGCAATACCTCTTCAAAAACATCATTCTCCTTTTCATGCAGATCCATGGAAATATACACACTGATGAAGTACATAAAAACAGATGAGATCAGATAACTGCTGCACACATATGCCGGAGCAAAAGAATACATTACCCCCAGAAATCCCGCGGTTAAGACAGCCGTTATGATCCACAGGGCATTCTTCTTCATAAGCCTGCGTCGTATTGTATACAGACTATATGTACTCTTCAATACCGGTAAGCTCCCATCCTTCTTTATACAGCCTTAATACTGTTTCCTTTAATTCCGCACTCTTTACCTGCAGCATTCTTTTGTTTCCGTGATCTGTCATGTCCGGCCATGCTGTAAGGCTTTCATTTTTCTTTACAAAGATCTTGTATAAATAATCTTCCCCGCCTTCTTTGCAGTAAAGCTTTCCATTATTTATCGTATATTCCCTGTCTGTCAGTTCATCAATAAGTCTGCGCTCATGGCAGGACATTAAAACCGTAACTCCTTTGCCCCGCAGCTCGTTGATCTTTTCTATAAATACATCCTGCGATGCGGCATCCTGGCCGGAAAGTGGTTCATCCAGCAAAATAACATCCCGCTTGCCGATAAGAGCCTGTATCACTCCCACCTTTTGAAGACTGCCTTTTGACAGTTCATTGAGCTTTGTATTTATCATGGATTCAAGAAAGAAATCTCTGACAAGGCTGTCTACTTCAGAATGATCAACGTTTTCAATCTCAGCTATGGAATACAGATAATCCCTCATGCTTATGCTCATTCCCGGAAACTTTTCCGGAACAAAACCAAAGCGGATCTTTTCATGATAAGATATCTTTCCGCTGCTTGATCGTATCAGTCCCGCGATCAGCTTAAGCAGGGTGCTCTTACCGCATCCGTTATGACCGGTAAAAGCTATGGACTGTGCTTTATACAGATCCAGCGTAATGTGATCCAGGACATATTTTCCATCATATGATTTTGATACATTATCAAGGGTTATCAGCTTTTCCATAATTCAAAGAATATCACAGATACACCCGGGTGTCCACAAACGTAAAAAGACGGCGGAGCTTTCACTCCGCCGCCCTTCATTTAATCCTTATACGTGATGCCAAAGCATCATCCTTCGATGGCTATCAGTTTCTTTTCAGGAACCTTAGGCGCTTCTTTCTTAGGTATGCTCAGCTGCAATACACCGTTTTCAAATTTTGCCTTGATCTCCTGCTCGGTGATCGCTTCGCCTACATAAAAGCTTCTTGTCATAGAACCTGCGTAGCGCTCCTGACGTATCAGTTTGCCCTTCTTGTCCTTCTCGTCCTTATCCAGACCTTTGGCCGCATTTACACTCAGGTAACCGTTCTCAAGTGAAAGACTGATCTCATCTTTCTTGAATCCCGGCAGATCTATATCTACCTCATACCCATCATCGTGTTCGCGAACATCCGTCTTCATGACGTTAGCTGCATGTTTGCCATACAGTTTCCTGTCGATGTCGGGGAAATCCATCCTCGGGAAGTCCATCCAGTCGTCTAACAATCTCTCTCCAAAAATACTAGGTAGTAACATAAGTCATCCCTCCTTTTTCATAAAAGCTATAAACTATAGGTTTCATGAGCAAGGGGAAGGAGTGTTCAGATCCTTATACCTTTCTGTTCTTCTTTAGGATCTTCTCTATTTCCTTTGTTCTGACTATGTTATACACCCGATTGTTAGCACTGTCAAGAGGTGAGTGCTAATTCTTTTGTGAAGATTTTGTGTTCTTTTACGCCTTTTTCTCTTTCCTTGCACGGAACATGAACTTCCGCGCTACATTTATGCCCACTTTATACGGCAGCGGTCTTAGCGCCTTATCCGCTTCTTTAAGCTTTTCGCGGATGGGGATAGACTGTGGGCAATGCTGCTCGCATTTGCCGCAGCCAACACACTGGCTTGCAAACGCAGGCTCCTTAGTAAGTCCGACGGTTTGCGCAAACTGAAAACGCCCCTCCCGCTTGTTTTCGATATACATCATATTATAGCATGCAAAAGTACCGGGAATATCCACGCCCTTAGGGCACGGCATACAATAACGGCAGCCCGTGCATCCCACTTTTTCATTTTCCCTGATAGCTTTCTTAACCTGTTCAAGCAGTTCAAGGTCTTTTTCGGTAAGCGACCCGCTCTTCGTATCATCTGCGGTCTTTACATTTTCTTCCACCATTTCGGGAGAGTTCATACCGGAGAGGACCACTGTCACCTCAGGCTGGTTATATAACCATCTGAATGCCCATTCAGCCGGCGACCATCCATGAGCGTCTTCGGCAAATATTTTCTTTGCTTTCGCAGGCAGCATATTAACAAGCTTTCCTCCGCGAAGAGGTTCCATTATCACAACCGGGATACCTTTGGCCGCGGCAGCCTTCACTCCGCTCACCCCTGCCTGTGTTACTTCATCCAGATAATTATACTGTACCTGGCAGAAATCCCAGTCATAGTCATTTAAGATAGTGATGAAATTATCTGTATTACCGTGATAGGAGAAACCGATATTCCTTATCTGTCCCGACTTTTTCTTTTCTTTTATCCAGTCAAGGATCCCGACAGCCTTAAGCTTTTCCCACATATCTACATCCGTAAGATGATGCATCAGATAATAATCGATATAGTCCGTGCGCAGACGTGACAGTTCCTCGCCAAAGTACTTATCGATACCCTTGCCATCTTTTATCAGATACTGCGGAAGTTTAGTCGCGATATTGACTTTGTCTCTGATGGCGTTACGCTCCAAAATCTCACCGAGCGCCGCCTCACTGCCGGGATAGATATATGCTGTATCATAATAGTTTACTCCTGCATGGTACGCCGCCATGATCTCCTTGTCAGCTTTATCGATATCTATCTGGTTTCCTTTTTTGGTAAAACGCATGCAGCCATATCCCAGAACAGAAAGATCGTTTCCGTTTTTACCTTTCCTGTACTGCATAGATCACCTCCGTATATCTGTATATTTATTTACCCATCATTGTATAGCAAACGCAATTATTTATTACGCTTACTAAAACATAACACTCATCGTATCGGAAGAAACACATCGAACTCTATCTCCTCTTTCTCCGGATCCGTCTTTACGTATATATCTCCATATAGCTTCCGCGCGATCTCCCGCGCTTCGAACAAGCCGATGCCGCTTCCTGATATTTCCGCTGCATTAGAGCCGCGCCAGAAACTGTTAAAAAGATACGGCAGTTCACTATCTTCCGGCACCTTCCCCTTATTTATCACTGAAAAATAATATCCGTCATTTTCCTTCTCCAGACTTACTTCGATACCTTTCCCGTTTCCGTATTTCATGGCATTCTCCATCAGCTGAGACAATATCCTGCAGATGCCGCTCTTGTCACTTTTAACCATGGCATTGTGTCCTATTTCCGTTTTAAACGGGATCCTCAATATCTCCAGTCTTTTACCGAATTCCTCATTCAGGAACATCACCAGTTCCTGAAGATAAAATGATTCGATCCGTGGTTCAAAATTCACGATCCCTTTCGAACTGTTTTCGATCAGTTCCTTCACAAGGTCTGCAACATCATCGGCATTCTTTACGATCTTTTCCGCAACTTCGGCATCCGCTTCGTTTGCGATGCCGTCTGACTGATACAGACCGGTGCGGATCGCCTCTGCATAAAGCTTGATATTGGCCACCGGTGTCTTTATCCCATGAGCGATAGTCGTCATCATGGTCATATGCTCTTTGTTCAGCTCTCCGATCTGTTTTTTGTCATTCTCAAGACGGTCGCTGAGCATATTGATCCCCCAGATAAACTGTCCGAAGGTCCGGTTTTTGCTTTCCGGAAGCTTCTCACTGATCTCGTTTTTTGACAGCTTTTCCGGATAAGAAGCCAGTTTCCTAAACGGCCGCAATACGGATGCATTTATAAAGATGCACACAGACATTGTAAAAATAAAGGCAACGGCCAGCACTGCATTTGTCAGGATCTGCAGCGGTACATATGCAGACCGTCGAAACATAAACTCCACAAAACCTATGATCTTTCCTTCATAATGCAGAGCCCAGAGTGCCGGTGCAGTTCCCTCTTTATTAAGAAGCGCCACCGCACTGTCACCCTCTTCTATGGGAATATAACGGATCCGCTCCGGCATAGGATATGACGCATCCTCCGCAGTATGCTCTTCACGCAGCGTGTCGATCAGAGCTCCTATCCGCACAGGATCCTCATCACTGATACGTTCCTGCAATGCATTAAAGAAACGATTCATGTAGATATTTGTGCAGTCATTATTGTGTGTAATGATCATCCCAAAGATAAGATTGGAAAGCAGGAACAGGAATACAAAAAAAAGCACCGTTGTGAGCAAAAGCTTATACGCCTTCTTCATATGCCGGTGCCTCCGAACTGATATCCGACTCTCCAGACAGTACGGATCAGCTTAGGATCTTTCGGATCATCTTCCAGCTTTTCACGCAGCCAGCGGATATGAACATTTAAGCTTCCCTGTTCACTGAAGGAATCAAATCCCCACACTTCGTTAAATAATTTTTCCTTCGGGATCACCTGCCCCGGATTTTTCATCATATATTCCAGCAGGGCAAATTCCTTTGTGGTAAGTACGATCTCCCTGCCGGCCTTATAAACGATACGGGCCCCCAGATCCATGGAGATGTTTTCACAGGTGAGAAGCTGACGGTCTTCCGTCAGGTCATAGGAACGCCTGAGCAGCGCTTTGATCTTGGATCCGAGTACCGGTATAGAAAAAGGTTTATCTATATAATCGTCCGCCCCGACTTCAAGTCCCGTGATCTTGCTCTGATCATCCGTACGCGCGCTCATCATCAATACCGGGAGCTTCATGCTGCGCCGGATCTCCTGCAACGCCTCATAGCCATCCATTCCCGGCAGCATCACGTCGAGCAGCAGCATCTTACATGCTGCTGTCTTAAGCTTCGCTATCCCATCTTCCGCAGTGGTACACCATTCCACCGTATACCCTTCCCGCTTAAGGAAATCCGAGATCAGCTTACCCAGTTCCTCATTATCTTCAATGATAAGTATGTCAGTCATAGTCCTACTTTAGCAAAATTCAGTGGTAATTTCAAGCAATCTCCCCCTCTTCGAAACCCCTCCCGGGAATGAGGTCAGAAAAACGGCGACTACCGGTATCAGTAATGCCCGACATTCACATATTCCGGCACATCATCAGCATAATAATCCTGTGTAAATGCCACCTGTATGTTGCCCGTAGCATAATCAAGGATCACCGTGTGTACAGTTCCGCTGTTGTGTACATTCACCACGCCGTATTCCTTCACATGCTCTTTAGCCATAAGAGCCTTAACATCTGCGGCGGAGAATTTTTCCTTTTCGTTTACCCACAGATTATATTTGGCGAAGCGGTCGATATTGCCCTGCATCCCTGTAAATGAATCATTATTTCCTTTTGTCGCGAATGAATTAACGATACAGAAGGCATCTTTTCTGTCCCATAAAAGTCCCTCCATCAATTCCGTATCGGGGCTTCTCAAAACGGATACTGCCCTTCCCGCTTCCTGCACTTCGCGTGTGGCATTTTCACAGCAGAACACATCTTTTTTATCAGATACCAGCATATTGTTGCACCAGGTAAAATCGCCGCTCTCCGAAAGCAGAAACTCTCCTGCGTCTTTTGCATTGTCAAAGCGTTCCAATGCAGCGCGGATCTCAAAGGTATAGCACTTCTTCCCCTCGTATACATAAGGCATTCCTTCCATAGCCGATGTATCCGAACCCACATCCAGGATACCTATCATCACGCCGTCATCATTGACAGCGGTGATGATATCAAAGATACCCAGCATGCCGATCACGGTGATAGAACGTTCAGCTTTTTTCATATGCGTAACAGCGTGGATAGCGGCTATCTGCGCATCACTGCCTAAGCTCCATTCCAGATTGCGCATGGTGATGCGCTGCCCGGAAGCAGTCATGCTGCCGGAAAGTGAGAGCGCGCTGCAGGCTGTGGGGCGCAGCGCATCCGGAATGATCTGCGCTGTAAGCAGCTCGATATAGCTAAGCTCACCGTTCGCACTGTAGCCTTCTTCTCCATCTGCCATTGCCTTTGCAAAGCTTTCTATTTCTTTCCTGTACTCATCGGGTATCGCCGCCTCAAGCGTCATGATGCGTTCTGTCAGCGCATCGTAATTCACATTTCTGCCGCCGAAAGAATGCCGCATATTCTCATATAGATACGGCTCAATTACAGACTCATAATGCGGGGCAGCCTCTTTAAGCGTCGCAGCATATGCTGCACCTACTTCTTCGGGACTGCCTTTTTCATAATCCAGAGTCACGTCATAATAGGATGCATACTGTTTTATCTCACACAGACCATCCTGCGAGGCAAAGCTTGCGATCAGTTCATCTGCTGCGCTCTCATCACTGTAATGCGCTTCCTCTTCCACATTGACGGATCCGACTTTAACCATACTGCCTGCTCCCGTGACAAGCGCAGTCTGCGCGCAGCCGCCAAACAACAGCGGAAACGCCGCTATAGTGATCGAAAGACTCTTCATACAAACTTTCCTATTCATCTCTTACCCTCCAGATCTGTATCTTATCCATTGTCTTAAAGGATATCAGCATCACCGCGCTGATCAGTAAAGCGATCCACAAAGGCAGCGCGATCAGTGATGCTGCCGTAGGCGATGCGATAATAAATTCCGCCACATGCAGTACCGCTACTCCTATCCTGTCAAATATGAATCTGTTCACAGTCAGCGCCATGATCACTGCAGCTGCCGCGGCAACACCCACCAGTATCAGCAGCCTTTCGTAATGCCATGCCCTTATGCTTTTCTTATCAATGCCCAGACTCTTTAACATTGCGATATCCGCTGTCTCCTCTTCCATAAAGATCTGCTGGTACAGAAATGTCATGGCAAAACACGTGACAGTCATTATGATCCCCATCGTAACGATCAGTGCATCAAAGAGTGTTCCGTACTGACGTCCCAGATCATAATCAAGCACCTCATCAAAATCCTGTATCAGTATATCTTTGTTGACAGCGCGCATTTTTTCGATATATTCGTGATACTCCGAATCCTCTGCGTCTATCCCCTGGCTGAATACAGACCAGTCATCCGAAACGATATCATCACTGTTTCCGGTCATAAATACTTTATTGTAGTTTGTCGATTCAACATAACCGGTCACGATAAAGTCCCTTTGCACTGTCCGTATCGTAAAGCCGTCATCCTCAAAGATCTTCATCTCCAGCGTGATCGTATCTCCGATATCGATCCCCCTTAACTTTTTAAACAGATGCGATATTATCACCTCGTTTGGCAGCTTAGGCGTCTTTGAACCTTTCACCAGCTTAAGTTTCCCGATATCATAATCTCCGAAATGCAATACAGCCCCATCCCGATTATCTCCGCTCAGGAGCGCCACCTCCTGCTCATCCGTGATCTGTGTGTTTAAAGGAATGCCGTGTTCGTTATAGTATTTTTCGTAATACAGAAACGCATTCCTGTAACTTCCTTCCTGTTCGATAATACGGTCCCTTATCTCATCTTCTGGCCGGATAATAAGCTCTCTGTCGCCAAACTGCATATAAGTCCTGCGGTAATCATCGCTCACTACCGTTGCCTTTAACTGCACAGCCATCAGTATCACCACCATGCCCATCGTATAACTTACGATCAGATACAGATATCTTTTTAGCCTGCCTGTTATATCGCAGCCTGCCAGGAATAACGGTACGGATATTTTTTTACTTTTGTGCAGAAACACGCCGGGGAGTTTATGAAAACGCTCGCCTCTGTTCTCCCCGTGTATGGTATCCATAACAGATATCTTACGCATCTTCTTAAGCGCTGCAAAAGAAAACAGGATCATCATAAGGATAAAGACCACGCTGCAGAGTACACCTGTCATGATCAGCACTGAATTTTCGGGATTAAGCGTATTGCTGATAAAATGCCTTATCATGAATCTGCATAATGCGGTGCCTGCGATACTTCCGATCACCCCGCCAAGCATGGCAAAAGCGATGTATTTTACTATGAATAAGGTCCGGTAGGAAAGCGAATCCACACCTATCGCTTTCATCGTTCCGATCTCGCGCTGCTCTCTCTTGATCGTTGCCTGCAGGCTGAAGCGTATCGACATAAAGATAAGCACGATCAGCGCCACTCCCATTATGACCATAAAAATACCTATTATCAAGGATACCAGTGCTTCTTCCGTAGTTACATTTGTCTTTCCGGTGTTGATATTCTGCGGCATTGCAGGAATCTCTCCTTTTATGGCCAGCTCCTGCAGCCTGATCTCCAGATCCCAGCCCCAATCCTGCAGCGATGCAAAATCTTTAAACGGCTGAGTCAGTTTTATCTCGTAGAGATCCGTAATGCCGAAGAATTCTTTTTTCAGCGCCTCATGATCGTTATCCGAAAAGAGTATCTTATGTATTGCAGAAGTACTGGGATCTTTATAGATATGGGATATCGTAAACTCATAGATGTTCCCAAGATCCGTAGTAAGCCTTAAACTGTCACCGACCTTGTTTCCCGTACTGTTTGCTATATACTGCGGCAACGCCACACAGCCGTTATTAAGCGTAAATTGCGAATCGTTGATATCATAAGGTATGTTCTGTGAACGGCTCACAGGGGAGATTATCACTACGTTCTCATACAGCCCGCCTATACGCCTGCGGTCGACGCCTTCAAATTCCAGGCGGGATGTACGCAGAAGAATACGCTCGGAGATCTCCACTTCACCTATGAGCGGATCCGATCTGATCAGTTCATCTATCTTTTTTCTCTGCCCTTCCTTATCTGATACAGACTGATCCACGGTAAAGATCACATCTGATGTATTGCATTTTTCGTAGGTCTTTTCTATCCCGCCTATCAGAGAGTAAAAGAATTCCACACTCATGACTAACAGCGTAGCGGCGATGATCATAAAGATGCAGAGCACGATATTTAAGCCCAGCTTATCTTTCAGGTCTTTTTTTAACATTCTTAAATACATAGCTTACCACCCCATCTCATCCAGCCATTGCCTGAGTTTGCGTTCGCGTTTCTGCAGTTCCTCTCTCGGGTCCGTTTTATCGGACTTTACCGTAACCTTTCCAAGCTTCAGTTCTCCCTGTATATCACCATCCACAAGATAAATAATGCGGTCCGAACTGGCAGCCACCTTTTCACTGTGCGTTACCATCAATATGGTGCTACCCGCTTCATTTGCTTTGATGAGTTCGTTTAATACCTCTGATGAGGCTTTTGAATTCAGCGCGCCCGTAGGTTCATCTGCAAATAGTACTCTGGGGCTGTTGATCAGCGCTCTGGCAAGACAGGCGCGCTGCAGCTGGCCGCCGGAAACTTCCGTGATCTCGCGTTCCGCAGTATCGATTATGCCCAGTCTTCGCATAAGATCTTCGGCGTGACGGTTTACTTCTTCCCTGGATACAAGCTTTGCCTGATAGCCCGGAAGCACGATATTATCTATGATGCAGAGCTTCTTCATCATATACATCTGCTGGAAGATGAAACCCATCTTCAAAAGCCGCAGTCTTGTCAATTCCTTCTCTTTCATCCCGGAAATGTCCTCCCCGTCAAAGATCACTTTACCGGCTGTCATGCTGTCCATTCCGCTGATCGTATAAAGCAGCGTGGACTTGCCCGATCCGCTGGGACCCATGATAGATACAAACTCACCTTCTTCGATCTTCAGATTGATATTCTGCAGCACATTATTGCTGTTGCCTTCCACTATATAAGTCTTGCAAAGATCGATCGCTTCCAGACAAACCTTTCCCATTTTTCTACCTCTTTCCGATGCTGTGTCGTTCACACTTTTCTTTTGACAATACCACCCTAACATTTCATTTCTTAAAAAATCTTTAATTTTACAAAAAAACAGCCCTCTTGAAAGAGCTGCAGTTTATCAGAAACCCACGGGGACGGACCTCATGGTTTTTCTCAGAAAAGAAAAAAAACACAAGGTCCGTCCCCGTGGGTTACGTATACTTATTCAAATTCATTCTCCCGGGTGGCGGATCCCGGGAAAATTTTACATAAAGCCATAAATCCGCTGCCTCCGTACGTATATACTATATCGTTAACAAAAGAAACGACAGGGAGGAAAAAAAATATGAAAAAGAGAACAATAGCTGTAACACTGCTTATCGCAATGATGCTCGGCGCCTGCGCAGACAAAGGGCCGGTACTTGAGAGTCCCACACAAAGGGAGGTCAGCATACCCTTTAATCACAGTGAGGCATCGCAAGAACTCACTAAAAATGTTTCAACTCTGAGCGCACCTGAATCAGAAATTAATAACGAACAGATCTCTGCGCTCTCCATAGCGGGGACAAAGCTTTTGGCAGAAACTGCTGCAGCGGGAGGCACCGGTAAAAACGTGTGCATATCTCCCGTATCCGTCGAACTGGCCTTCGGCATGGCAGAAAGCGGAGCAGGCGGAAATACCCTTTCCCAGATCGAATCAGTGATAGGCGGTGGAACTTCAATAGACGCGATGAGCACTCTGCTCTATGAGCTTTCCACGCGCATGAAGAACGATCCGGATGTTGAGTGGAACGTAGCCAATTCCATATGGTTAAAAGATGAGGGTATCTTCGATCTGATTCCGGAGTTCGCTTCCAAAGCCTCTTCATGGTATGATGCCCAGGTATGGAAAGCCCCGTTTAACGGCACTACCTTAAATGATATCAACGGCTGGGTCAACCATGAGACCCGCGGCATGATCCCTAATATACTCGATAATATATCCGATGAAGCGAGGATGTATATCATAAATGCGCTGGCTTTTGAGGCTGAATGGCTTAATGAATATGAAGATAAACAGATCTATGAGGATATGGATTTTACAAATGCTGACGGCAGCATCAGTAAAGTAACCCTGTTGCACAGCGGAGAATCCCGCTACTTTGAACTAAACGGGGGCACAGGCTTCCTTCGCGATTATAAGGGCGGCCGTTACTCTTTCATGGGCCTGCTGCCCGGGGAAGGTGTTGATCTTGATGACTATATAAAAGATCTTTCCGACAGTAATGCTGATATTTCCGAAGCAATAAGAAATACAAAAGGCGGCAATGTCGTGGTTGAAATTCCCGAATTCACGTTTGATTACGATATAGAAATGAGCGCTATCTTACAGTCAATGGGAATGACCGACGCCTTCGATCCGAAGCTTGCCGATTTCAACAATATGCTGTGCGAACAAAACGGCGATCCCCATCCTGTCTGCATTAGCAGTGTGATCCATAAGACGCATATCGAGGTGGACCGCAAAGGTACCAGAGCTGCTGCTGCCACAG
>CACZBK010000023.1 GCA_902779395.1 uncultured Lachnospiraceae bacterium | reverse complement strand
GCATAAGAGCAGTTGCCGTAATAACAATGGCAGTGGCTCCGGGGATGACGGGAGCGGGCGATCCGGAGGGGGCGCGCGTGAGGATGAAGTAAGGAACTTTCTGGAAGATCAACAGACAAGGACAAAGGAAGAGCAGGAACAGACGCAGAGTGATTATGATGAGAGGAATTACTGGTCCGGTCAGGACGGAGATTCCGGCAAAGATGGCGCTAATCCCAAACCGTGGTGATCATAGATGCTCCGGACAGGGATAATGAAAATATATAAAGGCAGAAAAGTGTATGAGTCAGTTTAGGATGCCTAAAATTAATTCAGTTCATTTTGGGGCGGTTTGGATAGTAATATCTTTGGTTATCGGGATATTATTACCTGCTGTTATCTGGATCATAACGGATGTTTTCTGCTGGGGATTAAGTGTTGCCGGGGGGATCATCCTTTTAGGATTTATCATCGTATTCAGTGTGGAAATGCGGCAGGATTTTGGAAAGAGATCATACTATGAGCGATATCTCAGCGAAGATATACCTTTTGACCCGGACAAACAGACAGCTGTGATCAAGTGCAGTATTTGTACCGGAGAGCAGGTGGCAGGTTTTAAGAATAAAGAAGACGGACATTTCACTGAGGTAATGCTGATCAGAGAGGCTGCTGATCTGGCAAAGTTTAAGGAAATATACAAAATAGCAGAGATAAAAAAGGAATACTGAGAAATCTGAGTCCGGTTGCGGATAAGACCGGCTGATCATATCAAGATCAAGAATAAGGATCTGATAACAGATCAGGAAAACAAAAACCATAGAAGGAGATAAGGAAAATGCCCCCCACAGGACATAGCAGTTCACATCACAGCAGCAGTCATCACAGTTCACACAGTTCATCGCATCACAGCAGCAGCCGCTCGAGCAGCAGCCGTTCAAGTCATTCATCGAGCCATCACAGCTCGTACGGTTCATCTGCACGCAGCAGTTATCGAAGCAGCAGACCGGTCCATCGTACACGGTCATCGCAGCCGTATGGCTGGAATAATACATTGTATGGTGCCGTCAGACATTTTTATGGTGCTGCACATGATTATGATTATTATCCACAGGGATGGACAGCGTCAGACGGACGGTATTTTGAAGAAGGATACTACGACGAAAGCGGCCGGCATTATAACAATATGACAATGACCGGATCCGAAACGATGCTGAAGTGCGAATATTGCGGGAATCACATGGTGTATATGTGGAAAGAAGGAGACGTGCCTGCCTGTGACAAGTGCGGGGCCATGTTCCGGATAGATATAACAGATAAGGTACAGTCAGCATACAATGGTATTGCTCCACAGGGTAATGGCAGCGTGAAGGAGTTTATATCCGGGATTCCGTTCCTGGGGAAGGTTGCAATAGGTGTGTTCCTGTGCCCGCTGGTGCTCTCTTTCCTTGCTTTTGTGGCAGCCCTGATCTTTATAGCTGCCAGAAGTATCAACCCGGGCAGTACGGAATACAAAACGGTATCCGCAAAGAATTCCATATATGTAGACGAGATAGGCAGGACCTGTTATCTGGATGGTGAAGACTGGTATGACAGTCAGACCGAATGCTGGTTTTATTATAACGATTCTCTGCCGCCTTATCAGTGGCAGTACTGGTATGAAGGAATCTCTTCCGACTACGGGGATTATGGCTGGATGGAATATGATATGGGTGAAGAAGCATGGTATATCGAAACAGACAGCGGTAACTGGGTGCATCTGCCGGCAGATTACGATACATCGAAACTTTGGCATATGACGGATGAATATACCAATGCATATGAGTGAGATCCATACGCAGGCAGGATACATGTTTGAACTATAGGAACACAGATAATATCAGAAAGCAGGGATAGTAAAAGATGAAGAAAATAATAAAAAAGATGATAGGCGGTATATGTGCATTGAGCATGCTGACAGGAACCCTGAGTGCCTGTGAGAAAAGCAGTGCTAATCCGGATATGCCCGAAGAACCCGTGGTGGATGTAAGCACAGAGCCTCAGGAAACGGAGCCGCAGAACGATTTTCCGGAAACATATGAGATCCCTGCGGGAAGCTATGCATATGATCCGGAAGAGATAATGTTCTTATCGGGTGTCGCCGCCTGCGGTATGCAGAAAGATATGTTCTTTTCCATGAAGGATCTGGACGGGGATATGATATCCGAACTCTTTGTTATGAAAAAGAACGGGGACGGAGATGACATTGCCGTTTATTCATATGATACTGCACAGAATAAGGCAGTCCTTACAAAAGATGCGGTTTATGATAAAAACGAGCTTGTATGGGCCGGAGGAGACCAGTGGATCGATACCTCTATACTGGGAGCAGCAGGCATACTGGGTGATCCCGGAGTTAAAGAAGATTTTTATCTTTCCGTGAATCATGATTTCCTTGCTGATACGCATATCAAAACACAGGGTGATGAGTTTAATGAGCTTGACATGAAGAACATGATAGAGGATCAGAAACTCGCAATGATAAACGAACGTGATAAATATCAGGGAAAAGATATACAGATCCTGCGTGACTATCTGGATGTGGCCAATGACTGGGACAGAAGGAATGCGGACGGCATTGAACCCGTAAAAAAATATCTTGAAGATGCTGCAGACATAAAAAGCATTTCCGAGCTGGATAAGTTTCTTGCGGATACAGGCAGAAATCCGTTCTGCCGCTTCTTCAATCCCGTGATCACGCTTGATGAGGAGGATACTTCCGAATGGATACTTGAGCTGGATGAAGATGCGTCGTTTTCCGTACTGCCACGAATCTTTCATAACAGTGATGCCGAAGATATCAAAGAGGTCCGGGAGGATTATGAGATAGCTGCAACACATATCCTGACCAGAGCCGGTCTGACAGAGGAAGAAGTGGCAAAGATGATAGAAGAATCCTATGTGCTGGAGGATGCTCTGCTGGAGGCGGCGTGGCCGGATGAGGAAAGCGATAATCCTGTCGGAGCGATCCCTGTGGATGAAGTATGCGCTTCCTGCAGCAATTTCCCGCTTAAGGCTGTGTTAAACGGTCTGGGAGTAAATAAGGGAAAGCTTAATATCATTTATCCGGACTATCTCCCTGTTCTTGATGAAATGTATACCGAAGAAAATCTCTCAAGCTTCAGATCCTATATTATGACGCACATCGCCTATATGTCGTATGAGTATCTTGACCTGGAAGCCGGCAAATGTCTGATGTTCGCCGATGAAACAGATGAAGGATATAAGGAATATGTGAAAGATCAGACATATACCGAGATAATGGGAAGCAGAGGCATTCTGGGTGTTGCCGAAGAAAATGCCTATATGACCTATTATGTGGATCCCAAGGCAAAAGAAACACTTACGATGATCTGCGAGGATACAGCGGAAGCTTTTGCGGCGATGCTTAAAGAGGAAGAATGGCTGTCAGAGGAAGGAAAGGCTGCGGCTCTTGAAAAACTTAATAAGATGAAGTTCTGCGTTCTTTCACCCGATGAGCTGATCGACAGTTCTTATCTTGCCATCGATACTTCGGATTCTTTTTATGATACTTACGTAAAGCTGAGAGTGAGCAATCTTAAACATAACTGCGCCGCTACAGGAGAAAAACGTGTGCCCGGAGAATGGAGATACGATCTGCGTCCGGAGATAGCAACCTCGGTGGACAATGCATATTATAACGGAAGCTTAAACCAGTTTTTTGTCCTGGCCGGTTTTATAAGTGATTTTACCTTCAGCGATGACATGCCATACGAAGAGATGCTTGCAAAGATGGGCAGCATCATAGGCCATGAGCTGACGCACGGCTTTGATCCGAACGGAATACAGTACGATGCTGACGGAAATAAGGTGGCAACGGACGATAAGCCTTATGGCTGGATGCCGGAGGCGGATTATAATGCATATATGGAAAAAGCTAAAAAAGTATCGGCGTATTTTGACAAGGTCGTAGGCGTGCCTTATATGGCCTGCAGCGGTGAGATCCAGTGGGGAGAGGCATCTGCGGATATCGCAGGCGTCAGCATAGCCATGAAGATCGCGCAGGATCATCCCGGTTTTGATTATGACTGTTATTTCAGATCCAGAGCAGAGTTATGGAGAGAGCAGATGTCCTTCATAAGAGAAAGCGGCTATATCACTGATGCCCATCCATACAATTATCAGAGAGTAAATGCAGTCAGCGCCCAGTTTGATGAATTTATTCAAACATATGGTATTACCGAAGACAACAGGATGTACATCCCGCCCGATGAGCGTATCACTATCTGGTAATAATGATATTGGAGTGCAGGAATAATGGAAGTGTTTAATGTTGTGCAGATTACCGAAGCAGATTATGGCTGTGAGGAAACAGACAGATCCGAACCCATGGCGCTGCTTAAGCTTGTGTCGAACGATGAAGAGCGCTTTTTTGAAATATCGGAGGCGGAGCTGGAGAAAAAAGGGATACGTGAGGGGAAAGACGTGATCTTTACTTCTGAAGGCAGCTTGCTTAAATTTGTAAGGGTTGTTGCAGCGGTGATCAGAAATGAAGATAAGATATTTGCTGCAGCAAGGGGGTATGGTGAATATAAGGGCTGGTGGGAATTTCCCGGAGGAAAGATAGAAGAAGGAGAGACCCCGGCTCAGGCACTGGTACGTGAGATATATGAAGAATTGACGGCAGAGATAGATGTTAAAGAGCTTATCAGGACTATTGAATATGATTATCCGGATTTTCATCTGTCGATGGACTGTTTCTGGGCAGAAGTCAGATCAGGGCAGCTGGAATTAAAGGAGGCCGAAGAGGCCAGGTGGCTTGATCTGAATACTATAGCTGATGTGAAATGGCTGCCTGCAGATCAGATGCTTATTGATGACATAAAGAAAAGTATGGAATAAAACAGGACCTGATCTTGAAACTGTAAGAAAAGACATCATTTCTGAGGGGTTTCGAAATGACCGGGAATTCCCCGCCGGCCTAAACATAAGCCAGTGTACGACCAATATAAGAGGAACTATCCCAAGTAATACATTGCAGATAAAATCGATGACAGAGTCTATCGTTTCATTTGAAGTATCATTCAGCAGAACCCCAAACAGATAGAAGGCCCCCTGTATATGTAATTGATTATGGATATATGGCTCATGGTTTGTCAAGCCCATTATAATCTTATGCAGTTTTTAGTGTAAATCTGCTGATATTTGTATTATAATAGTACTTAAGATTTCTCTGTTTTAAATATATACTTAAAATAATGCTTACTGTACAAAGCAGGGGAGAAGCTTATGGGATTAAAAATGATTAAAAATATGCTTGCGGTCGTGCCGGCAGCCATGCTCTGTCTTACAGCGTGTTCTGCCTATGAAAGCGGCACGGAGGCTGATGAGGCTGTTGAAACGTCAGAGCCGCTTATGACGGCTTCGGCAGGTGCTGCGGTGGACTTTGATCATGATCTGGATGATTACGAACCGCTCAAAGACAGCTATAATTTTTATTTTACTTATAAGACCGTACATCCCTGGTGGGATGCCGTGGCCCTTGGCATGGAAGATGCCCAGAGGCAGTTCCTTGATAAAGGAATAAGCATTACCTACGAGTATATGGCACCTGATGCGGCATCGGCTGCTGATCAGAAAGAACGCCTGCAGATCGCAGAGAAAAAAGCCTATGATGTTATAGGTGTAGATGTGGCGGATGAGAATATCATATCACCTGTCCTGGATAAGATGGTGGCTGATGGCGTAAAGGTGATGACCTTTTCCAGTTCCGATGCCTGTGAGGGCTGCAGGAGGATAGCGTATGTCGGAAATACGCATAATTATGAGGACGGCGTGGATCTGACGGAGGCGTTGTGCGAAAAGCTGGGTTATAAAGGAAAGGTGGCTATCCTGGTGGGCAGCAAAGGTGCTCCGTGTCATGAAGACAGGGCGAGAGGGGCAGCCGATACCGTTGCCGGATATCCGGATATGGAGGTAGTAGCCACTGAATACGATATGGATTCTATCGATCTGGCGTATGAGCTTACCCTGCAGATCTTAAAGGACTGTCCGGATCTTGACGGCATTATCTGCTGTAACATGAGTAATCCGGTAGGTGCGGCCAGGGCAATCACAGAGAAGAACAGCAAAGCGGTCATAGTGGGTATGGACCATGATCAGGAGGCACTGCACTATCTTAATGATGGCGTTATTTATTGTCTTGGAGTACAGGATTGCTATTCCATAGGCTTTGATACACTTCAGATAGCGGTAAAGATAGCGGACGGGAATATGCCCGGAGAGCTGTTTTCCGAGAAGACTAATGAGAAAACGACAGTGATATATCAGAAGGATGCAGCGATGATGCTGGAACTGCTATATGGAGATGTGTTATGAAAAAAAAGAGAAGGATAACGCCCAAAGTATTTGTATTTACGGCTGTAACAGGCAGCATTCTGATCATACTGGTGCTCGTGTTCAGTACTTTATGGACTTTCAGGAGAACGGAATCTGCGTCTAACGAAGCTGTGTCCGCAGTGAGCGAGTTTTATCTGGAGGCTATGGCTGACCGGCGTGCCAGAACTATCAACAATCTGATAAACAGCAATTTTGAGCAGATGGAAAAGGCCATGCTCTTTGTAGAGGATGAGGATATAAAGAATCAGGAAGACATGCGCCGCACCATAGGCAGGATCAAATCTCTTTTATCGCTCAACCGTTTTGCGGTAGTTGATTCCGACAATATAGTTTACACCCAGTATACAACCTATACAGGCGGGAGCAGGCATGCATTTCTGGCAGATGATATCATGGAAGGCAGAAGCATAAGTACCGTTTCCGTATATGGTTCATCCAGGCAGATCTGTCTGGCTGCACCCACACCGGGACTCAGGCTTATGGGCAAAGACATCAAAGCCTGCTTTGTCCAGATAGATATAAAAGAAATAGTCGATCTGCTGGCATTCGACGATCAGGGCAGAACATATTTCGGTCTGTATTCTTCCAGCGGGGAAAATCTCTCCGATACGCAGCTGGGACTGCATATTGCTGATAAGAACCTCTTTGAATCGCTTAAGGGAGTGGTAGAGGAAGAGGCGTGGAAAGAAAACCACGAGAATTTTGCAAAAGGCGTAAAAGGCAGCATCCGTTTTACGATCGACGGGGCCGAAGAGACGCTCTGTTATGTGCCTGTCGAGGGCACGGAAACGGAGATGGTGGTTCTGATACGTGAGAGCGTGATCAGCGATACCATTCATGATATCAGCGAAAAAAATATGGTCGCCAGCCGTAATCTGATCCTTTCGATACTTATACTGCTTTTGCTGTTTGCGATATTGTTATTTATAGAATTTGAAATGATGTCACGCAATAAGCTTGAAGATGAGAGGGAAAACAGCAGGCGTTTCCACAGCATGGCAAATACGGATTCCCTGACGGGTATAAGGAATAAGCATGCTTATTCCTATAATGAAACGGAGCTTAATAAAAAGATCAAGAATAATGAACTGAGTAAGCTGGCGCTGATCGTCTGCGATGTCAACGGGCTTAAACTGGTTAACGATACGCAGGGACATGCGGCCGGTGACAAACTTATAAAGGATGCCAGTAAAATGCTGTGCGAACACTTCACTCATGGTGCGGTATTCAGGATAGGCGGAGACGAGTTTGTGGTGATCCTTCAGGAAAAGGGCTTTGATACAATGGAGGAAACGATAGCCGCCTTTAACAGCAAGGTGGAAGAGCATATCAAAACAAAGGAAGTTGTGATCGCGACAGGATATTCAGTATTAAAAGAAGGCGACGACCGGCTCCATGATGTGTTTGAGCGTGCGGATCATATGATGTATGCACGCAAAAAACAGCTAAAAGAGATGGGCGCGCCTTCCAGACAGGAGTAAAAACAGGGTTATTCTGTTGTTTGAAGCTTGCGTTTCCTTTGAGCAGTTGTGGATGTGCTGAACTCCTCCCGCTTGCTCATCTGCTGGTTATTAAGCATGGGCTGCCCTGAAGGCTGCAGGATCTCGCCTCCTGCAGGGACTTTTGAAGGCGCTGCAGATTTTGCATAATCTATGTATGTCTTTCTATTACGCCAGATCTCGCCATCCATGCTGAATTGGGTCAGCGGCTTTGATGCAGCTATCTTTTTTGTGCGTTCCTCAAAGGCTTTTTTGTCTTCTTTCAGACCCGTATCCTCAAAGCTGACATTTTCGAGCGTTTCAAGCTGGCTTTCACAGAAGTCCAAAACATTCTGCGCATAAGCGAGCCGGTATTTTCGCATGGTAGAAGGAAACCAATGGAACCGTTGAGCATTCTTAGCTCTTATATAAGCGTCTGCTTTCGTTTTTATGTCATTAAGCTCTATCCTTACGCCTGCCGTCATGCTGATTTTTTCGTCGTATTTGCCGAAAGTCGTTTCCTTGCCGCCATTGCGTGTTATGCTGTACATAGTTGTGAGGCGTTTTATACCATTCACCATAGCTTCATATTCCGACGAATCACGGTGCCCATCCTTTTTTGTGTAAACAGAGGCGTCTGCCAGTCTTCTTGCGTGGCTTGCCAGACTGTCAAAATAATTGACTCCGGCACATATACCGGTACCGTTTACAGCTTCAATACGTGCTTGCTCATCTTTAAGCTTACGATGCAGCTTACAGGTTTTGAGTTGGGCTTGAATTAAGCGTTCTTGTTGCTTACTGTATTCTGCATGACTTTGTTTCATAAGTTCTACATTGCGCTTGCTATTTTCCAGATATTTATTCCATAACTTTTCCGAGTGCAAATAGGCTTCGTTATCGAAGTGTTTGGCGGCTTTTTCCAATTTGTCTTTATTTCCGTTTATTACATTGGTCTGATCTGCAGCTAATTCTTTTATGGCTGTGTACAGCTTTTCGAACTCTTCTATTGATTTTGAACCATCAAAGTCTCCGAGCCTTATCCAAAATTCCCCCTTCAGTTCGTCAGGGAGTTTAACTACCTCGGCTTTGCAATGGTTGTAGATCGCACGCTTTTTTTCCGTAAGCTGTTTCTTTAAGCTGTCTTTTTCGTTGGAAGTGATCATAGTAGCAGCTTTATGGGAAGCTGTCCTGAATGCGGCCTGATCGATCCTGGATGCCAGTTCGATCTTTTCGTTATACAGATTCATATACTCGTGCATACCGTGGGCGTAGAGAGGACTTTTTTTCAGGCTCATGAGCGTGTTGGCAACATTTTGCGTGATGCGCTCATATTCGGCTTCCGTCATTCCCGGCTGGGAGCGGATGGCTTCCATCTGTGCCAGGATCGATTCTATCTCCCCAAGCTGTTTGATAAAATCCAGCAGTTCCTGATCCTCTTTACTTGTCGCAGAGTTTAAGTCCATGTAGACGAGAGCCGTATCCCTGGAGCAAATAGGAAATCTATAAAAACCTCCTTTAGCGTTTTTTACCTCCGGCGGGGTATAGTCGGATAATCGGTTGGTCAAAAGGTGGGTCAGTATGAGATTCCTGTCCGTTATGCCCTTTTCATCGGCCAGATGGTTACAGACATAGTCGATATTGAGCTTACCGTCTTTTGTTTTTTTTGTTTCGACCGGGATCAAAGCATTCAGCTGGTCCATGGTATTTGCAAAGATATTGCGTAGGATGGTATTTTCAAAGAGTTTTTCCAGCCTGTTCAGCACGGGGGCAGAGCCGGGACCGGCTGCTTCCTTCAGCTTTTTGAGCTCCTGATCCTTCTCCTCATATGCCTTCTTTAATTCATTCATCTCTGATTGAAGTGCATCTTTCTCTGCTTTGAGGTTCTCATCATCAATATCATAGCCGTTTTGGATCAGTTTCTCCAGCTCTTTGGCCTCATTTATAAGGGGGGAGCTGTCCAGGTTATGAACTAAGTTGTTGAGGGAGGAAAGGTCTGCATCGCTTTTGGCTATCTGTTGCCTGGTTCTATCCAGCTTTTGTAATATTTCATCCCGGGGCTTCATAAATTCTTCTTTGTTTTTCGAATCGAGGTAATAGTCCAGATCGTCCTTTGCTTTTTGGAGGTTTTCTTCTGTATCCCTGACATCTTGTGATAATTTCTGTTTATCAGTGTTTTCGAATTCTTTCAGGAGCTCCCCGATCTGACGATTGGTGTTATCGGCCTGAACCGTAAGAGCATCAACTTCTTCCTTATGTCTGGCGGCCAGGACTTTATCGTGGACGCATACATACATTAAGGACACTCGGTTCATCTGTTCCAGGATCTTTGTTACATTGTTGATGGTACTGCCGGGGATCGTGTTTTTTTCGAAATGATCTGCTTTGTTGTAGTCAATGATCGCATCGTCAAAAGTTATGATGCTTTTATTAAAGCCTTTGCTTTCATCAGCGGGACAGAAGATTTTATCAAATTCCGCCACAAATTTCTCGGGGTTAGTGCTCAGCTCGTTTACTTTATTCTTGATATCCTGCACCTTTGAGACTGCCGTGATCACATTGTCAAGCGCGGCCTTTTTAGCCTGATCGGTCTCTGTTTCGGCTTGCTGCTTAAGCGCTGTGATCTGTGTATCGAGAGAGGTGATATTCGGAATGGATGAAATGGTCTCGATGATCGCTGCTATATCGTCTTTGATAAAATCGTAGTTCATGGAGATCTCCTTTCTGTCCTGATGATATATGCATATTTAAGCTTCTTATCATAGTATATTACATAAGCGGAAAATCATCAATGAGAATGCGTACTTTATGCCCGGATTCTTGCTTATGTCCGACAATTTTTGTATAATATTATCAGTTTTTTATGGATCGGTTCTCCTCTGCAGCCGGCAGATATGATCTCTGTCTTGCAGTTTATGCGGGAGACAGGAAGGAAGAAATATATGACTGTCATAGAGATTAACGATATAAATGCAACTGTGTATGCTTCCTATATGGGGGAAGATATGGCAGAAAACCTGGTCAGGGAGTTTTATCGCGGACTTGCTGTTATCTCTGATGAAGACGGAGGCTTCGCTGCTGGTCTGGTCTGGGAGTATTGCAAGGGTGGTGATGAGGCAGATATGGAAAGCGTGATCAGGTGGATACGTATCACGGATACCGATGCTGCTGATATTTTATTCAGGGAATATTCGGAAAGGATAGTGGAATACAACGTGGTACGTTCACGTTTTGTGATCCCTGTAAAAGACGGTAAAACAGAAAAGGAAGCTCTCATGAAGGCGGGGTTTAGCGCAAGACTTACTGAGGGAGACAATATCATCGTTACCCTGTCCGAACTGCTTAAAATGCCTCTGGCGCAAAAACGCCGGATCCCGGAGGGGATAGGGCCGGTAAAAGATCTGACGCTGCGCAGTTTTAAGAGGGGGATCACCAAGTGTGTGATGATCGGCAAAAAAGGTCTGTGTGAAGATCTGATCTATCTGCCGATGAGCTGGTTTGAAGCGGATGTATCCTGCTATGCAAAAAAAGACGATCTGATCTGCGGGTATCTGCTGTTTCACAAGCTGCCGTCGGGGATGCTGTCCATACAGCTGATGTTTGCGCAGGGGGAAGATTTTCAGCAGAATCTGATCGGTATGATGCGTAAATTCATATTTGCAATGGAAGAAAAGTATCCCACAGATACGAAGATACTGTTGAATCGACATAATCAGGCATCACTGGAGCTGACGGAGAAGCTTCTTCCGAGAGGCTTTGGAATACCGGTTTATGCCGGAGTGAGGGAGGAACGATCCTGATGGCTGGGGTAAATACAAAATACATACAGCTGGATACGGAGCTTTTGGTCTGTTTTCAGAGCTTTGATCCTTTTGGACAGTTAAACTGCCTGGAGAAGGCGGGAAGCTTCGCTCTGGGTGCTTTTGTTACGGAGGAAGACGGGAAGGATCATCCGGCAGCTCTTCTGGTGACTGAGCAGGATCCGGAGGAAGCGGCTTTGGTCATCCGATGGCTTTATGTAAAGGACGGATACCGGGGAGCAGGGATCGGCAGCAGGCTTTTATATCTTTTGTTTGAGGAAGCGGCGGAAAGGAATAATGCAAGCGTGATCGTCAGGATCAGCGATGAATATCTGGAAGCCGTGCCCGGGTGGGATCCGGAACGCTTTTTCATAGAGTGCCTTTTCGAGACAGAGGATGCGATGATGGATGAGTTCGTTTTCACGGTGGGTGAGCTGATGGGAAGCAGGGAGTATAAAGATATGATCGGAGCTCAAGCTGAAATACAGCCGCTTTCGGAGCTTTCCGAAGCAGAGAAAAAAGCAGTGCTGGATAAAACGGAAAAGTGCGTATGCGAACTCGCCGATGAAGAGATAAGTTATGTGCTCACGGAGAAGGGAAAATATAAGGCGGCGCTTTTTGTAAGGCAATATGGTGATGTTTATTATCCCTTTCACCTTATGGGTGAAACTGTATCGGATATGGAGAAGCTTGCAAGGTCGGCGCTGATCTGTCTGATGGAAGCTGAGCCCACGGATATGCTGCGGGTGGAATGTACGAGCATCGCCGGGGAAGAGATCATGGAAAAGCTTGGGCTTCCCGGGAAAAAATACCCGGTAAGTTACAGGATGGCTAGTGTGGCGGATTATCTGAAGCTGAAGGCTGAAGATAATAAGCGCGGATAAGGAGGCGGCTATGTCACTTACAATGCAAAAAAAAGCAGAGCTGCGCAAAGACCTCACAAACATAAAGGATACGCAGGAGCGACAGGCTATCCGGCTCGCAAATTCCCAAAACCGGATGAGCGAGGAGATAAGGCGTACACATACCGTAGAGGCTGCCACGCAGGAAAACCTTAAGATCCGGAAGCTTTTAAACAATAAGAACGAATTGAATCTTACAGTTGAGGATCAGGCTGATCTGCTTTTCAGGGAAAAAAGAAATCAGAACTTTCTCTTCATGAATCAGGAGAAAAGGGGCGGTGACAGCCCGATCATGCGTGATATCAAGCTGCAGCTGAGTGAATACGAAAAGCTGATCCACGGGGGCACTCAGTCGGACGCTAACAGGAAAGCGCTGGCTTTTTCGGCTGCGTCTTTATGCGGTGATCTGATCAAGAGCTGCGACGCTTATCTTTCAAGAGGAAGATCATTCTTTTTCTGGAGGTGGAAGCGATATAACGCTGTGTCGCAGTTAAAGGAAAGACTGCTGGAAGAACAGAAACTTATCAGTGACATAAGCAGTGAAGACTATAAGAATAAATACAAAGATGTTATAGAGAGAACCGACAGTCTGAGGCAGCTGATGAATGCTCCGGCCATGCAGGTAAAACTGGGGAGGCTTAAGGAGCGCAGAACGATACGGAATAAACAGAGCGGGACAGAGAAAACAAAGGTTTCTGCAGTGGAGCTGTGGGATAAAGCTATCGGTATTCCGGATGATATACCGGCTGTTATAGAAAAGAACAGGGGAAATAATCCGGAGATCAATGCTGAAAGTGCTGCGAATCTGATGCGCATGCAGGCAATGAGCAGAGAAATATTCAGACAGGATATGTATGATGCCGTAAATGGCGCAAATGAGAAAAAACTGTATGTCAGACCTCTTACCAGGGAAGATATGGCCAGAGGACTTACATTTTGTCTTCGCGCCGTACTCCGGGACAAGGATGGAAATCCTGTCAATGCGCAGGAGCAGGAAAAAGCAGAGTATAATAAAAGGTGGGCGGATGCATTAAAAACAGCGAACAGGGAAGAAATGGAAGAGATCATGCTGGATTCGTTCCGGCGTTTTGAAAAGATGGAATTGCCGTCACCCAAAGAACTCTGTGAAAAAGGGGTGACGTGGTATCTGAATAATCAGCCGGCCCATACTATGGAGCTGCTGAAGATGGCTACTACATTGGACAACATCAAAGACCTTGATCCCTTCGCGCAGGAATATTATAAGAAAAATCCCGGGCTCTTTAAAAAGCATGATGCCGCTGTTGCCTTCAGTGCCTGTTTCCAGAACATGCTTCGGGCAAGAAGCGGCATTGTCCAGGCCGGCGATAAAGAAAACGGAGCATTATACAGTGCCTCTGAGCGGGACGAGCTTCGAATAGACGAAATGTGGGAATGGTCTATTAATGATTATATAGAGAAGTACAATGTTTTATATGGTAAAGGGAACGAGCGCTGGGAAACAGTTGAGCAGCTGGATGAAAAAACGGAAGAGAAATTAGAGGATTTCCATGATTATTGTCCCGATGAATATGACCGGGAGAAATATAAGGAAATAAATAAATATATGACATCGACACTTGGCAGCAAACTTCTCGAACCTCTGACAGAGGAGAGACTTACCGAACTGACAGAAAGAGCATACAGAGAGACGTTCGAAGGCAGCCTGACGGATCAGCAGAAGAAGATCAGAATTAATAGCGCGTTGTCAAAGATCAAAAGGCAGAAGGTGCTTCGAAACCAGATGGAGCGCTTTCTTATGGAACGTCAGAAACAGCAGGCAGAAGCGCTGAAAATGGAACCGGCAGTTAAAGAAAAGGATGAGAAGAACGAAAAGAAAAAGGTTGAAAAGAAGAAATGGGAGCATGATGAATTGCTTTTTGCGAACTTTATCATGGACTGGGTAAAGGTAGTCAAATGCGACCCTCATCAGTTCCTTTTGCGCACGGATGTGGTGCAGGCAGATGAAAAGCTTGCTTTTATAAACAAAGCGGGAGAGAATCTGCTTAAGATCAATATGAAAGCATTTGAATACGGCAGCGATACAGAGTTTGTGGAAAATCTGCAGGAAAATTATTTCTGGATCAAACGGGCCGATTCCCTGAAGAAGGTTTATGAGTCTGCCGCGAAAGATAAACTGTCGGTCTCAACGGATAAGCTTGAGAGAAGGCTGGCGCTTTTTGCAGAGATCAAATCAGATTATGATCAGAGGATCGCAATGATCAATTCCCCGTTTTATGCTCTGTGTTCTAACGAGGACTTTTCACGATACTCGGAAGAAACTTTGAGGAATTATGAGGAAAGCGTGCGTGAGGATAAACCGGAACTAGCAGCTTACCTGAAAAACTACAGGCTGCTTGCGGAAAATGACAAAGGATTTAAAAAGGGCAGCGCGGTAAATTCTATTTAAAAAACGAAATATCTTTATCTAACTGTTCAGCGATGCTGCGAAGTCCTTCGGCAGATTTTGCCAGTATGGTGACCGTTGCCGAAAGCTCCTGCATGGAAGCGCTTGTTTGTTCTGTGGAAGCGGCATTCTCTTCAGATATTGCAGAAAGGGAATTCATGGCATCTGCTACAACATTTCCTGCCTCTTCGCTTCGCCCTGCGCTTAAGTGTATGCTGCGTATACCGTCTACAGTGGTATTAATGGCATATATCATTGCGAAAATGCAGTCTACCGTGTTTTTGATAACCTCCTGCTGGTTTAAATTGGCTGCCTGTACTTCATTTGCAGTCTTAATGGCGGACTGTGACTGGGTAAGCAGATCTTCCATCAGTTTTCTGATCTCATCGGCACTTTTTGCGGAATCATCGGCAAGTTTTCCGATTTCTTCGGCGACAACGGCAAAACCGCGCCCTGCTTCACCTGCCCGGGCAGCTTCTATGGAAGCATTAAGAGCCAGCAGGTTTGTCTGTGAAGCGATAGTACTTATAGCGGCTACTTTATCATTTATACCTGATACCGCATTTCCGGTTTCATTTATCCGTTCTGTTATATCCGCTATGCTTCTGCTCATTTCTTCGGAGCTTGCCTTAAGCCGGTCGAGTTCGGCTGATGCCTGTTTGCTTTCGGAGTTCATCCTGCCGGCAGTCTGTTCCAGAGATGCGGTATCTGCCATCACAGATGCGACCGCATCTGATATACGTGTAACATTTTCACGGGCATTATGGATCTCTTCTGCCTGCTGGGCAGCGCCTTCGGCGATCTCGTTTATCGCGAGGCCTATTCCGTCGGTTGTGGAAGATATCTGTTCTGCAGCATCAGCCAGTTCTTTTGAAGACAGGTTTATGGTTCCTGATGCGGTCTTGATATTTCCGATTATCGATCCCAGTCTTTCTATGAGGGAATTTGTGCTTTCGATAGCATGTCCCAGTTCATCGTCATGAAGGTCGCCGGAGCTGATAGTGACAAATTCTCCGGAGGCAAGATGGACTATGCTGTCGGACACATTAACCATGTTTATCCTGATGTATCTGATGATCTTTACGGAAAGAACGGTAAGAACTGCCATTACAGCAACTACTATGCCGACGGTGATACCGGCCATTAAATGTATCCTGTTTTCGATCGTTTTATCCTGATACAGAGCATACTGTGCTATGATATCTTCCAGTGTGTTTATTGGTTCTCTGGCTTCATGGAAATAAGTCTCCATCATATCCGTGTTTTTGGCATCGCAGGTTTCTTTCCATTTTTCAAATCCGGAAAACGCCTGTTCCAGGAGCTCCCGGCAGCTTGATCCGATACCTTCGATCCTGTATCCGTTATAAAGATATTCATCCTGCTGCATGATAGCCCTGACCTGTTCAAGACCGTCAGAAACCCGGGAAGAGTTTTCTTTATATTCTTCTGTTTTCTTATTGGCAGTAATGGAATCACCGTGTTTATTTGCGGTCATCATCTCTTCTTCTGCAAGCATGGCCTGATGGAAATCACGGTCGGCGGTTATAAGCAGATCAGAGAGAGTCTTGATCTTTTCAAAATACACGGCACGTGACTCTTTGAATACGTAGATCTCTCCTGCCCACAGCATCGCCAGTAAGGCTGCGATCACTGCAGCGAGCGGTAAAAGATCGAGCATCAGTTTTGCGCGTATATTCATTTTTTTGAACATAAGACCATACCCCCTGTGCCTGAATATATTTTATTCTATATCATTTGTTTGAGGATGTACAGAAAAAGGATGATGAGACTTGAAAAAAGATTCTGGATGTATTTTCCTATTCCCGTCGCCGGGCAGTTATATCAGGAATTCTCTGATGATACGGGGTTTTTGGCTTTCATTCTTTTCTTTGTTTCATACATCAGTTCATCGGCGCGTTTGACTACGGCTTCGATCCCGTCACCGGCACCGTTGTAAACAGCCATACCGTATGCGATCGAGACCTTTTCTTCCGGTGCGGCATCCGATCTTTCTATTTTGTCCATTTTATTAACAAAGGCTTCCATAAGCTGTGTGCGCGCTTCGTAAGGATGCCCTTCAAGTATTACGATAAATTCGTCCCCGCCGATACGGTAAACGGGACTGTTTTTATATGTTGCGCAGATCAGATGGCAGGCGTTTTTCAGGTACTCGTCTCCCTTGTAATGTCCCAGCTCATCATTTATACGTTTAAGATTATTTACATCAAAAAGAACGATACCTGCTTCGGAGAGACTTCCTTCCGCAATGCGTTTTTTGATCTCATCCAGCCGTGCTTCATAAGCGCTGCGGTTCTTGACGCTGGTAAGAGAATCGATATTGGACATTTCCCTGACATATTCGTTTACTGCTTTTAGGTAAATACTTTTCTTGGAATGGACCATGGATGAATTGATCTTTTCCATGAACAGCATTACTTCCTTGCTGTCGATCCCGTCATAGCAGTCTGAAAAAACTACAAATCCGATCTTATGCGGACCTTCATGAACCGGAAGGATCACATACATATGGCAGGGATCGGTATCGCTGATCCCGGGTACGATCTGTGAGCTTTCGACATAGCGGATGTTCTGTATACTGCCGTTTCGGATGGAGAAGATCACATCCTGCCGGTCACTGTAGTCACTGTCGTCTTCGTAGTCCAGATCATATGAGGTAAGTGTCTTATAGGCACAGGCATCGAAGAGGATATGAAAATCATCTCCTTCAAAAAAGTGTTCCTGACTTAAAGAATCCGAAAGGGTTTTTCGGAGTTCGTTTACGGATTCGCATTTCAGCATCATTCGTTCCAGGCCGAAAATATGCCAGTTGCCCCGGTCTTTTTTGCGGTTATTCTTGAAATCATCCGTGGCAACACGCAGTCTCCTGAGCGCGGATTCTGGGCAGAGTGTGCAGCCGCAGCTTTCCCTGGAGATGAATCTGCTGGGGAGTTTTATCGGATTATCCGTAGAGCGGCCGTTTAAAAGATCTGCCATTGTCCGGGCGCAGATACGCCCATGCAGGCGGCTGTCGGGCTCGACGGAAGAGATGGAAGGATAAAATATGGATGTTTCCGGCAGGTTGTCAAAACCTGTGATGATCACATCTTTCGGAACGCTGATCCCGTAATCCTCAAAGGTGGTGATCATTACCATTGCGATCTCATCATTGGCACAGATAAATGCATCAGGCAGCCGGCCTTTCCGGGCAAAGTCCCGGGCTATCTCGGCAGCTTTCTGAAACTCCCAGTTGGAGTAAACCACGTTTTCATCCGTGAAAGACAGTCCGTGTTTCAGAGCAGTGTTACGTACCGATTCCAGACGCTCGGCAGAATCGCTGTTATCTGCGGTCCCGGCAATGAAGACTATATCTTTAACACCGTGTACGGTGATCAGGTGTTCGGTTAAGTCATTCATTCCGGAATCATTGTCCATAATGATATTGACTGCATTATCGCGCGGAATGCCGTGACTTATCACAGGGATGCCGGCCGCATTGCATCGTGAGACCAGATCATCCAGAACACCGGGGAAGTCACAAAGGTTTGAAATGATGATAGCGCCGTCATAATCCTTAAGGTCCGGCAGTTTGAATATCTTCAGCTCTCCGGAGCGTTCGCTTTCGGACTGGCCGTAGGTGGCATAACACAGAAATAAATAGGTATCCAGATCGAGTGATGAAAATTCATCGTGAATACCACGCAGAAACTGAGCCAGTATATTGGAAGCCCATCCGGCAGAAAACAGTGCGATCTTTTTTCGAGCCATACGGATACCTCATAAAATGACGGGGAAAACTACAGAGTTTATTATATCATAAATCTGCGGGACATACCAGCAGCTTTACGGAAGTGAACTGTAAGAAAAATATAAAAAAACACGGCATCTGCCGTGCTTTTTTTACGACCATCTTCCGTATACTACTTTACCGTCTGCGATACGGTTGAAGCGGCTTAACTGTATCACCCTTTCGCCTGTATCCTCGTTATAGACGGTAACAAGGTCACGGTCCCGCTGCCAGCTCAAACTTTTTATAAACTTGGCAGCTTTTTTCTTCATGTCCTCAATGGATGATGCATAGATCTTTCTGTCCTGCACGCCTTCAAGGATTCCGAACAGCTTCTTGTTTTCAAAAAGTCCAAACATAACTTTTTCTCCTCCTTTTTTGTCTCTCCTCAAGTTTTGCAAATATAATATAGCACATTTGCACAATTATTATATAGTCAAATTCGACAAAAAATACAAAAAATATGCCTGAATTTTCTCGAGCTCAGTCAGATTTATTTGTTATATCTTTTTCTATGACCATTTCTGTAAGAGCGTAGCGGATCATTTCACCGGGATCTGAAGCAGGATCTATCCATTCGTTTATTCTATCTTCCGAGAGCATGAGAGGCATACGGTCGTGAATTTTGCCGAGTTGCGCAGAAGGTTCTTTTGTAAGGACTACAAAAACAGGATAGCCGTCCTCAATGCGATACAGACCGCACAGCCATGTTACGGTGCATCCGGCAGGCTGGATAACGTATCTGTCACCGGTCTTTGTCCTGCCGTCACTGCTTTTGAAATGCTCCCATTCGAAGTAGTAGGAAGCCGGGATGATACATCTGCGTGATCGCCAGGCTTCTTTAAACGTGGGCTTTTGGCCGGCGGTTTCCACGCGTGCGTTAAAAAGCGTCCGTTTGTTATCTTTTGCCAGGAATCCCCACTGCATAGGGAATACGGCCCTCAACCCCTTTGAATTGGGGGCTATGACAGGGACGATATCTGTCGGACGGACTTCGCCTGCGGTGATCACAGGCCTGCCATGTGTAGTGATAAACTTTGATGTGAGTACGGAGCGCATAACGGCGTCCATTATATCTTTTAATTCGGGAAGATCCTTTTCAAGTGCGTATCTTGTACACATATCATTTCTCCTATGGATATTCTTCCGGGGGGACAGTCTCATCCGGAAAGTTATTTACTGCATTTTCCCGAGCCCTTGCGAGCTCATCGTCAAAGCCCTTCAGTGCATCAAAGGGACTGAATATTTTTGCGCGTTTTGAAAGGTCCATCGGCGGATGTTTTATAGTGAATGCATCAGGCATTTTATGTACAGGCTTTCCTTTTTCATATACTTTTTTATATCTGAAATCGGAAGGCATGGGATCGGGATTTACAGTATCGCTCATTTTGATTCCTCCGGTATTATCGCAGACCGGAAGCACCTTAAGCCCTGTGCCCTCCGATCTGTCTGTTCCTTTCTATGGCTGTTGCACCTTCCAGGAAGTTCGTTCCTTTTAATAAAGCATTTGCCCCGTATCTGGTCCGTACTTCAAGGAGGGCTGCATGCAGCTGTTTTTCCCTGTCTAATGCCTTATAATCGGTGAACATATCCATCTGGTACATCCCGTCGTCGGTGCTGACATCACATGCACAGACTCCGAGTCTCCTGAACAGAAGCCTGTGGTCGCTTTTCTTTTTTACATCCTGCATGATCGCAGCTATAACCATTCGGGCGGTATTGGTAGCCTGCGACAGATGTACCGTACCGTTTGAATGGGCGGGATGGAGCCTGCCGTACCAGTCGATGGAAAGTCTGCCGTCGTAACCGGGGCAGTATTCAAGGCTCTTATAGTCGTAGCTTATCCACCAGGTAAATCTGGAGGATATAAGATTTTTTCTGTACATATCGCAGCACAGGATGTCGATCATCTCCTGAAGGACGGTGCAGGCTTCTTCGTATTTATATGGACGCGGAAGGACCTGGCCGTTGGAAAGAGAGTGGCTGTCGCTTTTATAGTGCTTGATATCATACATGGTGACAGGTTCGATCCCCCAGGCATGATCGATCAGGATCTCGGCATCAATGCCGAAAGTTTTGTAGAACCATTCTTCATCCCACTGGGTGCGTTCCGCGATATCGCCCATGGTATACATGTGTCCGCGTTCAAGCCTTCCGGCTTTGCCTTGCCCTATCTGCCAGAAATCTGTCAGTGGCCTGTGATCCCAGAGCAGATATTTATAGGAATCCTCTGTCAGGGCGGCTATACGTACGCCGTCTTTGTCCGCAGGTGCTTTTTTGGCTACGATATCCATGGCCACTTTTGCAAGGTAAAGATTCGTTCCTATCCCGACGGTAGCAGTGATCCCGGTATTTTTCAGTACATCCCTGATCATGGTGAGAGCCATGGCATGTGCAGGTGAATCGCCGCTTTTGCCGGCTGCCTCTCTGTAAAAGTGAAGATACGGAGTGCAGTCGATAAAGCATTCATCTATGCTGTATACATGTACATCTTCGGAAGATACGTATTTCAGGTATATTCCGTATATACGCGCAGAAACCTCTTCGTACATTGCCATGCGGGGTACTGCCGTGATATATACCACATGCGTGCGGTGCAGCTGTTCGTACTTTCTGATCGCCTGTTTTGCTTCGAAGAGCCGCGGTCTTCCGGGTACACCGATCGCTTTAAGGGCAGGAGATACTGCCAGACAGATGGTCTGGTCGGACCTGTCCGGATCCGCTACAAGAAGTCTGGCAGTCAGGGGATCGAGTCCTCTGGCGACGCATTCCACGGATGCGTAGAAGCTTTTCATATCTATTGCGATGTATGTACGGTGTATCTTGTTTAGCATATATAAGAATATAGCACATCGAACATATGTTTGCAAGAAGGATCTGCGATAAATATATCAGGCCGTAATATCCCGGTAGAAAGAGTAGAATGCTAAACTTAATTCCGTATTCTGCCAGCCGGGGTTATGCTGCAGGCGGCATATTGAAAATAAGGGCTGTTTATGTAAAAATATAAACGGTGTTACGAAAAAGCAGACAGGGATATTAAGGTTATAAACAATGGATGAACTGGAGAAATACATTAAAATGATGATCGATGCGGATGCTGAAAAGATCATTATCAGTAATCCGGTATCGAAACAAAATGAATATAAGAAAATGACCGCCGAGAAAAAGTGTGATTATTTTCATATATCAAAATATACGGTGAAACAGGCTTTTCACGAAAATGCCGCTTTAGACGCGGCGGCTTTAAGGATCGCTGCACTGACAAGGGGATGTTTCAGACAGATCAACGCTTTTGCGGCAAACGGGGAGCATATTGTTCTGATCTCCAAAAAAGGGGCATGCAATTATAAAGTAAAAAAGTCTGCTGATGAAACCGTAAAGGCCGGTATCGTAAAGGGAGAACACAACAGGAAAAAACAATACATACTCAGCGAAGGAATGGATATCGAACCGCTGATCGATATGGGGATCTTTACAAAAGAAGGCAAAGTGGTCAGCTCCATGTATGATAAATACAGACAGATCAACAGGTTTATAGAGATCATTGATGATGAGCTTTCCGCTTATAAAGGCCGTGAACTGAACGTGATCGATTTCGGATGCGGAAAATCATATTTAACCTTTCTGGTTTATTATTATCTGACGGAGATAATGGGGATCAGGGCTAATATAATAGGACTTGATCTGAAGAAAGATGTAATAGATAAATGCAACGAAGCTGCAGCGAAATATCATTATGACGGTCTTAGGTTTGAACCCGGAGATATAAACGGGTACAGGGCTCCTTTCGGGGTTGATATGGTAATAACCTTACATGCATGCGATACCGCTACGGATCACGCATTATATAATGCCGTAAAATGGAATGCAAAAATGATCTTTTCCGTGCCGTGCTGCCAGCATGAACTGAATAAGCAGATAAACCCCGGATCCCTGGATATCCTTTCGAGATACGGCATAATAAAAGAGCGCTTTTCCGCTCTGGCAACGGATGCCGTCAGAGGAAATCTGCTGGAATGCTGCGGGTACAAGACCCGGCTGCTTGAGTTCATAGACTTTGATCATACTCCGAAGAATATACTGATCAGGGCGGTCCGCAGACCGCTCATTCCGGCATCTGTCAGGGAGAAAGCGATGTCGGAGGTTGAAGCGCTGATGAAGGAATTTTCATTTTCTCCGGCATTGTACCGTTTATTAATGAACGATGGTCTTATCGGGTCAAGAACAAATAATGATATGAGGGGAAACGATATTTAAGAAGTGCATTGAGGAGATATACGCTATCATATCCTTCAGATGTTAACCAAATGTGGAGGATATCAGCCATGAAGAATATCAGTATCGTAAACGGCCCGCAGAACGTATCCGTATTGGTACAGGGATGCATGAGAATGCCTGCGCTTGATGAAAAAGCGGCAGCTGATGTTATCCGTACCGGATATGAGTGCGGGATCAATTTTTTTGACCACGCAACCTGTTACGGAGAAAACGGAGCTGCGGAGAGCAGATTCGGTGCGGCATTTCCGCTGACAGGTATTGCCAGGGAAGATGTCTTTATTCAGAGCAAATGCGGATTGTGTTTCGACCGTAATGAATTTGACTGGACTAAGGATAACATTTTATCAAGCGTTGACGACAGCCTGCGCAGACTGAATATGGAGTATCTTGATACATTGCTGCTCCACAGACCCGATGTTCTGTATGATCCCGAAGAAGTGGCCGGGGCATTTGATATCCTGGAACAGACTGGGAAAGTAAGATATTTCGGTGTGAGCAATCTGGTCCCGATGCAGATAGAGCTCCTTAAAAAATATGTAAAACAGCCGCTTATCATAAATCAGGTACAACTGTCGCTTGAGCAGTCGCAGCTCATTGACCAGGCACTGTACATGAATAATAAGACAACGGAGTTTTCGATCAATCGTGACGGAAATGCACTTGATTACTGCAGGCTGAATGATATCACCATTCAGGCGTGGTCGCCGCTTCAGATAGGAATGTTCGGCGGTACTTTCATAGATAATCCGGATTTCCCTGAATTAAACAAGGTACTGGGTGAGCTGGCAGAACGTGAGGGAGTATCGAAGACAGCTATAGCTCTTGCATGGATCTTAAGACATCCTGCCGGGATGCAGGCGGTCATTGGTACCATGGATCCCGCACATATCAGGGATGCCTGTGCAGCACCGGATGTGAAACTTACACATCATGACTGGTATGCACTGTATCTGGCTGCAGGCAAGTATCTGCCGTAAAAACCCGTAACTGTTATTATTATGTATCGGAGGTTGCGGCAAGGGAAGCGCTTGTCTGGAGATCCATGAATTTCTACAGAGGTGTTGCCGGCAGAGGCGGAAAAGCTTCGGATTGCGTGGGATGCGGACAGTGCGAGCGCGTATGTCCCCAGCATCTGCCGATAATACAGCTTATGAAAGAAGCCGGAGAAATACTTGATAAATAAGCTCAGATCTCTATGGCATAGATATCACTTACCGGGATCTTAGTGCCGTCATCCATGACCACATTGCCGGATACGGCATCTATCTTTTTCAGGATACCGGTAATGGTTTCATAAGAGCCGCCTTCCTTGGAGGCATCTTTTACGAAGTAAGTGATAGAGATCTGCTGCGGGTCTTCCATGGTCAGGCTGAGATATTGAAGTTTGTCGTTTATGGCGGCGATCTCAGACTCGTCCGGTTCGATGCGTCGGTCTGTAAGACGCTGTGTTTCGCGGACCGATTCATCATAGCCGGATAATGCCGCAAAAGGGGCAAACTGTGCGGCACGGTTCTGCATTGACATATGAGGTCTTGTCTTTGACTGATAATGCGGGTGATCGATTATATCTTCATAGGAATTCATGTTTGCAGCCCTCCAACTTATGAATATAGAAAAATTGTCTGCTTTTGTCGAGTGGTAAAACTGTACAAAGATGAAAAGGAAGATGTTAACGTAAAACACCTGCTGAAAGCGGGAGTTTTTTTTATCGCGAAAATATGATATAATGATCGGGCAGACAGGAGGTATCTTAATATGATCTATTATGATCATTTGCCATTGGACGGAGATATATTAAAAGCGCTCAGGGAATTATCGATCAATTATGTATTTCAGCCTATCTTTCAGGCAGACGGGGAAACCGTCTATGCGTGGGAGGCGCTTATGCGTCCGACCGATATGACCGTAACAGAGCTTATTGAAAAATATTCAAAAAGGGATAAGCTGCATGTCCTGGAGGTGGCAACATTCTTTGGAGCTATGCAGGCATATTTCCTGAGAGGTTATCAGCAGAGAGTTTCGATCAATTCATTCCCCTCTGATTGCATGAAACAGGAAGAGGCAGATGCTTTTCTGGAATATTTCGGGGAAGAGATACGCGGAAGGATGATCATTGAAAATCTGGAATACCCTTATTTTTCCGAGGTCCACTGGCAGGAAAAGGACAGATCCGTAAGATCCATGGATAATCTGCTGGCTATTGATGATTTCGGCTGCGGGATCAATGATATCGGAATAGTCAATATCACATCTCCGCATATAGTCAAGCTTGACAGGGAGCTGATAAGCGGCATAGATCATATAAGCGAAAAGCAGGAAAGAGTAAAAGATCTTGTACTGGATTTTCATTCAAAAGGGATACTTGTGGTCGCAGAAGGAGTAGAAGAAAAGGAAGAATTCGATTATCTTGTCGGGCTGGGGGTTGATCTATATCAGGGATATTATCTGGGCCGGCCGGAGTGAGCCGCGGCATAGTGCGTGCCGATAAACATATGGCAGTGTTAAAGAGGCTGTGTAGATTTTATTGTGTGAGATCCCGATACGGGATTAATGTATAACAGAGCTTATTTCAAAGGAAAGGAAGGTATAAAACATGGAAAGCAGGATAATGGAAGCGCTTGAGCTGGTTTTGCCGCTGGTGTCGGACATCACCGGTCAGGATTTTCAAATGTCTTTATGCAATACGACTACAACGATAGGCACATGGAAAGCCAAAACCTTTGATCTTCCCGGAGCAGTCGGAGGGCTGGCACTTGATCCTCAGAACCCTGCTCATGCAAACATGCTGAATGCCATGTCAACAGGCAGGCAGTCGATCGATTTTATACCTAAGGAGATACTGGGTGTTCCCGTAAGAGGAATAGTGACCCCCATAAAGGAAAACGGCAGGAGCGTGGGTGTTGTTGCCTGTGCGTATTCAATAGAAAAAGAGCTCAGCAATAAGGAAGCGATAGAGAATCTTGATGAGAGCCTGAATCAGACCAGGGATAATATCAACAGTATTGCCGGCGAGGCACAGAATCTGGCTGAACAGCTGAACAATGTGCAGGCTGTGATCGAGAACGTCCGTGAAAAAGTCAATCAGGCATTTCAGATGGTAAATACCATACAGGGCAATGCAAATAAGTCCAATATACTGGCCTTAAATGCATCGATCGAAGCTGCGCGCAGCGGTGATGCAGGAAGGGGATTTGCCGTGGTGGCATCCGAAATGGGCAAGCTGGCGCAGGTGAGCGGCAATTCGGCAAAGGAGATAGACAAGACATTAAAGGAGATCATTGATGAGGTCGCAAAGGTTACAAAAGCCGTGAGCGAAGCAAATGATGTGGCCGGTTCGCAGGTTAAGACCACCGGTGAGGTCAATGGTGCTTTGAGTGAGATAACGAAGTCGGTCGGGGAGATAGTCAAGGCCAATTCACAGATATAACAGTTCCGAAGAATTAACCGGCATAAAAAAAAGGAAGGGTCTGTCCCTTCCTTTTTTTGTGCGCAGGGCTGCCGCAGTGGCAGAGTCATTCGATAATGATGATATCTTTAAGTATATAGTCAAACAGTGGGTATGAAGTATTCTCATTTTCGATATAACCTTTATTCAGATCGATGGTATCGGAAGGGTCGTCGGGATCGATCCCCACGTAATCACCTTTGAATACGGTATCGGCATTGTCGCGGATCAGACGCTCGATCGCGCGGTCCATAGCTTCCTGGGTTCCGGGAGCGCAGACCTGCTGGTTAAGATCGACCATCTCTACCCAGGCATTTTCAAATCCTGCCGAGACATCGTTGCCATGGATCCTGCCGGAAACGACGGATTCGATCTTTTTCTCGGAAAATACGGCGTCTACAGCCGAGAGAACATAGGGTTCCCAGCAGATCCTTGCTGTTACCAGAGAAGTACCGGGTGCTACTTCCGACATGCTCTGGTTATATCCGACGAAATAGACGGGGACATTATCCGGGGTTTCCTCGCAGGCAATAGCGGGGCCGATGGTATCGGTATGCTGGGAAATGATAACACAGCCTTTATCTATCAGCTTTTGGGCGGCATTCTTTTCCTGGGCATAGCTGCTCCAGGTATGGGTGTAACAGACGTGCATCACGGCTGTAGGAACGACGGAACGCACACCCAGGATAAATGCTGTATAACCGGAAATGACTTCTGATGTGGGAAAGGCGGCTACAAAGCCTACGATGGCCTTGTCCGGGGAGATTATCCCGTCATCGATAAGCTGTTGTATCTTCATGCCGGCTGCAATACCGCTCACGTATCTGCCCTGATAAGCCTCTCCTTTAAAAGTATGGTAGTTTTCGGGAACAGTCTGTCCGTTCATGTCCATGTATGAAGTCTGGCAGAACTGGATGGAGGGATATTGGGGTGCCAGCTCCCTTACCAGTTCGCTGTAGCCGTTAAAGAATATTATATCGCAGCCATCGTCGGCAAGTTTGCGCAGGGGGGCTTCCATTTCTTCATCCAGAACGTTGCTGCATGTTAAGATATCGACGCGGTCACCGTATTTTTTTTCTACAGCATCCTTTGCGAGTGAAAAATTATATGTGTAAGGCGTGCTTTCATCATTGTCATAGATAAAACCTACTTTTATGTGTTCTCTGCCCCCCGCCAGATTCATTATCCTGAAGCAGCCGATGAAGGCAGCCAATAATATGGCACAGGTAAGAGCGGTTGTAAGATATACTCGTTTCATGACTGATTTCCTTTCTTTTCGGCTGAAGCTGTATTTTCATCTGCGGATTCTTTTTTATCGGTTTCTTTTTTGCTGCTGTTTTTTATTTCGGCTTCCTGGATCTTTTTATCTTCCTCAACACGACGCTTAAGCTCGGCCTGGGCTTCTTCATCCTCGGCCTGCTGTATCTCTGCACGTTTCTGTGCATACAGCTCTTCAAGATCGATCACACCCTTTTCGACCAGACGCAGGAATGCATCCAGCGCATCGGGATCGAACTGCGTGCCGCGGCCGCGTTTCATTTCGGTCATTACGTAATCGGTATCCATATGGTTCCTGTAAACACGGTTGGAAGTCATGGCATCGAATGCATCAGCCACACCGATTATCCTGGCAAATATAGGGATCTCCTCGCCTTTCAGTCCGTCGGGATAGCCTTTTCCGTCATAACGTTCATGATGATATCGTGTTCCGTCTTCAACATGTTCAACCAGTGTGAAGTCTTTAAGGATCTCGGCACCGCGTATTACGTGTGATTTCATTTTTGCGTATTCTTCATCGGTAAGCCGTCCAACCTTGTTAAGGACGCTGTCCGGAACGGCTATCTTTCCTATATCATGCATCTGGGCTGCTTTCCGGAGATTAGAGATCATCTTGTTACGCTGCCACCATTTAAAACATCCCATTTCCTGTGCGATAAGAGCAGAATATTCAGCCACGCGCATGGAATGCTGGTGGGTACGTACATCCTTGGCATCGACTGCATTTGCGATAGCCATGACGGTTTCATTAGCCATGTTCAATTTGATCTGCTGCTGGTTCAGCTGCCTCTGTACGACGAACCAGGTCAGCCAGATGATGAACAGGGAAAGGAGTGACAGCATATATATGCTGAACAGGGGTTTTTCATAAAATTTTCCTTCTTTGACGAGTTCGAACTTGCGCTCTTCAAGAACGCGCTCTCCGGCACTGTCAAAGATAGCCAGGCGGAAGGTGTATTCACCTGCCGGAAGATTGATGTAGATTATATTGTTCAGACTGTTCTGGGGGATGGTGGTCCACTGTGCATCATAACCCTCGAGGATATATCCGACATTAGGCTCCTGGATAGTATAGTTCAGTATCTCAGGCGCAAGCTCTATACGGCTTACATTCTGTCCTATGGTGATGGCGCCCATGCGGGCGGGGGGCTGTATAACGCCGTCAAGTTTAACGGAAGCAAGCTGCATACGGTAAGAACGTACATCACTGTTATATTTATCGACATCGATGACATACACTCCGGTATCGCAGGGAAGGAACAGCTCACCCTTCTGACTGTAGCAGTTCCATGAATTGGCAGTAAGGGATGTACCAAGCCCTCTTCGAGCATCGAGAAGTTCCCAGGCCATCTCTCCGCCGGCTACCAGTTCATCACGTCCGACCACGTAGATCCCTGCACTGGACATGACAAAGAGTGTATCTTCGTCTTTTACCCAGATATCATAGTTATTAAAATACGGAAACTTATCCAGTGCGCGTATCGAGCCGTCAGGTTCAAGATAGCAGAGGCTGTTACTGGTAACGATGAACACGCCTTCAGTTTTCGGATCCTTGACAGTACGTAATATGACGCCGCTGCTAAGACCGTCATCACGCGTGAGCAGATCTGTTACGGCATGGTCTTTTATTACAGCAATGCCGTCACCGTCGGTGCCGGCCAATATAGTGCCGTCACTCAGTTCGGTAACGGTCAGGATCATCGAATTGATAAGGCCGTCTTCATTGCTTATCGTCTGCTGTATCTTATGGTCTTTTATAAAGCTGATACCGGTATCTCCGGCAGCAAGGATAGTACCGTCAGAAAGCTCAGTTACGATACGGGCACGGCTTCCGAAACTTCCGTTATCGGCGTTATATGCCCAGGATCTGCCGTTTGGAGAATACTCGATCAGACCATTGCCGTAAGTGCATACCCACAGATGGTTGTGTTTGTCGACAAGCATGCAGCGGATACGTTTGCCGTCAAGCTCGCTTGTCAGTAAATTGCTGTACTGTCTGCGGCAGTTTTTATCTACAACATCAAGGCCGTTATCTGTGCCGATGTAATAGCAGTTCTGCCAGTAAACTATGGCATTTACGACCTTGCGGTCCATGCCTATGGAACCGTATACATCCTTGAACGGGGATTTAGCCAGTCTGAGGAGTCCGAGTCTGGAAGAGGTGAACCAGAGATTGCCCTGATAATCATAAAGCATATTGTCTATGGAGTTGTTAAAGTCATTAGTGTTAAGGTGATGGTAGCCTTCCGCATCTATATAGGATACGCCGTTATCGGTTGAAATGAATACGGTACCGTCATTTATGTAGTTGAGATTATTGATGGCATTGACATCTTCACAGCTTATCACATCAAGTGCCTTAAGATCATCGGAGGAAACATCATAACTGTAGATATTGTTGGTAGAGGTTCCGACCATAAGCGTACCGTCGGGAGCAAACGCACAGCACTTGAACCACTCATCGCCGTCCGGTAACTGGAGGGAGGAGAGGATCTCACCGTTTTTTAACAGGAAGAGACGGCCGTCCGTTGCTATTGTGGCAACATGTCCGTTTTCATCTGCCGTGATACTGTCGGCGTAGTTTATCTCATCCAGAGTGTTGGCTGCTTTAAGCCCGTTGTTCATCATCAGTATCTGCAGACTGGATGTGGTGCCGACATAATAGTATCCGTCAGATGACTGTATGATGCAGCGGACAGAGTTTGACGGAAGTCCGCTGGCCTGATCCAGCACGTTTACGATCTTTTCCCGGATCATTATCGAGAGTCCGTTATCGTTGGTGCCTATCCACAGACGGCCTTCCTCATCCACATACAGGCAGTTGACGTTTTTAACGGATTCGTAATCATCTACCCATCGGAATTCGCGGCCGTTATATCTGTACAATCCGGCATAGGTTCCTATCCAGAGAACACCGTCGTTGGTCTGCGCGATATCATTTGCTTCACCGCAGGGAAGGCCGTTGTTGCTGCTGTAAACACTCTGTACATAATCGTTATAATCGATCGTATCGGAATCGGGAGCTGCCTGGGTTTTTACAGGCGTTAACAAAGGCAGGATCATGGAAAGACAGAGAATGGCGGTAACGCTGTTTGCAGCGGTACTTTTAAGCTGCCTGTTTCCGGAGCTGCTGCGTATCTTTTTTAAAAGTATAACAAGATATACGGCAGCGATAGTGAGGACTTTATCAGCGAATTCTATAGCCAGCTGCCCTATAAGACAGCATATAAACATGGGCCAGTTTTTATCATGAAGAAAAGCGACGACGGCATCGCCCCATACATTGCCGGGGTATCCGGAGTTAAGTAACATATTAAGAGGTACGGAAACTACCAGAGCCGTGAACATGGTAAGAGTGGCAGCCAGCATAAAACCGTAAAACCTTTCAAACCATTTTTTCCTGGCTGCTATACCGACGATGATGCCAAGGGCGATACTGGTAAGAGAATATGCCGTAGAAAGATGGTTGATCGTGGAATAAGCGATATTTCCGGTCAGACCCACCATTGCACCGCATACGGGACCGGCGATATAAGCACATAGCGCTGTTCCGAAGGAATCGGCCCATAGCGGCAGATGGAGGTGGACTGACAGGAGCTTGCCGCATACGTTCAGACATACGCATACAGCAATAAATAAAATGATCTTCCAGGTTTTCCAATTTTTCATCTGTTTAAACCCTCCCCAAATCAGGTAATATTATAGCAAAGTAAGTTATTTATGTAAAACAGGGACTGTTTATTCAAACTGGCTCCTGTAAAGCCTGTAATATGCTCCTTTTTTCTCCATCAGTACATCATGACAGCCCTGTTCGATCACATCCCCGTGTTCCATGACTATGATGTTATCGGCATTTCTGATCGTTGATAATCTGTGGGCTATTATAAAGCATGTCTTTCCCTTCATAAGCTTTTTCATCGCATCCTGAACCTTACGTTCGGTAGAGGTATCCACATTGCTTGTCGCTTCGTCGAGTATCAGCATCCCCGTATCGTAAAGCATGGCACGGGCGATGGTGATAAGCTGTTTCTGGCCTTTGCTTATATTTCCGCCATCTTCGCTGATGACTGTATTGTATCCTTCGGGCAGCTTCATTATATAATTGTGTATATGAGCTGCTTTTGCGGCTTTTGTGACTTCTTCGTGCGTCGCATTCTCTTTGCCGTAGGCGATGTTATCAAATATGGTACCGTTGAATACCCAGGTTTCCTGTAATACCATCGAATAGCTCTTTCTGAGGCTTTCCATGGTATAGCTGCGGTTTTCCTTTCCGTCCACGCATATCTTTCCGCTCCACGGATCATAGAATCGCATCAGCAGGTTGATCATAGTTGTCTTACCGGCACCTGTATGTCCGACGATCGCAACTGTTTCGCCGGGAGCTGCTTTCATGTTAAGATCATGAAGTATTGTCTTTCCGCTGATATATCCGAATTCCACGTCATTCACTTCAACATGGCCTTTTGCATTTTTGAGTTCCGCTGCGCCTTCGATATCCTTTACCTCTTCAGGCTCGTCGAGAAGGGCAAAGACTCTTTCTGCCGCGGCCAGAGCACTGAATATCTCGTTGATAATATTGGAGATCTCGTTTATGGGACCGCTGAACTTGCGGCTGTAGAGGATGAAGCTTGAGATCTGCCCCAGCCCTACGATGTTATACATATAAAGAATAGCGCCGCCCAGACCTATTGCCGAAAGGCCTGTATTGCTTATCATTCCTATGGTGGGACCCATTGTCATGCCCAGGCCGTCGGCTTCTTTATATGCTTCGGCTGCTGCCTTGTTTATTGCGGAAAAACGTTCACATACACGGTCTTCGTTGGCATAGGAAAGTATGGTCTTCTGACCGGTAAACATCTCCTCGGCAAATCCGTTCATCTCTCCGTATGCACGGCTGCGTGCACGGTAGAGAGGCCTTGTTTTTTTCCCCATATATCTGGTGAACAGGATGGAAGCCGGTATGGTAAAGATCATACACATCACAAGCGGAAGCGATATAAGACACATCATGAAAAAGCTTCCGGCTACAGTCACGGTACTGGTGAGTATCTGCACGATATCCGATGAAAGGCTGGTGCATACCACATCTATGTCATAGGAAACGCGGCTTATTATATCTCCGGCCAGATGCTTGTCGAAGTAATCTACGGGAAGTTCCATGAGCTTATTAAAAACATCCCTGCGCAGATTACGGGCTACTTTTCTGCCTACGTACATCATTCCTATATTTACCAGGAAAGAAAGGATATTGCTTCCGACATAGACCAGGAGCATTAACAGGCCGTATCGTATCACCATATGCATGTTAACGTTTCCCTTGCCGGCGGTGGCTTCGTTGATGGCTTTTCCCGCAAAGTCGGGGCCCAGGAGATTTCCGATATTACTTGCGAAAGCAAAGATCAGCAGCACAAAAAATACCCATCCGTATCTCAGCATGTACGCAAGTAAACGCCTTAAAGTTTTTTTGGCGTTTTTAGGTTTCTGTTTTTCTCCTCCCCGGTCTCCGGGTCCCGGCATTTTTTTATCCTCCGAAAGATAAGGATCAGCAGGTCTGCATTTCGTATGTTTCGCGATATGCGGCACAGTTTTTCATCAGTTCATCGTGCGTGCCCAGACCTATGCATCTACCGTTATCCATTACCATTATAATGTCCATGTTCATAACACTGCTGACACGCTGTGCGATCAGGATCAGAGTGCTGTCTTTGTGATTTTCACTGATAGCGTGTCTCATATCGGAATCTGTCTTATAATCCAGAGCGCTGGAGCTGTCATCCAGGATAAGGATCCCGGGTCTTCCGGCTAAGGCGCGCGATACCAGAAGCCTTTGACGCTGGCCTCCGGATAAGTTGGCGCCTTTTATATCAGCCTGATGATCAAGGCCCGCATCCAGGCCGTCTATGTATTCAATGGCCTGTGCATCCCTTGCAGCAGCAAGAAGCTCTTCTTCACTTAAGTTTCTTCCGAAGTCGATATTGTTCCTGAGGGAATCCTTAAAGATCATGTCATTCTGGAATACGACGCCGAAGTGCTTCCTGAGTTCGTCCTTGCCGTATGTCCTTATATCCCTGCCGTCTATGGTGATGCTGCCATCGTCCGCATCATAAAAACGCAGGAGCAGGTTTATGACGGTGGTTTTGCCGCAGCCTGTCGGTCCTATTATACCGAGGCTCTGTCCCCTGCGAAGGCAGAAGCTTATATCGTCGAGGGCCTTCTCCCGTTTGCCGCCCACAAAATCTCCGGAAGCTTTGTTTTCTTTTCCGTATGAAAAGCTGACATTTCTGAATTCGATGAAGCTGTCGGCGGAGAGGGGGTTATCGGGAACGGTATGGCATACCCACTCATCACCCTTTGAAATGACGGCATCTATCCTGTCGGCGCTGGCGCTGGCTTTGGACAGACTCATGAATATGCGGTTTAACCCCATGACACCCATGGTGATCATATTAAAATATGTGAGGAATGCCAGGATGATACCGGGCTCCATATTTCCTTCGTTTACCCTTTTTGCACCGCAGATCACGACCAGGGTCAGGCCGATATTCAGACAGAGCTGCATGAACGGGCCCGGAATGGCCATTACGGTGCCGGCTTTTACATCGCTGGCGGTCATTTCCTCATTGGCGTTTCCGAAACGTTTTTTTTCGTATGATGCTTTGCTGAGAGCCTTTACAACCCTGATGCCGCTAATGTTCTCCCGCATGATGCGTACCACGGTATCGAGCTTTTGCTGTACATGCATATACATCGGTATGCCTTTTGAGGATACTATGAAGACAACAGCGATAAGAAACGGAAGTATGATGACCAGTATCATGGCAAGATAACGGTCCATTAAAAGTGTCATGACCACTCCGCCGAGAAGCATTATGGGCGCTCTTACGCACAGGGACTGGAGCTGCGCTGCTGCAGTCTGTACATTATAGCTGTCGGATGTCATACGGCTTATAAGACTGGGGAGCCCCACTTCATCAAAGCTGTCCCCGGAGAGATTGGCGGTCACTTTAAAAAGATCCCGGCGTACGTCATAACTGATCCTGTGGGCGTTATCTATAGCACGTCTGTTGGCTGCTACATTAAACTGCCGGCAGCAGACAGTGGCGACGAACATGAGAGCACCCCATAAAAGGACCGGGGTGATGTCCTTTTCGGGTACCACATGATCGATCATGTATTCCAGGATATAGGGAAGGGTAAGCTCGAACATGGTTCCGATGAGCTTGATAAATATCGCCAGAAAAATGGCATAGCTGTATTTTCGCATGTATCTGAAGATCAGTTTCACTTATCGTGCTCCCTTGAATCTCGCTTTACAGGAACAGATTATACCATATTATTGCATAGTGATACAAAAAAAGTCTGATAAAAAACACAAAAAGTGTTGACAAATAATATTTGACAAAATATAATGTGAACAGATACGAAAACCATATATGATCAAAGGAGGATATATATCATGAGTTTTTATGATCTGAGTGTTACAGCTTCATCCGGCGAAGAGATATCTATGAAAGATTACGAAGGAAAGGTTGTGCTGATAGTCAATACAGCCACCGGCTGCGGGTTCACGCCGCATTATAAGGACATAGAGACAATGTATGAAAAATACCATGACAAAGGCTTTGAAGTGATCGACGTACCCTGCAATCAGTTTGCGGGGCAGACTCCGGGAACAGACGAAGAGATCCATGAATTTTGTTCATTAAAATACCATACGCAGTTTCCGCAGATGAAAAAGTCTGATGTAAACGGTGAGAATGCTATCCCTCTGTTTAAATATCTGAAAGAGCAGAAAGGCTTTGAGGGATTCGGGATAGGAGGAGCAGCGATCGCCCTGAATCTGATGCTTGCAAAGCAGGATAAGGATTATAAGAACAATCCGGATATCAAGTGGAATTTCACAAAGTTTGTGGTAGACAGGAGCGGAAAGGTTGTGGCAAGGTTTGAGCCTTCAGCAAAAATGCATGAAGTTGATAGATGTGTTGAGAGTCTTTTATAAGGAGAACAGTCATGGCGCAGGAATATGAACAGCTTTTACTGAAAAATCAATTATGTTTTCCCTTGTATGCCTGCGGGAGAAAGATAGTGGCGGCATATACCCCTTTTCTGAAGCCGATCGGGCTGACATATACCCAGTATGTCGTGTTCATGGTTCTGTGGGAAAAAGAGAGTGTCAATGTGGGACAGCTTGGCAGCATACTCCATCTGGATGCGGGAACACTTACTCCTCTGCTCAAACATCTGGAAAAAGAAGGATATATCACCAGAGCAAGGTCTAAGGAAGATGAACGTGTTACTATAGTCAGCATAACGGATAAAGGGAACTCTCTTAAAGAGAAATGCAGGGATATACCCATGAAACTGGCCGAGAGCGGGAGCAGGCTTAGCGAGAAGGATACGAAAGAGCTGTACAGGCTGCTGTATAAGTTCCTGGAAGACTGACAGTTGTGTGAACGGATCAGGGCAGGGATAACTGCCCTTTGAAAACCGCCTTTTACGGTAAAGGCGGTTTTTCATTTCGAAAATTATGTGATATAATGGTACAATGACTGAGTTACTGCTGATAACAACAGACGATGAGACTGAAATGCAGATCAGGGAGCATTTTGATCCCCGTGGTCTGCCTGTCTGCCGTGAGCGTGATGCTGAAGCGGCACTGCTGATGCTGGCTGTCAAGCCTTATCCCCTTATCATGCTCGATACTGACGGAGTGGATCGGGATTTGCCTGCTATGCTGGCTGCGATAAGGCGGCAGAGCAAAGTGCCTGTTTTTATCCTCAGTTCCCGCAGCGGCGGGACAGAAGTGATAACGGCCCTGGATGCAGGGGCGGATGATTATATAACAAAGCCGTTAAAGCCCGGGGAACTGGCAGCAAAAGCAGCGGCAGCTATAAGGAGAGAGGCGGCTTGCGGTGCTCTTTTGAATGATGAACGCGAGCTGGTAGAAGGCAGGGATATCTGTGTGGATACAAAACACAGGCGTGTCTGGGTTCATGGCAGGGAAAAACACCCTACCAGAAAGGAATACGAACTCCTGCTTTTTTTGATGCGGCATCCGGACAGGGTCTTCACGAAAGAGGAATTATATCGTCGTGTATGGGGAGGAGAGGCTCTGGGCGATATGGCCACAGTGACCGTTCATATCAGAAAGCTGAGAGGCATGACTGAGGAGAAACCGGCTTATCCCACCATTATCTGCACCGAGTGGGGTGTGGGATATTATTTTCAGGGGAAGGAGCCGCAGTGGTAGAAATAATATATGAAGATGAAGCATTGATAGTGTGCCGGAAGGCTGCAGGAATGCCGGTACAGACTTCAGGCATAGCCGCAAAGGATATGGTAAGTGAGCTTAAGAAGTACCTGGCGCGGGACTTTGCAGGAGAACCGTATCTTGGAGTCGTGCATCGTCTGGACCAGCCTGTGGAAGGACTGGTTGTATTTGCGAAGACACCACAAGCGGCTTCGTCGCTTTCGGCACAGGTCAAAGAGGGCGGAGGCATGTATAAGGAGTATCTGGCAAGGGTATACGGCAGGATCCTTAACCGGAGCGGCAGGCTGGAAGATTACATTATAAAGGGAAAAAACAATATGTCGCGTATAGCCGCTGAAAATGAAAGAGGTGCGCAGAAGGCTGTACTTGAGTATGACTGTATTGAAGAAGATGAATATACCCGGCTGCTCCGTATAGTGCTGCACAGCGGAAGGCATCATCAGATAAGGCTGCAGTTAGCTCACGCAGGTGCACCCATACTGGGCGATCAGCGTTACGGAAATGAAAAAGCTCTTGAATACGCGAAAGAAAACGGAATAAGAAGACTTTGTCTGGCAGCCGTGCGTCTGGAGTTTACGCATCCGCTGAGCGGTGAAAGAAAAAGTTTTGAAGCAGATGTGAAGATGTAGGGAGGGGCATGGATAGATTTCCTGCCGTGACAGAATGGGTACATGGAATACCAGAGGACTCAGGGGCTCTACTCTTGAGGAGATGATCAACCGCAGCAATGAAAAATACAGGGAGAATGGTCTGGCATTGATACAGAAAGTGCCAACCCCCATTACTCCTATGGAAATAGATAAGGAAGGTTCCCGTATCACGCTGGCCTATTTTGACCAGAAGAGTACAGTGGATTATATAGGGGTAGTGCAGGGAGTTCCGGTATGTTTTGATGCCAAGGAATGTGCAGAGGAGACCTTTGCATTGAGAAATATCCATCCGCATCAGATAGAATTCATGAGGGATTTTGAAAAACAGGACGGAGTCGCCTTTCTTCTGATCAATTTTACAGGGCTTGATGAGCTGTACTATTTAAGATTTTCAGAGGTTGAGCGTTTCTGGCAGAGAGGTGAAAACGGCGGCAGGAAAAGCTTCCGGCATGATGAACTTGACCCGGAATATGTGATACGGCCGCATCGCAGTATACTGGTCCCGTATCTCGATATGCTGAACCGTGACCTGCAGGAGCGTAGTGAATAATGAGTGATAAAGAAAAAACAGAAGAAAAAAAAGCAGAAGAAAATAAAGAGGAAAAAGCTGGCCGGCAGGAAGCCAGTGATTATGATTTTATAAGGGAACAGATCAGGGAGCGTCCGGTAAACCGGGCAAAGCTGCTGAGACGTTTCATCCTTACGGCAGGCATGGCGCTTGTATTTGGCCTGGTGGCCTGTCTTACCATACTCTTTATCGAACCCAAACTCAGCAGATGGCTTAACGCAGACGAGGAAATGGAGCTCAAATCAGTTGAGCTGCCGGAAAATACCGAAGAGGAGGAAGTGTACAGTGTTCATGTGATGCCTGATGAGGAAGATCCGGAACAGCTGGTCATCGAAACACCCATCAAACAGATGAGTTTAAATGATGAGGATGTTTTAAGTGCAAATCAGGCTGAAGAGAATGTAAGTGCGAACAAAACACCTGAACCTACACCCACACCGGTACCGGAGGATAATGAGCCGAAGATAGTATATGAACAGGTGCCGCTTGAGCTTGAAGATTACCGGCAGCTGTATCGCAAGATGTATGCTCTCTCCAAGGAGGTGAGCAAAAGCCTGGTAACAGTCAGCGTTTCACCTGATATAACGGAATGGAATAATGTGGCGGAGGCATCGGCATATCAGACTGTAGGAATGATAGTAGGCGAGAATGGTTATGAACTGCTGATACTTGCGGATTCCGAAAAGCTGACCGATCCGGAAAATCTGAACGTCAGGTTTGCAGACGGCAGCAGGGGGAAGGTCGTTTTGAAAGCACTTGATCCCGATACGGAACTGGCTGTTTATGCAATGAAGCTTTCTGATATAAGTGATGCTACAAGGGAGAATATTATGGCAGCCACTCTCGGAAGCTCGTATTCCAGCAGTATTCTGGGTAATGCCGTTATGGCTGTGGGAAATCCCCTTGGCGTAAGTTCTATCTGCTATGGAGCGGTTACGTCCGCTTCAAGAGTAGTCAGTATGAGTGATGCGTCTTATCAGCTGATGACTACCGATATATTTGGCAGTGAAGATGCCAGCGGCGTGATAGTTAATATACGCGGGCAGGTTACCGGTATAATCTGTACCGGACATAATGATCCCGGCATGGAAAATATGATCTATGCTTATGGTATAAGCAGTATACGTAAGCTGATCGAGGATCTTTCAAACGGAAGAGAACGTGCATGGATGGGACTGGAGATCGCAGAGATAACCCAGGAACTCTCGCAGGATCTGGGACTTCCGCAGGGTGTATATATAGACCAGGTCGAGATGGATTCGCCGGCATTGGCCGCAGGTCTGGCAAAAGGTGATATAATAGTCAAGATAGGCGATGTAACTATAAGCAGCGTAAATGATTACATGAATACATTGCAGAGTATGGATCCGGGAATGACAGCACAGGTAGGATATCTGCGATCTGCCGGGGCCGAGTACAAGAGCATGGAAGCAGAAGTGACGCTGGGAAAGAGAGAGGAATGATGAAATACATTAAAGATCTGACAGAAGGAAGCAGGATACAGGGAGTGTATTTCTGCAAATCCAAATTATCCACGGAAACAAAGAACGGTAAACCGTATGAGAGTCTGATCCTTCAGGATAAGACAGGATTACTGGATACCAAGATATGGGATCCGAACAGTCTGGGAATAAGTGAATTTGAAGCCGGAGAATACATTGACGTGACCGGGGATGTGATCATTTTCAATAATGCAAAACAGGCCAGGCTTACAAGGGTACGAAGGGCTCAGGAAAATGAATATGACCCTGCGGATTATATGCCATGCAGCAAAAAGAATATCGACGAAATGTATGCAAAGGCTGTCGGACTGGTTGATTCCATCGGAAATACATATTACAGGGAGCTGATGGAGCTTTTCTTTAAAGCTGAGGAGTTTGCATCGGTATTTAAAAAAGCATCTGCTGCAAAGACAGTGCATCATGGTTTTATGGGGGGACTTCTGGAGCATTCCCTGAGTGTGGCAATGTTATGCGACCATCTGTGCACTATGTATCCCATTCTCAACAGAGATCTGCTTGTAAGTGCCGCACTTTTGCATGATATAGGAAAGACCAGGGAACTTTCGGCTTTCCCGCAGAACGATTATACCGATGAGGGCCAGCTTTTGGGGCATATCGTCATGGGGGCCATGATGGTGGATGAAAAGATAAAACAGATCCCGGGCTTTCCGGAAGGATTGAAAACAGATCTGGAACATTGCATACTTGCCCATCACGGGGAGCTTGAATTCGGATCTCCCAAAAAACCGGCCATCATCGAGGCTCTGGCACTTTCGATGGCTGATAATATGGATGCGAAGATAGAGACGTTCTCAGAAGCACTGGAAGCCGGCGGATCGGAAGGATGGCTTGGCTTTAATAAATTTCTGGACAGTAATATAAGGGGGACCGGTCTGTAAATATCCGGTTTCGGATATTTTACAAAAACCTATTGACATAGTAGGTAAATTATGCTATGATGCAGACATCCATTGAAGTATCAGGATCATAAAAGGAGAGCAGGATGTTTAGTACAAAGCATAAAAATAATAACATGATGATGTGTTGTTGTCGAATGCAATTATCCCGGGCCGGTAATACGACCGGGGCGCTTGAGCTTGTATTCAACCGCTCCGCCAGATCGCGATGTTGATACCGATCTTTTACCAGCAGCCCGGGAGCCGGAGAAAGCCCCGGTTATTTTTTTGTTAGAAACAGATAATAAAAAACAAATAATAATAAAAATATATGGAGGGAAAAAACATGTCAAACATTTTTAAAGGAACCTTGGGTCTCGTAGGAAACACACCTCTGGTAGAAGTTACCAATATAGAGAAGGAGCTGGGGCTTAAAGCTACAGTACTGGTAAAGCTTGAGTATTTCAATCCGGCCGGAAGCGTTAAGGACAGGATCGCTAAGGCCATGATAGAGGACGCTGAGCAGAAGGGCATATTAAAGGAAGGTTCTGTTATCATAGAGCCTACATCAGGTAATACAGGTATAGGTCTGGCAGCGATCGCCGCTGCAAAGGGATACAGGATAATCCTTACAATGCCCGAGACCATGAGTGTTGAAAGACGCAGTATCCTTAAGGCATACGGGGCAGAGATAGTCCTGACGGAAGGTGCAAAAGGTATGAAGGGAGCTATCGCAAAGGCTGAGGAGCTTGCAAAGGAGATCCCTGATTCCTTCATCCCCGGACAGTTTGTAAATCCCGCTAACCCTGCTGTACATAAAGCTACTACAGGTCCCGAGATCTGGAAGGATACCGACGGAAAGGTCGATATATTTATCGCAGGCGTAGGTACAGGCGGAACGGTTACCGGAACAGGTGAGTATTTAAAAGAGCAGAATCCTGATGTGAAGGTAGTTGCGCTTGAGCCCGCAGATTCACCGGTATTATCCGAAGGCAAGGCAGGTGCGCATAAGATCCAGGGTATCGGTGCAGGTTTTGTGCCCGATGTTCTGAATACCAAGGTTTATGATGAGATCTTCAAGGCAGCAAACGAAGACGCTTTTGCTACAGCAAAGCTTCTGGCAAGGAAGGAAGGAATTTCTGTAGGTATTTCCTCCGGCGCAGCACTCTTTGCTGCTATAGAATACGCTAAGAAGCCCGAGAATGAAGGCAAGGTCATCGTTGCGCTTCTTCCTGACAGCGGCGACAGATATTATTCAACGGCTCTGTTTACAGAGTGATAGTATAACTGATATCTGATAAGTAATCCTGTTTTATGGCTGCCAATGGCAGCCATAAAAAATAATATAATACCTATAGACATAGTAGGTAAGTTGTGTTATATATGATTAGTTAAATCCGGGAGAGGAGTACAAATGAGAGTATCTACAAGAGTTGAATACGGACTGATCGCTCTGACTGATATTGTGTTATATGGAGAGAACGGTTCTGCTGTTTCAGCACCGGATATAGCACAGAGGGAAAACATATCACATAAGTACCTGGAGCAGATCCTGCTGCTTTTGCGCCAGGCCGGTTTTATCATAGCGCAGAAAGGCATAAGAGGAGGATATGCTCTGGCAAAGCCTGCAGATAAGATCAGCATGAGAGAGGTACTGAATGCCCTTGATAATACCATTCTGGCAGACATGGATGACGATAACAGAAATGACGGACTTAGGTCGATCATCAAGAACTGTTTCTGGAAAGAGATCAATAAAAATCTGAATCAATATACCGGCGAAATGAAACTGAGCGATTTTGCCGGACAATGCCGGAACAGATTTGCCGGTGGCTGGGATAATTATGTTATCTGAGGAGTTTTGGGAAGATGGAATATTCAGGATTTAATACAGGTCTGCTTCATGGAAAGACTTCGACAGGATACTCCCAGAGAGAGATCCTGCCCCCGGTCTCACAGGTTACTGCTTTTTCTTATGAAAGCATGGAGGAGCTTGAAAAAGTCTTTGCGCATAAGAGTATGGGATATGCATATACTCGCATAGGAAATCCGACGCTTACGGCTTTTGAACAGAGGATAAATGAGCTGGAAGGCGGTGCGGGCGCTGTCTGTTGCAGCAGTGGTATGTCAGCGATAACCTGCGCTCTGCTTGCTTTATGTGAAAGCGGAGACGAGATCATAGCCGGAAGAGGATTATACGGCGGCAGTATAAATCTTTTTCATGATCTTGAAAAGCTGGGGATACATACGGTATTTGCTGATGTAATAAACCGTGAGAATGTTGAAAAGCTTGTTAATGAAAAGACAAGGGCAGTATTCGGGGAACTCATAAGCAATCCATCACTTACCGTGATGGATGTTGCAGGAGCGTCCGAGGCTGCGCATAGTGCCGGTATACCTTTGATCGTAGATTCCACGACAGCTACTCCTTATCTTGCCAGACCTTTATCAATGGGGGCTGATATCGTAGTGCATTCCACCTCTAAGTATATAAACGGAGGCGGAAATGCAATCGGCGGAATGATCGTATACGGGGGAAAGTTTAACTGGGATTTTGAAAAACACAGTGCTCTTTCGGAATTTAAAAAGTATGGAAAAATGGCCTTTCTGTTAAGATTGCGCACCGATCTGTGGGAGAATCTCGGAGGCTGTATGGCTCCGGCGAATGCGTTCTTAAGCTATATCGGACTGGATACATTGGGACTGCGGATGGAAAAGATCTGCGATAATGCGCTAAAGCTTGCAAAAGCTCTTGATCTTACCAAAGGTATAGATGTCAATTATTTAGGTCTCAGTGATCATCCTTATCATGCATATGTTAATAAAGAGCTTAACGGTTACGCCGGCGGCATACTTACATTCAGGGCAGGGTCGAAAGAGAAGGCCTTCAGAATAATTAATTCACTTAAGTATGCGCTGATAGCCAGCAATATAGGAGATCTGAGAACACTGGTGATACATCCCGCTTCAACACTGTATATACATACCGGTATCGAGGAAAGAGAAGCGGCGGGAGTATATGAAGATACAGTACGCGTGAGCGTGGGCATAGAGGATGCCGAAGATCTGATAAAAGATTTTACAGAGGCAATAGAGAATTCGGATACAGGAGGGTGAGTATGACAGATACGGTAAGCATCAGTAAAAGAACATATGCAGCCATTATGTTACAGCTGAAAAATGCTTATCCGTATGAAGGCTGCGGGATACTGCTGGGGAATAAACAGAGCGGAATAGTAGAGGATATCAACAGCATAGATAATTCCGCAGAGGATGACAGAAAAACAGCGCATTATATGATCGATCCGATCACATTATACAGGCTTGAGATCGAAGCTGAAAGCAGGGGAATGTCAGTTGCCGGATTTTATCATTCGCATCCGGACAAAGCTGCGGTCCTCTCTAAGGAAGATAAACAGTATATGATACCCGGAATGCTTTATGTGGTGGTTTCAACCGGCAGGTATGGTATAGGAGAGATCAAAGGTTATATGAAGGACGAACCCGACGGAAAAGTATACGGGGTATCGATATGGGAGGTATGAAAATTGAACGTTTATATATCGGCAACATTGCGAAACTTCTTTGGTAAAAACGCAAGACTGGAAACAAAGGCTTCAAGCATAAATGATATCCTAAGCTGGATTAAAGACGAATATCCCGAATCGGAAAAAGTTTTATTTGATGAAAACGGAAAGCTCAGAAGCTTTATCCGCATATATGTAGGTGATGAGAACAGATCATCGGAGGATAAATGGAAAACATCACTGTCTGAGGATTCCGAGGTGTTACTGCTTCCGGCAATAGCCGGCGGTGCTCCGGAGAATGACAGTATCATTCCCGAAGAAAGAAGAAAGGCGGTAGCTTTTGATGATAAAGAGATAGAGCGTTTCGGAAGACATCTGATGCTCCGCGATATAGGAGTTAAAGGACAGAAGCGCATCAAAGCTGCCAGAGTGGTGATCGCGGGAGCGGGTGCTTTGGGATCCGCGGTTATACAGTATCTGGCAGCAGCAGGTGTGGGAACCATAAAGGTGGTGGATTTTGACGAGGTCTCACTTGAAAACCTTCAATCCCAGGTGATCCACACCACAAGGGATCTTAACAGACCCAAGGTGGCATCCGCAAAAGATATAGTAAGAAACATTAACAGGAATATTAATTTCGAAGCTGAAAATACAAAGCTCGAGACCGAGAATATCGTAGATATCATAGACGGTTATGATATCGTGATCGACTGCACCGATAATTACAAAGCCAGATATCTTATCAATGATGCGGCATATCTCTGTGATATACCCGTGGTATTCGGTGCTATATATCAGTTCGAGGGCCAGGTCACGATATTTAATCTTAACGGCGGACCCTGTTACAGATGCGCATTTCCCGCGCCTCCTCCGGCAGGACTGGTGCCTACCTGTGCGGAAGGCGGAGCCATCAGCCCGCTTCCCGGGATAATAGGAAGCATACAGGCCAATGAAGCATTAAAGCTGATAATAGGCATAGGCGATCACCTTTCAGGAAAGATACTGAGTGTGGACAGCCTGTATCTGCGATTTAAGATACTGGAACTTGAGAAAGAAAAGGAATGTCCGCTTTGCGGAGCTCATCCTTCCATCAAGGGAGTGCAGGATTTCGATTACGAAGATTTCTGCGGCTTAAAGCAGCCTGAGGAGGAGATACCTATCGAAGGCTTCACGCCCGAAGAGCTGGCAAAGAGGATAGAGAACGAAGATCCGATGACTATCGTGGATGTACGCGAGCCTCACGAGAGAGCTATACAGAGATTCCCGAATGCGATAGTGATACCTATAGGACAGCTTGCAAGAAGGATGAACGAGCTCGATCCCGAACAGGATACGATCTTTATATGCAAACAGGGTATGAGGAGCATACTGGCTATCAATACTCTGAGAGAAGCAGGATACAAGGGCCCTATGTTCAACTTAAAGGGCGGTATAGATGCCATGAAGGACATCATGTTCTCGCACGAAGGAGCATGGCTGTAATCACAGTAAATAAAGTCATAGCGGCTTTATAAATACATTTTCCAGGAGGAATCTAAAATGGCAAAAGATGTAGAAAAGACAGAAGGCATCAATGCATTAGGCGCAAAGGCGGCCTATAATCTGGCCAATGTCACAAAGACAAAACCCCAGTACGGGGCACTGACTCCCAAGTGGCTTACTAAATTTCTTGAGTTTAAGGGACTTGAAACAGGTCTGTTCAGAGTAAACAAGGTAGTAGAGGGTGAGACTCCCCTTGATGTACTCTGCAGCCAGACAAAGAAGAGCGATATTATACCTGACGGTTTCGTTCAGTACGAGACCGAGCCCCGTGAGTATGTATTAAACAACATCTCAACCATCATCAACGTAAACACCGCTATTGAAGATGTATACAGCGCTCCTTACGATCAGGTTCAGGAGCAGCTCGGACTGGCTATAGAATCCTTAAGAGAGCGTCAGGAGAGCCAGCTTATCAATAATGATGATTACGGTCTTTTAAAGAACGTAGCAGATTCACAGAGGATCCAGACCAGAAACGGTGCACCTACCCCTGATGATCTGGATGAGCTGATCACTAAGGTCTGGAAAGAGCCCTCATTCTTCCTGGCACATCCCCGCGCAATAGCTGCATTTGAAAGAGAGTGCACAAAGAGAGGCGTTCCCCCTGTAGTTGTAAATATCGCAGGCGGAAATTTCCTTACCTGGAGAGGTATCCCTATCGTTCCCACCGATAAGCTTTTAGTAGACGGACTTAAGAATCCCAAGTCCCAGAACGGTAAGACCAATATCCTGCTTATCCGTACCGGTGAGGCAAAGAGAGGTGTTATAGGTCTGTTCCAGGCAGGTCTTAAGAATGAACATTCAAGAGGCCTTTCAGTAAGATTCAGAGGTATCGACGATAAGGGAGTAGCATCTTATCTTTTATCTTTATACTGCTCGGCAGCTATTCTTGCAGATGACGCTATTGCAGTTCTTGAGGATGTAGAGGTAGGTGAGTATTATGACTACGATTGAGCAGTTGGCAGGAGTTCCCTCTGCAGCAGAGCTTGATGCGCTGGCTAATGCATGGTTTCCCGATCTGACTGAAAATGTATACGGTTTTACTCCGGAAGGAGCTTCCGTACCCGCAGTGCCTGAGGTAAACGCAGCTGATCCCCTTCAGGGATATGGAAGCCAGAATATCGGAAGCAGCATGCCCGGTATAAATGAACCGGAATTTGACTGGGAGCATCCCTTTGCATATGGCGGGGATACAACGGATCCGTATTTTAAGACTGTGGAAGAAGCCGCTGCTCCCGAAGCAGGATTTTCGGCAGCAAATGCGGATGTACCTGCAGTAGATAATTCAAGCAGCAGAGGTTATGCGCCTGTTGTTATGTCGCAGACAGAGGCGCAGGAGAATGGCAGAAAGATCGATGCACCCACATCGCTGGGCGGTGACAGCACTCCCGGAGCTGCGGCTGATGATAAGCCCTATACCACCAGGGATGAATCGATCCGTATAGGATCGAAGAATCTGGCGCAGATACGCAGCGATTTCCCCATCCTTAATGAAAAGGTGAACGGAAACAAGCTGGTATGGCTTGATAACGGAGCTACAACGCAGCGCCCGCAGGCTGTTATCGACAGGATCAAATACTATTATGAACACGAGAACTCAAATGTACACAGAGGAGCACATACTCTTGCGGCCAGAAGTACCGATGCGTATGAAGGCGCAAGAGATATAGTAAGAGATTTTATCGGTGCACCTTCGTCAGAGGAGATCGTTTTTGTAAGAGGCACGACAGAAGCTATCAACCTGGTTGCAAATGCCTATGTTAAGCCTCAGCTTCAGCCCGGAGACGAGATAATCGTATCCATATTAGAGCATCATGCAAACATCGTGCCCTGGCAGCTGGTTGCCCAGGAAACGGGAGCTATCATAAAGGTCATCCCCTGTGATGAGAGCGGACAGCTTTTGCTGCATGAATATGAGAAGCTTTTTACAAAGAGGACAAAGTTTGTGTCGGTTACGCATGTATCCAACGTGCTTGGCACTGTTACTCCCATTGAGGAGCTGATAGCCATCGCACACAGACACGGAGTACGCATACTGATAGACGGCGCACAGTCTGTTGCGCATATACCGGTAAATGTATCAGCGCTTGATGCCGACTTCTTTGTATTCTCCGGACACAAAGTGTTTGCGCCTACAGGCATAGGTGTGGTGTACGGAAAGAAGGAACTGCTGGAGGCGGCAAAGCCTTACCACGGCGGCGGAAATATGATCGCTGATGTAACCTTTGAACGTACAATATATAATCCCATACCTAATAAATTCGAAGCAGGTACGGGAAGCATAGCTGATGCTGTAGGACTGGGAGCAGCACTTACATATCTTTCAGAGATAGGCATGCCCTGTGTATACCGCTGGGAGCACGAGCTGCTGCAGTATGCAATGAAGGAGATGAAGACCGTTAAGGGACTTCATCTCATAGGTACGGCACTTAATAAAGCATCTGTACTGTCCTTTAAACTGGACGGATATGCTGATGATGAAGTAGGTAAGAGACTGGATGCATACGGTATCGCCGTACGTACTGGCCATCACTGTGCACAGCCTGTGCTCAGGCATTTCGGCTATGAAGGCTCTGTCAGACCTACACTTGCACTTTATAATTCACCCGATGATATCGACGCGATGGTTAAGGTATTAAAGACATTTGCATAAGCAAGGCCAATGCCGGAAGGGTAAAGCCCTTCCGGCAGAATGGTCCGCGTAACGGGAGGAAAAAGAATAATGGGAAACATCATCAAAGAGGATGAGATAGACGGTATCGTCAGGGATCTGTACGCGGATCTTGACGGAAAAAAGAATATAGATGCAGTAAGTATCTATAACAAGCCGGATAAAGGAGAAGTAAGAGATCTTGTTAATGATCTGTTTCGTGTTATTTACCCGGGGTATTACAGAGACAGATCCGTAAAGATCTATAATCCGAAGAACACTTTTGCGGTAACTGTTGAAGATATATTTTATCACCTGAACAAACAGGTAACCCTCGCTCTGGATTTCTGTACCAAAAGAGGAACGATGACTGCAAAGGATCGGGAGGAAGAGAGTTACCGTATATGTAAGGAATTCTTTAAGAGGATACCGCTTGTCAGGGAGTATATAGAATCAGATCTGCTGGCGGCATATGACGGAGATCCTGCTGCAGGATGTCTGGAGGAGATAATACTGGCTTACCCGGGGCTGGTGGCTATCACAGTATACAGGATAGCACATGAATTATATAAGCTTATGATACCTGTGCTTCCCAGACTGATGACAGAATATGCACATTCAGAAACAGGTATTGATATACATCCGGGAGCTGAGATAGACAAATATTTCTTTATCGATCACGGAACAGGTATCGTAATAGGCGAGACCACGGTGATAGGAAAGAATGTAAAGATATATCAGGGTGTTACCCTGGGAGCACTATCTACAAGAGGAGGACAGAAGCTTTCAGGAAAGAAGAGACACCCTACCATCTGTGACAATGTAACGATCTATGCCGGAGCATCCATATTGGGTGGAGATACGGTAATAGGAGAAAACACTGTTATAGGCGGCAATACATTTATAACCAGATCTATAGATGCAAACACCATAGTCAGCATGAAGAATCTGGAAATGGAATACAGGTCTAATGGCACGAACCGGCATACCGAAGAAGTAGGTCAGTCGGAAGAGTGGTACTACGTTATTTAAAAAGAAAGGAGCAAATAAATGAAGATCACAGTAGCAGGAGAAAAGAAGGAAGTGGCAGACGGACTTACTGTCGCTGCGCTTATCGAGCAGGAAAAGGTTGAAACACCGCAGTATGTAACGGTTTCCATCAATGAGGAGTTTCTGGAGTCCGGTACTTTCGAATCAACCGTATTAAAAGAAGGCGATGAGGTAGAGTTCTTATATTTCATGGGAGGAGGAGCCATCATGCAGGGTTTCGATGAAATGTCCACGAATGAAATGAGGGGGCAATCTCTTATGATAGGAGGAGGCAGATAATGGCTTTTACCAATGAACAGCTGGAAAGATATTCCAGACATATAATACTTAAGGAGATAGGCGCAAAGGGCCAGAAAAAACTCCTTAACGCAAAGGTGCTCATCATAGGTGCCGGCGGACTGGGAGCTCCTGCAGCACTTTATCTGGCTGCAGCAGGTGTAGGTACTATCGGTATCGCAGATGCGGATGTAGTTGATCTCTCAAATCTGCAGAGACAGGTCATACATACCACAAATGATATCGGAAAGAAAAAAGTAGAATCTGCGGCAGAGACAATGCGCGCCATCAATCCGGATGTTACGGTGAACACTTACTATGACTTTGTAAGCGCATCTAATATCATGGATCTTATCAAGGATTATGATTTTATTCTTGACGGAACCGATAACTTCCCTGCAAAGTTTCTGATCAATGATGCCTGCGTAATGGCAAAGAAACCTTTAAGTCATGCAGGAATAATCAGATTCAAAGGACAGCTTACAACGATAATCCCCGGGGAAGGTCCCTGCTATCGCTGTATCTTCAAGAATCCGCCCCCGAAGGATGCCGTACCTACCTGTAAGCAGGCCGGAGTCATCGGCGCTATGGGCGGTGTGATCGGATCCCTCCAGGCAATGGAGGCTGTTAAGTATATCACCGGAACAGGCGAGCTGCTGGTTGGATATCTGCTCACCTACGATGCACTTAAGATGGAATTCCACAAGATCAAGCTGCCGCCCCGTGGCAAGGGCTGCGCAGTATGCTCCGATGAACCCACCATCACCGAGCTCATCGACTACGAGCAGGTAGCGTGCGACATGAAGCACTAGGGTTCAAAACTCATGAGACGATCATGCTTGCATGGATCGGCTCATGAGCTTGGAACCCGTACAAACATGAGCAAGCAGCGAAATGTTTGTGAAAACAAGCATTTCAGCGGATTGCGAATGGTTGTAGGATTGCGGGAGCATCGAAGATGCGGAGCAATCCGTGTGCTGCAAGTAAATAAATAAGGCGCGTGGTCCACCACTTGTCTTATGGATGGAGAATAAATTTATGAAGATTACGATAAAGAGATCAGATTTCAACAGCATATACGACCACGCGCTCTCTGTAGCGCCGGAAGAGGCATGCGGTCTTATCGCCGGTACCGATAATGAGGACGGCAGCCGCGATATACAGAAGGTCTATATACTGACAAATATCGATCATACTAATGAACACTTCACGATCGATCCCAGGGATCAGCTTAAAACGATCAAGGATATGCGTGAAAAGGGGCTTAAACCGCTGGGTAACTGGCATTCACATCCGGAATCACCCTCAAGGCCTTCGGAAGAGGATAAGCGCCTTGCAAATGATTCCAAAGCCAGCTATCTGATACTTTCCCTGATGGAGGAAGGTAATCCTGTACTCAACGCATTTCATGTTGAGACCGTAGACGGTGAAAAGACTGTAAGAAAAGAAGAACTTATAATTGAGGAGGATGAATAAAATGGCAGATTTAGGTTTCGAAGTGGATGATACAGTAGATATCACCGACGTTAACTGCCCTGTAACTTTTGTAAAGACTAAGGTGGCTCTTGAGGAACTGGATGAAGGCCAGATCCTCCAGGTGCATTTAAATGACGGGGAGCCCGTACAGAATGTTCCCAGGAGCATAAAGGAAGAGGGCCATGAAGTACTTAAGCTTATTGATAACGGTGATGGTACATTTGAACTGTACATCAAAAAAGTCGGAGACTGATCTTAAGTCAAAAACAGAGAGAGTATTATGAATATTTTACAGATGAAATATGTGCTCGAAGTAGCATCGGCACCATCTATACGCGAAGCGTCGACCAGATTGTTCATATCTCAGCCGGCGCTTTCTTCAAGTATACACGAGCTGGAAGATGAGCTGGGGATAATAATATTTGACAGATCCAATAAGGGTATCACTCTTACTGATGAAGGCCGGGAATTCGTTATGTATGCAAAAAAAGTGGTAAGCCAGTACGGGATACTTGAAAACAGATACCTTTCGAAGGATCATGATAAGGAAAGATTTTCAGTATCAACGCAGCATTATAATTTTGCCATAAAAGCTTTTACTGCATTGATAAAGAAGCATAATCCGGATAAATACCGTTTCTCCGTTCATGAAACAAAAACGAAGGAAGTACTTGAAGATGTAAGGCGGATGAAAAGTGAAGTTGGTATAATCTCGTTTTCGGGATCAAATGAGACCCTGATAAAAAAACTGTTTAAAGATTATCAGCTTGAATTCACCCCACTGATGAAGAGAGAAGCTTTTGCCTATGTATGGAAGGATCATAAGTATGCCGGAAGGAAAGAGATCTCTTTAGAGGAATTAAAAGATTTTCCCTGTGTTTCTTTCAACCAGAACAGTGACGGTAATTACTACCTTACGGAGGAAGCCTTATCAGATCATGAATATGATAAGATGATCATATCCGATGATCGTGCGACCACCATGGAGATAATCGCGGAACTTGGTGGATACTCTATAGGAACGGGTATATTATCATGGGATGATGCCATACTTCAGGGGCTGGTATCGATCAAGCTTAAGGAAGAAGATCCTCTTATCATAGGTTATATAACATCCAAGGGAAGTGTGCGTTCCCAATACGGCAGGGAGTACATAGAAGAATTGTTAAAATACAAGGAAATATAAAATGATTTTTTGTTGATCAAACCGCCTGTATCGGCGGTTTTTTTATTGCGATAAACGTAACCTATAACAGATGATAGATTAAATTGATTTTTCAGGAATGATCCGTTGTGTTAAAATCCTAAAAATATAAAAAAGGAATTGCAAAACGGAGGAGATCATGAAAGATTATTTTTCGACAGGAGGCATCATTCGCTGTAGGTTTATATGATGAAATGACAGATATCAATATTAGATATCAGGTATATGTTTTTGATAACAGGAGGAATTATATATGGCTACAGATTATGCAACATTGAAAAAAGGCGGATTTATGAAGCAGAGACAAAAGGATACGTTTTCTCTGCGTTTGTCTGTGGTCGGAGGTCAGGTCACGGCACAGCAGCTGGTGGCGATAACAGAAGTTGCCAACCGTTTCGGAAAAGGATATATACATCTCACATCCAGACAGGGTGTGGAGATCCCTTATATAAAGCTGGAAGATATTGATAAAGTTAAAGATGCACTCGCGGAAGGCGGAGTAAGCCCCGGAGTCTGCGGTCCCCGTGTAAGGACGATAACTGCATGTCAGGGCTCGGAAGTATGTCCCAACGGATGTATCGAGACTGAGGAGCTGGCTAAAGAATTAAATGACAGATACTTCGGTAAAGAACTGCCGCATAAGTTTAAGTTCGGCATTACAGGATGTCAGAATAACTGTCTTAAAGCAGAAGAAAATGATCTGGGTATAAAAGGCGGATTGCGCGTATCCTGGATAGAAGATAAGTGTATCAACTGCGGCGTATGTGCCAAGGTATGCCGCGAAGGCGCTATAAAGATCGAAGACGGCAAAGTCAGTCTTGATAATGATAAGTGTAACTACTGCGGAAGATGCGCATTCAGCTGTCCTACCGATGCTTATGATACAAAGCCAGGATATCTTGTGAGTTTTGCAGGACTCTTCGGAAATAAGATAAGCAAGGGCGTGGAGATAGTACCGTTTGTTGAAGATAAAGAAACTCTTTTCAGGATCTGCGATGCAGCGCTTAAATTCTTTAAGGAGAATGCAAATCCGAGTGAGAGATTTAAATTTACTATAGACCGTGTGGGGAAGGAGAAATTAGATGAAGCAATATGGGAAGCTTACAAAGGTAATAATTAATCTTATAGCAGTTGTTTTTATAATATCATCTTTTGGCTGCACAGCTATAAAGGGAAATGAGGCAGAGGTGCAGCAGACGAAAGAGGAGTTTTTTGTCAGTGAAGTACAGGCTGCTGATG
>CACZBK010000022.1 GCA_902779395.1 uncultured Lachnospiraceae bacterium | reverse complement strand
TTGAGGCATTGAAATTGGCAAATGGTGATTATTTAAAATTTGTTAATCATCGTTCTATTTGGTTGCCGGAAAGATTACAGTATGTTATAGATTTTTTGATGGAGTATGAGAAAGAAAAACCGGTAATTTATTTTTCTAATGGTGCCATGGGATGGGGTCCAATATATAAGGAATTCGAATCCTTTGATCAATTTGTTGCAAATCTGGGAATTCAAGGGACATGGACAAGTGGTGTTGGAATATGGAAATCCCAATATGACAAAATCAAAGATAATTATCAATATGACAGGATTTCTCCACATGCTGGAATATTATATGGAGATAGAAAAAATGCTAAGTATATTATTAATGATAAATACTGGATGCGTAATATTGATGATGATCATAGTAAAAAAGGAAAATATAATCTTTTTAAAGCGTTTTCACTTGATGAATTTATAATAACAATAAATCTTTATAGAGATGGAGATATATCTGAGGATACTCTAATAAAAGTGAAATCTGATTTTAAACGGTTTCTAATTGAGTTGTATCATGATTTTTATATTAAAAAGCAACCTTGCTCTTACGATTTGAGTGGATTTGAAAAATATGTAAATATATTCTTTGATGAAAAAGAAATAATAGAGGGAGCTCAATCGTACGAAAATTAATCCATACGTATTATTTAAATGAAAATGTGTATTTTGACTTAATATGGAGATATGAGAAATGATATCTGAAGACTTATTTAAAAAAATCTGCAGAGACAAACTTAGTGTTATAAAAATAATGGCAAATGGAAGAAAACTATTCATATACAGTGCGGGTATTGGTGGAAAAATTTTAGGAAATGTGTTGAATGATTCCAATATTAGATTTGAGGGTTTTGTAGATAAAAATGCAACTAAACTTATAGAAGTTGATGGCCACAGAGTTTATGAATTGAGTGAGATAAATACTGAAGATACCTACTTAATAGTTGCATTACGCGAGTACGACAGTGATGCTGTTGAATCAATCAAAAAAGTGGGGTTTTCGAATGATGATTTTTATGTAGTTGCAGCAGGGTTAAACATAAATAAAGAAGATATTATTTATAGAGGGTGCAAGGTTGGAAGATATACTTATGGATATGAGGGACTTCTGGAATACGCACCTTTGGCAGAAACAATTGGCAGATATTGCTCGATTAATACTTCTGCTAGAATTGTAAACAACCATTCTTTAGAGTGTGTGAGTACGCATCCTTTTTTAGATCACGCGGTATTTAATGATTGGGAAGACTATATCGAAAAAGAGAAATTAATAAAAAAATATGGAAAACATCAATGTAATTCAATTTATGAGGATAGTAAAGTAAGAAATAATCCACCTGTTACTATTGGTAATGATGTATGGATTGGAGCGAATGTTGTGATTCTCCCAGGTGTTAAAATTGGAGATGGTGCAGTTCTTGCTGCTGGTGCGATTGTTACTAAAGATGTGAAACCATATCAGATTGTCGCGGGAAATCCTGCAAAAGTAATAAAAATGAGATTTGATGATGACACTATCAAAAAACTATTGAATATAGAATGGTGGAATTGGGATCATGATGAAATTGAAAGAAATATTGAACTGATGTACAATCCGAGTACTTTTGCAGAAAAATTTGATAAGTGATAATAACGAATGAGGGGAAATGACTATTGATATCGATAATAATGCCTGTATATAAGGCACATAAATATATATATACTGCAGTAGAATCTATACTGAATCAATCATATTCAGATATTGAATTGATTTTAATTGATGACTGTGGCAATGATGATTCCATTGAAATGGTCAAAAATAATTTTAATGATGATCGAATAAAGTACTACTATAACGAAAAAAATATGGGAATCGCATATTCAAGGAACCGTGGTATTGAACTTGCTAAAGGCGAATATATAGCGCTTATGGATGATGACGATATTGCTCCATTAAATCGATTAAAAGATGAAGTTGAGTATCTAGAAAATCATCCAGATATTGATGCTATTGGTGGAAGATATTGTGCGATAGATGAAGATGGAAATGTGCTCAGATATTCTGATGACACTTTACAGAATCCCAACTACATAAAAGCATGTCTTATGTTTTTTGATCCATTAGGTAATGGAAGTATGCTGTTTCGTAAACGAGTAGTAGAGGAAAACAACATAAGATTTATGGATGATTGCCAGGGGATGGAAGACTATCGTTTTTGGGTTGGTTTTTCCAAGTACGGAAAGATAACAAACTTAAAGGAAGTAATGCTTTATTGGAGAGATGTTAAAAACAATGAAACCAATAGAGCCATTAATGACAGACAAAACTTACGTAAAACGAAGTTTGCAGAAATCCAAAGATATGCCATTTTATCAAATGGATTTAAATTCACAAATGACGAATTGAATTTTATTACTACGATGCTTCCAGAAGGAAGACTAAATAATACAGCCAGTATTGAAGATGTTAAAAGATTACATCAATTGCTTGTTTCTATGGCTATGCAGGCAAGAGATTTAGGATTAGATAATTTTGAAGAAATTAAAGTTGCGTGTAGAAAACAGTTATCCAGACGATTAGAATATTCGGAGGCATGGGATATTTGAAAGAAACTGATTTCTTAAGAGAAGTTGAAAAGCATAAAAAAATTTGTATCTATGGCGCCGGTATGGTTGGGAGTCTTGTTTTGTTGCGTCTTAGATCATTTGGAATAGAAGATGACAGAATCTGCTTCATAGTATCAAAAGCATCTGATAATCAAACTTATTTCGATATGCCTGTATATAGTGTCGGTGAATATGAATGGGGTGAAGACTTCAAAGTCATAGTAGCAACTTTACCGAAGAATCAGGGTCAGATTATTAGCAATCTTAAAAAAAATAATATTAAAGAATATATAGCTGTGGATGATGAGTTATTTGAAGAAATGGAAAGAGGTTATATATCTGATTTTAACAGAGATAATAGAGAAGTTTCTATTAATGATGATATAGATGTGCTCTATATGTCTTCAGATAATAATTATACATCCGGAGCTTTTCTTTGTATGGTGGATTTATGCAAAGAAATGAGAGAGGCTGGACTAAAAACGCTTGTTGTTTTGCCAGGATATGGTAATGGTGAAAAACTGCTTCAGGAGAACAAAATAGATTATTTGTTTGTTCAATCTAGAGGAGGATTGGTTGAGCCAGGCAAAGAATTCTCAGAAAGAGAACGGATAATAAATGAGACAGCTGTTTCAGAAATAGAAAGAATAATAAGGACATATCATGTAAAACTTGTCCATAATAATACCAATCACACTTATGTTGGACCATATGTAGCACGTAAGATGGGCATTCCGTATATTTGGCATTCAAGAGAGAACATTAAAGAACAGGGATTTTTGTTTTTTAATGATGATTTCATTTACGAGATTATTAATGGTGCAAATCGAATAATAACTGTATCCAGATATATTGGTGATTGCTATCCTAAATTGGACAAAACAAGAGTTTCCTGTGTTTATGATGGTGTTGATACAAAAAAATACTATTGCGAGCGAGAAATCTTAAAGAATAAAACTATTCAAATTCTTATGCCGGGGATAATGATTCCGTTAAAGGGACAGCTCCAATTAATCAAAGCAGCTAAAATGCTAAATGATTTGGGCGTTGATTTTGACATATCACTTGTTGGAAGTGGAGATGCAGATTACATAAGGGAGATAGAGGACGAAGTAAAGAATGGCAATATAGAGAAGCGTGTACATCTTTATGAACGTGTAAATAATTTAGAAGAATGGTACAGAGATGCAGATATTGTTGTTGTATGCTCACGATCTGAGGCATTTGGTCGCGTAACAGTGGAAGCGCAATTGTCAGGATGTATTGTGGTTGGAGCTGATTGTGGAGCAACACCTGAATTGATTTGCGATGGTGATAGTGGATATTTGTATGAACTTAATAATATAGAAATGCTTAAAAACAAGTTGGTAGATATATATAACGATAAAGAAAAGGCATCAGTTATTGCACAAAAAGGTCAGGTTAAGGCGAAGGAACTTTATGATAAAGAAATCAGCAGTAAGAAGATATATGATATATACAGGTCGATTTTGGGAGAATAGTTAATATGTCGGAAATTTATACTGATGAATTAAATAGAATTAAGGAGGCCAAAACAGTATACATATATGGAGCTGGAGATGTATCAAGAGAAGTTTATTTTTGCCTTTCCAGTGAAACATATGGTATTAAAGTTGCTGCTTTCCTTGTAAGCACTATTTCCGAAACTACACCAACAAATATAGAGGGCATACCAGTAATGGAATATACTGATGCGAGAGTAGATAATAGTTCTCTTACTGTGGTTGCTGTATTGGAAAAATATAGAGATGAAATATGCAATACACTTGATTCGGTTAGCATGACTAACAGAGTTTTGATGACATTTGAAAGTGATCTTTGGGCGGCAACCAGGGGCAGGTTGTTTGAACAGCATAGTTTAAAAAAAGGATACCCATATTTTTTCAGTTTGGACTCATTGAACGCTGATAATGTTGACGGCGATAAAAAAAATCTGAAAGTATATGTGATAAGAAGTTCCAAAGATAAACCTTTGAAGACTGTGTTTCAAAAAAGAGAGTGGGAAGAAGAGGTTCAGGCTGGGGCCACGTTGGATACTAATAAATGTGATTTTGCTGGTGATGATACAGGGGTTAATATTTCTCACAAGAATCGTGTGTATTGTGAGCTTACAGTAATGTATTGGGCTTGGAAAAATCAAAAATCTGATTATGTAGGATTATCGCATTATCGAAGAAGGTTTGATTTTAATGATAATGATATAAAAAATATTATGGCTAATGATTTGGATGCTGTTTTGACAATGCCGGTGATTAATGTTCCTAATGTTAAATTTATCTATGGTAAGAATCATGTCCTTGAAGATTGGGATAAGATGGCAAAGATAGTGGAAGAAATATGTCCGGGGTACAAGCGTGATATTGAAGTTGTGGAGCAATCGAATTATTACATTCCATATAACATGCTAATTGCCAAGAAAGATGTATTTGACAGGTATTGTGAATGGTTGTTCCCAATACTTGAAAGATGTGAGCAGGTTATAGGCAGTTATGATGATGTATATCAGAACAGATACATTGGTTTTTTATCTGAAAGACTTATGACGGCATATTTTTATCATCATCGGGATGATTTGAAGATTATGTTCTGTAATAAACACTTTTTGGAGTGAAACAAATGAGACAGATTATTTTCGGCGCACAGGGTTATGCATTAGGAACCTTTGATGCGATTACAACTATATATCCAAACAGGCAAGTTGAATGTTTTCTTGTTTCGTCGTTGCAAGGCAATGCTTCTGCTTTGGCAGGGAGACCAGTGGTTGAGGTTGGAGCTTTTGCCGAGGGAATGAGTCAGGAAGAGAAGAAGGAAACTTTGATTTATATTGCGACTCCGGAGAATGTGCAGGATGAGGTACAGAATATTCTTGATGGATATGGTTTTGGAAATGTTGTCAGAGTGGATTCTAATAAGTGGACTGAGTTGATGGAGCAGTATTTTGCAAAGACTGGAGATTGCAAGATTTTGGCGTCGTTACCAAGTGGGAATAATAAGCCGGATGTTTCAATTTATATGGCAAAATTCTTTAAAGACAGGGAACTTAGAAATAAATATGATATTCCGGATTATGTGCAACCAATACAGGTGGGCACGGCCAATACGGATGTGAGAATATGTGATTTGTGTGATAATACAGGCGACAACATCTCCCATAAAAATCCAAACTACAGCGAACTCACAGGCCTTTACTGGGCTTGGAAGAATGCGCTTTGTATTGGACAGGATACAGATGATCAGTATTATGGGCTATGTCAGTACAGACGTATGTTTGAATTAAGTGAGGATGACCTCCTCAGGCTTCCGGATAATGATGTTGATGTTGTCCTTCCTTACCCATTGCCATATGAACCCAATATTCATGCACATCATGAGAGGTATCTTAAGGAAGTGGATTGGAATGCGCTTTTGACAGCCATTCGTGAGTTGCAGCCTGAATATGCGGATTATTTCCCGCAGGTTCTGGAACAGAGATATCTGTACAATTATAATGTGATCCTTGCTAAGAAGGCAGTATTAAGAGATTATTGTGCGTGGCTTTTCCCTATATTGGAGAGAACGGAAGAACTGTCGGATCCGAAAGGATCTGAACGTGCGGACCGTTATATTGGTTATATGGGGGAGACGTTAGAGACGTTGTATTTTATGAAAAACGCGGCAGAATTAAATATTGTTCATACCGGTTGTAAACTATATACATAGGTTAGTACACGGATCATTCATAGATATTTTCCAGCAAGCAAAAGCAATTCACTTCTGTTATGAGCAATCATATTATCATCCAATACTTTTATCTCATACTCTCCGTCGCCGAAGTTCATAAGGTGGCGGAGATTTATTGTTATATCCATCATATCACCTAATTTCAGCAGCCATTTGGCACAGTTATCCCCACAGTTGGAGGCGTTGAAAACCTTCTCCGGCTGTTTATAGATCAGAATCAGCGTTTTGACCCCGCCGGAAAGAGTATTCGGAGCGATCACGCCCAAAACGGGGCTTTTGATAGCGCCGTTTCCCAATACCTCAGAATTATCCACATCTTTGATCATATCTATCACAAGCGGATCTTCCAGCCATTCATTGCGGAAGGTGTTTTTAAAATATACCGAAGTATTATATATAGCTTCTTTCATTTCGCCATAAAAAATTGATAACATGATTAAACCCTGCTTTCGTAGTGAAAATCAATGCCTTGGACCGTTGCCAGTATCCGTTTGGTGATATTGGATGACCGATAATAATCGTTAAGGCGTGTTTTGCTATAGGCCATCGGGGTACCGATGGTATTTTGTGTCAGGAGATGGGTGAAATAGCGTTCCCAACTGAAGAATTTTTCGGAATCAGCATAGTTTTCGGCATGTTCCATTTCATCCTTGGAGATATCCTTGATGACTCCGGAATTCAGGATCAGCCATTCAAAAGATTCAGGAAGGAACAGGTGAAGATCTGCACCGGAATGGATCAGTTCGCAGATGCGTTCCATTTCAGCGCCAAAAGCAGCGCCGTCTGCAATGATCAGGACGGAATGGTCATGAGCATGGATGACAGAACCATATATATTTGATTTGCCGCCGGCTGCACGGCATTCAATATTGCCGGAATTGTTATGTGCAATGGTGTTGAAAAAATCATAACCGGCATTGGAATCTTCCGTAAGGATCACATCCGGCGTGATGCATTCGCCAGCCTGCAGATTGCGGATATACTCTTCGTAAATGTGGTAGGTCTCATGATAGACCGGTACCATATCATTATATTTGCCTGAACCGCGGATACCATAGATCTCCGTAACGCTATAGGGCAGGTTGCTGAGTTTTTCACGGGTAACGATCACATAATAGTTTTTGCCTTCGCGTACATAATGTGCGAATTCTTCAGAAGAAACAAAACGGTTGCCCTCGTCAATGAATACAATGCTATTGTTGATCGGACTTAGCTGTTCTTCCCAGGTGTTGCCGTCAATGACACGGCAGGGTATATCGCAGCTAAGCATTATGCCGCTATCCGGACCATTTGAGACGTAATCTCGGATCATATCAACCAGCACCGTCTTTCCGGTGGCGCTGTCACCCTTTAAGATAGTAATGTTGCGTTTGATATCCAGTTCGTATTTGGAGGTGGCATTGACCACCACGATATGATAAGAGCCTGTCATAAGTCTTCGATATAACCTTCTCGTTTTCTATAGTAATGTTATAATGACCTGATTCTGGAAAGGTTTATTCAAGTAGTTCGGTTTCCAGTATTCGCTGATTGGATGATTGAGGGCTAGTGTAACTTTCCGGCAAAGTTCACATCGCTTGAAGGGCTCACACATACTTCACCGCGGTCATTATGTAGTCTTCCATGTCGGTGATCACTCGTTCTTCGTTTTTTATATATACTTTAAGAGATTCAACATCATCGAATTTCATAAGATAATTGAGGTTGATGGTGACATCCTTTTGCATACCGATCTCATGAAGGATTTTGGCACAGTTTTCACCACAGCTGGTGGCGTCGAAGATGAGTTCCGGTTTTTCATAGATCATTATAAGTGTCTGTGCACCCCCGGAGAGCCGTTCCGGAGGGATGGGGCCTAGTACGGGACTATTGATGATCAGTCCGTCTACATACTCGGATTTATCAACATCTTTTATTATTTTCTGGACAAAAGGATCCTTGAGCCATTTAGGATCATAATTGACCTTGAACCAATCAGGGCCGTAGTTTGCGTTTTCCATTTCACCGAAGCAGATATGCAGCATTTTAATTGACCTTTCTATTTCCGTGATTAACGGGTTTTATTGAGTGCCTGTTTGATGTCATCCGGAAAAACTTCCAGGATCTTTCGGATATAGAAGGATAGTATTGTGGGAGGGTGAATTTTCTATTTCAGTTTCGTATATAGGATAAAACTCCTGATAGACTTTTTCCGGAAAGCTGTATCTGCCCACCGTGCGGATGCCATAGATCTCTTTCGTGCTATAAGGCAGGTTATGGATCGGACGTCTGGTGATCAGAACGTAATAATTATCGGAGTTCTTTACAGCTTCGGCAAAATCCTGAGTGAATATGAACGGCTGGCCTTCGTCTATGAAGATGATACTGTGTTTTATTTCGTTTAGTAATGGCTTCCAAAGCCCTGCTACGGAAGTAAATACAACACAGGGGACATCAGATTGCAGTGTGACCCCGCTGGCAGGGCCGCGGTTTGAATACATTTGCAGATATCCAACAAGAGTAGTTTTACCACTTCCGCTATCGCCAAGAATGACCGTAATATTCCTGCGGATAGTGAAATCGTATTTCATGTGGTCTGTATCTATTATAACCCTGTGACTGCCTGTCATATAATGCTCCGATATGATCTGTTGTTTTTTTACGTGCACCTTCGATTTTCTTGCCTTGGGCTATATTATAGCGTTTAAGCAGGCTGTATAGTTATCGCCCGATCCATAGCGATACTGAAAGTATACCATGAACACTGTATTTATGCCACTGTGTTGTATTTTTTCATCGTCGGGTTAGCCTGTTGCGGTTATTTGTTAGCAGTAAGTATAGCATACCAGACATTTATTTTCTATCGGAATATGAAGGGGTGACGGAATGGATATATGATTTTGACAGAGTATAAAAAAAGCTTTATTGACCATAAATGTTCATAAGCTTATAATATTCTGTATAGTTATCTTGAAGATATAAGCTTTCAATGATTTATATATATGTTTTTTGGGGGGGAGATTCATCATGCAGTTTGAACTAATGGCATCAATGATGTGTGCGAATTATGGTCATCTGGCTAAGGAAGTCAGAACGTTGGATGAGGCCGGAATAGATTCGTTTCATATAGATATCATGGATGGACGTTATGTGCCTAATTTTGCCATGTCCTTAAATGATATGCGTTGTATACGCAGGTATACAGAAAAGCCTATGGACGTACATCTTATGGTGGAACATCCCAATAATACCGTCCATCTATTCCTTGATGAACTACGTCCAGGAGATACGGTATATATTCATCCGGAGGCAGAGTACCATCCCTCAACAACTCTTCAGAAGATTATCAATGCCGGCATGATCCCCGGGATAGCTATCAACCCCGGCACCAGTGTGGAAACGATATATGAGATGCTCAGGATTGTTAAGAAGGTTCTGGTAATGTCAGTCAATCCCGGAAATGCAGGCCAGATGTATCTGGATTATGTGGGTGAAAAATATAAAAAACTATTACCGATGCAAAAGGAGATGGGCTTTGATGTATATTGGGACGGTGCATGCAGTGCTGAGAAGATCAAGACCTTTGCGCCTATGGGAGTCAAGGGCTTTGTGCTGGGAACTACATTGCTTTTTGGAAAAGAGACACCTTACGCTGAAACGATAAAAGCTATAAGGAATCTCGATATTTGATTAAATGACAGAAATATAATACCCGGAGTCAGAAATGCCCAAATGCATATCCCTGCTCTTATCCGGCGGCACAGGCAGCCGGCTGGGAGCAGATATCCCCAAACAATATATACGCACGTCCGGAAGGATGATGATCACGCGCAGCATTTGCGCGCTTTTTAAGTGTGTTCAGATCAAAAGCGTGCGGATAGTTGCCGATACGGCATGGCATGATCAGATACGAAAAGACTGGCAGGAATTCTGCAGGGAATATACGGTATGCGAAGGTGCTGATACCCCGGCACCGGAGCATGAGTGCGAACAGATAAATTGCGCGCTGAAAGCAAAGAGACCCGGGAATGCGAAGGAGTTTATCACCGGCTTCTCGGTACCGGGCTCTACCAGGCAGTTATCAATCTTAAACGGATTAGAGGATATTGCTAAGGAATATGATAAAGACACAGTAGTCCTGATACATGATGCGGCGCGTCCTTTTGTTTCCGCATCTATGTTAGAGAACTGTATCAAAGCATGTGATACTCATGATGGTGCAATGCCGGTTCTTCCGATGAAGGATACGGTATATTATAGTGAAGATGGAGCAAGCGTGACGAAGCTTCTGGAACGCGAGAAGATATTTGCCGGGCAGGCGCCGGAGGCGTTTATATTGGGGAAGTATCTTGATGCGAACCGCGCGCTGCTTCCTGATAGAATACTTACGATCAAGGGCTCTACAGAGCCGGCAGTTATGGCAGGAATGGATATTGCTATGATCCCGGGGGAGGAAAGCAATTTTAAGGTAACGACTCCGGCGGACCTTAAGCGGTATGAGGAGATCGTGAACGCCGGAATTGCAGAATGACCATGATCAGTATATTAAGCCGGTCTAAAGTACCCTGCAAACAGCTGAGTGACGATAGTGATAATAATGGGCACAGTCCCGGAGGGAACAAATGATGAAAGCCTGGGTATTACATGGCATAAATGATATACGATATGAAGAGGCGCCAAAGCCTCAGCCTTCATCGGGAGAAGTGCTGGTAAAGCTAAGCGCTGCTGGGATATGTGGCTCTGACATTCCCAGGATATACGAGACCGGGGCGCATAAACATCCGCTGATCCCCGGACATGAGTTCGCCGGAAGCGTTGAGAGTACCGGCGAAGGCGTCGATGCTAAGTGGATCGGTAAGCGTGTAGGGGTCTTCCCGCTGATCCCCTGCAGAGAGTGCGCACAGTGCCGGAAGAAGAAGTATGAGATGTGCAGTCACTATGATTACCTGGGATCCAGAAGGGACGGAGGCTTTGCGGAATATGTTTCCGTGCCGGAATGGAATCTGATAGAGCTTCCGGATACGGTAAGCGATGAAGCGGCAGCTATGCTTGAACCTATGGCAGTGGCAGTCCATGCTATGCGCATAGGAGCACCGCTAAAGGGAGAAAGAGTGGCGGTATGCGGGCTGGGGCCCATAGGTCTTCTTCTTTGCATGTTCCTGCTGGATATGGATATAAAGGAGTTGTTTGTTATAGGCAATAAAGAGTTTCAGCGTCAGCAGGCTGTAAAGCTTGGCATACCGGACGAAAACTATTGTGATACTAAAACAGAGAATGCAGCAGAGTGGATAGCGCAAAAAACAGGATCATCAGGTGTGGACCTGTACTATGAGTGCGTGGGCAGGAATGAAACCGCTGCCTTGGGGCTTGAAGCAGCGGCAGCCGGAGGGCGTGTGGTCTTTATGGGTAACCCGCATTCGGATATGAGCTTTACACGCGATAATTACTGGAAGATACTCAGAAAGCAGCTTACTGTACGTGGGACCTGGAACTCTTCCTGCATAAAGGACGAAGATGACGACTGGCATTATGTACTGAAGCGCCTTAAAGAGGGCAGAGTTGATCCGGAGGCGCTGATCACTCATAGCCTTAGAGCGGATGAATTGGAGCGTGGGCTTCATATCATGCGTGATAAGACCGAAGGATATTGTAAAGTGATGATAAAATACAACAAGGAGGCAATACTAAAATGAACATACTGAATAAAGCATTCTGCAGGGTTTTTCAGTTCGGATTCAAAGTGGCGATACCGGTCCTTCCGTATCGCAATCCCCATATCTTAAATCAGGTGGATCAGATACCCGATCTGCTGCGGAAAAAGAACATAAAAAGGCTGATGCTGGTAACGGATCCTTCAATACGCGGTCTTGGCATCACTAAGCATCTGGAAGATATACTTAAAGAGCAGGGCTTTGCTCTTAGCGTGTATGATAAGGTTCAGCCTAACCCTACGGTGAGTACTGTTGAGGAGGCGCGTCAGCTGTATCTTGAAAAGGAATGTGAGGCGCTTATAGGCTTCGGAGGCGGTTCGTCTATGGACACGGCCAAGGCAGTAGGTGCTCTGATAGCAAGGCCCAACAGTACCCTTGAGGATCTGGGCGGGATACTGCGCGTCTGGCTGCGTACACCGTATACCATTGCGATACCTACAACGGCAGGTACCGGAAGTGAGACTACTGTGGCTGCAGTGATACTTGATGATGAGACAGGGCATAAATACGCGCTTATGGATTTCCCGCTGATACCTGATGTGGCTGTTCTGGATCCGGAAACGACAAGGACACTTCCGCCGCGTATTACTGCGGGCACAGGCATGGATACACTGGCACATGCCGTGGAAGCGTATATAGGAAATTCCACAACGAAACAGACCAGGCGTGAAGCGCTTCGTGCGGTACGTCTGGTGTTCCGCAATCTGGAACGTGCCGTAAAGAACGGAAATGATATGAAGGCAAGGCGTGCGATGCTGAGGGCTTCTTATCTGGGAGGCTGTGCATTTACCGTATCATATGTGGGCTATGCTCATGCCGTGAGTCATTCGCTCAGCGGTAAATATAATATGCCCCACGGCGAAACAACGGCCGTGCTCCTGCCTTATGTGCTGGAAGCATACGGAACAAAGATATACCCTCAGCTTAAGGCACTTGCCATAGCTGCCGGGGTGGCGCATATGGATACGGAGGAAGCTCTGGCAGCACAGAGTTTTATAAAAGCCGTATGGGAGCTTAACCGGAGGATAGGGATAGGTACGAAGCTTAAGGGCATAAAGCGGGAGGATATACCTATGATGGCCAGGATGGCTGCGGCTGAAGGCAACCCGGTATATCCGGTCCCCGTGCTGATGGATGCAAAGGCGCTTGAGCGCTTCTATTACGATGTGCTTGAAGAAGGAGGTACCAGACCATGAACCGTACTGAAGAGATATTAAAAAAACAGCATGCTTTCTTTGCCGAAGGCTCCACATTGAACCTGGGAGTAAGGGAAAGTGCTCTTAAAAAACTTTACCGTGCCATTAAAAGGAATGAGAGCGTGATACTTGATGCCTTAAGGCAGGATCTGGGGAAGAGCAATATGGAGGCATTCATGTGTGAAGTGGGACTCTCCCTGACCGAGATAAGCCATATGCTAAAGAATATGAAGCGTTATGCCTCTACACAGTGGCATCCCACGCCACTTACCAATTTTCACGCAGACAGCCTTGTAATGAAAAAGCCCTACGGGAATGTGCTGATAATGAGTCCCTGGAACTATCCTTTTCTGCTGACGATGGAGCCGCTCATTGATGCCGTGGCAGCCGGGAACACCGTGATAGTTAAACCCAGTGCTTATGCACCGGCCACATCTGCAGTGATAGATAAGCTTATATCTGAGAATTTTGATGAAGGATATATCGCCTGCATAACGGGCGGAAGGGCAGAGAATCAGCAATTGTTATCTCTGAAATTCGATAAGATATTCTTTACGGGATCACAGGCCGTGGGAAAGGAAGTACTGAAAAAAGCTGCCGAGCATCTGACGCCGGTGACGCTTGAGCTTGGCGGGAAGAGCCCCTGCATAGTGGATGGTTCGGCCAATCTTAAACTCACGGCGCGCCGTATCGTTTTCGGAAAATTCTTAAACTGCGGACAGACCTGTGTGGCTCCGGATTATATACTCTGTGAAAGCTATGTGAAGGATGAGCTGGTGGAGCTGATCAAAAAGGAGATCGTGCGGCAGTTCGGCCGTGATGCGCTGAGTAATCCTTCTTATGGGAAGATCATCAATGAAAAGCATTTTAAGAGGCTTAGAGGCCTGATAGATGAAGAGAAGGTGGTTAAGGGCGGAAACTGTGATGAGAAGAGCTTAAAGATAGAGCCTACCGTTATGGATAACGTAAGCTGGGATGATGCGGTGATGCAGGAAGAGATATTCGGTCCCGTTCTTCCGGTGCTGACATTTGATCGTATAGAAGAAGTGAGGGATATCGTGGAAGCCCATGCCCATCCGCTGGCACTTTACATCTTTTCCAAAGATAAGGATAATATCAGGTATCTGCTTAAACGCTGCCGTTTCGGCGGCGGCTGCGTGAATGATGTGGTGGTGCATCTGGCTACGCCGGGGCTGCCCTTCGGAGGCTTCGGAGAGAGCGGTATGGGCAACTATCACGGAAGATACGGCTTCGAGACTTTTTCACATTCCTGCGGTATCCTGGATAAGAAGCTGTGGCTGGACCTTCCGATGAGGTATCAGCCGTATCGGAAGATATATGATGCGATGCTGAAAATGTTTCTTAAATAGAGGGCTTAAAATTTGTTCTGGCAATAATATTATCAAGGTGGTATAATCAACAGCTATGAGTGCAAATAAATATTCAAACAAAAACAACAGTAAGAAAAAAGGTCAGTCACTGACCACGGCGCAGGGCCTGTCGGATTATTTTGTAAACGGGATAATGCTGGTATATGTCTTCTTTATGCTGGTATTGTATCCGCTGCTTTATCACGACAAGTACTTTGACATGGGGGCGGCAAAGTATGCCATCTTTAAATGGTCTTCCATAGTCGGTCTGAGCATAATGACCGTTATGTGGATAATATGGATGGTGTCCTTTAAAGATAAGCTTAAGCCTAAGGAGGAGCTTAAGAATCTTAGCATCACGGACTACTTTGCGGCAGGGTTCCTGTTTATAAGCGTACTTTCATTTTTGCTATCGTCGGACAAAACGATGGCGCTGTGGGGATACGAGGGCTGGAACATGGGACTTATGAGTCAGCTGTTCTTTGTGCTTGCGTATTTCTTCGTGTCAAGATTCTGGGGATACAGCAAGGCTACCATAATAGCTATGGTTGTTGCGGCCGCCATCTGTTACCAGATAGGCATACTGCAGCGTTTTGGCTTTAACCCGCTGGGGATGTATGACGGTGTCGGTGAGGCGGATATAGAGAAATTCCTCTCCACTTTAGGACAGACATCCTGGTACTCTTCGTATGCGGTCCTGATAGTGCCCTTCGGTATGTATTTCTACTGGACTACTGAAAATACTAAGATACGTGTTGCTTCGGGTCTGTTTACGGCGCTGGGTTTCGGGATGCTCTGTACCACCAACAGCGACAGTGCGTATGTGGCTATGGTGCTGATACTTATGGTATTCTTCAGATACTCGCTGGACAGCAATGAGAAGATGAAGCGCTTCCTTGAGATGAGCATCATCGGAGTTTTTTCGATGAGAGTGATCGGATGGATGTATGCTCTGTTCCCTGAAAGACAGCGTACATACATCACAGGAGAAGAAAAGATATCCAAGTTCGTGACCGGTTCTACGGCAATGCTCATACTGCTGATCGCGCTTATGGCTGCCTATGCTCTGTTCTGGGTGATCACTTCAAAACCCAAGGATAAGGACAAGACTGCGTTTGATATAAGCAGCATCAGGAAGGTGGTCTGGGGGATCACACTTGGAGCGGCGGTACTTGTGATAGTGGGTGTATTCGCATGCGTGGTAATGGTCACAAAAGGCACGATGCCGATAGCTGCCCTTAACGATGTGGACTTTTTCAGATTTGATATGGCATGGGGTAACCACAGAGGCTTTAACTGGCGCGCGGCAGCAGCAGCTTTCTCGCATGCAAACTTTAAGGATCTTATGATAGGTGTGGGACCGGACTGCTTCGCCTCAGCTATGGATAAATATTATGCGGCGGAAGTAGCAGAATACTGGCACGGCCTGCAGCTTGCATGTGCTCATAATGAATGGCTGAACATGCTTGTATGTGAAGGCTTCCTTGGCCTTGTGGCATATGTCGGCATATTCATATCGTCTATACTCAGAGCATCAAAATATGTGAAGGATAAGCCGGAGCTCGTTCCCCTGATGGGCGGTATCCTTGCTTATATGGGGCATAACATATTCTGCTATCAGCAGTGCATATGTACCCCCGTAGTATTTATCTTTACGGCTATAATAGAGGTGATCATAAGGAGCATGCGGAGTAAAGAGGCATGATAAGTGTTTGTCTGTGTATGATAGTGAAGAACGAAGCAAAGGTGCTTTCGCGCTGTCTTGACAGCTTTGCTCCTCTTGTGGAAGAGATCGTTATAGTAGACACAGGCTCAAGTGATGATACAAAAGAGATAGCAGCACGCTATACAGATAAGATCTACGATTTTTCCTGGATCGGCGACTTTGCCGCCGCCAGGAATTTTGCGTTTTCTAAGGCCGGATGTGATTATATCTATTCGGCGGATGCGGATGAGTGCATCGATGAAGAGAATGCCCGTAAGTTTCTTGCGCTTAAAGAAGCGATGGATCCGCAGGTTGAGATGGTACAGATGTGGTATGTGAACAGACATGATCTGCGTACTACGGATAACTATGAAAAGGATCTCAGGCCGAAGCTGTTCAAACGCCTCAGGAATTTTGTCTGGATCGATCCGGTGCATGAGTCGGTACGCCTGGATCCGCTGGTATTTGACAGCGACATAGAGATACTCCATATGCCGCAGAGCCTCCATTCGGGCAGGGATTTTACTATCTTTGTAAATAAACTCTCAAGCGGTGAAAAACTCTCAAAGAAGCTTATGCATATGTATGCTACCGAGCTTTTTATGGCAGGTGCGGATAAGGATTTTACCGATGCGGCCCCGTTTTTTGAAGGATTGCTTTATGACCCGGACCGGGGCGAAGACGAGCGTATGGAAAGCTATTGCGTTCTGGCGCATTCGGCGCGTGTTAACGGAGAGGTAAATGCCTTTTTTAAATGGGCGCTCAAGAATATAAGCATAAAGCCCTGTTCGGAGATGTGCTGTGAATTGGGACGCTATTATTTTACGGCCGGGGACTATGAAGAAGCGAGCGTGTGGTTTATAAATGCCTGTCAGGAGACCGAAGCCATATTGATAAAGGATGCCACGGAGAGGATACCTTATGCGATGCTGGCACAGTGCTATGAGAAGATGGCTTCCCTGCATCCGGAAATGAAAGAAGAGTGCCTGAAGATGGCTGTCAGCTATAAAGCAATGCTGAAGTAATGCCGATATATTGAACGATATGGATAACAGCATTCAGTATTTCAGGATAAGCAGATTATATGAGAGCTTCGTGCCTGCAGCAGGAGGTACGGGGCGTTATTTCTTTATGCTTGATATCGCGGCGGATGTAGCCAGGTGGTCCCCGGAGGCAGTGACCGCTTTCGGACTGCCGGGAGAATTTGTAAAGAATAATACGGGGCAGATGAAGAAGATGCTCTCGCCGGAGGATGTTAAGAGCTTTCAGGCTGATCTGGAAGCTATAAAGGGCAGGAGAGTTGAAAAAAAAGAGACTGTCTGGAATATGAAGACCGGGGAGGGCGAATATGTTCCGTGCACGGTCAAGTATTTTACTGTACGTGACTATGCCGGCATGCCGGCTTATCTTGCCGCAGCCATTTCCGGAGGCGGGGTGGAGCAGCACACAGACCCTACCACCAGCCTGCCTAATCAGAACCGCTTTCTCGACCATTTAAAGCAGATCTTTGCTAACGGCGGCACGGCGGTCGTACTGCTCGTGGGGGCATCGAACCTTATAGAGATAAATTCCCAATACGGATATAATTTCGGCAATAAAGTCTTATCGGCGCTGGCAGAGAATCTCAGGACTCTCGTGGGAGACCGCGGGAAGCTTTTCAGAGGAGAGGGAACGATGCTCTTCTTCTGTACGGAGGAGATGGATGCGGATGAAGTCTGCCGTGTTTACCGCGAACAGAAGAACTATGCATCAAGGATGCTCTCTGTTGACAGAACCCGCGTTAATGTTCATCTGAGCGCGGGGGTTGTGGTGGCGGATTCAAAAGATGTTGATGTGCATTCGGTAATGGCATGTGCACGTTATGCGCGTAACCGCTCGGAAACCCGGGAAGACGGAGCACCGGTGGTTCTTGAAAGTGATTATCTCGACCGAAACGAGGCGACTCTTGAACTGGTCAATGCCATACGCAGCGATGTGGAGGCGGGATGCAGGAATTTCTCGCTGCATTATCAGCCTACCATGGAAGTTGAAGGGGGAAAGCTCATAGGCTGTGAAGCTTTTCTGCGCTGGGAGAATGAAAAATACGGAAATATCTCTCCCGGAGATTTCCTGGTATGGCTTGAAGATGACAGTACATTTCTGGCTCTGGGGAACTGGATACTTGACCGCGCCATTCGCGAAGGGAAGCAGCTGCTTGGTTATGTGCCTGATCTGATGATCAATCTTAACCTTTCGAAGAAACAGCTTGAACAGCCGCGCTTTCATCAGATGCTGCTGGCAACGCTTAAGAAGAATGATGTGAACGGCAGGAATCTGTGCCTTGAGCTTACGGACCGCTGCAGGAATATGAACCCCAATTTCCTTCTGAATGAGGTCATGTTCTTAAAATCCTGCGGTATACACGTGGCGCTGGACGGCTCCTGTTTTCTGGATCTGCATCTGGTGCGTAATCTTCCTGTAGATGTGGTCAAGATAGGAAGGGATCTGACGCAGAACCTTAAAACCGGCGCCAAGGACAGGGCGCTGCTTGCAGGGCTGGGTGTTTTTGCGGCAAGAGCCGATCTTAAGCTATATGCGGAAGGGGTGGAAGATGCCGATACACTTAAGCTGGTCCGTGACGGCGGAGTCTATGCTTACCAGGGGTTTTATGCATCTGCACCGGTTCCGTTTGAGACATTTCTGGCTTCGGTAAAGAACCGGTAGGTTTACATAATTTTGAATTGAAAAATAATTTCATAAAATATCCCTAAAAGCCTTGTAATTCAGGGCTTTTTGTGTTATCATGATTCTAACTATAGAAGGGAAAGTGTACCCATTTTCCGGCCCCTGTATAAGGCACAAAGGATGTGCTTAGGACCGCGATAAATGTTATCATGGAAGAAAGGAGGGTACATATGGCTGCGATAAATAATTCTATATTGAATAATGTCTACAACTATTATCAGGCCGATCTGGTACCCAGGTCTTCTTCCAATCGTTTTGATTCACATAACAAAAAAGATCTTAAGGATGTTTACAGATCCATTGTCAAGATAAGCAAGGATGAGCCTGTATTTCTGCTCGACCGTTCCAAGGAGATAGAGGAATACTCTATCCATATGAAGGAATCGGCCATCAGTTTTAAAAAGAACATAGCCGCTATCGGTGGTACGGATGAGGAGGATATGTTTGACCGGAAGGCGGCATTCTCCTCGGATCCTGATGCAGTTGAGCTTAAGGGGTTCCCGGGAACAGATGGGGGCAGTGATGCGGCTGAGAGCGTGAGACTGTCTGTTCAGCAGCTTGCCACACCGCAGGAAAACCGCGGTAAATTTCTCCACGACGGAAGGGTTGAGCTTCCCGAAGGAAATTATTCCTTTGATGTGGAGACTCAGAATTCCAATTACGAACTCCAGTTTACCGTATCGGCTACGGATACCAATAAGGATATACAGAACCGTCTCTCAAGGCTTATCAATAATTTCAAGCTGGGGCTTCATGCGGAAGTGGAAGAGGACGGCGCAGGTAATTCTGCCCTTGTGATCCGCTCTAAAAACGTCGGCGACAGGAGTGAGGAGGGCGGACATTTTTCCATTTCGGATGAAGAGACCAGTCAGCAGGGCGGTATAGTTGATTATCTTGGCATACGTGATGCGTCCAGTTTCGGACAGGATGCGGTGTTTACCGAGAACGGTATGATAAAGAGATCCGGCAGCAATGACATTCATTTGGACAGCGGTTTTGATGTGCTGCTTAAGGAAGCTGATCCCGAAAGGGAAGTTACCATAGGATATAAAGCAGATGTGGAATCCATGAAGGATAACATAATCTCGCTGGCAGGATCCTATAATGATTTTGTGAAGGCTACGGCAGAGTATCTTGACAGACAGCCCAGGACAGGGCTGCTGGTAAATGATATGAAGAAGAACAGCCAGTATTATACCGATATGTTTGAGAGGATCGGGGTGACCCAGAAGGACGACGGCACGCTGGATGTGGATGAAGAAACTCTGGCCAAGAGCCTGAGTGAGAATGAAACGGGCGAAGAGCTGGGGGCACTTAAGAACTTTACAAAATTTGCTGTGAGGAAAGCTGAAGAAGTTCAGCTCAACCCCATGGATTATGTGGATAAACGCATAGTGGCATATAAGAATCCTACCACGCCGCACTACGCCAACCCTTATGTGACCAGCGCATACAGCGGGATGCTGTTTAACGGATACATGTAATACCAGGGTTCCTGTGGTATTACAAAAACACTATATAATGTATCAACCTGCTTGCAACATAGCAGGTTTTGTTTTATAATGGTCTTTAATGGAGATAGTGTAATGATATATAAGGCGAAGATTGATGTAGAAAAATACTGTAATGCGACCGGCGCTTATACGGTTGAAGGTGTGCAGCGGCTCCGCGGTGAGACTGATGCACATTTTGATGAGCTCATGGAACTGCGCCCTTCCGTTACTGCCGGCGTTTGTGTATACAAGGGCAGGATCAATGAGAAGCTTCAGGAGAGGAATGCAGAAGCTTATGCGGATATAGTTTCGTTCATAAGTGAGAGTGCATACACGAATACAGCCTGCTATGATGAAGAACTCACCTGTTTTTCCGTTACCGCACCGATCTACCGTCTTGAAGAAGGCACCGTGGAAAAGTGTATCTACGACCAGATCGAATACATAGATGATTTCATGGATATATACAGGGAAGTGCTGTTCCTTTTCAGACGTATATCCTTCGGGCTTCCTCATGAGGAAGGCTTTAAATTCATAGAAAAGCACGGGATCTCTGTCTTTGCCGTGGAACAGCTGCTTAATGAAATGCCGGTGGGTTCAAAAGGTGAAGTATCGGCTTCGATGGCCGGTTTCTACAGAAGCCTTGGCATGGTAAAGGAAGCTGAGTATCTCAGGAGAGTGAGGGAGGCGGAGCATGGATGATAAAAAGTTCTGCTTCATAAGCTGTGTATCTAATGAAAGGATCTATGAGGAGTGCACTTTTTACATAAGCCATCTGCGCATTCCTAACGGCTATACGGCGGAGATGCTTCCGATAAGGGATGCTTCCGGCGTGGCTTCCGCATACAATAAAGCAATGAATGCAACCGATGCGGCGATAAAGATCTATCTTCATCAGGACTGCTTCATAATCAATCCGAATTTTCTTAACGATATACTAAAGATATTTGCGATGAACGAAAGCATCGGGATGATAGGTATGCTGGGGGCTCCGGAGATCTCGCCGGACGGAGTGCCGGAAAATGCCACGCGTGTGGGAGCGGTATATACTCCGGATCAGGAAGAGGGAAATTACCAGACCTACGAATACCGCCCGATGGACGGGCTGTTTTCCTGTGAATACGTGAGCGGCATGCTTATGGTTACCAACCGGGATATTCCCTGGAGGGAAGATCTTTTTGACGGATGGGATTTTTATGATGCTTCTCAGTGCATGGAGTTTTTGCGCAAAGGCTTAAAGGTGGTGGTCCCCGGCCAGACTCTGGCATGGTGTGCACATGAAGGACATGTATCAAACCGCTGGGCTTATGACAGATACAGGAAGATATTTATAAAGGAATATCTGGGCTGATAAAAAAAGTAGTTGACGTGCGAAGCACCTTGTGATATATTATCCGAGCGAGAGCACAGAACTCTTTTTTTTATGTGTTTTTAACACTTAGTGTAACAGGAACGGAGGAAAGAAAGATGCGTACAAGGATAACGCTGGCCTGCGAGACATGCAAGCGCCGTAACTACAACCTTACGAAGGATAAGAAGACTCATCCCGATCGTATGGAAACAAAGAAATATTGCAGATTTTGCAAGTCACATACCTTACATAAAGAAACCAAGTAAGGCGGGGAGGTAAAGGCTATGGCTAATACAGAAGGTAATAAGAAGACCAAAAAGCCCAGCTTTTTTAAAGGTGTAAAAACCGAGTACAAGAAGATCACATGGCCCGATAAGCAGGATCTTGCTAAGCAGACGGTGGCTGTGGTAATCATAACCGCAATTTTGTCGGTGCTCATCGCAGTGTTTGATTTTGCTATCAAATACGGTGTTGACTGGCTGACAACGCTTAAATTCTGATGAGGTAGATCATGGCAAATATGAAAGTAGGCGTAAAACGCACACAGGAGCTTGCCGCTATACTTGCAGCTTCGGAGGAAGAGGATGAGCTTTATAAGCCCACCCGCACCATGAGCGATGAAGAGCTTCGTGCATCTGCCGAAGAATATGATATAGGGCAGAGCGACAATAAGTCCGGGCGCGGCATGGGCTGGTATGTTGTTCATACTTATTCCGGATATGAGAAGAAAGTCAAGCTCAATATTGAAAAGGCCATAGAGAACCGTCATCTTGAGAATAAGATACTTGAGGTTAAGGTTCCCATGCAGGACGTTATGGAGATACGTTCCAACGGCAAGAAGAACGTTCAGAAGAAAGTTCTTCCCGGCTATGTTCTCATCCATATGGATGCAGATGATAACGATGCATGGTATGTGGTCAGAAATACCCGTGGTGTTACGGGATTTGTGGGACCCGGAAGCAAGCCGGTGCCCCTGGATGAGTATGAGATAGGAAAGATCGACCAGGAGAAGATCTCACATGCAGAGTTTGCTCTTGGAGATACCATACAGGTCATCGACGGTGCGTGGAGAGATACCATCGGAAACGTATCCCGTATCGATGAGAACAAGCAGACCGTTACCATCATGGTCGAGATGTTCGGGCGCGAGACCCCTGTTGAGATCGCTTTCTACCAGATAAAGAAGGTAGAGTGACCGGTTTAAGGTTTGGGCCTTATGGGCTGCGGAAAATGACCGGGGCGCAGAGCTTTGGGTCATTTGAAACATGCCCTTGGTGGGAGCAGGATATCTTAATCCTGCGCCATGACCACAATATATAAAGGAGGAAGCCAAAATGGCAAAGAAAGTAGAAGGCTACATCAAATTACAGATTCCCGCCGGAAAAGCAACACCGGCACCGCCTGTTGGTCCTGCATTAGGTCAGCACGGCGTTAACATCGTTGAATTTACAAAGCAGTTCAACGCACAGACCGCTGACAAGGGCGATCTGATCATCCCCGTGGTGATAACCGTATACGCAGACAGGAGCTTCTCATTTATTACCAAGACTCCCCCTGCACCCGTACTTATCAAGAAGGCGTGCAACTTAAAGTCTGCTTCTGCAACACCCAACAAGACCAAGGTGGCAACTATCTCAAAGGATAAGCTTAAAGAGATCGCAGAGCTTAAAATGCCTGATCTTAATGCAGCATCCTTAGAGGCAGCTATGTCCATGATAGCAGGTACCTGCCGCAGCATGGGCGTTACCGTGGAAGAGTAAGGAGGGCGAAAAGATGAAGCATGGTAAGAAATATAATGAGGCTATGAAGCAGTTCGACAGAGCAACACTGTACGATCCTGCTGATGCTGTAAGCGCAGTTAAGAAAACCGCTACGGCTAAATTTGATGAGACCGTAGAGGTTCATATCAGAACCGGATGTGACGGACGTCACGCAGAGCAGCAGATCCGCGGCGCTGTAGTACTTCCTCACGGAACCGGTAAGACCGTTCGCGTGCTGGTATTCGCAAAGGGCGATAAGCTCTCTGAGGCTGAGGCAGCAGGTGCCGATCATGTAGGCGGCGAAGAGCTGATCCCCAGGATCCAGAACGAAGGATGGCTTGATTTCGATGTTGTTGTAGCAACTCCCGATATGATGGGTGTTGTAGGCCGTTTAGGTAAGGTGCTGGGTCCCAAGGGCTTAATGCCTAACCCTAAGGCAGGTACCGTAACAATGGATGTTACCAAGGCTATCAACGATATCAAAGCAGGTAAGATCGAATACAGACTTGATAAGAGCAATATCATTCACTGCCCTATAGGAAAAGCAAGCTTTTCCGAAGATCAGCTTACCGAGAACCTTACGGCTCTGATGGAAGCTATCGTAAAGGCTAAGCCTTCAACCCTTAAGGGACAGTACTTAAAGAGCATCACCCTGGCAAGCACCATGGGCCCGGGCGTAAAGATCAACACTGCTAAGTATTGAGAAAGATCAAAACCTCCGCTTCGGCGGAGGTTTTTTTTATGATAAACGCAGTTTTTGATGCTGCGGTTTCAGGAGAAGACCACAGGACGGATCTTGTGGTTTTACAGCGTTTTTCTGCCGGAGAATGAACCTGATCATCTGGATTTCTTTCCGGAAAAGTTATAAAATATAAATGTTGTATATATGCCAAAAAGGAAGCTTTTTCACCGGACAATTGACTTAAGAGACTGAAAACAAAAGACTGATAAGTGAGGCGGATATGAAGAACAAAAAAGACATTATGTGGATCGTCGGGATAACAGCAGGAATGATACTTCTGCTTATAGGTATGGCAGTGGCCTGGAAGAAAAAAACTCCGGAAGAGCGTATTTCGGGTCAGCCGGAGAGCATTGCGGACAAACCGGAAGCTGTTCCTTCAAAAGAAATGCTTTCATTATGGAACGATGGAGCTATGGCAAAGCAGCAGCTTATATCCTATATGGATGCGATAACTGAGGAGGGCGGAGCCGATTACATTCCCGTGGAAAAGCGTATTGCGGTATTTGACCTGGACGGAACACTGTATGGTGAGACCAATCCCACATATTTTGATTACAGTCTGTTGATGCACAGGGTATTTGAAGATCCGGATTACAGGGACAGGGCAAGTGAATTTGAACGTTCTACAGCGGAAAAGATACTGGATTCAGTCAGTGGCGGCCCTTCCGCGGGCGGGATAGAAGTTGATCACGGAAAAAGCATAGCATCCTCTTTCGCGGGTATGACCCTGGCTGAGTTTGATGCATATGTTGAAGAATTTAAGAAAGAGCCGGCACCCGGGTACGAAGGAATGACCAGGGGAGAATCTTTCTATAAACCCATGCTGGAAGTGATAGATCTTCTTAAAGCAAATGATTTTACCATATATATCGTGAGCGGTACGGACAGGCTTATAGTAAGAGGTATCGTGAACGGTACCATTGATCTTCCGAAGTCGCAGATAATCGGTTCGGATGAAACGCTGCGTGCATCGGGACAGAGCATCACTGACGGCCTTGATTATACATACACCGGTGATGATAAACTGATACTTGGCGGGGACTTTATCATAAAGAATCTTAAGATGAACAAGGTAAGTGTGATCGCGCAGGAGATAGGGGAACAGCCCGTACTTTCCTTCGGAAACAGCAGCGGCGATTCGAGCATGGCAGAATATGTGACGAGCGGCAACCCTTATAAGAGCCTGGCATTCATGCTCTGCTGCGATGATACGGAGCGTGAATACGGTGATCAGGGAAAAGCCGATAAGATGTATGCGCTGTGTGATGAGCAGGGATGGATCCCCATATCCATGAAGAATGACTGGACTACCATATACGGAGAGAATGTTAAAAAGACAGCAGATGAGGCACCGGTACCTTTTTCAAAATATGGTGATGCGGCAGCTGCTGCGGATGAGCGGATAAAGGATCATATAGGTGTGAGCGGAGATGACGGCTATACTCTGGAACAGGTTGTATGCTTAAGCAGGCATAATATACGTTCACCTTTAAGTGCTGCGGGCTCTGCACTGGATACGATCACACCTCATGAGTGGTATATGTGGTCGTCGGCACCCAGCGAACTCTCGGTAAGGGGAGGTGTTCTTGAGACGGAGATGGGACAATACTTCAGAAAGTGGCTTGAGGATGAAGGACTTTTTGAAGCTAACTATCAGCCGTCAGAAGATGCAGTGCGAATATATGCAAATTCCAAGCAAAGAACGATAGCCACAGCTAAGTTTTTCACGGCCGGATTATTGCCGGCATATAATAAAGAGGTTGAGTATCATATGGATTTTGATACCATGGATCCGGTGTTCACACCGCAGCTTACTTATTCGTCAGATGAGTACAACACAGATGCGGAGAATGAGATGCATACGCTTTATGATCCTGTTATAGACAGCCTGAGTGATAATTATGAGCTGCTCGCAGATGTTATAGATGTTGAGGAATCCGAGGATTATAAAAACGGAAAGTTCAGCGCATTTATGACTGATGACAGTACATTTACCCTGGAGGAGGGAAAAGAGCCGGGAGTCAGCGGTTCGCTTAAAACCGCATGCCAGATAAGCGATGCACTGGTACTGCAGTATTACGAGGAAGGCGACAGTAAGAAAGCGGCATTCGGTCATGAGCTTTCTGAGGAGGACTGGGAAGCTATAGCGGAGATAAAGGATGTGTACGGAGATGTACTCTTTACTGCACCTTCCGTGGCTGTTAATGTAGCCCATCCGTTGCTGGAGGAGATAGAAAAGGAACTGAGAGCGGATGGCAGGCAGTTTACTTTCCTTTGTGGTCATGATTCCAATCTGGGGAGTGTACTTGCCGCACTGGGAGCGGAGGCTTACAGTCTTCCCAATGCGATAGAAAAAAAGACGCCTATAGGATCCAAGCTTGTGATAAGCAGGTGGAGAGCAGCCGATGGTGAAGAGTATATAAGTCTTGATCTGGTATATCAGACTACGGAGCAGCTTCGCGGCCTGTCGCTTCTGGGGACCGATCATTCCCCGGCGGTATATGGTATAAGGCTTGGCGGTCTGAAGGCAGATGAAAACGGTTTGTACAAAGCGTCCGATATTATGGAGCTTCTGGAAGAAGTGATAAATGAGTATGATGAGATGATAGATGAATACGAGCTGCAGGAAGCGGCTTGATGTTCACCTTACCTGAAGACAGGGGGCTTTACAGCTGTTTTCTTTAAAAAGTTGTTGACAGGAATTATCATGTATGGTAATATCTTCATCGGCTTGAAAAAAGCTGTGCCGAAGACAGCAGGTGCCGAAAGGCGTAAATGCTTGGTCCGCTGAGCTCCCTGCCGAGGAGAGAGAAGTAGATATAAAGCTGGATGCTTTGATTTTCTGTTCTCCGGCATAACCGGAGATTTTTTATCTCCAAAAATCTATAAGGAGGTATAGAAATGGCAAAAGTAGAACTTAAAGCTCCTGTGGTTGCTGAGATTTCCGAAGCGATCAAGGATGCGCAGTCCGTTCTGCTGGTAGACCACTGCGGCCTGACTGTTGACCAGGACACAAAGCTTCGTAAGCAGCTTCGTGAGGCAGGCCTGACCTACAAGGTCTACAAGAACACCATGATGCGTTTTGCGTTCAAGGGTACTGACTGCGAGCAGCTGGATGACCTGTTAAACGGCCCCAGTGCTATCGTAGTATCAAAGACAGATGCAACCGCACCTGCAAGAGAGATCGCAAAATTCGCAAAGACCGCTCCCAAGCTTGAGTTTAAGGGCGGTATCGTTGAGGGCACATTCTATGATGCAAAGGCTCTTGAGAGCGTAGCAGCTGTTCCTTCAAGAGAGGAACTGCTCTCCAGACTGCTTGGAAGCATGCAGAGCCCTATCACCAATTTCGCCCGTGTGATCAAGCAGATCGCAGAAAAAGGCGGCGAAGCAGCACCTGCTGCAGCAGAGTAATCAATTAATCAATGGAGGTAGATTTAAAATGGCTAAGTTAAGTAAAGAAGAGATCATCGAGGCTATCAAGGAGCTCTCAGTATTAGAGCTTAATGACCTTGTAAAGGCATGTGAGGAAGAGTTCGGCGTATCCGCAGCAGCAGGTGTTGTAGTAGCAGCAGGTCCTGCAGCAGGCGGCGCAGCTGAGGAAGAGAAGACTGAGTTCGATGTAGAGCTCACAAGCTTCGGCGAGAAGAAGATGGACGTTATCAAGGTTATACGTACCATCACCGGTCTTGGTCTGAAGGAGTCCAAGGAACTTGTAGAGGGCGCTCCCAAGATGGTAAAGGAAGGCGCTTCCAAGGACGAAGCAAACGATATCAAGGCAAAGCTCGAGGAAGTTGGAGCTACCGTAACCCTGAAGTAATTTGGTTTTTATCTGCCCTCCGCTCATGCGGAGGGCTTTTTTCTTCTGTGATATAAGGTGCTGATCATATTTTATACAATGCACCGGCAAAGAATATTTCCATAAAATAAAAATAGTTCTTGACTTATATATAACCGAGTGATATTCTATTATCCGTGTCGTTATGCGTAGTGGGCATACTATGCTTTTTTATGCGCTCATACGCCATGTGCCTGTGGCACGGACGATACTGTCAATGGTAACCATAAACAATATAAAACGGGGTGAGTGTCAGTATGGAAAAAAACAGAATTCTTCCTATGAAAGCCGGTAACGGCCAGAGAATGAGCTATTCCAGACGTAAAGAAGTACTGGAAATGCCCAACCTCATCGAAGTACAGCAGAACTCCTACAAATGGTTTCTTAAGGAGGGACTCAGAGAAGCCTTCGATGATATTTCTCCTATCACCGATTACGGCGGGCACCTTAGGCTCGAGTTTGTAGACTTTGAGCTTGATAAGGAAGAGTACAGCATCAGCGAGTGCAAAGAGCGGGATCTTACCTATGAGGCGCCTTTAAAGGTTAAGGTTCGTCTCTACAATAATGATAAGGATCAGATCCGTGAGCATGAGATCTTCATGGGTTATCTTCCCAAGATGACAGAGACCGGCACCTTTGTGGTGAACGGCGCAGAGCGTGTTATAGTAAGCCAGCTGGTACGTTCGCCCGGTATCTACTATAATATCAGCCGCGACAGAAGCGGTAAGCAGCTTTTTGCAGCTACCGTTATCCCCAACCGTGGTGCATGGCTTGAGTATGAGACTGACTCAAATGACATATTCTGGGTAAGGGTGGACCGTAACAAGAAGGTTCCCATTACCGTATTTTTGCGTGCTATCGGACTTGGCAGTGATGAGGAGATACTTAATGTATTCGGCGATGAGCCCAAGATCCTTCAGTCCTTTACCAAGGATACCGCTAAGACCTATGAGGAAGGACTTAAGGTCCTCTATGACAAGGTACGTCCCGGTGAGCCCCCCAGTGTGGAAAGCGCAGAGGGCTATGTTACCAGCACATTCTTTGATGCAAGACGTTATGACCTTGCAAAGGTCGGCCGTTATAAGTTCAATAAGAAGCTTGCACTCCGTAACCGTATCCGCGGTCATGTGCTGGCTGAGGATGTTGTTAATCCTTACACTCATGAGGTAGTAAGCCTTGAGACTTACGATGAGGAGGGTAATCCTACCGGAGTTCTGGAGGCAAGAGCAGGCACGGTTGTAACCGCAGAGCTTGCAGAGGTTATCCAGAACAGCGCTGTTGAGAGCGTTATGATCCGCACCGAAAAGCGTGATGTCAAGGTACTGTCTAACCTGATGGTAGACCTTGAAGCATGGCTTGATGTGGATGCAAAGAAGCTGGGCGTTAATGAGAAAGTTTACTGGCCCGAGCTTAAGAAGATCCTTCGTGCATACAGCACCAAGACAGATGAGCTGCCCGAAGCGATCCGTCAGAATATTCATGATCTGGTGCCCAAGCATATCACAAAGAGTGATATCGTGGCATCCGTAAACTATAATATCGCTCTTGAGTACGGTATCGGTAACGATGATGATATCGATCATCTTGGTAACCGCCGTATCCGTGCCGTCGGCGAGCTGCTCCAGAACCAGTACCGTATCGGTCTGACACGTATGGAGCGTGTGGTACGTGAGCGTATGACAGCTCATGATGCACATGAGAATGAGGAGGTATCTCCCCAGAATCTTATCAATATCAAACCTGTGCAGGCTGCTATCAAAGAGTTCTTCGGATCTTCACAGCTGTCACAGTTCATGGATCAGAACAACCCTCTGGGTGAGCTGACACATAAGAGACGTCTTTCGGCACTGGGCCCCGGCGGTCTGTCACGTGACCGTGCCGGATTTGAAGTCCGTGACGTACATTACACCCATTACGGACGTATGTGCCCCATAGAGACGCCCGAAGGTCCCAACATCGGTCTGATCAACTCACTGGCAAGCTATGCGCGTATCAATGAGTATGGTTTCATCGAGGCTCCTTACAGGAAGATCGACAAACTGGGGGCAAACAAGAAGAATCCCGTGGTTACCACAGAAGTTGTTTACATGACCGCGGATGAAGAGGATAACTACCATGTAGCACAGGCTAATGAGCCTCTTGATGCAGAAGGACACTTCGTTAACGAAAAGGTTTCCGGACGTTTCCGTACAGAGACCCAGGAGTACTCACGCGAAGAGTTCGATTACATGGATGTGTCCCCCAAGATGGTGTTCTCCGTGGCTACCGCGCTTATACCGTTTTTGGAGAACGATGATGCTAACCGTGCGCTGATGGGATCTAACATGCAGCGTCAGGCAGTGCCTCTGCTCTTTACCGAAGCACCCGTTATCGGTACAGGTATGGAGACCAAGGCTGCGGTTGACTCCGGTGTGTGCGTTGTTGCAAAGAATGCAGGTACGGTTACATCAGTTACAGCTGAAGCTGTTCAGATAAAGACTGATGACGGCGGCAAGGATGAGTATGAGCTTCAGAAGTTCGTACGTTCAAACCAGTCCAACTGCTACAACCAGAAGCCTGTTGTTAACAAGGGCGATCATGTTGAGGCAGGACAGGTGATAGCTGACGGTCCTTCTACCGCAAATGGTGAGCTTGGTCTTGGAAAGAACCCTCTGATCGGTTTCATGACCTGGGAAGGCTACAATTACGAAGATGCTGTACTCTTAAGTGAGCGTCTTGTTAAGGAGGATGTATACACCTCCGTACATATTGAGGAGTATGAGACAGAAGCTAGGGATACAAAGCTTGGTGCAGAGGAGATCACACGTGATATCCCCGGTGTCGGTGAGGATGCCCTTAAGGATCTGGATGATGACGGTATCATCCGTATCGGTGCGGAAGTAAGAAGCGGCGATATACTGGTAGGTAAGGTTACACCTAAGGGTGAGACCGATCTTACTCCCGAAGAAAGACTGCTGCGTGCGATATTCGGTGAGAAGGCAAGAGAAGTACGTGATACTTCACTTAAGGTTCCTCACGGTGAATACGGCGTAGTTGTTGATGCAAAAGTATTTTCACGCTCCAAGGGTGATACCGAGTTGAGCCCCGGAGTTAATCAGAAGGTACGTATCTATATAGCACAGAAGAGAAAGATAAGCGTGGGCGATAAGATGGCAGGCCGTCACGGAAACAAGGGTGTGGTCAGCCGCGTGCTTCCCGTAGAGGATATGCCTTATCTGCCTAACGGCCGTCCTCTGGATATCGTGCTTAATCCTCTGGGTGTGCCTTCACGTATGAACATAGGACAGGTGCTTGAGATCCACCTTTCACTTGCGGCAAAGGCACTGGGCTTTAACATTGCAACTCCTGTCTTTGACGGTGCTAAAGAGAATGACATCATGGATACTCTTGAACTTGCCAATGACTATGTCAACCTTCCTTTTGATGAGGCCGAGGTAAAGGCATGGAAGGCTGAGGAGCGTACCACAACACAGGATGGCAAGGCATGGAACGGAGAAAGCTTCGAAAGCCTGCACAAGGCTGAACTGCTTGATTCGGTTTATGATTATCTGAAAGAAAATATAGATCACCGCGATGTATGGAAGGGTGTTCCCATTTCCCGCGACGGAAAGGTCCGTTTGCGTGACGGCCGTACCGGAGAGTATTTTGACAGCCCGGTTACGATAGGACACATGCATTATCTGAAACTCCATCATCTGGTTGACGATAAGATCCACGCCCGTTCTACCGGCCCGTACTCACTTGTAACGCAGCAGCCTCTGGGCGGTAAGGCACAGTTCGGCGGTCAGCGTTTCGGAGAGATGGAAGTTTGGGCTCTGGAGGCATACGGAGCATCCTACACACTGCAGGAGATCCTTACCGTAAAGAGCGACGATGTCGTAGGCCGTGTAAAGACTTACGAGGCTATAGTAAAAGGCGAGAACATACCTCAGCCCGGTATACCGGAATCCTTCAAGGTGCTGCTTAAGGAACTGCAGTCACTGGCAATGGATGTAAGAGTTCTTGATAAGAACGACAATGAGGTAGAGCTTAAAGAAAACGTTGACTACAATGAGAGCGAGTTCAAGTTCGAACTTGGTGAGCATAAGAATGATTATGCGGGAGCCGAAGGTTTCACTACCAAGGAAGTCAACGATCAGGGCGAGTTTGAAGATGTGGAGGAATATTCTGAAGACGAATACGCAGATGAATTTGTCGACAGCATGGGCGATGACGAATGATCGTAAGTTGTATACGGCGTAAATGTTTTTAGGATATCAGGAAGGAGATCATATAAAAATGGCAGATATAAAGAACAATGAGTTTCAGCCTATCTCATTTGAAAAGATCAGCATAGGCCTGGCCTCCCCGGAGAAGATACGTGAGTGGTCCACCAGGAACAACAATCCCGAAGCGGGTGTTGTCACCAAGCCTGAGACCATCAACTATCGTACATTAAAGCCTGAGAAAGACGGCCTTTACTGCGAAAAGATCTTCGGGCCCAGTAAGGACTGGGAGTGCCACTGCGGAAAGTATCGCAAGATCCGTTATAAGGGTGTTATCTGCGATAAGTGCGGAGTGGAAGTTACAAAGAGCAATGTGAGAAGAGAGCGTATGGGCCGTATCGAGCTGGCAGCTCCCGTATCGCATATCTGGTATTTCAAGGGTATACCCAGCCGTATGGCACTGATACTGGATCTTTCTCCGAAGGAGCTGGAGAGAGTGCTGTATTTCTCAGCTTATATCGTATTGGATCCCGGTGATACCGACCTTAAGAAGATGCAGGTATTATCCGAGCATGAATATCAGGAACAGAGAGAAAAATTCGGCAATCGTTTTGCTGTCGGCATGGGAGCCGAGGCTATCAAGAGCCTGCTTGAAGAGATCGATGTGGATAAGGACATGGAAGATCTTAAGGCAAAGCTTGATGATCCTTCGACCAAGGTACAGATGAGGGCGAAGATAGTTAAGCGTCTTGAAGTGTTTGAATCATTCAAGAATTCAAATAACGATCCTTCATGGATGATCATGACGACCATCCCTGTCATTCCTCCGGATCTGCGCCCTATGGTACAGCTGGATGGCGGACGTTTTGCTACATCTGACCTGAACGATCTGTACAGACGTATAATCAACAGAAATAACCGTCTGCAGAAGCTTCTGGATCTGGGCGCACCCGATATCATCGTGCGTAATGAGAAGCGTATGCTGCAGGAGGCTGTAGATGCTCTTATAGATAACGGCCGCCGCGGACGTGCGGTAACCGGCCCCGGAAACCGTGCTCTTAAGAGCCTTTCCGATATGCTTAAAGGTAAGAGCGGCCGTTTCCGTCAGAACCTTCTTGGTAAGCGTGTAGACTACTCAGGACGTTCCGTTATCGTGGTCGGTCCCGAGCTTAAGATCTATCAGTGCGGTCTGCCCAAGGAAATGGCTATAGAGCTTTTCAAGCCCTTCGTTATGAAGGAACTTGTAGGCAAGCAGATCTGTCAGAACATAAAAGCTGCAAAGAAGATGGTGGAGAAGCAGGAAGATGCCGTATGGGACGTTCTGGAGGAGGTTATCACAGAACACCCTGTTATGCTTAACCGTGCTCCTACACTTCACCGTCTGGGTATACAGGCATTTGAACCCATCCTGGTTGAAGGTAAGGCTATAAAGCTTCATCCCCTCGTATGTACCGCGTTCAACGCAGACTTCGACGGTGACCAGATGGCAGTGCATCTGCCCCTTTCCGTAGAGGCTCAGGCTGAGTGCCGTTTCCTGCTGCTCAGCCCCAACAACCTGCTTAAGCCTTCCGACGGTGCGCCCGTGGCAGTGCCTTCGCAGGATATGGTCCTTGGTATTTACTATCTTACCCAGGAGCGTCCCGGAAGCAAGGGAGAGGGCAAGTATTTCAAGAGCGTGAGCGAAGCTATACTTGCTTACGAGAACGGTGTTATCGATCTTCATGCAAAGATCAAAGTGCGTATGAGCCGCACTACCGAAGACGGTGAGGAGATCAGCGGAATAGTAGAGTCTACTCTGGGCCGTTTCCTCTTTAACGAGATACTGCCTCAGGATCTTGGTTATGTATCAAGAAAAAATCCCGAGGATCTTATTGGACTTGAAGTGGACTTCCTTGTCGGCAAGAAACAGCTTAAGGGAATACTTGAGAAGGTCATCAATGTACACGGAGCTACAAAGACAGCGAAGGTGCTTGATGATGTTAAGGCTATCGGTTACAAATATTCCACCAGGGCAGCAATGACCGTTTCTGTCTCCGATATGGTGGTTCCCGCAAGAAAGTGGGATATGCTTAAAGAGACACAGGATAAGGTTGATGAGATCAACGATGCTTTCCAGGATGGTGCTCTTACCGAGAACGAGAGATATAAGACTGTCATATCCGTATGGGAAGAGACGGATAAGGCTATCGGTAAGGAACTGATGGCAGGTCTTGACAAGTACAATAACATATTCATGATGGCTGACTCCGGAGCCCGTGGTTCCGATCAGCAGATAAAGCAGCTTGCAGGTATGCGTGGTCTGATGGCCGATACAAGAGGACGTACCATAGAGCTGCCCATAAAGGCTAACTTCCGTGAAGGACTTAACGTTCTGGAGTATTTCATCTCCGCTCACGGTGCAAGAAAGGGTCTTTCCGATACCGCTCTGCGTACAGCCGACTCGGGTTACCTTACCCGTCGAATGGTTGATGTCTGCCAGGAGCTTATCATTCAGGAGAACGACTGCTGTGAAGAATCCGGTGAGATCCCCGGAATGGAAGTATCGGCACTCTGGGATGGAAAGGATTGCGTGGAAGATCTGCCCAGACGTATCAGAGGCCGTTTTGCAGCCGAGGATATCAAGGATAAGGACGGAAACGTTCTGGTTCAGGCAAATAAGATGATAACCCAGAAGATGGCTGAGGAGATCGGTAATCAGGGTATTGAAAAGGTTAAGATACGTACCATACTTACCTGTAAGTCAAAGAGCATCTGTGCTAAGTGCTACGGTGCGAACATGGCAACCGGCAAGGCAGTCCAGCTTGGTGAAGCAGTAGGTATCATAGCTGCCCAGTCCATAGGTGAACCCGGTACACAGCTTACCATGCGTACATTCCATACCGGTGGTGTCGCAGGTAACGATATAACAATGGGTCTTCCCCGTGTTCAGGAGCTTTTCGAGGCAAGAAAGCCCAAGGGACTTGCATTTATCGCAGGTATCGGTGGTGAGGTTTCGATCATTGACTCTGCTAATAAGAGACAGATCATCATCAAGGGCGAAGATTCGGAGAAGGTATACGAGATACCTTACGGCGCAAGGATAAAAGTTACCGACGGACAGCTTATCGAAGCCGGTGATGAACTTACCGAAGGTTCCGTGGATCCTCATGATCTGCTCGAGATAAAGAAGATAGAAGCTGTTGAGAGCTACCTGATCCGTGAGGTTCAGAAGGTTTACAACATGCAGGGTGTGGATCTTGCAGATAAGCATATTGAGGTCATCGTACGTCAGATGCTTAAGCGTCAGCGTATTGAAGATCCCGGTGATTCAACATATCTGCCGGGAAGCCAGATAGACCGTCTCGTGATCGAGAAGGAGAACAAGCGTCTTGAAGAAGAGGGCAAGAGACCTATCGTAGCTACCGATATAATCCTTGGTATAACCAAGGCTGCGCTGGCTACCGATTCCTTCTTATCGGCCGCATCCTTCCAGGAGACCACAAAGGTTCTTACTGAAGCGGCTATAAAGGGTAAGGTTGATACTCTTCAGGGACTTAAGGAAAACGTTATCATCGGTAAGCTGATCCCTGCAGGTACAGGCTTCAGATGCTACAGCGATGTACGTCTGGATGTTGATCAGGAAGAGTATGGTGATGATGATGAGATCTCTTTCGATGATTATGAAGAAGAGGAGACCGTGGCAGAAAGCAATGACGGTGCTATGCTTGAGCTTGCTGCAGTTGATTCAGAAGAAGGCGGCAGCGAAGAGTAAGCGAAAATACTAAACTTAAAAGACGGAACAGGGAGTATGAGTATATGCTCCCTGTTCTTTTTCTTTTATATCGCTGAGCTGCCGCATGGGCAGGGGGCGGCTGCTCCTTCCCTGCGCGATCATATACAGTGCCGCTGGAAGGAATGCTCCGGTGATTGACAAGTGGCATGTAATGTGCTATAGTCCGTCTGTTTGCAGGTGCAGACCGGGTATCCGGAAGAAGATACCGGGGGTCTGTTAAATGGGAACCGGGTGGGAATCCCGGACAGTGCCGCTACCGTTACAGCCGGATCTTAAGCCTGCATACAGGCACAGCCACCTTCACGATGCATGAAGGCGTGTCGGAAGGCTTTGGCAGAGTCTTTCTTTGTGTGCCGCGCAAGCGGTCTTTTTTTATGCGGTTAAATACCGCAAGGATGCCGCCTGACGTATGTGAGGAGGCATTACAAAAACAAAGGAGGAAAAGGATGATGAAAAAGAAGACGCTGAAACTGTTAACAGGAAGTATGGTAGTGTTCACACTGCTTGCAGGCTGCACCAAGGAGCAGCCCCCTATGGATCCGCCTGCGGAAACCGTGGAAGAGGAGAAGGCAGAACCTGAAGCAGAACCTACAGAAGAAGCACAGGCTGAACCCACGGAAGCTGTTATCGAAGAGGAAGAGGCAGAAGAGAGCATAACAAAGGACAGGAGCGGTAACGATATCATCCTGCCTGCGGAGGTAAATACCATAATATCAATGTCACCCGCTACAACAAGAGCTCTTATCGATATGGGTTACGGTGATAAGATAGTAGCATCGGATACCAATTCACAGTATTCATATGGGCTTGAGCTGGCTGATGATGTGCTTTATATGGATATGATGACACCCGATCAGGAGAAGATCGTGGAACTTGCTCCCGATATCGTATTTACTTCCGGGATGAGCAGTTATGACGGAAATGATGCTTATGCGAACGTAAGAGCAGCAGGCCTTTGTGTGGCTGATATACCCAGCAGCCCTTCGATAAAGGCTGTAGAGGAAGACCTTCTTTTTATCGGAAGCTGCATAGGTGATGAGGGTGCCGCACAGGAACTTGTTGATGAGATGGAAGATACCATTGCAGAGATAAAGGAAATTGCTGCGACTATTCCCGAAGAAGAAAAGAAGACTGTGCTGTTTGAGCTTTTTACGCCTTCGGCTGATTATCCTACTATCTATACCGCAGGCCCGGGAACCTATATCAATGAGATGCTCGATCTGGTAGGGGCTGTCAATATCGCAGGCAATGAAGATACACAGTGGCCTGCGCTTACGGAAGAAGCTGCAGTTGCAGCAGATCCCCAGGTTATTCTTTCTGCCGACATGTATACACCGGATGTCATCAATACGATCCTTAAGATGAAGGGCTGGGAGAATGTGACAGCCATAAAGGACGGGGCAGTATATATGCTGGATGCGGATGAAGTAAACCAGCCCTGCCACCGTATCATCAATGCACTGGTAGATATGGCTGTATTCATCTACCCCGAATACTTCGAGTATGATGAAGATGCAGAGGAACTCAAACCCGCAGCATAAGTCTTAAGGTGGGGCGTGCAGCTCCGCAATACAAAGGAGTTTTATTCTGAACAAAGCGAAGGATCATAAAAAGCCTGATAATACTTTAAAGGTGATATTTTCCCTGGTATTTGCCCTTGCCGCCATAATCCTGGCGGCAGGGCTTGGGAGTGTGCGTGTTTCTCCCTCCGGGATAATGGCCGTGCTGGCCAATAAGCTTTTCGAAAGACCTTTGCCTGAGGAGGTTACAGCCTCCATGGTTTCCATTATATGGGATATAAGGCTTCCGCGTGCCGTCAGTGCATTCGTAGTAGGCGCGATGCTTTCCGTATCCGGTGCTGTGGTACAGGCGCTTTTACAGAACCCGCTTGCGTCATCATATACGCTGGGAGTATCTTCGGGAGCATCTCTGGGTGCGGCACTTGTAATAGTAAATGAGATAAGCATACCCGTTATCGGCACACTGATGCTGCCGGTGACGGGTTTTGCTTTCGGGCTTGGCACCGTGCTTCTGGTCATTTTCTTTTCTTCAAGGCTCGATAATAATCTTCGAAATCACACCATAATCCTCTTCGGGATGATAGTATCTCTTTTTGTGAACGGCATGCTGACACTGCTGTCTTCGGCATATTCCCAGCATATGAACAGGCTGATACTGTGGCAGATGGGAACATTTGCGGGAAGACGCTGGGAACATGTGGGTATACTTTTGGTGATATGCCTGCTTGGTCTGGCAGCCGTATGCGTCTTTAACAGGGAGCTGGACCTGATGAGCTTCGGTGAAGAGCAGTCGCAGGCTATGGGAGTTGATGCAAAACGTTCACGCCTTATACTGCTTATACTTTCATCCGTGCTGACAGGTGCTGCGGTGTGCTTTACCGGGGTTATCGGTTTTATAGACCTGGCGGCACCCCATGCCGTAAGGCGCATCTTCGGTTCTTCCCATAAATATGTGCTGCCGATGAGCGCGGTGATAGGAGGGAGTTTTATGACCCTCGCAGATCTTGCATCACGTACCGTGCTCTCACCTCAGGAAATACCTGTGGGAGCAGTGACGGCGCTGCTTGGCGCACCCTTCTTTCTGTGGGTCTATTTCGGCACAAGGAGGAAGAGATGAAAGCGATAGAATGCAGGGGGCTTTGTGCGGCTTATGATAAAAGATTTTTGGAAAAAGGAGAGGCCGTAATAAGTGATATAAACTTTGAGATAAAAGAAGGCAGCAGCGTGGCGGTACTGGGACCGAACGGAAGCGGAAAGAGTACGCTCCTTAAAGCTCTCTGCGCTATGATACCGTATAACGGTACGGTGCGGGTCAGGGAAAAAGATGCCGGTACTATGTCGCGCAGGGATATAGCACGCAATATAGCCTATATGACCCAGCTTACTGAGATATTCTTTTCATATACGGTATATGAGACCGTTCTTATGGGCCGTTATGTTCACAGTAAAAGCGTCTTCGGAAGCTCCGGCGAAGAGGATATGAAGATTGCGGAACAGGCGCTGAAGAGCACAGGGGTAGAAGAGCTTAAGGACAGGCAGCTGTCTTCACTGTCGGGCGGTGAGCTGCAGCGTGTATTCCTGGCCAGGACCTTTGCACAGGGCAGCCCCATACTAATGCTTGATGAACCCAATAATCATCTGGACCTTAAGGTCCAGGCAGAGCTGGCCGGCTATCTTAAGGACTGGTGCGGACAGCCGGAGCACACCCTCATAGGTGTATATCATGATATCCCTCTGGCGCTGGAACTGGCTGACAGCTTTATACTGATGAAGGATGGCAGGATGAAGGCGATGGGCAGCAGGGAAGAGATACTGGATGGGGGACTCCTGGAAGAAACCTATGGTTTTGAAGTGCGCAGCTATCTTGGAAGGATAGAAAAGCTGCTCAAATAGAACAAAAGACCGGTTTTGGATAAAGTGTCAAAAAAAATGTTCGTTTTGTACATACTGCTTGTGTACATTTACTGTGGTTCTGTGATATAATACTAAATGTATTGTAAGTAATTGAAATATAACGAAGGAGGGACATGGATGGAACCCCTTGATCAGGAAAAACCGGATTTTAATGAAGAATTTTATAAAATGATCGATCTGATGGTCAGCCCTGATAATTATGACAGGGACCGGATGATGGAGCAGCTTTTTAAGGTGGCAAGGATGTTCCGCCTTACTAAGGTTGTGCCTGAATTCTACAGGAATCCTGCCATGGAGGCCAGTGGCCAGGGAGAAGTGCTTTCGGATTTTGATGAAGGACCGGCCGATATAAAAGTATTAGACAGACGTTATCAGCTTGAAAACGGAGTCGTTCTGAAGGCTTCCGCATTTATGGCAGAAGGTACAGAGCCGCTTAATGAAGATGAAGAAAAGAAGCTGGATATCTGTATACGTTCCATGCTCAATCTTTTAAGCCGCATCAGGATGCAGCGTGTTATAGAGATGCTCGGCTTCCAGGATCGGGACGGCTATCCCAATTTCCCGGCATACTTCAGATATCTTGATAAAATGAAGGCTACCTGCGGATTTAATGGTTACACGGCCATGTTATATAATCTGCGCCAGTTCTCACTTATAAACAGGGATCTGGGACATGCAATGGGAGACAATATCCTTCGCATGCATTTTGAGGCTGTAAAGGCGATCGTCGGTGATAAAGGCTTTGTTGTCCGTGTAGGAGGAGATAATTTTGCGGCGATCTTTCCGAATGACCGGCTTGACAAGATGATAAAGGCTCTGGAAGGCCTGCCTGTGGTATATGATGAGGAAAATGACAGGCGTGCGATGATATCGGCCTGTGCAGGTGTCTTTATAATCCCGCCCGGCTTTGAGTACAAAAATCAGGGCAGTATAGTCGATATGATATATCCCGCCTGCCAGACCGCAAAGCTTGAAAAAGAAGGGACTATAGTATATGCCAGCAAAAAGAGCCTGGAGGAAAAGGAAAACCTTCTGCGCGTACGCCGGCATTTTGAAGAAGCTCTTGAAAAGAATTACTTCCATGCATTTTATCAGCCGAAGGTGGATGTAAATAGCGGGAAGATAATAGGAGCGGAGGCACTCTGCAGATGGATCTATGAGGGGAGCGTGGTGCCGCCCATGGAGTTCATCCCCATATTGGAGCAGAATACCGATATCTGCCGTCTGGATTTCTATATGCTTGACCGGGTCTGCAAAGATATACGCAGCTGGCTGGATAAGGGAATGAACGTAGTACGCGTTTCGGTGAACCTTTCGCGAAAGCATCTTCTGGATGTGGATCTGCTCGAACACCTTATGAAAGTGATAGATAAGAATAAGGTGCCCTATAAATATATCGAGATAGAACTTACCGAGACTACAACGGAAGTGGAATATAAAAAGCTTCGCCGTCTGGTGGAAGGCCTAAGAGAGGTGGGGATAAGCACTGCTGTCGACGATTTCGGAGTGGGTTATTCCTCGCTTAATCTGATACGTGAGCTGCCCTGGAATGTGCTTAAGATAGACAGGAGCCTGCTGCCGGGGGTCGGTAACGATAATAAGAAGATATCCAATCTGATGTTCCGCCATATCGCCGCAATGGCAAAGGATATGGGACTTGAATGTATAACTGAAGGCGTGGAGACTGCGGATCAGGTTGAAGTGCTTAAGGATAATGACTGTCCTTATGCCCAGGGGTACTTCTATGATAAGCCGCTGCCGGTAGAGGAGTTTGTGGAAAGGCTGAAAAAAGGTTGCTACGATCCGGTGGCATCCTGAGCGCAGTAAAAAAGTGGGATCTTAAAAAATCTTCTTGACATAGATATATCATAAACGTATAATATTCGAGCGTGCGGTTTTGCGTGCGCTCGTTTTTTTGCGCATGTGATACGCATAGAAAATGTTAAGTCAGACAGGAGGTGAAAAGAATGCCGACATTTAACCAGCTTGTAAGAAAGGGTCGTGAGACTTCCGTTAAGAAGTCAACCGCACCGGCGCTCCTTAAGGGCTACAACTCACTTCACAAGCGTGCGATCGATACCAATTCGCCGCAGAAGAGAGGTGTTTGCACCGCAGTTAAGACCGCTACCCCCAAGAAGCCTAACTCAGCACTTAGAAAGATCGCCAGAGTACGTCTTTCAAACGGTATTGAAGTTACCAGCTATATCCCCGGGGAGGGACACAATCTGCAGGAGCATAGCGTGGTTCTGATCAGGGGCGGCCGTGTTAAGGACCTTCCCGGTACCAGATATCACGTCATCCGTGGTACGCTTGATACCGCAGGTGTAGCCAACAGGAAGCAGGCGCGCTCAAAGTATGGCGCAAAGCGTCCTAAGGACAAGAAATAAGATTAACCTGGGTATCATGGACAAATTAAATGTCGGAGTTCTGTTTCATCTATTTATTTAGATACAGCGCGAACACATTTGGATTTTGATGTGAGTACCGATGATTTAATTGGATTAATTAAGGAGGGAAGAACCGTGCCACGTAAAGCACATATCCAAAAAAGAGATGTTCTGGCAGATCCCTTATACAATGACAAGGTAGTTACCAAGCTGATCAACAACATCATGCTCGATGGCAAGAAAGGTGTTGCTCAGAAGATTGTATACGGAGCATTTGCCAAAGTAGAAGATAAGAGCGGCAAGCCGGCACTTGAAGTGTTCGGCGAGGCAATGAACAACATCATGCCTATGCTCGAAGTTAAAGCAAGACGTATCGGTGGTGCAACCTATCAGGTTCCTATCGAGGTACGTCCCGACAGACGTCAGGCTCTGGCTCTGCGCTGGCTCACCATGTTCTCAAGGAAGCGTTCCGAGAAGACCATGGTAGACAGACTTGCAGGCGAGATAATGGATGCAGCTAACAATACCGGCGCTGCTGTTAAGCGTAAGGAAGAGATGCATCGTATGGCTGAGGCTAACAAGGCGTTTGCTCACTACAAATTCTAAGGAAGGAGGGAATGAAAAGTGGCTGCTGAAAGAGAATATCCTCTTGAGCGTACCAGAAATATCGGTATCATGGCTCATATCGACGCAGGTAAGACCACGCTGACAGAGCGTATCCTTTACTATACCGGCGTCAATTATAAGATCGGCGACACTCACGACGGTACCGCTACCATGGACTGGATGGAGCAGGAAGCTGAGCGTGGTATCACCATCACTTCAGCCGCTACCACCTGCCACTGGACCGAGCAGGAAAACTGCAAGCCCAAGGCCGGTGCTCTGGAGCATCGTATCAATATAATCGATACCCCGGGACACGTGGACTTTACGGTAGAGGTGGAGCGTTCACTCCGTGTACTTGACGGTGCTGTAGGTGTGTTCTGTGCAAAGGGCGGTGTTGAGCCCCAGTCAGAAAACGTATGGCGTCAGGCTGACACCTATAATGTTCCCCGTATGGCATTCATCAATAAGATGGATATCCTTGGTGCGAACTTCTATGGTGCAGTTGATCAGATAAGAAACAGACTTGGTAAGAATGCCATCATCCTCCAGCTGCCTATCGGTAAGGAAGATGAGTTCAAGGGCATCATCGATCTGTTTGAGAACAAGGCATATATCTACAATGATGATAAGGGTGATGATATCTCCATCGTTGATGTGCCTGATGATATGAAGGACGATGCAGAACTGTATCGCAGCGAGCTGATCGAAAAGGTCTGCGAGCTGGATGATGACCTCATGGAGCAGTTCCTTGAGGACAAGGTTCCTTCTGTTGAAGATATGAAGAAAGCACTTCGTAAAGCTACCTGTGACTGCCGTGCAGTTCCCGTATGCTGCGGTAGTGCATATCGTAACAAGGGCGTACAGAAGCTTCTGGATGCTATCCTTACCTACATGCCCGCACCTACCGACATCCCTTCCATCAAGGGTGTTGACCTGGACGGTAATGAGGTAGAGAGACATTCATCCGATGCTGAGCCTTTCTCAGCGCTGGCAGTCAAGATAATGACCGATCCTTTCGTAGGTAAGCTGTCATTCATCCGTGTATACTCCGGTACCCTTAATTCCGGATCATACGTTCTGAATGCTACCAAGGATAAGAAGGAGCGTGTTGGACGTCTGCTCCAGATGCATGCAAACAAGCGTGCAGAGCTGGATAAGGTTTACTCCGGTGATATAGCTGCAGCCGTAGGTTTCAAGTTCACCACCACAGGTGATACCATCTGCGATGAGCAGCATCCCGTTATACTTGAAAGTATGGAATTCCCCGAGCCCGTTATCGAGCTGGCTATCGAGCCTAAGACCAAGGCAGGCCAGGGCAAGATGGGTGAGGCACTTGCAAAGCTTGCTGAGGAGGATCCTACCTTCCGTGCACATACCAATACCGAGACAGGTCAGACTATCATTGCAGGTATGGGTGAGCTCCATCTGGAGATCATCGTTGACCGTCTGCTCCGTGAGTTTAAGGTAGAGGCTAATGTCGGTGCACCTCAGGTTGCTTACAAGGAAGCATTTACAAAGGCTGTAGATGTGGATTCCAAGTATGCTAAGCAGTCCGGTGGTCGTGGTCAGTACGGTCACTGTAAAGTTAAGTTCGAGCCCATGGATCCCAACGGTGAGGAGACCTTCAAGTTTGAATCTACCGTTGTCGGTGGTGCTATACCCAAGGAGTACATCCCTGCGGTTGGCGAGGGTATCGAAGAGGCTGCAAAGGCAGGTATCCTGGGCGGCTTCCCCGTACTGGGCGTACATGCAAACGTATACGACGGATCTTACCATGAAGTCGACTCTTCGGAAATGGCATTTCACATCGCAGGTTCCATGGCCTTCAAGGATGCTATGCAGAAGGGCGGTGCAGTTCTGCTTGAGCCTATCATGAAGGTTGAAGTAACTATGCCCGAAGAGTACATGGGTGATGTTATCGGTGATATCAACTCACGCCGCGGACGTATCGAAGGTATGGACGATCTGGGCGGCGGAAAGATAGTTCGCGGATACGTTCCTCTGGCTGAGATGTTCGGTTATTCGACCGACCTGCGTTCCAAGACCCAGGGCCGTGGTAACTACTCAATGTTCTTCGAAAGATATGAGCAGGTACCCAAGAACATCCAGGATAAGGTACTGGCTGCAAAGTCAAACTAAATAATAAAATAACTTGAAAAATCACATTGTTTTTAGTATAATTATCGACAGTGATTTTTGAACACCATTTAAGGAGGATAATAAAAAAATGGCTAAGGAGAAATTTAACAGATCCAAACCCCACTGTAACATCGGTACCATCGGCCACGTTGACCATGGTAAGACCACTCTGACCGCAGCTATCACCAAGGTTCTGGCAGAGAGAGTTGCAGGTAACACAGCTACCGATTTCGAGAACATCGATAAGGCTCCCGAAGAGAGAGAGCGTGGTATAACAATCTCTACCGCTCACGTTGAGTATGAGACTGAGAAGAGACACTATGCACACGTTGACTGCCCGGGACATGCTGACTACGTTAAGAACATGATCACCGGTGCTGCACAGATGGACGGTGCTATCCTGGTTGTTGCTGCTACCGATGGTGTTATGGCTCAGACCAAGGAGCACATCCTGCTTTCACGTCAGGTTGGTGTGCCTTACATCGTAGTATTCCTTAACAAGTGCGACATGGTAGACGATCCCGAGCTTATCGAGCTGGTTGAGATGGAAGTTACCGATCAGCTTGCTGAGTACGATTTCAATGACTGCCCTATCGTTAAGGGTTCAGCTCTTAAGGCTCTTGAAGATCCCGCAAGCGAGTGGGGCGACAAGATCATGGAGCTTATGAACACTGTTGACGAGTACATCCCCGATCCTCAGCGTGATACCGACAAGCCTTTCCTTATGCCTGTCGAGGACGTATTCACCATCTCCGGTCGTGGTACTGTTGCTACCGGCCGTGTAGAGCGTGGTACTCTGAAGCTTAATGAGGAAGTTGAGATCGTTGGTGTTCGTGAAGAGAGCCGCAAGACCGTTGTAACCGGTATCGAGATGTTCCACAAACTGCTTGATGAGGCAGTTGCAGGTGATAACATCGGTGCACTGCTTCGTGGTGTTAACCGTACCGATATCGAGCGTGGCCAGGTGCTTTCAAAGCCCGGCAGCGTTACCTGCCACAAGAAGTTTACCGCTCAGGTATACGTACTGACCAAGGACGAAGGTGGACGTCATACTCCTTTCTTCAACAACTATCGTCCTCAGTTCTACTTCCGTACAACCGATATCACAGGCGTTTGCAACCTGCCTGAGGGTACCGAGATGTGCATGCCCGGCGATAACGTAGAGATGACCATCGAGCTCATCCACCCCATCGCTATGGAGCAGGGTCTTACTTTCGCTATCCGTGAAGGTGGCCATACCGTAGGTTCAGGCCGTGTTGCTACCATTATCGAGTAATTAGCGGTTCAGGACTTATATAAAGAAATATCATCCCGGAGAGGAGATCCTCTCCGGGATTTTTTTATGCACAGAGTCTGATAAAACGATATCACTGTAAAATATGCATAACAGATTTAATAATATGCCTGTTAAACCTTGACGTTATATACAAAAAAAAGTAAAATTGTTTTTATATATTATTCATACATCGAAAGGAGTCGTTATGTCTGAGATAAAGAATAACGGGGCGGAAGAAAGAAGGATACAGGAGCTTGCGGCAATGTCGGAAACTGCTATAGCGAACAGGCATGCCGTTATCACGCTCACTGTGATATGTTCCATCATATCGCTTGCATATATCCTGGAATTAGTCAAAGGAGCAAGGACGATGGGGTATATCATAGTAACTGCCATTCTTGCGATGGTGCCCGTACTGCTTGCGTGGATAAGTTATAATAAAAGAAAGGATACTGCGGCCATAAAATATATCATAGCCGTAGGGTATACGGTCCTTTATACTTTCCTGCTGTTTACGGCTTCAAATACACTTGTATTCACTTATATCATCCCGATGCTTATAATCATCACACTATATAACGATAAGAAGGTTACTGCGTTTATGGGTATCACAGCATGTCTTGAGGTCGTTATCTCTGCGGTGATCGCTCTTAAGACTGCAGAAGATCCCAAGGCTATAACTGCTACGATAGAGATACAGGTTCTGCTAAGCATATTGATAATCGCATATCTGATAGTGGTGTCCGGCGGTACAGCGCGTTTTGCGGAGATACGTATGGCACGCCTTGCGCTCGAACAGAATAAAGCAAATGAGATGACACAGCGTATACTTTCGGTTTCCGGAAATATGACGCTTACGGTGGAGAAGGTTGCCGTACATATGGAAGAACTCAGGGAGTCTGTTGACCGTACCGTAGCTTCCATGCAGGAAGTCAGCAGCGGGACTGCAGAATCGGCAGGGGCTGTACAGAAACAGCTTCTTAAGACAGAGGAGATACAAAAGCACGTATCCGATGTTGAAGATGCCGCCAGGATAATAAAAGACAATGTCCGGACTACGGATTCTGCCGTACTTGAAGGCCGCGGTCATATACGTGAGATGAATGAGTTTACGGCACAGGTAGATAAAGCCGGCAAGGAAGTGGCTTCGGTTCTTGAAGTGTTCAAGGAGACTGCTTCGAAGATGAATACCATTACCGATCTTATCACTAACGTGGCATCCGAAACATCTCTGCTTGCGCTGAATGCTTCCATAGAAGCGGCAAGAGCAGGGGAAGCCGGAAGAGGCTTTGCGGTAGTGGCAAGCGAGATCTCGTCTCTTGCAAAACAGACTACCGAAGCGACCGAGAATATCGTTAAGATGATCGATAACATAACGCAGCAGGTGGATACCATGGTAGGTACTATCGACAGACTGTTAAAGACAGGTGTGGAAGAGAGCAGGTGTGCCGAAGAAACTGCCAAGAGCTTTATTACGATAGCCGAGAATGTGGCGGTCATCAACAAACATTCCGATCAGCTGGGAGATGTGGTATCGAAGCTCGCTGTTGCAAACAGGGAGATAGTAGACAGTATTCAGACGATCTCTGCGATCACTGAAGAAGTTACCGCACACGCATCCGAGACTACTTCGGTAAGTGAGCAGAACAGCATGATAGTGGCCGATATCAATACTATGGTGGATGAGCTCAGCGAGGATGCAAAGCGGCTCAAATCAGAAGGATAAAAATTCAGATGGATAAGACAAGGGAGATCCTTGAGGATCTGAAAAACGGTTCCATCACCGTTGAAGATGCCGAAAGATATTTCAGACGTGCACCTTATGAAGAGCTGGATTATGCGAAGCTGGATACGCATCGCGGGATACGCAGCGGTTTTCCCGAAGTGATATTCTGCCAGGGAAAGGCGGATGAATATCTTGTAAAGCTGTACGAAAAAATGGTGGAAGCTGACGGCTGTGCGTTTGGGACAAGAGCGAGCGCGCATCAGTATGAGCTTGTAAAAGCTTCGATCGATGATGTGCAGTATGATACGGTATCACGAATTTTAAAGGTTGTACATAAAGAAAGAGAACTGCGGGGCAGGGTTGCAGTATGCTGCGCCGGCACCGCCGATGTGCCCGTGGCTGAGGAAGCTGCCCAGACAGCCGAGTATTTCGGTACCAAGGTCGAACGTGTATATGATGTGGGCGTCAGCGGCCTGCACAGGCTCCTTTCAAAAGTGGAGCTTTTACAGAGTGTAAACTGTGTAGTGGCAATAGCCGGAATGGAAGGTGCGCTGGCCAGCGTGATAGGCGGACTGGTATCCGTTCCTGTCATAGCGGTACCAACTTCTGTCGGTTACGGGGCCAGTTTTGGTGGTCTTTCTGCGCTTCTTACGATGATCAATTCCTGTGCTAACGGTATCGCTGTTGTCAATATCGATAACGGCTACGGAGCAGGATATATGGCTACACAGATAAACAGACTGGCAACAGGCGGAAGGTGATCTATATACTAAATGTCTGTTTTATGATAGAATAATATAGGCGGTCTTTATGGCTGTACCTGAATAAGGAGGTATTTTTAATGAAGCAGTTTAAGGGGTATATGCATGGCGTTAATCTTGGCGGATGGCTGTCACAGTGTGTTCATACAAAGGAACACTATGACAGCTTTATCAATGAAATGGATATACGCCGGATAAAGAGCTGGGGGCTGGATCACGTGCGTATTCCTGTTGATTACGATCTGGTAGAGGATGAGAACGGAAATTATAAAGAAGATGGATTCGGTTATCTGGATAAGGCCATAGACTGGTGTGAAAAAAGCGGTCTTAATATGATACTGGATCTGCATAAAACCTTTGGTTTTTCTTTTGATGAAGGGGAGCATGAGAGCGGATTTTTTGACAATGCAGATTATCAGGAGCGTTTCTACCGCCTTTGGGAGGAATTTGCACACCGTTACGGAACGTTTAAAGAACGTCTTGCTTTTGAACTCTTAAACGAAGTGACCGATAAGGAGTATTGCGACCGCTGGAACCGTATAGCGCGCTGCTGCATTGAAAGGATAAGGGCGATCTGTCCGGAGATAAAGATCCTTGTAGGAGGATATTATAATAACAGTATAGAGGGACTTAAAGGGCTTGAAGATCCCTATGATGAGAATATAATCTATAACTTCCACTGTTATGAGCCTCTTATCTTTACCCATCAGGGAGCACCCTGGATACCGAGCATGAATACTTCGTTCAGGATGCGCGTCGATTCCACTTATGCGGAGTATCATAAGTATTCGACCGAAAATCTTACAGGTTTCGGTTTTGATACGACTGCTTATGATCAGGATAAGCCGCTGGGGCTTGAGTATTTTGAGGACCTTATGAAGGAAGCTGTACGTATTGCAGATGAAAAGAATGTTGCGCTTTACTGCGGGGAATACGGAGTTATAGACCGTGCGGCTCCGGAAGATTCGCTGGCATGGTTTAAGCTTATCTGCAGCTGTTTTGAAAAGTATGGTATAGGAAGAGCTGCCTGGAGCTATAAAAAAATGGACTTCGGTCTTTCGGATGAGCGTATGGAGCCGGTGATAGAAGATATTCTTAAGCTGTTATGATCGGAGACGGTTTGATGAGTGACAGGTGTTCGGATGTCGTGAGCTTTACAGATGATAAGAAAAAAGGCAGCCTTACGGGACTGCCGGATATGAATGCCTTTTTTGACCGTGCACCCCTGCGCAGGGATGAGTTTCTTGCGGAAGGGAAAAAACCTATTGTTGTTTTCTTTGATTTCAACGGTATGAAGGACTTCAATATGAAGTTCGGATTTGCTGAAGGTGATAAACTTATCAGAGCCATGGCGGAGGTGCTTAAGAAGCATTTCGGTGTGGAAAACTGCGCACATATCGGTGGTGATCGCTTTGCTGCCATAGATTGCGAGACGGGGATCGAGGACAGATTAAGAACCCTTTTTGATGACTGTCTTTGTATAAATGAAGGGAAAAACCTGCCTGTCCGCGTGGGGATATATAAGCACAGCATAGGAAATGTCGGACCTGCTTTAGCCTGTGACAGGGCAAAGATGGCCTGTGATGCCAACAGGGGCAGGACTGTTTCCTCTTTCGCGTATTTCAGTGCTGATATTCTGGAATCTGTTCAGAAGAAGAATTATATCATCGAGAATTTTGAGCGGGCGCTTTCGGAAGGCTGGGTGCAGTTATATTACCAGCCGCTTGTGCGTGCCGCAAACGGAAGAGTGTGTGATGAGGAAGCACTGGCAAGATGGATAGATCCCGAAAAGGGGGTTATGTCTCCTGCCGATTTTATCCCCATTCTGGAAGAAGCTAAACTGATCTATAAACTTGATCTGTATGTTACGGAGCAGATCATTAAGAAGTTTACCATTCAGGATGAAGCGGATCTTTTTGCAGTGCCTTGTTCCGTAAATATCTCAAGGTCAGATTTTGAATGCTGCGATATAGTTGATGAAATACGAAAACGTGTTGATGCAGCAGGAATTTCCCACGACAGGCTTACCATAGAGATAACGGAAAGTACGCTGGCATCTGATTTCGATTATATGAAAAAGCAGATAGAGCGTTTTCAGAAGCTTGGCTTTAAGGTCTGGATGGATGATTACGGAAGCGGATATTCTTCTCCGTCTATCCTCCAGAAGATAAAGTTTGATACCATCAAGCTGGATATGGGATTTCTGACGCATTTTGATGAAGGCAGCGACTGCAGGGTGATCATAAGCTCACTTGTAAAGATGGTAGCCGGTCTTGGCATAGATACTGTTATCGAAGGTGTAGAGACTGCAGAACAGGCAGAGTTTTTAAGAGTTATAGGATGTACAAAACTTCAGGGATATCATTTCTGTAAACCCATACCTTTAAAAGAGATCTTATCGCGCTACGAAAAAGGCGAGCAGATAGGCTTTGAGAATCCTGCAGAGAAAGATTATTATTCGGCTATAGGCAGGGTGAATCTGTATGACCTGTCGCTTTCGGCAGACGGAGAGGGACGCTTTGAGGATTATTTTGATACCATGCCTATGGCTATCGTTGAGCTTAGCAGACAGGCGTTCAGTATAATACGGTCGAACAGACCGTTTATCGAGTTTTTCAGGAATAATGTTTCTGAGGACCGGACTTACAGAAACAACAGCGCAAAGGGTTTTGATGCTTCCTTTATCAAAGCTGTTAACCGCTGTGCCGACGATGGCAAGCAGGCGGTGTTAGCGATGAATACCAAATACGGCAAAAAGCTGCATATACTGATGCGACGTATTGCCATAAATCCGGTATCAGCCGCCGCATCTGTCATGATAGTCATATTAAGCATTTCAGATTCGAACGTGCAGGATCAGGGGCTTACATACGATGGGATAGCGCATGCACTTTCAGCGGACTATATACATCTTTATCATGTGGATACCAGAACCGAAAGATTTACAGAGTATACTCCCGATGCCGAGCACAGTGAGATGTCGGTGGAGAAAAGAGGAAGCGATTTCTTTAATGTGGCACGTATCGGGGCGATGAAAGAACTGTATGAAGCAGACAGGGAAAGAGTCATAAAGGCGTTTACAAAAGAGAATGTACTGGGTGAGATCAGGGATCATGGAGCATTTACGATAACCTACAGGCTGATGATCGATGGTGAGCCTGTTTATGTCGATCTGAAGGCACTCAGTCTGGGAAACAGCGGCAGATATATTGTTATAGGGATCAATAATGTTGATTCCCGCATGAAGCAGCAGGAAGAGATAGAGCGCATGAATGAAGAGCGTATCATCTATTCCAGGATAGTGGCCCTTGCAGGTAATTATTTATGCTTCTATACGGTAGATCCGGAAAATGACAATTATATGGCTTATAATGCTTCCGGCGAATATTATAAAATGGGGATCTCCAGGGTAGGTACGGATTTCTTTGATGATGCGATAAGGGAAAGTGAGAAAGTCATTTATGAGGAAGATCTGGAAATGTTCAAAAGATCATTTTCCAGGGCCGGGGTAATGAAGCAGATAGAAAAGAAAGGGCTGTATACACTTACCTACCGATTAAAGCTTGGAGATGCAGTGAAGTATGTGCTGTTAAAGATCGCAAGTGTGACGGAGAACGGGAAGAAACAGATCATAGTCGGTATCAATGACATAGATGAGCGTGTAAGACGAGATCATGAATATTCGATCAAACTGTCCGAAGCAAGAAATAAAGTGCATCTGGATGAGCTTACCGGTGTAAAGGATAAGCATGCATATGTGGATGTGGAAAACAAGATCAACAGCATGATACAGGAAGGCAGTATAACACCTTTTGCCATGGTGCTTTTGGATATCATAGGACTTAAGAAAGTCAATGATTCAAAAGGTATCGAAGCCGGGGATGATATCCTGAAACAGGGCTGCAAAATGGTATGTGAGGTGTTCAAGCACAGTCCCGTATACAGAGTTGGGGGAGATGAGTTCGTAGTCATAGCCACCGGCAGGGACTATGATCAGATAGAAGTGCTTATGGACCATCTGCTTAAGAGAAACAAGCTGAACAAGGCAAAGGGGGGCGTTGTTGTGGCCGGCGGAGCGGCCCGCTTCGGAGAAGAGCTTTCGGTGGAAGACCTGTACAGAAAGGCCGATGAGGCAATGCACAGAAACAAGGAAGAACTGATAAGGCTTTAAGAGATACTGAAAAAGGATCTCTAAAAATATTGAGGAGGTATTACAGGATGTTAAGAACAGCAGAGACGGAGTATGGTAAAGTAAAGGGGATGCAGGGAACTGATGCAAGGATCACGGTATATAAGGGTATACCTTTTGCAGCTCCCCCGACAGGTGAGAACCGCTGGAAGGCACCTAAACCGCCCAAAGCCTGGGACGGAGTGAAGGAGTGCTATACTTTCGGTCCCATACCCGTACAGGATACTCCCGGAATGGGTGATGATCTTTATTGCCGTGAGTGGCATGTGGACTGTGATATACCGATGAGTGAGGACTGTCTGTATCTGAATGTATGGACTCCGGCTAAAAAAGGCGATGAGAAGCTGCCGGTGCTCGTATGGTATTTCGGAGGCGGTTTCCAGTGGGGATATACGGCAGAAATGGAGTTTGACGGTGAAAGGCTTGCTGCCAGAGGCATAGTCGTAGTGAGCGTTTCCTATCGTCTGGGAGCGATAGGTTTTATGGCGCATCCCGAGCTTACCAGGGAAGAAGGCGCATCCGGTAACTATGGTTTCCTTGACCAGAAGGCCGGACTGGAATGGACTGTCCGCAATATAGCGGCTTTTGGAGGAGATCCCGACCGTATCACGATAATGGGCCAGTCTGCAGGCGGCTGCAGTGTTATGAACCAGCTCACCTGCGAGGAGAATTTCGATAAGATAAAAGGCGCGGTCATATTAAGCGGTATCATACGTTTCCCCCAGAGTGAAGCCGAGAAAGATCTGTTCAGACCCACAGAGCTTGAAAAAGCAGAGAAGAAGGGGGAAGATTTTCTTTCGTATCTTGGGGTATCGAATATCGAAGAGGCAAGAAAGCTTGATGCCATCTTCATAAGGGATAAATATGCAAAATACCGTGATGATCATCAGATGATGTTCGTGGGCATAAAAGACGGAAAGTTCTGCGTGGGTGATCCTGTAGAGCGTATCATAAGCGGAGACTGTGCGCCCTGCCCGGTTATGACAGGTAATACAAAGGATGAGTTTGTCTTCGGAGGATCCAATATGGTGGAGCGTTCCGTAAAGGAGACGCTTGATGATGCAGTAGATAAAGATCCTTCAAGGAAGTTTTATTATTACAGCTTCAGTCCTGATATCCCCGGTGATGATAATCCCGGCTGCTTCCATTCATGTGATCTGTGGTTCTGGTTTGAGACCATAAGCCGCTGCAGAAGAGCATATCAGGGCAGACATTTCGATCTTGCAAGAAAGATGTGTAATTATCTTGCTGCATTTATTAAGACCGGTGATCCCAACTGCAGCGATAATGACGGCAGTGTACAGCCCGAGTGGAAATGCTACACGAAGGATAAGAAGGGCGGTCTTGATTTTACAAGTGAAGGGCCTCAGATCATATGATCGTAAAGAGGCGGCCGGCTGAAAGATGATCAGATACTTAAACAGCCTTAAACTGGGGCAGAAGCTGCAGCTGTTATTTATAGTCTGCGTGCTCCTGCCCGTGTTTTTGACTGACGGAATAATTCTATATAGCGTAAGTGCTGCGAACCGCGTTAATATTGAACACCTGATAGACAAGTATGCGGATTCGACACAGTACTGTATCAGTAATTATCTGGAATATCCCGTGAGAGTTGCTAATAATATCTACCGAAGCAGTGTGCTGGAGGATTTCTTTAACGAATCATACTCCGACAGTGCTGATTATTATACTGCATTTTACAGACTGCAGAGGGATCAGATATTTGATGATAACCTGGGTATCAGCGGATCGAGGGTATACATATACGCCGATAATAAGACGATCATAAACGGCAGCGGTTTTTACCGCATGGAGAGAGCTAAGGAGAACGAATGGTACCCGGCGTTTGAGGACAGCGGAAAGAGTTCGACACTGTATTTCTATTACGGGCGTTCAAATATGGGAGGAGCTACATACAAAAGGAAGCTCACTCTTATCATGAAGATGGATATGCCGAGCTTTTCGGGCTGCGAAAAACTGCTGGCCATCGACCTGGATTATAATACCATAGCCAGGGAACTGATAGATCTTGAGCTGAATGCGGATGTGTTTATCTGTGACGGGGAAAAGATCCTGCTTTCAAACAGGGAAGATTACCGTATTCAGGATAACTACGTCCCGCTGGAGATAAACAGCAGGTATGACAGGGAATATACCATGTATGTGGTACCGGCAGGACAGAATACCTGGCAATACCTAAGCGGCCTGACCTGGGTGCTTTTGCTGCTCGTTCTTATAAATCTGATCCTCCCCTTCCTTATGATGAAACTCATAGAAGGTTCCATAACTTCACGTATCCTATATCTGGAAAGCTCCTTTGAGAGCGTTGATGAAGAGGAACTCAAGCCGATAGAGACGGTAGAAGGAAATGATGAGATCACGGGTCTTATAAAGAGTTACAACCGCATGGTGCAGAGGATGAATGAACTGGTACGTACGGTGTATAAAGACCGGCTCAGGGAGCGTGAGACAGACATAGCGAGACAGAATGCGGAGCTTCTGGCGCTACACAGTCAGATAAATCCTCATTTCCTTTTCAATGCACTGGAAAGCATACGCATGCACAGTCTTATCAAGAAAGAAAATGAGACAGCAGAGATGGTCGGAAAGCTTGCGGTCATGGAACGAAGCTATGTCAGCTGGGGAGATGATCTTATCTCCGTGGACCGCGAGATGGACTTTGTAAAAGCATATCTTCTTCTTCAGAAATACCGTTTCGGCGACAGGCTCAATTATGAACTGGATGTTGACGATGACTGCAGGGAGTATGAGATACCGAAGCTTACCATAGTTACATTTGTTGAGAATGCCTGCCTTCACGGTGTGGAGCGCAAGGCATCGAACGGCTGGATCTTTGTGAGGGTATACAAGAAAGATACAGCACTTAAGATGGAGATAGAGGATACCGGAGAAGGCGTTAACGAAGAAACGCAGGCTGAGATAAATGAGCAGCTTAAGAATGTGAGTCTGGAAAGCATGAAGGGCAAAACCCATGTGGGAATGATGAATGCGTGCCTGCGTCTTAAACTTCTTACCAGAGGCAGGGCATCATACAGGCTGGAGAGTGAAGAAGGAGTGGGCACTGTGATACGTATAAGCATCCCGCTTGATGGCATGAAAGGAAAGAAAGCAGTGAAGGGAGCAAAAGCATGAATGTACTTTTTGTGGATGATGAGCCTATCATAACGCAGGGCCTCAGGGTGCTGATAGACTGGGAAGCTGAGGGCTTCAATATAGCCGGATGTGTGCAGAACGGAAATGAAGCACTTAAATTTCTGAAAAAAGAGCAGGTTGATCTGGTCATCACGGATATACGTATGCCGGAATGCAGCGGGCTTGAGCTTCTTGAAAAAGCTAAGGAGCAGGAACTGACAGATGCATTTTTTATCATTATGAGCGGCTATGATGATTTTAACTATGCCCAGCAGGCGATAAGGGCGGGATGTCTGGATTATATCTTAAAGCCCGTAGAAGCAGAGGAGCTTTTAAAGCTTGTACGTAAAGTCCGTTCCCTCGACCAGAAGCGTAAAGAGGACGAAGAACGCCGCAGCAGGATGGAACATGCATATCTTGACAGGAATATGATCACCCGTCTGATAGGTACCTACGATAACTCAAATTCCTCAAAGAGCGTGATAATCTGTAAGGACCATCTCGACGGACTCACCGCGGCTATAGAGGAAAACGATCCCGAAAAGATCGAAAAGAATGTTTATGCATTTTACCGCGTGACTAAGGAGAAAGGGCTTACTGAAGAAGAGATAAACTTTAATATAAGCTATCTTCTGTTTCAGCTCATACACATAGCTTCCGAACAGGATGACGAAGTGAACCATGAGGAGATAATGCGTTTCATCGGTGAGAGCTCATTTGAAGAGAGTATCATAAAAGGAAGCGCCTATATGTGCAGATTCTGCCTTGAGTATGCCGAATACGTATCCCAGCTTCGGAAAAGCGCGGCCCGCGGGATCCTGCAGGATGTGGAACGTGAGATAAAAGCACATTATGCAGAGAATATAAGCTTAAGGGAACTGAGCCAGAAGTTTTATTTAAACAGCGCTTATCTGGGGCAGATCTTTAAGAAAAAGTACGGACAGTCTTTTAAGGATTATCTTACCGATTACCGCATAAAGGAAGCAGCTAAAATGCTGGCGCGTACAGATCTTAAGATAATCCGCATCGCGGAGGATGTGGGGTATAAAGACAGTGATTATTTTGTGCAGAAGTTTATCGAGCGTATGGGTTGTACTCCTTCCAAATACAGAAGAGACCACCGTGAGGAATAAGTAATGTCTTCCTGTATCAGCATAAAAAAAGCGAAGAACGCCATATTGCTGCTCTGCATGCTCGTGGCTGTCTGTTTTATGGGCAGCTGCACGGAAGCAGAGGAGAATGAAGAATCGTCAGACATCCTTGAGCTGTCCATGTTCATAGCCATGTCCGGGACGGAGCTTAATGAAGATAATTATGTGCGTGAGCTCATAGCCGAAAAGACAGGCGTTATGGTCAGGGAAAGCTGGCTTTCGGGACAGACTGCGAACGAAGCCGTAGGCAGTATAATAGCCGCCGGGCAGTACCCTGATCTTATCGACGGCTCCGATGCGATGGTTCAGCTTTATGATGCGGGACTCCTGATCCCCTGGGATGATTACATCGATAAATATCCAAATATAAAAAATTACTATACCGAGGATGAATGGGACCGGTTCCGCCAGGAAGACGGGCATATATACTGGTGCAATGTTTTTCAGAATACAAAGAACGCACCCACTTCGACCATGCATAATGACGAAGCATTCTGGGTGCAGGCAAGGGTGCTTGAATGGGCCGGCTATCCGAAGATAGAGACGCTGGATGAGTTTTTTGAGCTTCTGGAGAGATATTATGAGGCTAACCCTTTAACGCCCGACGGCCAGAAGGTTATTCCGTATACCAGTCTGTGTGAGGACTGGAAGTATTTCTGCCTTGAAAATGCACCTCAGTTTCTGGACGGCTATCCGAACGACGGGACGGTCATAGTAGATAAATCTGCCCCGTATGGTCCAAAGATAGTGGATTATAATACTACACCCACCGCCAGGCGTTATTTCCAAAAGCTTAATGAAGAGTATAAAAAAGGCATAATCGATGCGGAATTTGCGACACAGAATTATGAAGAGTACATAGAAAAGCTTTCAAAAGGAAATGTGCTGGCGATGTGTGACCAGTACTGGAATTTTGAAGAGGTGACAGATCTTTTCAAACAAAACGGCAGGGATCTGCAGGGCTGTGATTATGTGCCGCTGGGGCTTACCATCGAAAAGGGGATGGCCCAGCGCTGGCATACTTACGGGGATACTCTTAATAATTCATCGGGAGTCGGTATAACCATTACAAACCCCGATATAGAAAGGACTTTTGCTTTTCTGAATGCCTGTCTTGATCAGGAGATCCATGACCTGCGTTTCTGGGGGGTAAAGGATAAAGATTATAAGGTGGATCAGAAAGGCCGTTATTTCAGGACGGAAGCAATGCGTGTAAGATGTTCGGATCCGTCCTACAGGGCATCCCATATGTGCACCTATAAGTATCTGCCGCAGTATGGCGGAACTTCCGATGACGGGATAAATGCCAATATGCCGGAAGAACAGCTTTCCGAATTCCAGTCAGGTCTGGCAGAGCCGCTCAAAAAATGCTTTGAGGCATATGGTGTGGATTCGTATCCGGGCATGATAGGTTCGGTTGTGGAAGAGAATGCCATATGGTTTCCGATGTATTCTTATTCAAACAATATGACCGGTGCCACGGAGGGGGGAGCCGCCTGGATAAGGATGGGGCAGGTCAAGCATGAGTGGCTGCCCAGGCTGGTGATGAGCAGTGATTTTGACAGCGACTGGGAAGCCTATATGAAGGATTACCGTGACAGCAGGCCGGAGGATTTTCTTAAGGAAATGCAGAAGGAACTGGACCGCAGGGCTTCTTTGGAGTAACAATATTTTACCCCGTTTTTTAAACAAATCTGCCTGTTTACAATCGGGCGGCTTTGTCATAAAATAATATCATTCTGAAAATATTTTTATATGAAAGGAAGGTATTTTAAATGGAAAACATCCCTAAGGTAAAATTGGGTATCGTGGCGGTAAGCCGCGACTGCTTCCCTGAGAGCCTCTCAGTGAACCGCAGAAAGGCACTTGTTGCCGCTTATCAGAAGAAGTTCGATGCAGCTGATATTTATGAGTGCCCCATCTGTATCGTTGAGAGTGAGATCCACATGGTTCAGGCTCTTGAGGACATCAAGAAGGCAGGCTGTAACGCACTTTGCGTATATCTTGGAAACTTCGGTCCCGAGATAAGCGAGACTCTGCTGGCTAAGCATTTCGACGGACCCAAGATGTTCGTTGCAGCAGCAGAAGAGACCCAGGATTCACTGCTTGACGACCGTGGCGATGCATACTGCGGTCTGCTCAATGCAAGCTATAACCTGCGTCTGCGCAATGTAAAGGCTTATATCCCCGAGAATCCCGTAGGTGATGCAGAGGATCTGGCTGATGAGCTTAACGCTTTCCTGCCTATCGCACGCACACTTATCGCTCTTGCGGACCTTAAGATTATCGGTTTCGGTCCCAGACCCATGAACTTCCTTGCATGCAACGCTCCCATCAAGCAGCTTTACAACCTGGGCGTTGAGATCGAGGAGAATTCAGAGCTGGATCTGTTCGAAGCATTCAAGAAGCATGAAGGCGATCCCCGTATTCCCGAGGTTGTTGCCGATATGGAGAAAGAACTGGGCGCAGGCAATAAGAAAAGCGAAGTTCTTCCCAAGCTGGCTCAGTACGAGCTTACCCTGCTTGACTGGATCGAGGCTCATAAGGGCTATCGTAAATATGTATGTATCGCCGGCAAGTGCTGGCCCGCATTCCAGACACAGTTCGGCTTCGTGCCCTGCTATGTTAACAGCCGTCTGACCGGCCGCGGTATCCCCGTAAGCTGCGAAGTTGATATCTATGGCGCACTTTCCGAGTTCATCGGTACCTGTGTATCCGACGATATCGTTACCCTGCTCGATATCAACAACTCCGTTCCCAAGGATATGTATGCAGAGAGCATCAAGGGCAAGTTCGATTACAAGCACAGCGATACCTTCATGGGCTTCCACTGCGGAAATACCTGCTCAAAGAAGATGTCTTCCTGCGAGATGCGCAACCAGAAGATCATGGCTCGTGCGCTTCCCGTTGAGGTTACCAACGGAACCCTCGAGGGCGACATCGCACCCGGCGATATCACCTTCTTCCGTCTGCAGAGCACCTCTGACGGACTTATCCGTGCATATGTTGCAGAAGGTGAGATCCTTCCCGTTGCTACCCGTTCCTTCGGCGGTATCGCAGTATTCGCTATCAAGGAGATGGGCCGTTTCTATCGTCACGTACTGATCGAGAAGAACTATCCTCATCACGGTGCGGTAGCATTCGGACATTACGGAAAGGCTCTGTTCGAAGTATTCAAGTACTTGGGCGTTCCTTACGAGGATATCAACTACAACCAGCCGGAGTGCCTGCCTTATCCTTCGGAGAATCCTTTTAAATAAGGCATAAGCAAGTTGCAGATTTCAGGCCCGCGCCCTGTGCGCGGGCTTTTTTTGTGCAATATAGCTTGTTTTTGTTGAAAAACAGCCTGTGTTTATGATAAAATGACTTATTAAATATCAGAGGGCTAGTGTGTATGAAGAATAACAAGAAAACGGTAGCGATGTGTACTTCCAGGATCTTCGATATACAGAATCATGCCTTTATAAAAAAACTTAATGAATCCCTGCAGGAAAATGGGATCAGACTGCTCGTCTATGCTCTGAATACCGATCTTTACTGGGAAGAAGATGCCGATATGACAGAGGCATATATCTTCGATATTATTCCCATGTGGAAGATAGATCTGCTCCTGTTTATGGATGAGAAAGTCAAAAGCCATAAAGTGGCACGGCATATCATCGAAAAAGCGAAGAGCTATAATGTTCCCGTGCTTATTACGGATGGCAGTTATGAAGGCTGTGCATCTGTATGTTTTGATTTTGAAAAGGGTTTTGAAGCCCTTGTGCGTCATATAATAGAGGATCATCATTCCAGGAAACCGCATTTCATGGCCGGGATCAGGAATAATCCTTTTTCCGACCAGAGGATAGAGGTATTCAAAAAAGTCATAGCTGAAAACGGCATGGAATTCAATGATGATATGCTCAGTTATGGCGAGTTCTGGGCCATACCGGCCAGAAAGGCTATGAATGAGGTTCTGGATAAAGGTATAGTACCGGATGCTGTTATCTGTGCCAATGATTATATGGCTATCAATGTATGCTCTGTACTTAAGGAGAGAGGGTACAGAGTGCCTGAGGATGTGATAGTGTCAGGCTTTGACGGTACGGATGAAGCCAAGATATGCGATCCTGATGTTACTACCGGTGACTGTAATACCGTTGCGCTTGCCGATGAGACTGCCAGGATAATAAAACGTATGCTTGTAACTGATATACATGATTCGGGATACAAGGTATTGCCGAAGCTTATTACCGGAAGATCCTGCGGATGCGGCAGTGCAGGCAGCGAGAATATAATGATCCTTGATATGGTCAATGATAAATCATACCGTTATCAGGATGATATATTCCAGTTCTATGAGATGACGACGCGCATGCAGATGAGCCAGACACCGGAGGAGATGGCAGCCGGTATCTATGGCAGTAAACTCAGTGAGATGTTCTGTATGGTCAATCCGCTTTGCTTCAAACGTGAGATCGATTATTTCAAGGCAGAGCTTAATGGCAGTACGTCTTTTGGAACAAAGCTGATCTATGAGACGGGCGGAGAAGGAGGTATAAGGGATATCGAAGGCGAGCAGATGGCGCATCTGATCGAGAAGAAGCTTGAAAGCGGATATCCCCTGATATTTAATCTGCTGCACTACATGAAAAAACCGCTGGGTTATGTGGTATTCACCTTTGCAAACTATGATATCTCCGAATATGCAAAGACCTCCAGTGTGAGCAATTATCTAAGCCTTGGTATCGGTGGTTTTATTACTATGCGCTATCAGCAGTATCTGTTCGAAAAGCTGGAGAACATGTATAAGTATGATCATCTGACCGGCTTATATAACCGCCAGGGTTTTACCAACGAACTTGCAAAGCTTAAGGAAGAATTCGGAGATGATCCAAGGCCGGTTAAAGTTATCATGGCTGATCTGGACGGCTTAAAATATATCAATGATACTTTCGGGCATGCAGCAGGGGATAATGCTATTTCGGTGACGGCTTCCGCGCTGCGTTCAGCCTGTCCGGATGATGCATTATGCCTGCGTTTCGGCGGAGATGAAATGATCGCCTTTGTGCTGGGTGAGTGCAATTCGGAACAGATACTTGAAAAGATAAAAAAACGGCTGGATGAATATAATGCTTCAGCTAATCTTGAGTATGAGATCCATGCAAGCTGCGGTGTCTATGAGACTATGCTTGATAAAAACAGCGATATGGAAGAAATGGTAAAACGTGCCGATAAGGCTATGTATGATAATAAGGCCGCTTCAAAGCGGTTAAGATGATGACCGGAGAATCTTTTTTATGAAACATATACTTATAATCGATGATGATAAGATAAATCTTGACTGCGCCAGGATGACACTGAGCAATAAATATAAGATAAGCGCTACCATTTCGGGACAGCAGGCACTGCAGTTTCTGGCGATAAATATACCGGATCTGATCCTTCTGGATCTGAACATGCCGTTTATGGACGGGATCGAAGTGATGAACCGGATTAAAGCGGATCCCAGGACAGCTGATATACCGGTAGTATTCCTTTCAGCTGAAAAGGATGCGGTCACTGAAGCACGCTGTCTGGAAGTCGGGGCTGTGGATTTCCTCCCCAAACCTTTTGTACCCAGTGTGCTCTTAAGCCGTCTGGAGAAGATCTTTAATAATCTTGACCAGCGTAATGAGCTGAAAGACAGATTAAACGAGATAAAGGACAGATCGCAGAGAGATGTGCTCACGGGACTCTGGAACAGGGCGTATGTCGGCGGCTGTGTTGATGAGTGCTTAAGGGACGGAACCCAGGGGGCTCTGTTCATGATCGATATGGATAATTTTAAAGCCATAAACGATAATTACGGACATGATTCCGGAGACAAGATATTAAAGATGTTTGCGGATACGCTTAGAACATATTCGGGCGAAGAAGATATCCCGGCGCGTATAGGCGGCGATGAATTTGTCATATGGGTACCGGGGGTTACGGATAAGGAAAGTCTTGGCAGCCGCGCAGGAGATATCATAAGGGATCTGTGCAGAAAGCTTGCGGACTGCCGTTTTGAGACCAATTCTTCCGTGTCCCTCGGGATATCGATATCTCCTGAGGATGGTGAAGATTTTACCGATCTTTACAACGCAGCAGATAAAGCTCTTTATTACGTAAAGCAGAACGGTAAGAATTCTTATCATTTCTACAGTGATTCTTCGGGGCAGAGTCATAAGGAGAATATCACGAACCTTAATTATCTCCATGAGATTTTAAGACGATCCGATGCAAAGGCCGGTGCCTATGATCTGGATCTCCATGGATTTACGTATATATATAATTTCTTAAGCCGTCTTTCGGAGAGAGACCGCTATGTGTCGATGGTATTTCTGATCAACATGATCCCCGAGGATGGCTATACTCCGAAGGATGATGATAATTCTAGGGCAGTGGAAATGCTGGACCAGGCTTTATCAACCTGCTTAAGGCGCGGAGATGTAACGGCCAGATATTCACCGACTCAGGTACTTCTGCTTCTGCCCGGGATCAATGAGGGAGAAGCTGTAGTCATTTCCGAGCGTATACGTGTCGAATATGAGAGCAGACTTCCGGGAGGAAGGATAAAACTTAAGATATTAAGAAAGAAGGTCCATGAATAATGGATGCCAGGCATTCCGCTTGGATATTGGTGGTAGATGATGATGTTCAGAATCTGAAAGTCGCTACCCGTATACTGGGGGACTACGGAGTGAAAGTAAGCTGTCTTTCAAGCGGCAGCGATGCGCTTAAGTTCCTGTCTTTTAACAGACCCGACCTTGTGCTTCTGGATGTGCACATGCCGGGGATGGATGGTTTTGAGACTCTGGAAGAGATCAAGTCGGATCCGGCAACGTCATCGATACCGGTGATCTTTCTTACGGCAGATGAAGACGGTGAAACAGAAAGCAGGGGATTCAGGGCAGGTGCCAGGGATTTTATCAGAAAGCCTTTTGTACCGGATGTACTCACATTGCGCGCCTGGCATGCGATAGAGCTGGATCGTCTGCAGCAGGATCTTTTTAAGGAAGTCGAGCGTGCAACCAAAGACGTAGAAGAAGAAAAAGAGAGAGTATCCCGTCTTATGATGCAGCTTGTGCGCACAATGTCCGGAGCAATAGATGCAAAGGACAGTTATACTAACGGTCACTCTAACAGAGTCGCGGAATATGCGTCGGAGATAGCAAAGAGAGCCGGGTATGATGAGGTGTTTCAGAAGAATATCTATATGATGGGTATGGTCCATGATATAGGAAAGATAGGTGTTCCGGACTGGATAATCAGCAAACCCGGAAAGCTTACTCAGGAAGAATTTGATGAGATAAAGAAGCATCCGGAAAAGGGCGCGGCAATACTTGAAAATGTCACCGAATATCCGGAACTTAAGATAGGGGCCAGATGGCATCACGAAAGATATGACGGAGGCGGATATCCTGACGGACTTCGCGGTGAAGAGATACCGATACAGGCACGGATCATCTCGGTGGCGGATGCGTATGATGCGATGAGCTCTACAAGAAGCTACAGGGCGAACCTGTCTCAGGCAGAGGTGCGACACCGCATAGAGGAGGGTAGCGGAAGCCAGTTTGATCCGAAGTTTGCGGCTGTCATGCTCCTGATGATAGATGAGGATACGGAATATAAAATGAGGGAAACCGGATAAACATATGGATGTTAATATCGGAGATTCAAAAAACAATGAGAGGGTAATGGTCTTTCATCTGATCATCATTATCGTCTACAGTTTTCTGGCCGCGGTCCTGTGTATGGAGACCCTGCTGATGAACTGGGAGAAATGGATCATACCCATCCTGGGGTGTACGATAATAGCTGTGTGGTATATATATATTAAACAGCCGGTATCTCCAAGGGGCAGGATATACATGTATCTTCTTGTCATGCTCTTTGCCCTGTTTTATTACGGGATACATGAAACTTCTTTATTTGATATCCCGCTTATCCTTTTGATAACACTGATGCTTTTTACAATGGTAGATGAGGATTTCATCATTTATTTTTTCTATGCCGATTATGTTGTCATAATATTCTGGCATATCTTTGTTACTCATGCTATAGGCAGCGATTTTACTCCGCTTGAATGGTCCAGGCTTTTTATGAATTTTGCGGTGGTGGTGATCGCAGGGCTTCTTTTCCGCTATACCATCCACAGCAGAAAACGTGACCGTAAGAATTATGAAGAAGTGATAGGGCTGATGGAGGAGTCCAATAAACGGAGTGAGGATTTCCTTACGAATGTATCCCATGAGCTCAGAACCCCTATTAATGCTGTTACCGGGATCACTGCGGTGATGCAGGAAAATGAGCATGATGAGGAAAAGAAAAAGAGTCTCAGCGCGGTAAGACGTGCCGGCAGACGCTTATCCGATCAGATAGGCGATATCCTGGATTATACGGAAATAGATACCGGAAGACTTATGGTCAGCAAGAATCATTATATGGTCAGTTCGCTGATCTTTGATCTGTCTTCCGAACTCGATTTTATGTGGAGTGACAGCGGTAACGAGCTGGTGATAGGTATCGATGCAGGTCTTCCGTCCGGGCTTATCGGAGATGCCGCCAAGATATCAAAGGTCATCAGACATCTGGCAGATAATGCAATGAAGTTTACCAAAGAGGGCGGTGTCTATATCCGTATTTATGCACTTAAGCGTGATTACGGGATAAACCTCTGCATACAGGTTAAGGATACCGGTATAGGCATCAGCCGTGAGCAGCTGGAGCGCTTATCAGAGCATTTTTATCAGGCAGATACGGGAAGGTCCAGACGCGTGGGCGGTATAGGACTTGGGCTTGCGGTAGTTCAGGGACTGGTACGCAGCATGGACGGTTTCATGCATATAGAATCCGAAGTGGGTGTCGGTACTACCGTGCATGTGAGCATACCTCAGGGTATCAGTGATGCTGAAAGCTGCATGAGCGTGGATAAGCCCGATGAAGTCTGTGTGGGATGCTTCCTTTATCCTGACAGGTATTCTGTTCCCGCAGTGCGGGATTTCTATAATGATATGATCAGAAATCTGGGCGAAGGACTCGGGATCAAAGTTCACTATTGCATCAGTATGGATGAGCTTAAAAAAGTGATGAGCAGATACCGCCTTACGCACCTTTTCGCCGGAAGAAAAGAATATGAGGAGTGCAGGGAGTACTTAAAGCAGTATGAGAATCCGCTTCATGTTGCGATAAGTATGGGACGTGATGATGCTCCGATAGAAGACAGATCCGTTAAGACCTTAAAGAAACCGTTTACGGTATTTTCTATCCTTCAGATCCTTAATGAGAGAGATTATTCTGCAAAGGAAGAAGAAAAGCCGTACCTTCCGGAGATACGCACTCTGGTTGTGGATGACGACAGCATGAACCTTGTAGTGGCAAGGGGAATACTGGGTATGTACGGAATGCAGGTGGAGACCGCCGGAGGCGGAGCCGAAGCCATCAAGAAATGTTTAAAGAAAGACTATGATCTTATCTTTATGGATCATATGATGCCGGAGATGGACGGTATCGAGGCTATGCAGAGGATAAGAAAGACCGTAAGAACTGACAGGCACTGCATCATTGTCGCCCTTACGGCTAATGCTGTGAGCGGGGCGAGGGATATGTTTTTAAGCGAAGGTTTCGATGAATTCCTTGCCAAACCTATAGAGCCGCTTCTTCTTGAACGCTGCTTAAAGAAACTTCTTCCTGCATCGGCATTTAAGGCGCGTGGCGAGCTTGACGAAGCAGAGGGATCTGCCGCTCCGGCCAAGAAACTCACAGTATCTGCTGCAGTGGCATTCGATCTGACGCCGCAGAATGGGAAGAATGAGGAAAAGCCCGCCGGGAATGTTAAAGAGGATATGAGCTTAAGTGACAGGCTGGATGAGCTGGGCTTTGATACAAAACAGGCTCTCGTATTTTGCGGGAATGATGCCGCTTTCTATGAGGATATGCTTAAAGTATTCGTAAAAGAATCAGCGGAAAAGAAAAAGAATCTCTGTGCTTTTTATGAAGCCATGGATATAGAGAATTACCGTATTTCGGTCCATTCATTAAAGAGCGGATCCAGGACCATAGGTGCCAATAAGCTTTCTGATAAAGCAAGAGCCCTGGAAGAAGCTGCCAAGAAAGCGGATGAAGACCGTATAAGAGCCGGGCAGGAAGATCTTATCAAAAGTTATGATGAAGTGGTTGCCATGATAAGAAGCTGTATCCCGGGAACGGAGAATGAAAGCGAAGCGGCGGGAGAAGAAGCAAAAGACGGAGAATGGGAACAGCTCATAAATGAGCTTCGCGGCGCTATCGATAATTTCGATTCTGATGAAGCCCAGAAGGTAATGGATAAAAGTGCGGGACTTACACATAACGGTGTAGCCTGCGATAAGATATTGGAAAAAGTATTTATGGCGCTGCATGATTATGATTTTATGGCAGCAGGGGAAGCTTTGGATCAGATCGGCAATGCCTGATCACGGCCGCAGCTTTTTGGGGGAATGATGAAGAGTATCAGAAAATTCATATCCATGATGATGGATCATGCGGTCCCTATGCAGGATCGCATGTTCATATTGGTAAATCTGCTTACCGCTATGGCTGTGTTTATAGTCATGGTAGGAGATATCATCATAGGCGAGGATAAGCGTGAGATAATAGGCCTTATCCTTACGCTCATCTTTGCACCGCTTGTTGCGGTGATATCTGCCCGGATGGGGAAAAAGAATGCAGGAATCGTAGTGCAGGTCCTTTTTATCATTTTCGGAGTTATGCCGCTCACCTTTTTTTATGGCGGAGGCTTTCACGGCGGTTCTGCTATATGGTTTTCGTTCGCTTTTCTTTATATCGGCCTGCTGATGCAGGGAGCGATCAGACTGGTCATGGTCTTTTTACTGTCGGCAGTTGCTCTGGCTGAATATGTGATCAACAGACATTATCCGGAATATATAATAGTGACGCACAGTGAAGAGATGTTTTTGCTTGACGTGATAATATCTCTTATCGTGGTGGGCATTGTGGTATATATCCTTGTCATGTTTCTGATCAAACTGTACATGGCGGAAAACAACCGTGCTAAGGATGAGGCCGCTAAGGTAGAAGAACTTAACAGATCCCAGAGCCGTTTCTTCTCCAACATGAGCCATGAGATACGTACTCCCATTAATACGATAATCGGACTTGATGAGATGATCCTGAGGGAAGATATCTCCGATGAAGTGGCTGAGGATGCAAGAAATATACGGTCGGCCGGAAGGATGCTCTTGTCGCTTATCAATGATATCCTGGATATGTCCAAGATAGAATCAGGCAAGATGGATATAGTCAGTGTTACGTACGATGTGGGCAATATGCTTTCGGACCTGGTCAATATGATATGGTCACGGGCGAAGGAAAAAGGACTTGAGTTTAATGTAGATGTTGATCCGTCCATGCCGTCACAGCTTTTTGCCGATGAGGTCAGGATAAAACAGATACTCATAAATCTTCTTAACAATGCCGTGAAGTATACGAAAGAGGGGAGTGTAAGTCTTTCGCTGAGCTGCAGAAAGCTCGAGCTTAACAAAGTGGCGGTGACGTATACCGTCAGTGATACAGGTATGGGTATCAGAAAGGAAAGCATACCTCATCTTTTTGATGCCTTTAAAAGAGTGGATGAAGAAAAAAACCGTTATATCGAAGGCACAGGCCTGGGGCTTTCCATAGTCAGACAGCTTGTTGATCTTATGGGCGGAGAGATATCCGTAAACAGTATTTACACAAAGGGTTCCACCTTTATGGTAACGATAGAGCAGGAGGTTGTGGATGAGAAGGCTATAGGGCATCTGAATCCGGAGACATGGCATATCTTAAGCTCGCGCGAGCATTATCATCAGAGCTTTGAAGCGCCCTCAGCCAGGATACTTATCGTAGATGACAATACCTCAAACCTGATGGTAGCGGAAAAACTCCTTCGTGCAACGAAGTGTAAAACGGATACGGCATCAAGCGGTGCCGAAGCGCTCAGACTTACGCTTAAGGAGCATTACGATGCGATACTGATGGATCACCTTATGCCTGAAATGGATGGGATCGAATGCATGCATGCCGTCAGGGAACAGCCGGGCGGTCTGTGCCGGAATACACCGGTGGTCATTGTGACAGCCAATGCCGGCTCGGCCAATCAGGCATATTACAGCAGGGAAGGCTTTGACGGATATCTTGTAAAGCCTATAAGCGGAACTCTGCTCGAGGCTGCGCTTCTTCATGTACTCTCAAGAGATAAGGTCCATCTTAACAATATGACGGAGGAGGAGTTCGCTAAGAACAGCGTGCTTAAAGAAACAAAGCATAAGATGCCTCTCATGGTAACAACAGACAGCGTATGTGATCTGCCCGCAGAGCTTGTAAAACGTCTGCATATACGTGTGCTGCCTTATCATGTTCATACGACAGGCGGAAGCTTTCTGGATGGGATAGAGACCGAAGGGGATTCCGTGCTTAATTATCTGGCTTACGGAAACAGTGAAGCACACAGTGAATGTCCCTCTGTATCGGAATATGAAGAATTCTTCGCACACTGTCTTTCAGAGGCTCAATACATTCTGCATATAGCCATGGGCAAACGCTCCAGTGACGGTTATGCGAATGCAAAGGAAGCAGCACTTTCGTTTTATAATGTTACGGTTGTGGATTCCGGACATCTGTCCAGTGGTATGGGTTTGCTTGCTCTGTATGCTAAGGATCTATCCGAATCCGAGCAGACGGTAAGTGAAGAGTTCCTTTCACATCTGGATGAAAAGAAAAAGAAGATACAGACAGGCTTTATAGTCGATGATACGGAGTATCTGATGAAAGGCGGCAGATTATCCGCAAATATGAACAAGTTCTTTACGATCTTTATGCTGCATCCCGTATTTATGATGAAAGACAGCAGACTTAAAACGGGAAATATACTCTTTGGCCGCCGGGATACCGTCCGCAGTGATTATATAAGATGGGCTTTAAAAAATCGTGCAGGCATTGATGATTCGGTACTGTTCATTACCTATGTGGGAATGAAGGAAAGCGAGCTTAAGCATATCGAAGAAGAAGTACGCAGGTACGTGGATTTTAAAAAGATATGGTTTCAGAAAGCCTCACCTGCGGTAGGTATAAACTGCGGGCCCGGAACATTCGGCCTTATATTTTCCAGAAAATGATCACTGAAAAAGACCTGTAGTGGTTTAAAAGGATAAAAAGCTTCTATGTTAGGACGTCTTCGTGTACAATTTGTACTTGCCTCGACATTTGTATTATTGCTGGTACTGACTCTGGTGATGGGGCCGGTTTATTTTCTTGTGCGCAGTTCCGTTTCATCACAGATGGAGATGATCCTGGATGTACTGATCCAGAATGACGGCTACATGCCCACAAGGACAGTACACATAGACGGCGGGACTTTTATCTCTGTGACCGAGGAACAGCAGTATGAGGTAAGATATTTTTCCGTGATACTTGATGAAGAAGGTGAGGCCGCAATGATAAATACGGAGTCGGTCGCCACCATAGATGATGAAGAAGCGCTTAAGATAAGCAGACAGGTAAGGATATTAGGCGCTCCCGTAGGCCGTTTTTCTTATGACGGGAGCAGGTACATATATAAGATGGAAAGAAGGCCTGATGCGGATCTGATCGTATTTGCGGACTGGACTTCGAGATACTGGATAATCCACCAGACAATGTATTACCTGATTATTGTGGGACTGGTGATACTGTTGATATACAGTACGCTGATGGTGGCTCTTTCGACCCGCATAGTGCAGCCGTTTATAGAAAATCAGGAGAGGCAGAAACGTTTTATCACCAATGCGTCACACGAGTTGAAAACTCCTCTTGCGGTGATATCCGCAAATACCGAGATGATAGAACTGGAGAACGGAAAGAGCAAATGGACAGAGGCGACGATGAGGCAGGTAAAGCGTCTTGGTGCACTGGTATCGGAGCTGGTCACTTTATCAAAGCTCGACGAGAAGGATGAGATAGTGCTGAGTGATGTGGATGTCTCTGCCGTTGCAAATGAGCAGGCGGAGAGTTTTGAAGAGGTTGTGACCACTCAGGGCAAAACGTTTGAGAAGAGTATAGATGATGCTGTGATCGTAAAGGCAGAGAAAAGGAGTGTAACGGAACTGTGTTCGATACTTCTGGATAACGCAGCCAAGTATTGCGATGAAGGCGGCTGTGTAAGGATCGAGCTTACGGGGGGCAGAAATGCGCGCCTTAGTGTTACTAATGATTATGCTGCGGGTGAGGGAGTTGATTACAGAAGATTTTTCGATCGTTTTTACAGAGAGGATGAATCCCATAACAGCAAGAAATCGGGATTCGGTATAGGCCTGTCTATCGCACAGGAGATAGCGAGAAAAATAGGCGCCAGGATCCAGGTGGCTTATAAGAATAAAAAGATCAGCTTCAGCATACTATTCAGATAAGAGAGGCCTTCCTTAAGCAGTAGCTGCCTCCTTCCTCGCCGATGATCGCAAGGGGGGCTCCCACTGATTTCAGCTTGTTTCTTAAGAATGAGATATACATCCATACCGCATCGGAATCGGCTTTTTCATCATGCCAGAAACGTTCCAGCAGGTCGTCGGTCGTAAACTCCAGATCGGGATTGTTCATGAAAAGTTCCATCAGTCTTATCTCCTTTGCTGCAAGACTGATGGTGTTTTTGCAGGAAAGCTCTGCTTTTTCCGTATCAAGAGATACTTCATGAAGGGTGATCACTCTTGGAGAGTAATCTGCCCTGCGCCTGGTCATGGCTCTTACCCTGGCCAGAAGCTCACCCATTGCAAAAGGCTTGGTGAGATAATCATCGGCACCGGCATCAAGGCCGTTTATACGGTCATCTACCTCTGCTTTGGCACTCAGAAAAAGGACGGGTGTGAGTATACCATGGGCACGTATTTCCTTAACGGCTTCAAGACCGGTCATAACCGGCATCATTATATCAAGTATGATAAGATCATAGGCATTGCTTCTGGCATGTTCTACGGCAAGAGCTCCGTTCTCAACAGCATCCACTGTATAGGATGAATGTTCAAGCATTGCCTTTATTACTTCTGCAAGATCTGTTTCGTCTTCGGCTAAAAGTATCTTCATTACACTATTTTCCCCGTATCAGTTCTCTTATGGTCTGGAGGGATACATCGCAGCTCGCGAGCTCGCCGGCGCAGCGTTTGAGTTCTTCGCTTATGAGCTCGGGGTGATGTATATCCTTTTTATATTTCAGTTCGTGTTCAAGAGCGGCCCAGGTATCCATGGCTATGGTACGAAGCTGTATCTCGGCGAAATATTCACCGGGGGTATTGCCGTCCACATCAGGGATCTCGTTTTCCACCGCAAGTATCATATGATAACTCCTGTAACCATTGGGCTTGGCGGAGCTTATAAAATCCTTCTCCCTGACTACCCTTGTACCGGGAAGGGTGCGAAGTTGTTCTATGTTTTTATGGATGTCATCCAGAAAGAGGCACACTATCCTGAGACCTATGGCATCATGCACTTCCTTAAGAGCACTGTGGATGTTCAGAGGAAGCCCGTCCTTGGCACATTTGTCTGCCATGCTCTCAGGGCTTTTGATGCGCCAGCTTAAATGCTCAAAAAGCTTATCTCCGCAGCTGTCCATATATGTATTGGCATAGCCGTTTATCTTATCGACCAGATCTATGGCTATGGTATGCAGTGTTTTTTCGTAATTCCCGTATATATTTTCCATATTATGATATTCTAGCATATACAGGGGTTAAAAACAATGTTTATTAAATGCCCGGGGTATGATATAATCCACTCCATGAGTGACCGACAGGAACTGGCAGTTTTCTGCCATAAAATGTATAATGCCATCCATGCGGGCTTTGATGTGGAGCGTGCTTTTATCGTGATGCAGGATGAGCACAGCAGCCTTAACGAGGCTATAAAACGGACGCACAGAGGCATAACGAAGGGAATGTCACTGAGCGAAGCCATGCGCAGGGATGAGAGTATTTATACCTCAGAGCTGGTTGACTGTGTTTATGTATGTGAGCAGACAGGGCATATCGAAGCAGCATTTGATCGTATGGCCCGGCGTTTTGATGCACAGCTGGATACAAGGAGGAAGATTAAAAGAGCGGCTACATATCCTCTGATAGTAGTCATGGTATTCATCGTGTGTTTACTGGCAGTAGCGAAATTTTATGGTTTTTTACCTGTGGCGATACTGATATCCTGTGCGATAGTCGGTTTTATCGGTGCGATGGTTATAGTGCCAAAGGGCATAAGCGGAATGAGCAGGACAAATGAATTTGTCGGCAATGTACTGATCAAACTTCCGGTCGTCGGTAAGATGGTCCAGAAATCGGAGCTGGCGGATTTTGCTTCGAATATGGCTATTTTCTATTCCTGCGGCGCAGAGATCACCAAGGGGCTGGAATACAGTGCAAGATCCCTACGAAACGAAGCCCTTCGGGCTAAGGTTAAAAATGCCGCAAAGATAGTTGCGCTTGGCAATCCTTTGTCGGAAGGTCTGGCAGGGCAGGCGATCTTTCCTCCTGATATGATAAATGCTCTGAGGACGGGCGAGGCATCAGGAAATGTTGAAGGCATGCTTGATAAGATAGAGGAATATTACAGAGCGGAGGTGCAGGGGAAGTCGGATATAATATTTGCCGTTTTCCGAAGCTGATATCATGAAAGAAAGAAAAATCTTAAAGAATAAGTTTTATCTGTATCTTACGGAGTTTTTTGCGGGCATGAGCGTTATGGCAGTTGAGCTGGGAGCAAGCCGCCTGCTGGCTCCGTATTTTTCGTCATCACAGATAGTGTGGACCATAATCATCGGTACCATAATGATAGCCATGGCCCTTGGAAATCTATACGGGGGAAGGAGCGCGGATAAGGATCCGGATCCTGATAAGCTTTACGGAAGGATCATCATTGCTGCCATATGGATCGCAGCCATTCCCGTGGCAGGCAAATACCTGATAACCGGGATAGCTGTAGCACTGATCTTTTCGATAAATTCGAATTTTCTTATAATAGCTGCCTTTGCGGCATGTATGGTGGTATTTGTATTCCCGCTTTTTCTGCTTGGAACGGTCACGCCTTCACTGGTCAAATACACGGTGGAAAGCACAGATGAGAGCGGCAGGGTAGTAGGGCGTCTTAATGCTGCCAATACCATAGGATCCATTATAGGCACCTTCGTTCCTACCTTTATCTCCATTCCTGCGGTGGGAACCGCGGTAACCTTTCTGATATTTGCCGGGATACTTCTTGCGCTTTCGTTTATTTACTTTATTTCCGAAAAGATCTTTGTTAAGAAGCTGCCGGTATCCGCAGTCCTCTTTATACTTTGCTGCATATTCGGACACAGCGGGAGTTTCGCTTTCTGGCAGGATGATCTTTCATATGAAGGGGAATCCGTATATAACTACCTTCAGGTATATGAAAATGACAGGCAGGTGGTGCTTTCGACCAACGTGCTTTTCGGTGTACAGAGCGTATACCGTAAGGAGAAGGAGCTTACGGGGATGTATTATGACTACGCCATGGCGGCTCCTTTTATGGCCGGGGTGAAAGAAAAGGATAAGCTTGATGTGCTGATCCTCGGCATGGGTACAGGGACTTTTGCTACCCAGTGCAGCAGATATTTCGATAACTGTGAGATTACAGGAGTTGAGATAGACCAGAGTATAAGTGATCTGGCAAGACAGTACTTCGGACTTTCCGATGATATTAAAGTGGTGACCTACGATGGCAGAGCGTATCTTAATGCCGACGATAAGAAATATGATGTGATAATGGTAGATGCGTATCAGGATATAACGATCCCCTTCCAGATGAGCAGTGTGGAGTTCTTTACCTTAGTAAAGGAACATCTGAATGCTGACGGAGTGATGGTCATGAACATGAATATGAGAAACGGCGAAAATGATGATATCACACATTATCTGGCAGATACCGTTGCATCTGTATTTGAAAATATTTATACCGTAGACGTTACGGGCAGTACAAACCGGGAGCTGTTCGCATACAGCGATCCTTCCTGCCTTGATCGTTTCAACGCCGGAGTGGAGTCGGAAGAGGCAGCAGATCTGTATTCTATGATGGGACGGGTGTATTCTTACCTTGAGCCTTATACAGGAGGTGATCTGATCATGACAGACGACAAGGCCCCTGTTGAGCTGCTGGGAATGAGAGTTATCGACAGTCTTATAGGAGAAGAGGCTTCGTTCTATAAAGAGATTTATAAAGAGCAGGGATTAAAGGGATTGATGGAATGGCTGTAAAGATCCTATTCCACCAGACCGGAGATGGATCTCTGAGCCATTGCGACCATCAGATCACGGCCGGAGCGTGAGCTCAGATATTCACGTGCGGTGTTTATGTCCGTAAGCATTCTGTTAAGGGAGGCATTGTTGTCTTCACCTCCAAGCATATCGCTTAAGTACTCATTATCATCATCTTCCGGAGAAAGGCTGAATATCTGATCGAGCAGATCGGGATCGTCCGTAAGAGCATTGACCAGATCCGATGACAGCTCACCGGAATTTAATGCATTTTTCAGTATGGAACCTATCTGCTTATCGCTTAATGAAACAGAGTTTTTGGTATCGCTTTGTTCTTCTGCAGCAGACACTTCGCGGCCGGACAGGTTTTCCGTATTCTGTATCAAGGAAGCGGGAGCGTGCTTTACGGCAAGCTTTGCCAGGACATCACTGAACTTAGGCCCATCGGCATGATCTTCGCCAAGTGCAGCGGGCCTGTCGCTTCGCCGTGTGGAATTGAGCCTGCGCAGGGCAGCTGCATCTACTCCGGCTTTACTGTATAAACTTTGTGACAATTCGGATACGTTCAAAGTATGCCTCCGTTAAGGCTGAAACATCTGCGTGGGGTTAAAAGAACCCCTTCTGTCTATATATCCGTTTTGCGGCTATGGCTTTCTGGAGCATATAGCTCAGTACAGCGGGCTGCAGCCCGGTGGTATATGAATTAATCAGAAAGAAGAGAGGGGCATCGGACAAAAGCTGTGCAGCCAGTGTTATCAGTGGCCATACAGATTCTTCTATCTTCCAGATCTCTCCCTTAGGGCCTCTTCCGTAGGAAGGAGGATCCATAAGAATGCCGTCATAGCGGTTGCCGCGGCGTAATTCCCTTTCAACGAATTTAACGCAGTCATCCACTATCCAGCGGGTATTTTCGGAAGGCACAGATGAAGCGGCGGCATTTTCCTTGGCCCAGCTTACCATTCCCTTTGCGGCATCCACGTGGGTAACATTTGCGCCCGAAGCCGCCAGTGCAGCCGTTGCACCTCCTGTATACGCGAACAGATTAAGTACCCTGACAGCTTTCCCGGAGCTGTGTGCCTCCCTGACAAGGCCGCTCATCCAGTCCCAGTTGACAGCCTGTTCCGGGAAAAGCCCGGTATGTTTGAAGGCGAAGGGCTTTAAGTTGAATCTGAGAGGAGGGATATCCTTATCGGGAAGTTCATAGGAAATGCTCCATTCTTCGGGAAGGTCAAAAAACTCCCATTCGCCGCCGCCCTTTGAGCTGCGGTGATAATGACCGTTTTTCTTTTTCCAGCCCTTATGTTCATGATCTGTGGACCAGATCACCTGAGGGTCGGGGCGGACAAGAGTATAGTCTCCCCATTTCTCGAGCTTTTCACCGTCTCCGGTATCCAGCAGCCGGTAATCTTTCCATCGGTCAGCGATCCACATATATTTTTCCCTGCTTTCTATATATATTATGAAGATAGTATACACCAGTCTGAGCATGCGGGTCAATCGCGGCGGCTTTTCATTACGCGGTGTATGCGGTATAATGCTGGAATGATAAGCCGGCCGTTGCGGGATAAGCTCAGCGGTTTGATACGGAAAGGTTATAGGATTATGAGATTCTGGTTTAAATTATGGAAAGATACAAAGCTCAGAAAAGAACTGACTGTCGAAAGGAATGAAAAGGATACACGTACCCATAAGATATTAAATGCGCTCGAAGAGGCGGTACATGCTTTTGACCTTCCCATGCCGATCTGGCTTGATAAGAATATCAAGGATTTCAAGCGCAGTTCCCGCTGCCGTTTTTATCAGGACAGCTTTATAGAAATGATCGATTATGATTATCTTGAGATACATGTGCTGGAGGAAGATACGGGGATCTGAAAAGAGCCCGGAATATGTACATATTCTATAGAAAGAAAAGCCGTTTCATCATCATAAATGTCATTGTAAAAAGTTTTTTGTTCTGTTAGAATACACACTAAAGTTTTTATCGTTTATCCGGAGGGAAAATGGCAGGTTGGATATTTATCGTTGATGATGACATAATGAATCTTAAGGCTGCGGGAAGCATCCTCAGTAAAAATAAGAAGAGAGTATCTGCATTTAAATCGGGACAGGCTATGCTTGAATATGTCAGGGAGAGCGTGCCCGATCTTATTCTGCTCGATATCAATATGCCCGGGATGGATGGCTTTGAGACACTCAAGCTCTTACGGGAATATGAAAAAAATGCACATAAGGATGAGATCCCGGTAATATTTCTGACTGCCGATGATGATATCAGCACGGAAAACCGCGGATTTGAGATGGGAGTATCCGATTATATAAGGAAGCCTTTTGATCCGGATATACTTGTCAGACGCGTGGATAATATCCTTGGCAAGCAGGAGAAGATCCTTCATTTCCAGGAGGAAGCTACCAGGGATAAGCTTACGGGGCTGTTAAATAAGGCGGCTGTAAATGAGAAGCTCAGCGCTGTATGTTTAGATACCGCAGGATGTTTCATGATGATAGACCTTGACAGTTTTAAGCTTGTGAACGATCTTCACGGTCATGAGATGGGAGATAAGATCCTGATCGCATTTTCGGAGATAATCCGGGGGGCTTTAAGCAGCGACAGCATAGCCGGAAGGATAGGCGGGGATGAATTTGTCGCCTTTTCACCTTCGGTCGCAAATGAGGATCAGATAAGGGATATTACGGAAAAGATAAATACATCTCTGGTTGCAAAAGCTAAGGAATATATGGGGGAGGATATGGATATACCGCTTGGTGCCTCCATAGGAGCGATGTTTGTATCCGGGATGGGAGCTGATTTTTCGGAAGTGTTCAAACTGGCGGATAAGGCACTCTATAAAGTCAAACAGAACGGAAAACACGGATACAGCGTATACCGCTATGATGATACGGAAGAAAATGATCAGCTTATGAACTTAAAGAGCATAAGCATGATCCTTGGGGAGAGGAATATATCCAACAGTGCACTTCTTTTAAACAGGGAGGCTTTCATACAGGTTTATCGTTTTGTCATGCGTTATGTGCTGCGTTACCATAAAAAAGCCTGCAAGCTGCTGTTTACACTGCTTCCGGGAAAGGATGCTGGGGAGGACGGTATCGAAGAGGTGTATGATGCTTTCTGTGAGCATGTCGGGGATACATTGAGAAAGAGCGATCTTGTCATGCGTTACAGGAAGAACCAGATATTCGTGCTGCTTACAGAGATAAAAGAGGAAGCTGTTTCACAGGTTATAGGCAATATCATAGGCAGCTGGGAACAGGAGCATGGTGAGGTCTTATCCGTTACGTTCGAGCTTGAATTTACTGAGTCGGATGAATGATGAAGACGGCAGATGTGTACCGTTCTTGTCAATAAATACGCATTATGATAGAATCCTGTATGTTTAGTATTATTATATGGAAGAGAGGTATAAAAACATGGGCTTAAATGTTATGCTCGTTGCTGCATTCGTACTGTATATGCTGATGATGGTCTGCATAGGTGCGGTCTACAGCAAAAAGAACCAGAATTCGGAAGATTATTTCCTGGGCGGCAGGTCGCTTGGCGGCTTTGTGGCTGCACTTTCTGCCCAGGCTTCCGATATGAGCGGCTGGCTCCTTATGGGACTGCCCGGTGCGATCTTTATAACAGGTATATCCGGAGACGGATGGGTAGCTCTTGGGCTTCTTGTCGGAACCATTTTAAACTGGCTGATAGTGGCATCACCTCTTCGCCGCTATACTATCCTGGCCGGCAATTCCGTGACGCTTCCCATGTTTTTTGAACATCGTTACGGAGATAAAAAGAAGGTACTGATGACCGTATCGTCGATCATCATAGCATTCTTTTTTGTGGTCTATACGGCCTCTGCATTCGCTGCCGGCGGAAAGCTCTTCAGTTCGGTGTTCGGTATCGGCTATACCGCAGCGCTTACGATAGGTGCGGTGGTCATATTATCCTATACGTTCCTGGGCGGATTTAAGGCAGTGTGCGTAACGGACTTTATCCAGGGAACGCTGATGATAGTCGGACTCCTGGCAGTGCCTCTTGTTGCACTTGCGATAATGAAAGGGGACGGCCTTACTGTAGAACAGGGACTTGTAAATAATGGGATAAGTGATACTGCGTCTTTTACAAGTCTGTTTACCGGTACGAGTGCTACAAGCATTATTTCCGGTTTCGGCTGGGGACTTGGTTATTTCGGCATGCCTCATATCCTTGTGCGTTTTATGGCTGTCAGGGATGAGAAGGAGATGGGCAAATCAAAAGCAGTAGCTATCAGCTGGGTAACACTTTCGCTTGTATTTGCATGCGTGATCGGTGTTGTCGGAAGGGCTTTTATGGATTATGATGCTGTTATGGAAGCCGGAAGCGAACGTATATTTATAGAAATGATCAAGAAGATATTCGTTGAAAACATCCATGCATCATTTATAGCGGGTATCTTCCTTTGCGGTATACTGGCAGCTATAATGAGTACAGCGGATTCACAGCTTCTGGTCAGTGCATCGGCCATAGCAGAGGATATCTATAAGGGAGTGATAAAGAAAGACGCAGATGATAAGAAGGTCCTGATGCTGAGCCGTATCGCGATAATAGTCATAGCTATAGTGGCATACATCATAGCACTGGATCCCAATTCATCGGTCATGACGCTCGTGAGCGATGCCTGGGCGGGGCTTGGTGCGGCTTTCGGACCGCTCGTGCTGATGAGTCTTTTCTGGAAGAGGACAAATCTGCCCGGGGCTATCGCCGGGCTTGTGAGCGGAGCGCTTACCGTTATCCTGTGGGATTATATACCGTTTGTATCGGGAACAACACTGGGGGCTTCGACCGGCCTTTATTCGCTGGCGGTCGGATTTCCTATAAGCCTTATCTGCATAGTGGTGGTAAGTCTTCTTACCAAAGCACCGGAGAAGGATATTACCGATACCTTTGACAGAGTTCATAAGAAAGCCTGAATACAGATACGTAAAACCGGGGGGACGGTCCCCCGGTTTTCTGTGTCTGAGAAGATTATTAAAAAATTTGTAAAAAATACTTGCAATTATTTTATGCATAGTGTATACTACCCCTTGCTGTGACATGATAGCTGTGAAGCGGAGGTTGCCGCCTGACCGAAAACATAAGGCACGGCGGGTTTTTCGCGGAGCGAATGTCAATCATCATGACGACAAGTCACTGTACTTAATAACAGTCTGCCTTTGGCAGAAACGACGTGTAGTGTATGGTAACGGCTCTCAAAAGAGCTTTTACTAAAGAGAAAAAATGACACACACGGGAGAGTGTACAGTCGCCGCTTGTAAGAAATCAATTACAAAGAGAGGAGACTTTTTTTATGGCAACAGGACAGAAGATGCGAGTTATTCTTAAGGCTTATGACCACCAGCTGGTGGATGCATCCGCAAAGAAGATCGTTGATACCGCAAAGAAGAGCGGTGCAGTGGTCAGCGGTCCGGTACCCTTACCTACCAGAAAGGAAGTGGTTACCATTCTGCGTGCGGTACATAAGTACAAGGACAGCCGTGAGCAGTTCGAGCAGCGCACCCACAAGCGCCTGATCGATATCCACAATGCCAGCCCCAAGATCGTTGAGGCTATGCAGAAGACGGATCTGCCTGCAGGTGTCTACGTAGACGTAAAGATGAAATAATTAAACCTCTACTAACTTTATGTACGCGAAATGTGCGTACCGCTTTAGTAGAAACAAAGGAGGGAATGAAATGAAGAAAGCAATACTGGCAACAAAGATCGGTATGACACAGATCTTTAAGGAAGACGGAAGTCTTATCCCTGTAACTGTTCTGGAAGCAGGCCCCTGCGTTGTAACCCAGGTCAAGACAGTGGAGAATGACGGATACTCTGCAGTTCAGGTAGGCTTCGGCGAGAAGAAGGAGCGTATCGTGAACAAGGACAAGGCCGGCAGCAAGGAAATAGTTCACCGTCACGGTGCTAACAAGGCTGAGCAGGGTCACTTCAAGAAAGCAGGAGTTTCCGCAAAGAGATATTTAAGAGAGTTCCGCTTTGAGAATGCAGAGGAGTACAGCCTGGCTCAGGAGATCAGGGCTGACATCTTCGCAAACGGTGATAAGGTAGATGCGACCGCTATTACCAAGGGTAAAGGATTCCAGGGCGCCATCAAGCGTCACGGACAGTCCAGAGGACCTATGGCTCACGGTTCCAAGTATCATCGCCATGCAGGATCAAACGGTGCCTGCTCCTCACCTTCCAGGGTGTTCAAGGGCAAGAGAATGGCCGGACACATGGGAAGCGTTCAGGTGACGGTTAAGAATCTGGAAGTAGTACGCGTGGACGCAGAAAAGAATCTGCTGTTGGTCAAGGGTGCAGTGCCCGGAGCTAAGAAAGCTCTGATCACCATCAAAGAGACCACCAAGGCAGACGCTTAAGTGGAAGGAGGAAGTTAAAAGATGGCTACAGTATCTGTTGTAAATATGGAAGGCAAGGAAGTTGGTACCATCGATCTGAATGACGCAGTATTCGGCGTAGAGATCAATGAACATCTCGTACATCTGGCAGTGGTACAGCAGCTTGCTAATTTAAGACAGGGCACACAGAAAGCTAAGACCCGTTCGGAAGTATCCGGCGGCGGCAGAAAGCCCTGGAGACAGAAGGGTACGGGACATGCCCGTCAGGGTTCTATCCGTGCTCCCCAGTGGAAAGGCGGCGGAGTTGTATTCGCTCCCGTTCCCAGGGATTACTCCTTCAAGCTTAACAGGAAGGAGAAGAGAGCTGCTCTTAAGAGTGCTCTTACCAGCAAGGTACAGGATCAGAAGCTTATCGTGCTTGATGAGCTGAAGATGGATGAAGTAAAGACAAAGAAGTTTGCTGAGGTGCTGGGAAATATCAAGGCTGAGAAAGCTCTGGTAGTTATGGAAGAGAAGAATGACAATGTGATCCTCTCCGCACGCAACATCCCCGGGACCAAGACAACGGTTGCAGATAACATGAACGTATATGATGTCATGAATGCAGGCACCGTGGTCCTTACCAAGGCAGCAGTAGCCAACATTGAGGAGGTGTACGCATAATGGCAAGCTTATTATATTATGATGTGATCCTTAAACCCATGGTCACTGAGAAGAGCATGGAGGGTATGGGCGAGAAGAAGTACACTTTCCTTGTTCATCCCGAAGCAAACAAGACCCAGATCAAGGATGCTGTTGAGAAAATGTTCGACGGCGTTAAGGTGGCAAAGGTCAACACCCAGAATAAAGAGGGTAAGTCCAGACGCCGCGGCCTTGTGAGCGGAAAGACTGCAAAGACCAAGAAGGCTATTGTACAGCTCACCGCAGACAGCAAGGACATCGAGATCTTTGCAGGACTGTAATAGTCCGCAGTATACACAGACAAGTGTGCTAATAAACCGGAAAGAAGGAGAAGAGAAATGGGTATTAAAAAGTATAATCCCTATACACCGTCAAGAAGAAATATGACCGGTTCGGATTTCTCGGAAATAACCAAGAAAAGCCCCGAAAAGTCACTTCTTGCGAAGAAGGATAAGACCGCAGGCCGTAACAATCAGGGTAAGATAACTGTACGTCATCACGGCGGCGGCAACAGACAGAAATACAGGATCGTTGATTTCAAGCGTCTTAAGGATGATGTGCCTGCAAAGGTGATCGGTATCGAATACGATCCCAACCGTACCGCAAATATCGCACTGATCTGCTATGCAGACGGCGAAAAGGCATATATACTGGCACCCGAAGGGCTTAAGAACGGTATGAAGATAATGAACGGAGCAAACGCCGAGGTTCGTCCCGGAAACTGCCTGCCTTTATCTGAGATCCCCGTCGGTACCATGGTACATAATATCGAGCTGCTTCCCGGCAAGGGCGGCCAGATGGTAAGAGCAGCAGGTAATGCCGCACAGCTTATGGCTAAGGAAGGCAAGTACGCAACACTGCGTCTCCCTTCAGGCGAGATGAGAATGGTTCCCATCGAGTGCCGCGCTTCCATCGGTGTTATCGGAAACGGTGATCATAACCTGATCAATATCGGTAAGGCAGGACGCAAGCGTCACATGGGTATCCGTCCTACAGTACGCGGTTCCGTAATGAACCCCAACGACCATCCTCATGGTGGTGGTGAAGGTAAGACAGGTATCGGACGTCCCGGTCCCTCTACCCCCTGGGGTAAGCCGGCTCTTGGCTTAAAGACCAGGAAGAAGAAGAAACAGTCTAACAAGCTGATCGTAAGAAGACGCGACGGCAAAGCGATAAAGTAAGGGGAGGAGGATAATACAATGGCAAGATCATTAAAGAAAGGCCCTTTTGCAGATGCCAGCCTTTTGAAGGCAGTTGAGGCCATGAACGCATCAGGCAAGAAGACGGCGATCAAGACCTGGTCCAGACGTTCCACGATCTTCCCCTCATTTGTGGGAAACACGATCGCAGTACATGACGGACGCAAGCATGTGCCTGTATATGTTACCGAAGATATGGTAGGACACAAGCTTGGAGAATTTGTTGCTACACGTACTTTCCGTGGACACGGTAAGGACGATAAGAAATCCAAGGTGAAGTAAGGAGGAGAGTTACAATGGCTAAGGGACACAGATCGCAGATAAAGCGACAGAGAAATGAAGAGAACAGAGAGAAAAGACCCTCCGCAAAACTTTCTTACGCCAGGGTTTCTGTTCAGAAGGCATGCTTCGTTCTGGACGCGATCCGGGGCAAGGATGTGACCACCGCAAGGGCAATACTCAAGTACAATCCCAGATATGCTTCAGCCCTGATCGGCAAGCTTCTGGATTCGGCAATTGCCAATGCAGAGAACAATAACGGTATGAACCCCGATAACCTGTATATTGCAGAGTGCTTTGCAAACAAGGGACCTACGATGAAGAGGATCCATCCCAGGGCACAGGGAAGAGCATACCGCATCGAAAAGAGAGTAAGTCACATCACCATCGTTCTGGACGAGAAAGGAGCAGAGTAAGTATGGGTCAGAAAGTTAATCCGCACGGCTTAAGAGTCGGTGTGATAAAGGATTGGGATTCCAAGTGGTACTCAGAGGATAAGTTCGCTGATTACCTCGTTGAGGATTACAATATCAGAAAGTTCCTGAAGAAGAGGCTGTATGCAGCCGGCATCTCCAAGATCGATATCGCCAGAAAGGGTGACAAGGTTGAGGTAGTTGTTTACACCCAGAAGCCCGGTGTTGTTATCGGTAAGGGCGGCACAGGTATTGAGACCACAAAGAAGGCTCTTCAGAAAGAGATAGGCCGCAAGGATCTTAACCTGGATGTTCAGGAAGTTAAGAAGCCCGATGCAGACGCTCAGCTCGTAGCTGAGAACATTGCACAGCAGCTGGAGAACCGTATCTCCTTCCGCCGCGCAGTAAAGAGCTGCATGAGCCGTACCATGAAGAAAGATAACCGCGGAAATTCCCTTACGGGGGCCATGGGAATCAAGGCTGCAGTAAGCGGACGTTTAGGCGGTGCCGATATGGCAAGAACGGAATTCTACAGTGAGGGTACCATCCCCCTGCAGACACTCCGTGCAGATATTGACTACGGCTTTGCCGAGGCAGATACAACCTACGGAAAGATCGGTGTTAAGGTTTGGATCTATCGCGGTGAGGTGCTTCCCACAAAGGGAAACAGTGAAGACAAGGCCCGCAAGGATGCCTAAGGAAGGAGCGTAAGAAATCATGTTAATGCCTAAGAGAGTAAAGCGCCGTAAGCAGTTCCGCGGTACCATGTCAGGCAAGGCCAGCCGCGGCAATGTGATCACCTATGGTGAGTATGGTATCATAGCAACAGAGCCCGCCTGGATCAAATCGAACCAGATAGAGGCAGCCCGTGTGGCAATGACCCGTTATATCAAGCGTGGTGGCCGCGTGTGGATAAAGATCTTCCCGGATAAGCCGGTAACCACAAAGCCTGCTGAGACCCGAATGGGTTCAGGAAAAGGTACTCTTGAGTACTGGGTAGCAGTTGTAAAGCCGGGACGCGTGATGTTCGAGATCGCAGGTGTGTCTGAAGAAATAGCAAGAGAGGCACTTCGTCTTGCAACTCACAAACTGCCCTGCAAGTGCAAGATTGTTTCCAAAGCTGAGCTTGAAGCTGAGGTTGGAGCTGATCAGGAAGGCGGTGTTGTAAATGGCAACTAAGAAGATTAAGAAATATACAGACAGCCTGAGAGAGAAATCTCCGGCAGAACTTAATCAGGCACTGGTTGATGCAAAGAAGGAGCTGTTCAACTTAAGATTCCAGAATGCCACCAACCAGCTTGATAATACGGCCAGGATTGGCGAGGTCAAAAAGAACATAGCCCGCATTCAGACAGTTCTGAGTGCAAGCAGTCGAGCATAAGGCCGGGAGGGATAAAAAGTGGAAGAGAGAAATTTAAGAAAAACACGTACCGGAAAGGTTATAAGTGACAAGATGGATAAGACCATCACCGTGGCAGTTGAAGATCACGTTCGTCACCCTCTTTACAACAAGATCGTAAAGAAGACCTACAAGCTTAAGGCTCATGATGAGACAAATGATGCCAAGAACGGCGATACCGTAAAGGTTATGGAGACCCGCCCTCTGTCTAAGGATAAGAGATGGAGACTGGTGGAAATCGTTGAAAGAGCTAAGTAAGCGGATGAAAGGAGATAGATCATGATACAGCAGGAAAGCAGACTTAAAGTCGCTGACAATACAGGTGCTAAAGAGATCCTGTGCATCCGCGTATCAGGCGGCTCCACCAGGAGATATGCCAATATAGGGGATGTGATCGTTGCTACGGTCAAGGATGCAACACCCGGCGGCGTTGTCAAGAAAGGTGATGTAGTAAAGGCTGTTGTTGTTCGTTCCGTAAAGGGTGCGCACAGAAAAGACGGATCCTACATCAAGTTTGACGAGAATGCAGCAGTAATCATCAAAGATGATAAAACACCCAGAGGAACCCGTATCTTCGGGCCTGTGGCAAGAGAGCTGAGAGAGAAGCAGTTTATGAAGATAGTTTCTCTGGCTCCCGAAGTATTATAAGGAGGGTGCTGAAGATGACAAAGATCAAGACAGGCGATACGGTCCGCGTGATGACCGGAAGCACCAAGAAGGGCAAAGGAAAAGAAGGCAAGGTCCTGAAGGTTGACAGTAAGAATGGCAAAGTGCTTGTAGAAGGTATTAACATCGTTAAGCGTCATGCTAAGCCTTCAGCACAGAACCAGACCGGTGGTATTATCGAGAAGGAAGCTGCTATCGACATCTCTAACGTGATGTATGTTCACAAGGGACAGCCCACCAGGATCGGTTTTAAGGTAACGGATGACGGCAAGAAAGTTCGTGTTGCCAAGTCCACCGGTGATGTGATCGATTAACGGAGGAGGTTCTGAATGAGCAGATTAAAAGATACATATACAAATGAGATAGTAGCTGCACTTACAAAGAAGTTCGGCTATAAGAACATAATGGAAGTTCCCAAGATCGACAAGATCGTTGTAAACATGGGTGTAGGTGAGGCAAAGGATAATGCAAAGATCCTTGAGAGCGCTGTTTCCGATATGGAGACCATCACCGGCCAGAAGGCAGTCATTACCCGTGCTAAGAACTCCATTGCAAACTTTAAGATCAGAGAGCATCAGGCAATCGGCTGCAAGACAACTCTTCGCGGCGATAAGATGTATGAGTTCCTTGATCGACTGATCAACCTGGCACTGCCCCGTGTGCGTGACTTCAGAGGTGTTAACCCCAATGCATTCGACGGCAGAGGCAACTACGCTCTGGGCATTAAGGAGCAGCTCATCTTCCCCGAGATCGAATACGATAAGGTGGATAAGGTACGCGGTATGGACGTTATCATCGTTACCACCGCTAAGACCGATGAAGAAGCAAGAGAGCTTTTGACACTGTTTAACATGCCCTTTGCAAAGGCTTCAGCCTGAATAAACGGAGGATAAGAAATCATGGCAAAAACAGCAATGAAGATCAAGCAGTCACGCAAACCCAAATTCTCCACACGGGCATATACCCGTTGCAGAATCTGCGGACGCCCCCATTCAGTTCTGCGCAAGTATGGCATCTGCCGTGTTTGCTTCAGAGAGCTGGCTTACAAGGGCCAGATACCCGGCGTCAAGAAATCCAGTTGGTAAAATAAAGGAGGAGGAAAAAGGAAATGACTATGAGCGATCCTATCGCAGATATGCTTACGAGAATCCGTAACGCAAATACTGCAAAGCATGATACGGTTGACGTTCCCTCATCCAAGATGAAGCTGGCTATCGCCCAGATACTGCAGGATGAAGGTTATATCAGAAAATATGATGTGGTTGATGATGGAGCATTCAAGACTATCCACATCACTTTGAAGTACGGTGCAGACAAGACCGAGAAGATCATCACCGGTATAAAGAGGATCTCAAAGCCCGGTCTTCGTGTGTACGCAGGCAAGGATGAACTTCCCCGCGTATTAGGCGGTCTGGGAGTTGCCATCATCTCTACCAATAAGGGCATCATCACAGATAAGGAAGCCCGCAAGCAGGGAGTTGGCGGCGAAGTATTAGCATTTGTATGGTAAAATTTTAAAGGAGGGTACGGGCATGTCACGAATCGGAAGAATGCCAATCGCTGTACCTGCCGGAGTAACGGTAGATATAGCAGAAAATAATAAAGTGACTGTAAAGGGTCCAAAGGGTACACTTGAGAGAGTGCTCCCCGCAGAGATGGAGATCAAGCTTGAAGGAGCAGAGCTCACTGTATCAAGACCCAATGACTTAAAGAGAAGTAAGTCTCTTCATGGTCTTACAAGGACACTGATCAACAATATGGTCGTAGGTGTTACAAACGGCTATGAGAAGAAGCTTGAAGTTAATGGTGTAGGTTACAGGGCTGCTAAGCAGGGCAAGAAGCTGGTGCTTTCACTTGGATATTCACATCCCGTTGAGATGGAAGATCCCGAAGGTATCGAGACTGTTGTAGACGGCCAGAATATCATCATCGTTAAGGGTATCGATAAAGAAAAAGTCGGTCAGTTTGCCGCTGAGATCCGCGATAAGAGAAGACCTGAACCTTATAAGGGCAAGGGTATCAAGTATGCGGATGAGACCATCAGACGTAAAGTCGGCAAGACCGGTAAGAAGTAAGGAGGGCCTTAGGAAATGGTAAGCAAAGAATCAAGACAGAAAGTGCGCGAGAAGAAGCATTTAAAGATCCGCAACCGTTTCAGCGGCACAGCCAGCAGGCCCCGCCTTGCGGTATACAGAAGCAATAACCATATGTATGCTCAGGTCATCGATGATGAGGCCGGAAATACACTGGTAGCTGCTTCAACAGTGGAAAAGGATGTTAAGGCGCAGCTTCAGAAGACCAACGACGTGGAGGCTGCAAAGGTGCTTGGCAGCATCATTGCAAAGCGCGCATTAGACAAGGGCATCGAGACCGTCGTTTTCGACAGAGGCGGTTACATTTATCACGGTAAGGTTGCAGCATTAGCTGAGGCGGCAAGAGAAGCCGGCTTACAGTTCTAGGAGGAGAGTAGAATATGAGACGTGAAAGAATAGATGCCAGTCAGTTAGGTGAACTGAACGATAAGGTAGTCACCATCAAGCGTGTTACCAAGGTTGTAAAGGGTGGTCGTAACTTCCGTTTTACAGCACTGGTAGTTGTAGGTGACGGTAACGGTCATGTTGGAGCAGGCCTTGGTAAGGCAAGTGAAATTCCCGAAGCCATCCGTAAAGGCAAGGAAGATGCAGCTAAGCATCTTGTAAGCGTTGCACGTGATGACAATGAGAGTATCACACATGATCAGATCGGAGCTTTCGGATCCGCAAGCGTGCTTCTTAAGCGTGCTCCCGGTGGTACCGGTGTCATTGCAGGCGGTCCCGCACGTATCGTCTGCGATATGGCAGGTATAAAGAATATCCGTACAAAGTCTTTGGGATCAAACAACAAGCAGAACGTCGTACTTGCTACAATAGCAGGCCTCGCAGCTCTTAAGAGCCCTGAGGAAGTTGCTATAGCAAGAGGCAAATCTGTGGATGAGATCCGCGCGTAAGTAAGGAGGAGAATATCATGGCAGAGAAAACTTTAAAGATCACTTTGGTAAGATCTCCCATTGGTGCCGTTCCCAAGCACAGAAGGACCGTTGAGGCTATGGGTCTTACTAAGATGCACAAGACCGTGACCCTTCCGGACAACGCGGCCACCAGAGGACAGATTCAGCAGGTCGGTTACATGCTGAAGGTAGAAGAGTAAGCCGGGATTAGGAGGATATACAGATGGATTTAGCTAATTTAAGACCCGCGGACGGGTCCAAACACAGCGACAACTTCAGACGCGGCCGCGGTCATGGATCCGGAAACGGCAAGACCGCAGGTAAGGGTCATAAAGGACAGAAGGCAAGAAGCGGAGCACCCAGAATCGGTTTCGAAGGTGGTCAGATGCCTCTGTACCGTCGTATCCCCAAGAGGGGCTTCAAGAATCGTAATACTTTAGACATCGTTGCTATCAACGTAAACCGTCTTGAAGTATTCGAGAACGGAGATACCGTTACTGCAGAAAGCCTTCTTGAGAAGGGCGTTATCAGCAATGCAAGAGATGGCGTTAAACTTCTCGGAAACGGCGAGATCAGCAAGAAGCTTACTGTTAAGCTTTATGCTGTAAGCGCTACGGCTAAGGAAAAGATTGAAGCAGCAGGCGGCAGCGTTGAAGTCGAATAAGACTTCCTGCCATATCTTTCGGAGGATACTATATGTTTCGGACTTTGGTTAACGCATTTAAGATCAAGGATATCCGTAAGAGGCTGTTCTACACAATACTGGCTTTGCTCATCGTAAGACTGGGCAGCCAGTTACCTGTGCCGGGTACGGATCCTACGTATTTCCAGCAGTGGTTTGCACAACAGAGCGGAGATGCATTTAATTTCTTTGATGCATTCACGGGTGGTTCATTCACAAGCATGTCCGTGTTTGCATTAGGTATCACACCTTACATCATGGCATCCATCATCATACAGATGCTCACTCTTTCAATTCCTAAACTGGAGGAAATGAGCAAGGAAGAAGACGGACATGCCAAGATCCAGGAGGCAACACGTTATGCTACCATCGGCCTTGCACTGTTCGAGGCTATCGGTATGGCAGTAGGTTTCGGTCAGAAGGGACTGCTTCGTGATTTCAATGTACTTAATGTTATCGCTACCGTAGCAGCTCTTACAGCCGGTTCTGCATTTGTAATGTGGCTTGGTGAGCAGATCACTGAAAAAGGTGTAGGTAACGGATCTTCTATCATACTGGTGTTTAATATAGCATCACGTATAATCGCTGATATCACCGGTCTGTTTACACAGTTTGTTACATCGGCAAGCAATGTTGGACGTGCTATACTTGCAGCTATCATAATAATCGGTGTCATACTTATCACCGTTATACTTACCATCCTGTTAAATGACGGTATCCGCAAGATCCCCGTACATTATAACGGACGCAGCAATAACAGCCGTATCGCGGCTATGGGAAATACCAATCATATTCCCTTAAGAGTTAATACCTCAGGCGTTATGCCCGTGATCTTTGCATCATCCATAATGCAGTTCCCCGTGATCATCTGGAGTATGTTCAATCTTGATCCGGGTACGGGAGTATGGAGTCATATCCTTAAGGCGCTTCAGTCCAGCTACTGGTTTAAAGCTGAAACTCCTTATTATACTTTAGGTCTGTTGCTGTATATAGTACTTGTTATCTTCTTTGCATACTTCTATACCGCAATAACCTTCAATCCGGTTCTTATATCGGATAACCTGAAGAAGAGAGGCGGTTTTGTTCCGGGTGTACGTCCCGGCAAACCTACTACAGAATATCTCAACAATATTCTGCAGTATATAATCTTCATCGGTGCCGTGGGCCTGTTCATAGTGGTTGTTATACCCATCGTGTTCAATGGTATCTTCGGTGCAAGCGTTACTTTTGCAGGAACATCTCTTATAATCATTGTCAGCGTAGTTCTTGAATCTATCCGTCAGGTAGAGACCATGATGGTAGAGCGTAACTACAAGGGATTCCTGAATTCATAAGAAATTGTGAAGGTATGACCGCGGGGCTTTTAATAAGCCTCGCGGGTTTTATAGTTTTAAAAAGAAAGGGGTTAGCAAAATGAAAATTGTTATGCTTGGAGCACCCGGTGCCGGCAAGGGCACTCAGGCGAAGATGATCGCATCTTCCTACGGACTGCCTCATGTTTCCACCGGAGATATCTTTCGTGCAAATGTAAAGGGCGGTACTCCTCTTGGCCTTGAGGCTAAGACATATATGGATAAGGGAGAGCTTGTACCCGATGAGCTTACCGTACGTATCCTTTTAGACAGAGTGGCACAGGAAGACTGTAAGAACGGATATGTTCTGGACGGTTTCCCCCGTACCATACCTCAGGCTGAGGTACTTGATGCCGAGCTCACCAAGCTTGGCGAGAAGATAGATTATGCTATAGATGTGGAAGTGCCTGACGAGAACATCGTTAAGCGTATGAGCGGAAGACGTGCATGTGTAAACTGCGGCGCAACCTATCATATCGTGCACATTCCGCCTAAGAAAGAGGGTATCTGTGATGCCTGCGGCAGTGAGCTTATACTTCGCGATGATGATAAAGAGGAGACAGTAAAGAACCGTCTTGCGATCTATCATCAGCAGACACAGCCCCTTATAGATTTTTACAGTAACAAGGGTGTTCTTAAAGAAGTTGACGGGACAAAAGATTCCGCAGAGGTATTTGAGGATATCAAAAAGATTTTAGGATGATGTTGAGGCTTGAATAAAAATGTCGATTTCGATCAAATCTCCCAGAGAGATAGAATTAATGCGCATATCCAACCATATGTTATGTGATATGCACAGGGAACTTGAAAAGATAATACGTCCGGGACTGCCTACCATAGAGCTGGATAACCTGGCTGCTGAGTTTTTAAAGAAGCACGACGTAGTGTCAAACTTTTATAACTATGAAGGATATCCGGCCCAGATCTGTGTATCCGTTAATGATGAGGTAGTACACGGGATACCCGGTAAGGAGAAGGTCTTGCATGAAGGCGATATAGTTTCGATAGATGCAGGGCTTATCTATAAAGGTTACCATTCCGATGCCGCACGTACTTATGGCGTAGGAAAGATCTCGGCAGAAAAGCAGCAGCTTATCGACGAGACCAGGAACAGCTTCTTTGAAGGGATCAAGATGGCACGTGCAGGTAATCATCTTTATGATATATCAAATGCCATTGATGATTATATTTCAAAGTTCGGATATGGTATAGTGCGTGACCTTGTAGGACACGGAGTAGGAACCGAGCTGCATGAGGATCCGCAGATCCCCAATTTCCGTCAGAGCAGAAGAGGACCCAAACTGCTGCCGGGCATGACACTTGCTGTAGAGCCCATGATCAATTTAGGGCGCGGTGATGTGGTATGGGAGGACGATGAATGGACAGTGGTAAGTGAGGATGGTTCACCCTCCGCACACTATGAAAATACCATTCTTATCACTGACGGCGATCCCGAGATATTAAGCTTATATTAAGGGGCTTTATTCAATGAGCAGGGAAAAGTTCAGCGGGTTTCTGGTCAGGAGCCGTGCCGGCCATGATCTGGGAGAGATAAGCTATGTGCTTTCCGAGGATGAGAGATATGCGTATCTGTGCGACGGAAAACACAGGAGCATCGATAAACCCAAAAAGAAAAATAAAAAACACCTGGCTCTTCTTATAAACGGTTATGATAACAGCCTGTTTAATGATAAGAAGCCGGATGATATATCGGTCAGGAAACTGATCAGGGAGTATAAAAAAGTTTTGCAAAATACCAAGGAGGAGGATAATGTCTAAAGCAGATGTTATTGAGATCGAGGGAACCGTAACGGAAAAGCTGCCAAACACTATGTTTAAGGTACAGCTTGAGAACGGTCATGAAGTTCTTGCACATATAAGCGGTAAGCTTCGTCAGAACTTTATTAAGATCCTTCCGGGGGATAAGGTTACTATGGAACTTTCCCCTTATGATCTCTCTAAAGGACGTATCACCTGGAGAGATAAGTAAGAAGCTGTAAAAAAAGAATATATGGCTGACGGTGCCGGAGTATCTGAGTGTATATGATACGAGGGTTAAAAGGGAAACAGGTGTGAGGCCTGTGCGAACTCGTCACTGTGTAAGCGGAGTGCATGAACAGGCAGCATGTAGATGCTGCAGTCACTGGGAGACCGGGAAGGCGTTCACAGCATGATGATGCTAAAGCCAGGAGACCTGCCGTTATGCCGGTACACGAAAGAGATTTCGGGGCCACGAGTAATTGGTCGTACGGTAAAGAATGGAACAAAAACCTCATCTGAGGTTTAAGGTTTCATTGTTTTTGTATGGAAATTACTCACTTAAACATTTAAGTGAGTTTTTTATTATAAGGAGGAGAAAAGTTATGAAGAAAAGTTTCGTAGCAAGAGTATTGGGCCTAAGCGCTGCAGCAGTGCTTTCACTCGCAGGCTGTACATCCGGTGAAACAAACAATCCCGCACCGGTAGTTGAGACACCGACTGAGGCACCCACACCCGAAGCAGAGGAAACACCTGCGCCTGAAGCAGAGCCCACAGAGCCTGAAGTAAGTGATGAAGACAGGGCTGCGGAAGTAGCGGATCTGATCGATGCTATCTACGTTCAGGAGCGTACCGATGAGACCGACGCACAGTGTGCTGCAGCAAAGGCAGCATGGGATGCTCTTACCGATGCCCAGAAGGAGCTGGTAGAGGGCGAGGATGCCGATCCCGATTACTTCGGCCGTGATACCGGCGATGCATCAAAGGATGATCCGCTCAATGCAGACGGTATAGGTGAGAACGAGATCCTTGTCGTAAGCTTCGGTACATCATTTAACGACAGCCGTGCGCAGGATATCAGTTCTGTAGAAAAGGCTATCGCAGCAGCAAATCCCGGCTGGGATGTAAGACGTGCTTTTACCGCGCAGATCATCATCAATCATGTACAGGCAAGAGATAATGAGAAGATCGATAACATGGAGCAGGCACTTGAGCGTGCAGTAGCAAACGGAGTTAAGAATCTTATAATACAGCCCACTCACCTTATGCATGGTGCAGAGTATGATGAGATAATAGCTGCAGTTGAAGACTACTCTGATAACTTTGAACAGCTGGTGGTTGCAGAGCCTCTTCTGGGAGAAGTAGGTTCGGATGCCACCGTGATCAATGAAGATAAGAAGGCAGTGGCTGAGGCGCTTGTAGCAGAGGCGGTAGCTGCGGCAGATTTTGATTCACTTAAGGCAGCGGATGAAGACGGCGTTGCATTTGTATTCATGGGTCATGGAACAGCACATACCGCAAAGGTAAGCTATTCACAGATGGCCACTCAGATGGATAAGCTGGGATATGATAATGTATTCGTGGGTACCGTAGAGGGCGAGCCCGAAGAGACCGCATGCGAGAATATCATTGAGGCAGTTAAGGAAGCCGGTTATAAGAAGGTTATCTTAAGACCCCTCATGGTTGTGGCAGGCGATCATGCAAATAATGATATGGCAGGTGATGATGAGGATTCCTGGAAGAGCATGTTCACAGCAGACGGTTCCTTTGACAGCATCGAATGCCAGATAGCAGGTCTGGGCCGTATCGAAGCAGTGCAGCAGCTTTACGTGGATCACACCGCAGCAGCTATCAGGGAATCCGGCGTGGTTGCAAAGTCAAGTGTTCTGGAAGACGGAAAATACCAGGTGAAGTTCACAACCGACAGCTCCATGTTTAAGGTAAACGAGGAGCTTAATGATATGGGAGAGCTTACCGTAAAGGATGGCAAGATGAGCATACATATCAGCCTTGTATCAAAGAGTATCGTAAACCTGTTCCCCGGAACTGCTGATGATGCGCAGAAGGCAGGCGCAGTACTGCTCAACCCTACCGTTGATACCGTAAAGTACAGCGACGGCACTACTGATGAAGTTAACGGTTTTGATGTCCCTGTTCCTTATCTTGATAAGGAATTCGATCTGGCACTTATCGGTACCAAAGGAAAATGGTATGATCATAAGGTGATAGTATCAAGCCCTGTATGAGAAGATTTATTCTTTTAAGCTTAATATGTTTATTCATGCTAACCTCCTGTGAATCACGGGGGGTTAGTTCTTATGAAGAGGGCATTTCCTCTGACGCAGCGCCGTCTCCGTACGGTGAAGAAGCTGGTGCAGCCGCAGGGACAGAGCTTAAGGATGGTACTTTATCTGTTGACATCAGACTGGAAGGCGGCTCCGGAAAGGCGTATATAAAATCGCCTGTAACGGTAAAGGTATCGGGGGGAGATATGAAGGCCGTCTTAGTCTGGAACAGTAAGAACTACGATTATATGATCGTGGACGGTGTGCGTTACGATAACGAGACACCGGGCGAAGAGTCGAGCTTTACCGTGCCTGTAAAGAGCATCGACGAGCCCATGAACATCATTGCGGATACTACCGCCATGAGTACGCCTCATGAGATCGAATATGTCATATACTGGGAGAAGGATGATGTCCCGGCGGAGGAAGACGATGGTTTTGATGCGGCAGGGGCGGTTTTTGATGATGTGAATATCCCGGGACTTGCAAAGACAGGAGAAGTGGAACTTAAATATGCAAAGATGTTTAAGATAAGCTTATACGGTGATACTAAGCTGATCAGTATCTGCGGAGGCGGAAACTATCTGCTGCCCGCATCCGCTGCGGATATACCCAAAGACCTGCCGGGGAATGTGACAGTCCTGGAAAAAACGCCGCAGAATGTCTATCTGGCATCTACATCCGCCATGGATCTGGTACGCGCAGCAGGAGCTCTTGATAATATCAGCATGTGCTCTACAGATGCAGCCGGCTGGTATGTGGATGAGGCAAAGAATGCTCTGAACAGCGGAGACCTGGTCTATATCGGCAAATACAGGGCACCTGATTATGAAACACTGATAAGCCGTGGCTGTGATCTTGCTATAGAGAATACCATGATCTATCATGAGCCTGCGGTAAAGGAAAAGATAGAGGAGCTGGGGATCCCTGTGATGGTGGAGATGTCAAGTTATGAACCGCATCCGCTTGGCAGACTTGAATGGATAAGGCTTTATGGTGTATTATTTGGTAAGCAGGAAGCCGCAGACGCATATTATGATGAGCAGCGTATAAAGACCGAGGCTGTGATGGATAAACCGTCCACGGGACGGAGTGTGGCCTTCTTTCATGTGACTGCAGCAGGTACTGTCAATGTGCGCAGGCCGGGTGATTATATAAGCAGGATGATCGATCTGTCCGGAGGGGAGTATATCATTAAAGCCGGCAGCGATAATGCTGCGCTTATGTCTTCGATGAACATGCAGATGGAGGATTTCTATCTGCAGGCAAAGGATGCGGATGTGCTGATCTATAACAGTACGATAGGCGGGGAGATAGGTTCTCTTTCGGAACTGCTGGGCAAGAATGAACTGTTCGCCGATTTTAAGGCAGTAAAAAACAGAGAGGTTTACTGCACCTCCAGAAACTTCTTCCAGCAGACTACCGGCATGGCACAGTTTATGAACGATCTGAACAATGTACTGACCGGAAGCGGGGAAAAAACGATATATTTAAACAGACTGGAATGATATCCGTATGAGTAAGAAAAGATGTGCTCTTATCTTTATCATATTGCTTGTACTTCTGCTGGTGCTCACAGCCGTTAATCTGGCTGCGGGTACCGTTTCTTTAAAGCTTCCTGAGATATTTTCGATCCTTTTAAGCGGAAAGGATTCATCACCCTATTATCCTGTGATCTATAATATCAGACTGCCGCGCATCGCAGCGGCGATAGTATTGGGCGGGGCACTTGCCTTATCGGGCTATCTGCTGCAGACCTTTTTTGACAATCCTATCGTGGGCCCTTTTGTGCTTGGAGTATCGTCCGGCGCAAAGCTCACTGTAGCGCTCCTTATGATATTCTTTTTATCAAAAGGGAAAAACCCGGGATCGGCAGGCATGATAGGCGCCGCATTTCTCGGATCGCTGGCTGTGATGGGCTTTGTGCTTATGATATCTTTTAAGGCACGGAATATGAGCATTCTGGTGGTGTGCGGGATCATGACAGGCTATATCTGTTCTGCCGTGACCGACCTTCTGGTGACCTTTGCCGATGACTCAAACATAGTCAATCTTCATAACTGGTCGATGGGGTCTTTATCAGGCATTAACTGGTCCGGCGTAACACAGATGAGCATTATAAGCGCTATATGCCTGATAACAGCTTTTCTTATGTCAAAACCCATGGGGGCTTACCGTCTGGGTGAAGCATATGCAAGGAACATGGGCGTGAATATCACACTTCTGCGGGTGATGCTGATACTTACAGCCAGCCTTTTATCGGCCTGTGTAGTGGCCTTTGCAGGGCCGATCTCCTTCGTAGGTATTGCCGTGCCGCATCTTATGAGGCTTTCGTTCAAAACCTCCGAACCTAAGGTGCTCGTGCCTGCTGCTTTTATCGGCGGCAGCGCTGTGACCCTGCTGTGCGACTGTCTGGCCAGGAACATATTTGCACCTACGGAAGTGAGCATCAGTTCCGTTACAGCTGTGCTCCTGGTACCTGTGGTAATATATATGATGCTTTCACGCAGAAGATGAAGGAGAGCAGTACATCCTCTTTCCGGCGTACCGGGTTTAACGAAGAATTATTTTTTTACGGAGTAAATATATGTCATCAACCCCGATCATATCAACTGATTCATTATCCATCGGCTACAGCACCGAGCTCATAAGGGATATCACCCTGCGTCTTGAGCCGGGCTGCATAATGAGTCTCATAGGCCCTAACGGCAGCGGCAAGTCTACGCTATTAAAGACCCTCACGGCCCAGCTTAAAAAGAAGGGCGGCAGAGTATATCTATGCGGTGAAGATATGGATGATATCAGGCCATCGGATATCGCAAAGAGCATGTCAATGGTAATGACGGAACGAAGCATACCCGAGCTTATGAGCTGCCGTGAGATAGTGGAGATGGGAAGATATCCATATACCGGTATGCTTAATATCTTGAGTGATGAAGACAGAAAAAGCGTGGACAATGCACTTGAGCTGACGGATACCGTGGACATAGCAGGACGTCCTTTCAGTGCTGTCAGCGACGGACAGAGACAGCGTATCATGCTGGCAAGGGCTATATGCCAGGAACCGCAGGTGATGATACTCGACGAACCGACATCTTTTCTGGATATACGTTTCCGTCTGCAGATACTGGAAATAATCCGTACCCTCTCAAGGGAAAAGAACATGGCCGTACTGATGTCGCTTCATGAACTGGATCAGGCCATGTGTATATCCGATCAGGTGGTGGCTGTAGGAACAGAAGGCATAGAACGTATAGGAACACCGCGCGAGGTGTTTGAGGAAAGCTTTATCCGCAGGCTCTATGGCATCGAAGGCATGGATATGGAGCTGATAGGAGCCGTGCCGTGGTTTGCGCAGCCGGAGGTGAAAAAATCGCCCATAAAAAGGAATAAGGGTGTTATAATGATACAGGGCACCATGTCCGGAGCCGGGAAGAGCATGATCGCTGCCGGACTGTGCAGGGTATTCACCAGGGCCGGTTATAAAGTGGCGCCGTTTAAATCCCAGAACATGGCGCTTAATTCCTTTGTGACAAAGGAAGGCCTTGAGATGGGCAGAGCCCAGGCCATGCAGGCTGAATGCTGCAGGCGTGAACCTTTGGTATGCATGAATCCGGTGCTGCTCAAACCCACGGATGATAAGGGGTCACAGGTTATAGTAAACGGGCGCGTGGCGGGAAACATGCGTGCCGTGGAGTATTTTAAATACAAGACAAAGCTTATCCCCGAGATACAAAAAGCCTTCGATAAACTTCGTGAGACATCTGACATAATCGTGATAGAAGGTGCAGGATCGCCTGTAGAGATCAACTTAAAGAAAAATGATATCGTTAACATGGGCCTGGCAGAGATGACGGGAGCAACGGTCCTTTTGGTGGGAGACATCGACCGGGGCGGCGTATTTGCACAGCTGACAGGCACGCTGGATCTGTTAGATCAAGAAGAGCGTGAGCGTGTGGGAGGCCTTATAGTCAATAAATTCCGCGGGGATATAAGTCTCTTTGAAAGCGGAGTCAAAATGCTTGAGGATAAGAGCGGTAAAAAAGTCCTGGGCGTGGTGCCTTTCACTGATGTCGATCTTGAGGATGAGGACTCTTTATCGGACAGGTTTTTAAAACGTGAATGCAGAGAGTTTGATATAGCCGTGATACGCCTTCCGCATATTTCGAATTTCACGGATTTTGATGTGTTTGAGCAGTCGGAGGATATCTCGGTAAGATATGTGACTGATCCCGTACAGCTGAATAAGCCGGATATACTGATGCTACCGGGGACAAAGAATACCATCGGCGATCTTAGGTGGCTTAAGGAAAAAGGCTTTGACGGTAAGATAAAGCAGCTTAAGGATGAGGGCTGTGTGATGATCGGTATCTGCGGAGGATACCAGATGCTTGGACTTAAGGTGAGCGACCCGGATGGCTGCGAGACCGGCGGCGAGGAAGAAGGCCTGGCGCTCCTTCCAATCAGCACAGTCATGAGCGGAGCGAAGAAAAGGACGCAGTTTGAAGGATGCATAGAACAGCCGGGAGGAGTGCTCAGCTGCCTGAACGGGAAGAAAGTTCGCGGCTATGAGATACATATGGGCGTGTCCGTTTTATCGGACTCGTTTGACGGCGATGTGCATGTGTTTACTTCACAGGGCAGCGGATACTGTCTTGATAATGTATATGGCACTTATGTGCACGGTGTATTTGACGCAGACGATATGGCAGCGGCTTTAGTAAATGCCGTGGCGGAAGCGCGCGGAAGAAGTATTGATACTTCCGCCATCATGGATTACCGTGAATATAAGGAAATACAGTATGAGAAGCTGGCCGATACTTTAGAGCAGAGCCTGGATATGAAATATATATATGAACTGATGGGGATGAGAGAATGATGCGCCTTAATGACTTATATGAGCTGTCTGTTCCTCCCGTTTCACGGGATATCTGTGCATCCTCAAAACATATCTGGGACAGTGTGGCTCATCCTCTGGACGGGCTGGGAGCCTTGGAGGAGGATATCTGCCGCATCGCAGCAGCACAGGGCCGTGTGCTGCCGGATATAACAAAAAAAGCGCTGCTGATATTCTGTGCGGATAACGGAGTCGTGAGTGAAGGGGTATCACAGTGCGGCAGCGACGTTACATTTAAAGTAGCGGAATTAATGGGACAGCGAAAGAGTTCCGTGGGCATAATGACTCAGGGTTATCCTGTTGATATCATTACGGTGGATACAGGTATCGACTCTGATGAGAGTATAGATGGAGTAATTGAACATAAGATCCGCAGGGGCAGCGGAAATATCATGAAAGAAGCTGCCATGTCGGAAGAGGAATGCCTTAAGGCGATAGAATGCGGAACAGAAATGGTACATGAGCTGGCAAAACAGGGTTATGGTATCATTGCTACCGGAGAGATGGGCATAGGCAATACCACTACCAGCACGGCAGTGCTGTGTGCGCTCTCAGGACTCGGGCCGGAGCAGGTAACGGGAAGGGGAGCCGGCCTTTCTGATGAAGGGCTTGCAAAGAAGATAGCGGTAATAAAAAAGGCATTATCTTTTCATCAGCTTGACTGCACACCCGGGGTTATTTCAAAAGAATATGCCTTTAAGGTACTCCGCAGTCTGGGTGGCTTTGATATAGCGGCTCTGACAGGTACATTTATCGGCGGTGCGATGTATAAAGTACCGGTTGTGGCAGACGGCCTTATAAGTGCCGTGGCTGCACTCTGCGCAGAGTATATAGCACCCGGCTGCAGCTCATATATGCTGGCATCGCATAACGGAAAAGAAAGGGGATGCGAAGCGGTACTCGCTAAGCTTAAGCTGCATCCCGTGATAGATGCCGATCTGGCACTGGGAGAAGGCAGCGGTGCGGTACTTCTGCTGCCCATGCTGGATATGGCCATGAACCTGTATAAAGCAGGAACGGCTTTTGGAAATACCGGTATAGAAAGCTATAAGAGGTTTGATCAATGATAACGCTTGTATGCGGAGGTCCAAACAGCGGAAAGTCCGCGCGTGCGGAAGAGCTGTTTTGTGAAATAAAAGCAGTTCATAAATATTATATAGCCACGATGCGGGTGTTTGACGAAGAGGGGATAAAGCGCGTAGAAAAGCACAGAAAGGCGAGGGCCGGAAAAGGCTTTATCACACTCGAGATACCGGTATGCGCAGACAGTGCATTGAAGGAAATAAAGGATCCCGCCCAAAGTGCGGTCTTGCTTGAATGCCTTTCAAATCTGGCAGGCAATGAGATGCACGAAACAGGGGGATTCGATCCGGTTTCGTTTACGTCAGGATATGATACGCTGACAGAGCGTATCATAAAAAACATCGCAGATCTTTCCGCTGCTGTTAAGGAACTGATCATTGTTGCCAATATGTTTAAAGAAGATGACGAGATGTATGACGAAGAGACTAAAGCATATGTACGGCTGAACAACACATTGACCGAAAAGATTCGCCTTCTGGCAGATAAGGTGGTAGATATATGAGATTATTCAGACGCATAGCAGTGAGCCTTTCTCTATACTCACGGATACCCATGCCGCATTTTTACTGGGAAGAAGATGATATGAGGGACAGTCTTATGTTCTTTCCACTGGTGGGAGTGATCATAGGAGCTGCGGAGGTGGCGGCATTTCAGTTCTGCAGATATTTCGATATGCATCATCTGGCAGCGGTTATCGTGATGCTTCTCATACCGGTCGTCATCACAGGCGGTTTTCATCTGGACGGTTTTATGGATACGACCGATGCCTTAAGATCTTATCGTTCCAGAGAGGAAAAGCTTAAGATATTAAAGGATCCGAACGTAGGGGCCTTTGCTGTGATAGGCCTTATCTGTGTTATGCTCACATTTGCGGCTGCTGCCATGGTTATATACGAAACGGGAGATTTCTATATCATGCTCAATGTGGGAGTATCTTTTGTTTTCAGCAGATCACTTTCGGGACTTCTTTCGCTTATCCTGCCTAAAGCAAAAAAAGAAGGCATGCTATATAAAGAAACAGAGGGACAGAAAACACATGTTATGGCTGCATTGCTGGCATGGTATATCCTGTCTCTGGTCGCTGTATTTGTAATAGATTCGGAAACGGCTTTGCTTACCGTTGCCGTTTACATGAGCTGTCTGATCGCATACCGGAATATGACCGAAAAGCAGTTCGGCGGAGTCACCGGTGATACTGCGGGATACTTTGTTACCATAAGCGAGGTGGCCAATATCGTCCTGCTGGCTTTACTTTGCCTGGTAAGATGAGACTTTATCTGTACTTACATATGATCGCATTTGCGGCCGGCTGTGTGCTCGATCTGATAATAGGCGATCCATATAACATACCGCATCCTGTCAGGGCTATAGGGAGTCTTATATCCGCGCTGGAAAAAAAGCTGTATATCAGCCGCAACGGCAGGTCTGATGATGAGCTGAACAGGGCTTTGAGGCGCAGGGGTACCCTTCTCTTTATGACAGTCGTAATACTGACTTTATCAGTAAGCGCAGCGATAGTCGCAGCGGCATATCTGATACATCCCTGTGCAGGAGCGGTCGCGGAAGCCATACTTACCTGTTATATACTGGCCGGGAGATGTCTGTGCAACGAGAGTATGAAGGTAAGCCGTGATCTGAAAGCGGGAGATATCGATAAGGCTCGCTTTGACCTTTCGATGATAGTAGGGCGTGATACGGATAAGCTGGATGAAGCGGGGATCATAAGGGCAGCGGTAGAGACGGTTGCGGAGAATGCATCCGACGGCGTGATAGCCCCTTTTATATACACATTCATCGGTGGCCCCGTTGCAGGCCTTTTGTATAAGGCGGTCAACACCATGGACTCCATGATAGCCTATCATAATGAGCGTTATGAGCATTTCGGAAAGACTGCGGCCGCAGCGGATGATGTGCTGAACTTTATTCCGTCGCGCTTATGCGCACTGCTTTTTTGTATAGCATCCTTTTTTATACCCTTTGCACATGCTGCGGAAGCTTTCCGCATATGGAGACGTGACAGACGCAGGCATCAGAGTCCCAATTCCGCACAGAGTGAGAGCGCCTGCGCAGGAGCACTGGGGATAAGACTTGGCGGACCATGCAGCTATAAAGGCGTTCCGTCAATGCATCCTTATCTGGGGGATGATAAACGACCGGTCAATGTTAAGGATATCGCGCGTGCGAATATCATGATGTTCACCGCTGCCGGCATACTGATGGCGGTATTGTGTTTTGCGGTGCTGATATTACTGTAAGCGGAGGGCTGCCTTATGCCACATGGCGGCGACATATACAGAAACAAAGTTAATATCGACATGTCTGTCAATTTAAACCCGCATGCCATTCCGGACAGTATCTTTTCTGCCTTAAGTAACGGCATAAAGGCGTCCGGGGCATATCCTGATATCGATCAGCAGAGCGTACGCAATGCCCTTTCTTCGATCGATGATCTGGACAGCACATACTGTCTGGCAGGTAACGGTGCATCGGAACTTATCATGGCGGTAACGGCAACCATAGCTCCGAAAAAGGCAGCGGTCATCTGTCCTGCTTTTTCAGGCTACAAAAGGGCACTTAGCCGTATTGACGGATGTGAGGTGGATCTGATCTGTTCAGAGGCAGATGACGGATTTGAATTTTCTGAAGATCTGATCACACGCATCCCTGCAGATACGGACCTTATCTGTATCGCCGATCCTGTCAGTCATACGGGAAAGAATATTGACGATACCGATCTGGATAAATTGCTGGAATACTCTGAAGCACATGGCATGAGCGTGATCCTGGATGAGAGCTTTTTCTTTCTTTCCGAAAGGATGCGTGAATATGTCAGACGTGATACGGCCTCATATATAAAACGTTATCCCGGCCTCTATATCATCCGTTCCTTTACCAAGCTTTTTGCTCTGCCCGGTATCAGGATGGGATACCTGATATCCCGGCCGCAGAATATACAGACAGTTAAAAGGCAGCTTCCCGAGTGGAACTTAAGCATACCGGCACAGTACTGTATGGAGGAGTGCGTCTCAGTACTTAAGGAAGGAAGTTTTATTCATGATTCTTTGCATACTGTATCGCAGGGAAGGCAGTTCCTGAAGCAGGGGATCCTGGAAGCGGGATATACCGTATTTGACAGTGATACGGTTTATCTGTGTTTTAAGGCGGATCCGCTCCTGTATGGATATATGCTTAAGCGGGGCATTCTTATACGGGATCTGAAAAATGAAGAAGCTCTGGGGAGCGGATATTTCCGTGCAGCCGTAAAAAATGAAGCGGAAAATGAGGGATTTATACGCATGCTTAAAGAGTATAAAGGGTGAGGAGGGTAATGACTTATGCAGATATATGATCTGGGACCGGAGGAGATAGAGCTTAAGTCTTTTGAGATCTTAACGGAGGAGCTGGCGCAGAAGGGAGTTGTCCTTACGGGAGACACAGCTCCTGTGATAAAGCGCTGCATACATACAACGGCGGATTTTGAATATGCCGACAGCCTGGTATTTTCCGAAAATGCCGTATCAAAGCTTAAAGAGCTTATAAAGCTGGGGGCAGACATTGTAACGGATACAAATATGGGCTTATCCGGGATAAATAAAAAGGAACTTGGAAAATACGGCGGCGAAGTTATCTGCTATATGGCAGATGAGGAGGTTGCAAGGGAAGCTAAAGAACGTGGCATTACCCGGGCTTCGGTAAGCATGGAACGTGCCATGGAAAAGACAAAGCCGCTTATCTTTGCTATAGGTAATGCACCCACTGCGCTCATCACGCTTTATAACGCATATAAGGAAGGCAGATACACCCCGGCCTTTGTCATAGGCGTGCCGGTAGGCTTCGTAAATGTAGAGGCTGCGAAGGAGCTGATAATATCCACGGACATCCCGCATATAGTAAACCGTGGACGTAAGGGAGGCAGCAATGTGGCAGCCGCGATCTGCAATGCGGTACTGTATTCGATGAGGTGAATCATGACCCACGGTTTTACCACCGGCAGCTGCGCTGCAGCGGCAGCAGGCGCCGCAGCCCGCATGCTTTTTTTCGGAAAAGAAACAGATAAGATCACAATAATGACCCCTGCGGGTATCGAGTATCATGCCGATATCCTTGATATCAGCAGATCGCAGGAGAGCGTTTCCTGTGCCGTAAAAAAATTCTCCGGCGATGATCCGGATATTACAAACGGCACGCTGATATATGCGGCTGTAAGGCCGGTAGCGGACGGCAGGGGAGAAGTATATATTAAAGGCGGAAAGGGAGTGGGCCGCGTTACACGCCCGGGGCTTGACCAGGCTGTGGGTGAATACGCCATCAATTCCGTTCCCAGACATATGATAAAGGAAACGGTAAGCGATGCCATGGAGCAGTATGCTTTCACGGATTCCGTAGAAGTCACCATATCCGTGCCCGAGGGTGAAGAGCTTGCTAAAAAGACCTTTAACCCAAGGCTTGGCATAGAAGGCGGCATATCCATAATAGGTACGTCCGGCATAGTGGAGCCCATGAGTACAAAGGCGCTGATCGATACCATCAGGGTGGAGCTTAATCAGCAGAAAGCTGAGGGAGCAGAGGAGGCGGTGGTGGCACCCGGCAATTACGGCCTTGATTTTATGCGTGAACATTACGGCTTTGATCTTGATAAAGCCGTCAAATGCAGTAACTTCATCGGCGATACCATAGATATCGTTAAGGAGCTGGGCTTTAAGAAGATGCTGCTCTGCGGGCATATCGGAAAGCTTATCAAAGTATCGGGCGGCATAATGAATACACATTCAAAAGAAGCGGACTGCCGAATGGAGCTTATGGCTGCCGCTGCATTAAGGGCAGGGGCTGATGCCCAGACAGCTCTTAAGATCCTAGATATGAACACCACGGATGAGGCTCTTGAATATCTTTATGAAGGCGGCCTTGGGGATAAAGCTTTGTCTATTATACACGAAAGGATATTATTCTATCTTAATAACCGCGCCGGCGGAGCTATGCAGATACACTGCGTGGTTTTTTCAGGCACGGGACGCTCATGCGGACACTTTTGAGACCATGTGATTTTTTTATGCAGATAAAAATGGTACAAATGGGTGATATACATTATCCTTCCTGTTTTGTATTATATATGCAAGGGCATAATTAAATGCCGGCGGAAGGAAGGTGAGTATCATGAACGGGCAGGATGCGGTGAGAGTCATCGTATGCGATGATCAGAATATATCCCGTGGATTCTTTGAGATGTATGTCCGCGCAGCAGCTGGCTTTGAGCTTATAGCAGGGCTTCGCACCGCAAGGGAAGCTGTGGACTATCTTAAGGAGCATGAGGCCGATCTTTTGATACTTGATGTTATGATGCAGGATGGTATCGATGGGTTGAGCGCTGCGGCCCTGATCAAAAAGGAACACCCGCAGCTTAAGATAATACTGACTACTTCGGCTGCAGAGACCGGCTGGGAGGATAAGGCACGTGAGATAGGAGTGGAGAGCTTCTGGTTCAAAGAGTACGATGAGCATGGCATACAGGAGATAATGAACCGTACCATAGCGGGCGAATCGGTCTACCCCGGAGATGCACCGGATGTATCTTTCGGCAAGATCAAACGATCCGATCTGACAGACCGGGAGCTGGATGTTCTGCGTGAGCTTACCGGGAGCCTTACAAATGAGGAAATAGCCGAGAAGTTATGCATTTCTGTTAATACGGTCAAGCGGCACATCCAGAATATCATGGAAAAGACGGGTTATGAGAACCGCCTGGATGTGGCAATGAATGCCAAAGCACTTGGACTGGTGGTAAGTGATAAACAGCGCACAGGGAATGGCTGAACATAAAAAGAGATATAAACTGTATATATTTATTGCGTTTTTTATACTGGCAGGGATCTGTAATGCCGTAATGCGCGGAAATAACGCGCTGTTTGCATCGTTGATGTTCTCCCTTAATTTTTCCATATACTGCGGACTCCTGGTATACTGGATGGAGTCTGTGCGTGTACGGCTGCTTCCGACCAGGTGCCGTGCATATATACTGACATCAGCTGTGCTGATGCTGCTTTTTTTGATCTTAAAGATCTGTAAATATCGTGTGTTTTCAAATATCATAACTCCGTCACGGTATATAGAATACTTATACCTGATCCCGACACTTCTCATACCTACCCTGTTTCTGATGGCTTCGATATGTATAAGCAGAGGAGAAGATATTAATGATAAAGGCAGCGAAAAACTGCTTCTTATACCTTCGGTCCTTTTGTGTCTTCTGGTCATCACCAATGATCTGCATAAGCTTGTATACATACCGCGGGTGGAGCTTTCCGAATTTTGTGTAAATACCGGCACATATTCCATGGGGATACTGCTTTATCTGATATATATATGGATCGCAGTCATGGCTTTATATGCTGCTGTTATATTGTTTCGTGTTACCAGAAAGCGCCCGGGAAAGATCGTTTTCTGGATGATAGCAGTACTGCTTATGTGGGCAGCGCTTGAGTGTTTCCGGGTATTTATCCTGATACCTTTAGGTCTGCCGCGTATGTACAATACGCCGGAGATACGCACGTTTTCGATGCTGGCGATACTTGAGATCTGTATCCGCAGCCGCCTGATACCTCATAATGAGAATTACGCCGGTTTCTTATCCGGGCTTAAGCTTCCTGTACTGATGACCGACGGGAAGATGGCTCCGGTTTTTTGCAGTGCCGTTACATTGAAGGCATCAGACGAAGAAATGCGATCCGCGCTTGATTTTCCGGTTTATACCGATGAATATACCAAGCTGAGCGGTATAAGGGTAGGGGCCGGTTATGTGTTCTGGAATGAAGACGAAAAAGAGCTTCATAAAGCGACGAGACGTCTTGAAGAGGCGAATGCTATCCTCAGTGAAGAAAACGATCTGATCCGCGTGGAGAATGAGCTGAAGGAAAAGAAGGCAAGGCTTGATGCCGAGGCTAAAGTGTATGACAGGATAGCCTCTGTGATATACCCTAAACAGAAGAGGATAGAGCAGCTTCTAGAGAGTATTGACCCGAAGGATACGGATTTTGGTGCAAGGCTTGGCGAGGCTTGTGTCCTTAATGCATATTCAAAACGAAAGAGTAATCTTTTGCTGATATCACAGGATAATCTTCCAAAGAGTAACCGTGAGCTGTATCTGGCATTACAGGAAACAGCGCGCTTCTTAAAATGCTGCGGGATCGAGGCGGCCGCTGTGGGAGAGGAATACACGGATTTTCCCTTATCTTATGTTCATGAGCTGTATGATGATTTTGAAACGCTTATCGAGGCATGGCTGCCTTATCTTAAGCGCCTTACGGTATCACTTACGGAAGAAGGGATACGTATTGCGGCGGAGCTTACAGAGGCAGCCAAACTTCCGGATCTGGCGCTTTTTGTTAAAAGCACCGAGGCGGATGGTTTCACTTTCCTTACGATATACGGGAATAAGGGAGGTGAAGGAAAATGAGGGCTATAGACAGTTTATATGGTTCACCGGTCCTGCACACTTTATGTATATCAGCCATATTTATAATGGTATGGGCGATAGGAATGTTCATAAGGACTATCAGGGAAAAACGAAGTACGGGCCTTATCATTTTTTCGTTTTTTATCATGTGTTCTTCCTTTGCGGTATTTGAGATACTTATGGACTGCAGTTTTTATTTTATCGCCAGGAATGGTAATGACCGGTATATACAGCTTCAGTACTTTTTATTTTCAAGGCCGTGGCTTTTCTATGCCGGATCGGAGCTTTTGTGTGCTGCGCTCCTTGTATATATAGTGACCGAGAAGCTTACGTATGAAAAGAAGCATCTTACGGCTGATACCATCCGCCAGGCAGTAAACTATCTGCCCGAAGGGATAGCGATAGGCAGGAAGGACGGCACCGTGCTTTTAGCAAATCTTAAGATGGAAGAGCTCTACCGGAATATGACGGGCAGCGTACTCTCGGACCTCAGGGACCTGACGGAGCAGATAAGAAAGAACGCCTCGGGTGGTGAGGAGCAGAAGATAGTATCGATGGAAGACGGCACTGTGTGGCAGTTTGAGGATGAGGCGGTCACTCTGGACGGGGAAGAATACATACAGATCATTGCCGGGGATGTTACGGAGCGTTACCTGATCATTAAGGAGCTTAAAGATAAGAACGCACATCTTACCGATATACGCAGGCGTATGAAGGCGGTATCGGATCTGTCCGCAGATATGTTCATTGCGGAGGAACAGCAGAAGGCGCGTGCAGCACTGCATAATCAGCTGGGGCAGGTACTGCTTATGGGACGATACTTTCTTGATCATCGTGACAGCACGGACCCCGGACTGGTCTATACCGTAACTACGCAGATGAACCGTTTCCTTTTGGGTGAGGCGCCGGCCGATACCCCGGCATCTGCGGATGCGGTGGCGGCCGCCGTGGCAATGGCCGGCAGCATCGGCGTTACCGTTCATTTTGAAGGCGATGAACCTGCGGATGAAAAAATAAGGGAGATACTTGCTGCTGCCATAAGCGAATGCGCCGCCAATACGGTAAAGCACGCCGAGGGCGACAGCATAAGTGTATGCTGCCATCATGATGTGGCTGCGCCCGGTCATCCTGAGCGAAGCGAAGGATCTTCCCATGCCGCAGCACTGCTCATTACCATCACGAATAACGGCATCCCTCCCAAGCACCCTGTCGCTGAGAGCGGCGGCCTTTTAGCTCTTCGAAAAAAAGTTGAAGGAACGGGCGGCGAGATGCAGATAGAAAGCCTACCGGAATTCAGACTGACGATACGGACTGCTTCTTGAATTTATTAGTACAGCAATTTATAATTTCTTTGTAAAGAGCTGTTATCATCCCGGAAGGAATAATGGAATATGGGTGAAGGAGACGGAATTATATCAGAAGATTTCAGTATACTTGATCTGTATGGAAAAGAGCGTGATCCCGAATCGATCGCGCCTTTTTATCAGGATCTTAATATTTCGCAGATAATTGATAAAATGTGCCGGCGCTGGGGGAAAGCTGTCAGGAGATATTACCGGTATCTGCCCGGATCGGCTGAGGAAGCTGCATACCGCAGGGCTGTTTACACAGATGTTAAAAAAGAGGCGACCTACAGATCGTTAATGGCTTTTACCGAAGCAATGGAGGAAGTAAAGGATCTTCACGGCGAGAAGGAAAAAGTGAGCGATCCGACCCAAAAGGCCGTCTGGCAGATACGTGAGATCTGCGCATATTGCAGCACATATGAAAAGCTCGAACATGAGCTGTCTGAGCAGGAGCTTTCTTCGGAAGGAATGAATTCTTTCCTTCAGATCCTCAGGAATACGATAAAAAGCGAGGAGTATCTTTCTGTCCGAAGTAAGAGCGAAGCTCTTATGGATCAGATAAGAAAGATACGCTTTATGATCACATATGACAGGGACAGGATGATGATCACTCCGGTCGAAGCAGAAGGCGGCGGGGAATATGAAAAGATGCTCAGAGAAAAAAGCGGCAGGGAGATACATCATCTTAAGAATCCGTTTCGTGCCGATCCATACCTGTGCGAACTGGAGAAGGCCGCTATAGAGATATTGCTGAAAAAGAAAGCCGGTTTCTTCCGTGAACTGATCGATGCAGCCGGGAGCAGCCGTGATCACGGATCTGCGGTTCTGAGAAGATTCGAACAGGAGATACAGTTTTATCTTTCATTCCGTACACTTTCCCGGGATATGGAAAAAGAGGGCTTTTCCTTTGCAACACCGGTCTGTACGGAGTCAAAAAGGATAGAAGCTGAAGGATCATATGATCTGGCGCTTGCCTTAAGTTCACTTTCATCAGGGAAGAAAGTAGTTTCCAACGACCTGTATCTTAATGAAAACGAGAGCTTTTATGTGCTCACCGGCCCCAATCAGGGCGGGAAAACAACATTTGCAAGAAGTCTCGGCCAGCTCGTTTATTTTTCTTCTATCGGACTGGACGTACCGGCCGTATCGGCGAGCCTTCCGTTTTTTTCGGAAATACAGACACATTTTTCGGTAGAGGAAAGCATAGAGACAGGACGCGGTAAACTTAAAGAGGAACTGACAAGGCTTGCGCCCATGATGGAGGAGAATAAAACAGGATCATTTGTGGTGATCAACGAACTTTTCACTACGGCTGCCAGTTATGATGCTCAGATCATGGGCAGGAAGGTGCTAAAGCATTTTATCAGCCTTTCCTGCAGGGGTATATATGTTACGCATTTAAAGGGATTAGCCGATGAGCAGGATAGCGTTGTCAGCTTAAGGGCTATGCTGGATAAAGATAATATCCAGACCTTTAAGATCACAAGAGGCGATGATGAAGGGATCGCATGTGCGGAAAATGTAGTGAAGAAATACCGTCTTACATATGAACAGCTTAAGGAGCGCCTATGAAAGTTTGTTTATTGTATGAAGACAGGGAACGTGTAAATGAAAAAACATATTACGATACCGCGAGCATAATACAGGACCTGGGGCTTAAGGCGATATTTCTTGCCGCTTCCAAAAAGCTGGTCTATGAAAACGGTGAAGTAAAAAAGGCCGAAAAAGAAGATACTTATCTGACGGATACCCTGAGAAGCGTAATGATGACTCCGCTTGCTTCAGCAGATGAGATAGTCTTCAGGCAGAGTATAGTGGAAGACTGCATAAAGCATGAAGATCTTATACGTTCCCTTTATCTGATAAGTGCGGAAGTCCTTAAAAAATGGAATGAACTGGGAAGAGGCAGCCGCGACAAGCCGGGGATGAGCAATCCCGTAACGAAACTTGTTTCGGATATAAAAGTGCTGCATCTGTTCTGTGAGTCTCTTTCAAAGATAAAGGGACTGCTTAAGCAGCAGGAAGAGCCGCTTAGCTCAAAGGGGTTAAAGCGTTTTATGGCTGAGCTGCTCAGTGCGTTTTCTGATGAAAGGGAAGCTTTTGTAAGGAAAGTTCTTGATGATATCTCCTTCTATACGGATGGCAGTGACAGGGAGGATGAAGGCCGCCGGCAGGTGGTACGTCCAAGGATAGTGATCGAATGCGGACTCGAGGACGGGCTTAAATTCAGTTCCCTTAAGCTTGAGGAGGTATCCTCCCAAAGCGCAAAATTCTATAAACCCGGAAGTACAATGTATAAGATACGGGATTTTATGAACTCACGCACGCCCGATTCCTTTTCTGCGGTTAATGATGTAAGGATAAAGGAACAGGCAGGGATCCTTGAATACGGTATAGTAAGCTATCTTACCGATGAACTCAGAGCTTTTACGGATGAGTTTAACAGTTTTTTTGACCGGCTTCATTATCAGGCGGCGTTTTATCTGGCTGCTGTGCAGCTTAAGCATCAGATAGACAGACTGGGGATAAAATGGTGTTTCCCGGCTGTCTGCGACAGGCGTGATCTTGAGTTTACGGAGCTGAAAGAGCTTGTGATGGGAATAGAACAGCGTGTCAATGTGATCGGGAACAGCTGCTGCTTTAAAAAGAAAGATCTGCTGATAGTCACGGGAGCCAATCAGGGCGGGAAATCCACATTTCTAAGGAGTATAGGGATCGCTCAGGTTATGATGCAGTGCGGCCTTATGGTTACGGCAGAAGCATACAGTGCCGGGATTTTTCCGCATCTGTTCGTTCACTTTACACGCAGGGAGGACAGTGCGATGAACAGCGGACGGCTTGATGAAGAGCTGAACCGTATGGACAAGATAGTGGAACAGCTGGGAGACGGATCGCTCCTTCTGCTGAATGAGTCTTTTGCAACCACCACTGAAAAAGACGGATCCGTGATCGCATATGATATAACCCGTGCCTTGAAAGAAGCCGGAGTCAGGATCCTGACTGTTACCCATCTTCTGACCTTTGCAAGGCGCATTCACGAAGAAAGTGCAGATGATCCTGAGTCCGGTGTGGAGTTTTTATCCGCAGAAAGAAAGCAGGACGGTACCAGAACATTCCGTATGATCAGGCATGATCCGGAACTGACCAGTTTTGGGCTGGATCTGTACAGAGAGATAGTGGGGGACTGATGAATAAAGCTGAAATGGAAAGGCATTATGACAGCGTTCGTTCTTGCGGTGCATTAATGCTTATTGTATAATCAGAGCATGATAAACTTTGTCGGAGCAGGACCCGGAGCAGCAGACCTTATCTCTGTCCGGGGCAAAGCATTAATAGAAAAAGCAGATGTGATCATTTATGCAGGAAGCCTGGTTAACCCCGGGCTTCTTGAATTTGCGAAAGAAGGTGCTCAGATATTCAACAGCGCCAAAATGACTCTTGAAGAAGTGCTTGATGTGATGAAGGCAGCTGATCTTGCCGGGAGGGAAGTGGTAAGGCTTCATACCGGAGACCAGAGCATTTATGGAGCTGTAAGGGAGCAGATGGATGCCCTTGATGCATTGGGGATAGAGTATGATTCCTGCCCCGGGATCACCGCTGCCTGCGCGGCAGCCTCTTCGCTTGATCTTGAGTTTACGCTTCCCGGGATCTCGCAGACACTTATAATCACCCGCATGGAAGGGCGTACTTCCGTACCGGAAAAAGAAAACATAGAAGCTTTGGCGGCCCATCATGCATCCATGGCGGTATATCTGAGCACAGGTATGCTTGAGAGGCTATCGGAGCGCCTTGTTGCAGGCGGTTATGCAAAAGATACCCCGGCTGCACTTGTATATAAAGCAAGCTGGCCTGAAGAGGAAAAGTATATCTGCACTGTGGGCAGCCTTGCAGAGACGGCACGTGCACATCATATTACAAAGACTGCCATGGTACTGGTAGGAGACTTTATAGAAGGCAGTGGTTATTCGCGTTCAAAGCTTTATGATCCTTCATTTGAGACGGGATTCAGAAAAGCGGCGGCGAAGACCGGAACAGAGCCTTTGCCGGATCACAGCCCAAAAGAAGAACGGTCTGAAGCGCCGCAGCTATATCGGGCAGTATGTTTTTCTCATCAGGGGGTAAGAGTTCTGCAGCGGCTGATCAAAGCTGCCGGAGATAAGGGGATTGCTGCGCCGGAGGCGTTTTATTCTTTTAATACGGATGCCGCGCCGGATGGCTTTGTATCCGTTAGCGGAAGACTTAAAGAATGGGTAGAAGAAGGATTCAGGCTTAATGCATCGATGGTTTTTGTCGGAGCTGCGGGGATAGCGGTAAGGTCGATAGCTCCTTTTGTTAAGGATAAACTGTCCGACTCTGCGGTCATCGTCATAGATGATAACGGTCGGAATGTGATACCGCTTTTATCGGGACATGCAGGCGGAGCGAATAAGACAGCTGTTATAATAGCGGATCTTCTTGATGCACAGCCGGTGATCACAACTTCATCGGATATCAACGATGCATTTTCTGCCGATGTTTTCGCTGTGGAAAACCGTTTTAAGATAGGCGGCCGAAGCGGACTCAAAAAGGTTTCGGCAAAAGCGATCGAAGGAAAAGCCATAAGCCTGTCCATAAAGGATTATCCGCCTAAGGAGCCGGTGGATATCATAGTGGCTGACGAGACTGACAGGGAGTATTCGCTTCTTTTATCCCCTAAGAAATATACCCTGGGCATGGGAATGAAGAAAGATACTCCGTTTGAAAAGATAGAGGAATTTGCTTTAAAAGTACTTGGCGATGCCGGTATCGCAGCCGATGATATCTATGCTGTCTGTACCATAGATATTAAAGAAAATGAACCGGGACTTAAAGCATTTTCCCAAAAATACAGGATACCGCTCATCAGTTTTGAGGCAGCGCTGCTCAATAAAGCAAGCGGTGATTTTGCTTCATCGGATTTTGTAAAAAAGACTACAGGTACGGATAATGTATGCGAGCGTGCCGCAGTGCTTGGTGCCGGCGGCGGGGAGCTTTTGGTGCATAAGACTGCCCGGGGCGGAATAACCGCGGCGGTCGCGATACGCAAAAGCGTTTCCTTCTTATCCTGACATAAGATTATCTATCCGGAAAGGTATATGAAGATATGAGCAGACTCTATATAATCGGCATCGGGCCCGGAGCCGCCGATATGATGACAGCAAGAGCTAAGGAAGCACTTGATAACAGTGATATCATTCTGGGGTATAAAACCTACCTGGATCTTATCCGCGCCGGATATCCGGATAAGGAGTTTCGTGAGAGCGGCATGCGTGAGGAGATATCCCGCTGCAGGGAAGCTGTCAGAATGGCAAAAGACGGAAAGGTTGTTTCACTCATATGCAGTGGTGATGCAGGAGTATACGGGATGGCATCGCCTGCTCTTGGCATTGCAGCAGAAGAAGGCTTTACGGATACCGAGGTGATAGCCGGAGTCAGTGCGGCGAATGCCGGTGCGGCTGTCCTGGGTGCGCCTCTTGGACATGATTTCTGTGTTATAAGTCTGAGTGATCTGCTCACACCCTGGGAGCTTATAGAAAAAAGACTCCGCTGTGCCGCAGAAGGTGATTTTTGCATATCGATCTATAATCCGGCAAGCAGACAGCGGAAGGATCACCTTAAGAATGCGGTGAATATACTTCTTGAGATCCTGCCGCCCGGACGTATCTGTGGCTGGGTAAAGAATATCGAAAGGGAAGGGATGGAGAGCGGAACCTGCAGCCTGGCCGGACTTGCAGGGGTTGACGCGGACATGTTTACTACCGTCTTCATCGGCAATTCCCGCACGGAAGTCGTTAACGGACGTATGGTAACACCAAGAGGATATAAAGAATAACAGCCGGGATCATCATGCTTACAGTCTTAATATACAGCGGCGGATCTTATATAATTTTTGAGGATGTAGAAAATCATGAAAAAGATCATCATCTTTGGCGGTACAACAGAAGGCAGATCGTTATCCGATAAGCTTGTGGATGCGGGAATAGAGCATGTGGTTTCCGTGGCCTCCGAATACGGTAATGAAATGCTTGATACCAACGAAAAGAGACATGTACTGGTCGGCAGGATGGATGCTGATGCCATGAGCTCATATCTGAGATCTGAAGATTTCGGAAAAGATGATATCTGTGTAGATGCAACTCATCCTTATGCGGTAGAAGTCAGCGAGAATATAAGAAGGGCTTCAGCGGCCGTGGATACAGGATACATAAGAGTAACCCGGGATACTTCGGCAGCAGATACAGATATGAGCGGAGTGAGGTATGTGGAAGACATACAAAAAAGCCGCAGTATCCTTGAGCAGGCTGAAGGAAATATCCTTCTTACCTGCGGCGCTAAGGAGCTTCATGCATATTGTGAAGCTGCGGATGACGAACTGAAAAAACGTACGTATGTCAGAGTGCTTCCGGTAAAGGAAAGCCTGGAAGCCTGTGAAAAGGAAGGAATAGAAGCCAGACATATCATAGCGGTCCACGGGCCTTTCAGCTGTGAATTCAATCTCGCCATCATCAGACAGTACGGCATAAAGCATCTTGTGACCAAGCAGAGCGGTATTGCAGGGGGCTTCGATGAGAAGATACGTGCCTGTCATGAAGCAGGGATCACGGCTTATGTGATAAAAAAGCCTGAAGATGTTGACGGTGTAAGTGTGGATGAAGCTCTCAGGATGATAGGCAGGCCCTGTGTCATGATCACGCTGGCAGGCTGCGGAATGGGCACGGACAGCGGTATGACGCAGGAAGTAAAGGATGCACTGAAAAGAGCGGATGCTGTATTCGGGGCAAAGCGCCTTATAAATGCTCTCAGCCACAGACATAAATATGCCATGTACAAGGCCGAAGATATAATCAGTATCCTGAACGATAAGCAGGAGTATAAAAATGTCGTCGTTCTCTTTTCCGGTGACAGCGGTTTTTTCAGCGGGGCAACAAAGGCATATAATGAATTTAAGGATGGATGTCCGCAGGCACGGATAAGGATCCTCCCCGGGATATCTTCCGTTTCATATATGGCGGCACTTACCGGCGAGTCTTATGATGATGCCGGGATAGTGAGCATACACGGACATAACAGCCCTGAGGATATTATGGCATTAGTCCGCACGATAAGGTACAGCAGAAAGACTTACGTGCTTCTATCAGGTGAGGAAGACGTGAGGAAGCTGGGCCGTGCATTAAAAGATAACGGAACACAGTGTAAGATCATTATAGGCAGGGACCTTTCATATGAAACAGAGGAACTATTTGTGCTTGATACTCAGACGGCGTTAGGCTTCAGTTCGGAAGGAGTACTGACCGCGCTTGTGATAAATGACGCGGCTGAAAAAAGAATGCTCCTGCCTGTACTTAAAGATGAAGATCTTATAAGGGACAAAGTACCGATGACCAAGGAATGCATACGTCATGAAGCACTCATACGAATGAAGCTTAAGGAAGGGGATGTGGTCTATGACATCGGCGGAGGTACCGGATCGGTAGCCATAGAAGCGGCGGGACTGCATCCTTCATTAAAAGTATATACCATAGAGAAAAAAGCGGAGGCTGCGGAACTTATCGAAAAGAATATTGAAAAACTTCATGCCGGAAATGTTACGCTGATACGCGGAGAAGCCCCGGAGGCATTGTATGAACTGATAAAGCCCGATGCGGTTTTTATAGGCGGAAGCAGCGGGGCTTTAGCCGGTATAATAGAAGCCGTTCATTCAAAAGGAAGCGGAATACGCTATGTTGTTACTGCAGTCAGTCTGGAAACAGCGGAAGAGATAAGGAAGCTTACCGAAAGCAGTAATATCAGTGATGCGGAATGTATACAGCTTCAGGTGAATGAGATACATAAAGCCGGTTCACATCATATGTTTCATGCAAATAATCCGGTGATGCTGTTTTCATTTACGTATTGATGATCCTGCGGAGAAAGACGCCATGCGGAAGGCGTGACGTATGAGGTGTTATTACATGGATAAAAGAAGTGCCCCGCGTATACTTCTTGCCGCACCAAGAAGCGGCAGCGGAAAAACGCTTATTACCTGTGCCCTGTTAAAAAGCCTGAAGGAGTCAGGTAAAGATCCTGTTGCTTTTAAGTGCGGACCGGATTATATCGATCCGCTTTTTCATGAAAGAGTACTTGGGATCGGGTCCTATAATCTGGACAGCTATTTTATGGATAAAGAGCAGCTTAAGCACAGTCTGGGAAGGACCGGAAACGGGATAGCCGTGATAGAAGGGGTGATGGGTATATATGACGGGCTCGGTGTAGACAGTATCAAAGGTTCATGTTATGAGATAGCAGCTATGACAGATACCCCGGTAGTCCTTATCATTGATGCCCACGGAGCGGGGCGCAGTATCATATCGCTTATAAAAGGTGTTCTTTCGGACGACAGAAGAAAGCTTATAAAAGGAGTCATTTTAAACAGGATATCAAATGCTTTCTTTGCCAGACTGTCTCCGGTACTTTCACAGGAGCTGCAAAAAGAATATCCTGATGTCCGTGTCCTTGGCAGCATTCCCGATGAACCTGCCCTTAAGATAGGCAGCCGTCATCTGGGGCTGGATATTTCAGCAGCCAGGGATGAGGTGCTAAGAGGTATCGGCCGCATGGCAGAGCTTATGAGCATCGATCACGGAAACGGTTCCGTGACTGAAAATATCCTTAAGCTGGCTTGCCCGGGGGATAGTATTATACCCGCATCCGGGGCGGGAGCGCCGGATAATTCATTTGTAAACCCTGCAGCTGGTGAAGACAGAGGAGGAGCCCCTGCGGTTAATACGCTTACGCTGGCTGTGGCAAAAGATGAAGCTTTCTGTTTTTATTACAAGGATAATCTTGAGCTTTTGGAACGATACGGGGTCACGATAAAGTATTTCTCTCCGGTACACGATAAGGCACTTCCCGGAGAAGCCGACGGAATATTGTTAGGAGGCGGTTATCCGGAGATGTATCTTGAGGAACTGAGCAGCAATACCGCTATGCTGGATGCCGTGAGAGAGGCGGTAAACGAAGGTATGCCATCCCTTGCGGAGTGCGGAGGCTTTATGTATCTTCATAAAAGTGTTTCGGATATTGAAGGAAAAAGATATCCGCTTGCGGGTGTGATAGAGGGAGAGTGCATATATACCGGGAAAAGCGTGCGTTTTGGCTACATGAGCATAACGGGAGCAGAAGATGACAGTCCGGGTATCGCAAAGATGCTGAAAGGCATGAAAGGTCATGAATTCCATTATTACGACAGCACCGCTAACGGCGGATACTGTATGGCCGGGAAGCCCGACGGGTCAAAAAAATGGAGCTGTATGTGCGGTAATGAAGTATCGCTGTGGGGCTTTCCTCATTTTTATTATCCTTCAGCACCGGAAAGCATAAGATTCTTTGTGACAGCCATGGCCGGATTTAAAGAGAAAAAGAGTAAAATAAAGAACGGTACTTGCGGAGGATGAGCATGAAATATCTTAAACTTATCATAATATGCGGCATAGGCGTGGTGGCAGTACTTACACTGTGTTTTGCCCTGCTGCATTTATTCGGAGCGGCTGAAGGGGAAGAACAGGCAGTACCGGTCATCAGTCACAATATGGTAGAGATCAATGCCGATTCCGAAACATTTAAGATCGTTGAAGTAAGCAGTGATGATGTGACACCCATGCCTGAAGAAGAGATCGCAGCCGTATCCGATGATAAAGCCGGTGCCGTATCGGAAAACGGAACAATGAGCGTATCCGGAAATATCGAAGCTGCAGTATCGGATAACTCTTCGGAGCAGACAGCTTCGGAGGAAGCGGATCCGGTATCGGAAAACGAAACGCCGTCCCCCACGCCTCTGCCGTCTGAACCGGAAGAGGACCTGCCCGAAGATACCGGAGCACCTTTCTTCCTTTCATTTAACGGAAATCCCACTATAAAGATAGGGGATGCTTTTGACATACATAAATATATCGGATATGCGGATGATGTGGACCGTTATGTGGATCTGGAAGTGAGCGGAGAGGTGAATACGGCAGCGGAGGGAAGCTATCCGCTCAGCATAACCATCCGCGATGATACGGGGAAGAGTGCTTCCCGTAGTATGACCGTAAAGCTTGTTTCCGAACTGCCCGGAGGCGGCGGATATGCAGGGAGTAAGGAAGAGTTTTCTGATTTCAGGGCAAAATATAAAACCGAAAATACCATGGTAGGTATTGATATCTCCAGATGGCAGGAAACAGTGGATTTTGAAAAGGTAAGGGATGCCGGCTGTGAGTTTGTTTATATGAGGATAGGCGGCCGAGATGAGGGCGAATTATACACTGACAGGTATTATCTCAATAATATTGCCGGGGCAAAGGCGGCAGGGCTTAAAGTGGGGATCTACTGGCATGCCGAAGAAGCCAATGCAGCTCAGGTAAAGGAAAGTGTTGATTATCTTATGGGTGTACTTGGCGGTCAGACTCTTGATTTTCCCATCGCATATGACTGGGAAGATTTCCTTCATTTTGAGAATTACGGCATGAACATCCATGACCTGAACAATAATCTGGATGTATTTGCTGCGGAGATCGAAGCCAGGGGATACAGCGCCTGTCTGTATAACAGCAAGTATTACCTGGAAACCGTATGGAGCAGCGCCGCAAAACATCCGCTCTGGCTTGCCCATTATGTTAATTCCACCACATATCAGGGACAGTATTTTATGTGGCAGCATGGCTGTACCGGCCGTATCGACGGTATTAACGGGGATGTGGATCTGGATGTATATTATATTCAATAAAACATATGGCAGTATGGGCTCCGTTCTGCTAAAATAGGACGGAGTTTTTTATTACAGATTATTTTTTTTACGGGAGAGAAAGAGCAATGTATCGATATGAAACACATCTTCATACTGTGGAAGGAAGTGCCTGCGGTGTTACACCGGGCAGGGAGTATCCGGCTATCTTCAAAGAAAGAGGCTATGACGGTATCTTTATAACCGACCATTTCTTCCACGGGAACACCAGACCGTCCAGAGAGCTGGACTGGCCGGATTACGTTGATGCATATATGAAAGGATATGAAGAGGCAAAAAAAGCCGGAGATGCTATCGGTTTTAAAGTGTTTTTCGGGATAGAGGAGAATTTTGAAGGAGATGAGTTCCTGCTTTACGGGATAGACAGGGAATTCCTTCTGGCGCATCCGTCTATTCCCCACTGGACCAGGGAAGAGATGATAAAGTGGGTGCATGAGTACGGCGGCGCTGTGATGCAGGCACATCCTTTCAGGGACAGGGATTATATCAAGAAGATACATCTGTATCTGGATGACGTGGATGGAATAGAAGGCATAAATACAGCCAACAAGGCGAATGACAATCTGGCGGCTTTATGTTATGCACTGAAATACGGGATGATGATCCAGGCCGGATCCGATACCCATTTTGTCAGACAGATAGGTGACGGTAACGGAGGTATCCTTTATGAAGAACCGGTCATGTCTGAGAAAGATTATGCAGGGCGGCTGACCGGGCGAAAAAAGCCGGGGATATTCTTTCCGGATGAGTTATTCGAGGGGATGGGCGGCATAGATATCAAGCTTCCTGCGGAGATACACAGGGGTGGACGCTGGGAGCAGCTGGATAATGATGAGATATGTAAATGGGTTGAAGATGCAGGCGCGGCCTTTGCACCGGCACTTTCACAGCCGGAAGGTATTGTCAGGAAGATAGTCGGGGAACTGGGAGCATGACGTTTTCTTGTGAAAAAGCTTTAGTATATCAGTCGTAGTCTTATGCTTATATGGATATTGCATGTAAAGGCTGAGTAAGGACTGTTGAAAACGTTTTCTGTATATGATAAGATTTACCGGAGGGAATTTCCCTCCGGTATTTTAATGATTTTCGGGGAAAGAAATGATCGCTAAGATTATATGCTGTATATTGGGAATAATATCATTTGCCGCAGGATTGGTAGGGCTTGTGCTGCCCGTGATTCCGCAGATCCCCTTTTTTGTCGCGGCGACGGTTTTTATGATGATCGGTTCAAAGCGTTTTGCCAAATGGTTCAGGGAAACCGCGCTGTATAAAAAGCACCTTGAAGAGCACATCAAAACCAGCAGATTCCTTTCGAAGATCTTATCTGGCTGTGCTGAGGAGCAGGCATAAAGGGGAACATATCCATGGAGAATTCAAGCCGTTTTTTTGCAAATAAAGATTGCGAATACTACCCCTGTCATAAATGCAGCGTGGATATAAACTGCCTGTTCTGTTATTGCCCGCTGTATGAGTTTGACTGTCCGGGAAACTACAGTTATGTGGAAGTAAGGGGTAAAAAGGTCAAAAGCTGTATGGATTGTGTATTTCCTCATATCCCGGAAAACTATGATAAAGTGATAGAGATATTAAAACAGGGAAAGAGCAGATAGCACTTTTATCAGTATATCGTTTTATCTTCTTTTTCCTTAAAAGCTTCGAAAGCCTTTATCGTTTCATCCCGGTCCATCTGCGTTAGGATGAGCCGTTCGTCTTTTTCGTTATTATTAAGAGCGGATATATATTCATATATCGCATCATCGCGAAAACCTATTTCAGCGGCATCCTCTTTGGTATTCCCGTAACATACTTTCTTTATATTAGCCCAGATTATGGCAGAGAGACACATCGGGCAGGGATATGCGTTTGTATACAGTACGCATCCGCTCAGATCATAAGTTCCCAGATTTTTGCAGGCATCCCTGATGGCCATGACTTCACCGTGAGCAGTGGGATCATTATGGGCCAGCACGTGGTTTGAACCCATTCCGACTATCTTTCCTTCTCTGACTATTACGGTGCCGAAAGGCCCGCCGGCATTCGTGCTCAGATTTTCTTCTGCCAGAGCGGCAGCTATTTTCATATAAGAGTTAGCCATTATCCGATCCTCCTCAACTGATTTTATCACAGATCCGTTTTTTTGAAAACCGGCCGGACCGCCGGGTGAATCTTGTTCCCGGACGGCATTTATGTTAGAATAGCCGGTGGATTATCCGTACCGGGGGGAGTTTATCGGATAATGATCAGGAACCGTTCTTTAAGCCTGATGAAACCGTAAACCTATATAAAACTTAAGGAGGATATTTCAATGGTTAAGTGGGGTGTGCTTGGTACGGCAGGGATAGCGCAGGGGTGCACTATACCCGGTATGCAAAAGGCGGATGGCTGTGAATTATATGCGATCGCCGGCAGGAGTTTAAAGAAAGCGGAAAGTTTTAAAGAACGCTTCGGTTTTGTGAAGGCATATGAAGGTTATGATGCTCTGATAAACGATCCCCAAGTGCAGGCGGTATATATACCGCTTCCTAATCATATACATTATGAATGGGTGGTAAAGGCTTTAAAGGCTCACAAACATGTATTATGCGAAAAGCCGATGGCCATGAACGAAGCCGAGATGAAGGAGATGTTCAAAACCGCCCGTGAAAACGGTGTGATTCTCATGGAGGCCTATGCTTATCTGCACAGCCCCTATGTGGAAGCTTTAAAGAAGACAGTAAAAAGCGGAGAGATAGGCGAAGTTGATTATATCGATACCGCATTTATCACCCAGGATTATTCGGAAGATTTCAGACTCCATAAAGAATACGGCGGAGGCGGCATACTGGATGTGGGCTGCTACTGCACTACCATGATATTGAGCCTTATCGATTCGCCTGTGAGTTATGTAAAGGCCGATGCGGAACTTGATGATAAGAAGGTGGATCATATGGCGTCGGTGCTGATCGGATTTGAGAACGGCGCCCGCGCTTCTTTAAACGCCGGCATGGCGCTGGGCATAGATACCTGCGACCGTTACGACCGTCTTTTTATACACGGATCAAAGGGATATATCCGCTCCGATGTGGAATACAATCAGGAAGGAGAACTGGAATTTACTGTATGGGTAAAGGATGATAGGGGTGAGCGGACAGCTCATAAGGAAAAGGTAAATGCGGCTTCCAATTACAGCCTTGAGATAATGCAGCTTAACAGGTGTATCGAAGAAGGTGCAGTTCCCCATATCAGTGAGGAGTTCTCATTAAAGAACATGCATCTTCTTGACCGTATACTTGATGTATCCGGCTACACCGGTGAGAGAAAGGCGTTTGTGCTGGATAACGGTGTTGTGATCCCTGCCGTGGGCTACGGCTCATTCATGTCCACGGATAAGCTGGGGGTACAGACCATTAAAGATGCGCTTGAGGCCGGCTACAGATATATCGATACGGCCAGCTTCTATTATAATGAAGAGCAGATAGGAACGGTGCTTAATGAAAGTGATATCAGAAGGGAAGATATATTCTTATGCAGCAAGGTGTGGCCTGCCGATCTGGGACGCGAAAAGACGCTTAAGAGCTTTGAAGCTTCCTGCGAAAAGTTAAAGACTGAATATCTTGATATGTTCCTTATCCACTGGCCTAAAGACGATAAGAGCGATCCGGCATGGATCGATAAGGTAAGAGAGAGCTGGACGGTAATGGAAGAGCTTTATGAGCAGGGCAGGATAAAGGCCATAGGTCTGTCTAATTTCCTTCCCCATCATATAAGGCCTCTGCTTGAGACGGCGCGGATAAAGCCCATGGTGGATCAGCTGGAGCTGCATGTGGGTTATATGCAGGAATATGCCCTTTCTTATTTAAAGAAAGAAGGCATACTTCCCCAGGCCTGGAGTCCCCTTGGCAGGGCGCGTGTGATCAATGATCCCATCATCACGCAGATGGCGGCGAAATACGGCAGGAGCAGCGCGCAGGTACTGCTGCGCTATCTGATCCAGCGCTGCATACCCGTTATCCCTAAGGCATCATCCATTGAGAGGATGAAGGAAAATCTGGATGTCTTCGGTTTTGATATTTCCGATGATGATATGTCGATCCTCTCCTGTCTGCCTGAGCGTGGCTTTTCGGGTGAACATCCGGATCTTGAGCGCATAAATGCTAAAGGATCTTTTTGATATATCATTCGGAGCGGAGCGGCAGATCTTGACACAGGCAGATGAAAAACAAAAAGTAATATCCGGTCACAAGCCTTCCCGGGGCTTCATTATCCTTGCAGTCCCGCTGATCATCTTTGCGCTGGGCTGGCTGTGGTCATGGATGCCGGTAGTTGAACACATGGATATAGATGTTTCCCAGACGGACGAATATGCCGCGACGGCAGTACTTTTGACGGATCTGCATTCCTGCCGGTACGGAAAAGGGCAGAAATGGCTTTTGGATGCCATAGATAAGGCGGATCCGGATATCATATTGCTGGGCGGTGATTTCTTTGATGATGTGCTGGGCGAAGAGAATGCCAGGATCACTGCTGAGTACCTTGCGGAAAACTATAACTGTTATTATGTAACAGGCAATCATGAATTCTGGAGCGGCCGCGCCGGGCAGATGAAGCAGTACATGAGAGAAATAGGTGTGAATGTACTTGAAGGGGATTGCATAAGTACCACTCTGAAAGGAGTCTGGTTTGATATCTGCGGCATTGATGATCCGGAGGCCGGTGAGGCTGAGTGGAAAGAGCAGCTCGAACGGGCATATTCGCAGACTAAGGAAGACCACATTAAGATTCTTCTTACTCACAGACCGGAGAGGGTAAGCGACTATCAGGAGTATGGATTTGACATTATCATGGCCGGACATGCACATGCGGGACAGATACGTATTCCTTTCATTAATAAGGGGGTGTTTGCGCCTGATCAGGGATTTATGGCTGAATATGTAAACGGAACCTACGAACTGCCTAACGGCAGTATATTGGAAGTGAGCCGCGGCCTGGGCCGTGAGAGTACATTTGCTCCGAGGTTTTTTAACCATCCGGAAATAGTAGTGATAGACATACATTAGATATAATAAAGGCAGGGGCATTTGAAAGGAGAGCGGTATGGCTGATAATAACAGTGAAGAAAAACTTAATGATACAGATATTGATCCGCAAAAGCTTCGTGAGGAGATCAATGCGGATAATGACAGGCAGCGTGAAGCGATGATGAAGGGGGTATACGCGGGACCTCATGATATGTCTATGATGATGGTATATGCGGGGCCTGTCCAGATGCAGCACGGAGGGAGAGGACAAGACTTCGCGCAGTTTATGTCGGCTTATGCCGGACCGCAGTTTAATGGGCCGGTACCGGGCTCGATGGCGATGATGCTTCAGGGAGGGATAAACCCGCAGCCGAGGCAAGGGACTTACTGTTTCTGCCCGGAATGCGGTGCTGTGGCCAAATTGAAATTCTGCCCGGAGTGCGGAACGCCGCTTAAGGATGCGCAAAGATACAGGGATTGCAGCGGCTGCGGAGCGCGGATCAGTGCAGATGCAAAGTTCTGTCATGAGTGCGGAAAACCCACCGATAGTGAAAAAACAATGATGGCATGAGAGAAAATGCCGGCGCCGGTTCCTGCATAAAAAATTAAGAAAAAAATGCTTGCATTAGAAAGACCCCTGTGCTAATATATAAAACGGTCTTTTTTGGAAAGGAGGTAGCGCCATGAAAGTAAGATCATCAGTAAAACCGATCTGCGAAAAGTGCAAGGTCATCAAAAGAAAAGGGAGGATCATGATCATCTGTGAGAATCCCAAACACAAACAGCGTCAGGGTTAATTGAGGACGCATTGAGTAATGAGCGGCTATGGCAGCACTTTCCGTCAAAAGTGTCTGCCGATCATCGATAAATGCAGTTTGCGGCAGGCATTTTTGTCTGTCGTCGAGGTAGAAATGCTGCTACCGTGCATTTGCGATTGATACTTCTTCCGGCTTAGGTGATCAAAACGGAAGGAGGCAAGGCCGGATGTTCCGGCCGGGCTGAACGATAGCCCCAGTCAATTAGTAACTGTTAATATGCCATCGCTTTTAAGCATACCGGATGGCACAGCAAAAACGGAGGAATTTAAAAATGGCTCGTATTGCAGGTATTGACTTGCCCAGAGACAAACGTGTAGAGATAGGTCTTACCTATATCTATGGTATCGGGCGTGTCAGCGCAACAAAGATCCTCGCTGCAGCAAAGGTTAATCCCGATACACGCTGCAGGGATCTGACAGATGATGAGGTTAAGCAGATAAGCGCCATCATCGAGGAAGGTTTCATGGTAGAAGGTGATCTTAGAAGAGAGATCGCACTTAATATCAAGCGCCTTCAGGAAATCGGATGCTATCGTGGTATCCGTCACAGAAAGGGTCTGCCGGTACGCGGTCAGAAGACCAAGACCAATGCCCGTACACGCAAGGGTCCCAAGAAGACTGTTGCAGGTAAGAAGAAATAATTGATACAGAAGTAATAGTAACCGTTAATATATTATTAAAAGAGAAAGTAGGTTAGTTTTATGGCAGCAACTAAGAAAAGTGCTTCCTCAGCAGCTAAGAAGACTGCAGGTAAGAAGCGTGTCAAGAAAAACGTTGAACATGGACAGGCACACATTCAGGCTTCTTTCAACAACACCATCGTTACGTTGACAGATGCAGAAGGCAATGCTCTTTCATGGGCATCAGCAGGTGGCCTGGGATTCCGCGGTTCAAAGAAATCTACTCCTTATGCAGCTCAGATGGCAGCAGAAACCGCTACTAAAGCGGCGCTCATCCACGGCCTTAAGACAGTAGACGTCATGGTGAAGGGACCCGGAAGCGGAAGAGAAGCAGCTATCCGTGCATTGCAGGCAAACGGTCTTACGGTGACCAGTATCCGCGACGTGACGCCGGTACCCCATAACGGATGCCGCCCGCCCAAGCGTCGTCGTGTATAGTTTAAAGTGGAGGATAAATCATCATGGCAGTTAATAGAGTACCTGTATTGAAAAGATGCAGAGCATTAGGCATAGATCCCTCTTTCCTTGGAGTTGAGAAGTATACTCACACCAGAGAGTGGAAGAGCGAGGTTGACGGCCGCAAGAAGAATATCAATAAGAGACTTGACCGCAGGGTGAACGAATCTATCCGTATGCCCCGCAATGCAAATAAGAAGGTAAGTGAATATGGCCTTCAGCTGAGAGAGAAGCAGAAGGCAAAGTTCATCTACGGTGTGCTTGAGAAGCCTTTCCGTAATTATTACGAGAAAGCTGACCGTATGAAGGGCATGACCGGTGAGAACCTTATGATCCTGCTTGAGAGCCGTCTTGACAGCGTGGTATTCCGTATGGGATTCGCCCGCACCAGAAAAGAAGCTCGTCAGGTAGTAGGCCACAAGCATATCACTGTAAACGGTAAGAAGATCAATATTCCTTCTTATCAGGTAAAGGCCGGCGATGTTATCGAGCTTACCGAGAAGGCTAAAGGCCTGCAGAGATTCAAGGATGTTATCGAAGTTACAGAGGGAAGGATCGTTCCCGCATGGCTTGAAGTGGACTACGAAGCAAAGAAGGGCACAGTTAAGGAGCTTCCTTTGAGAGAAGCAATAGATGTACCCGTAAATGAGATGCTCATCGTCGAGTTGTATTCCAAATAATTAAAAGGTAGGCGGAAGAAAACTCTATACTGGAAAAGGAGATAAGCTACATGTTAGAATTTGACTTTGACAGTCCCAATATAACCGTAGAAAAGATTTCCGAGGATAAGAAGTACGGAAGATTTGTTATCGAGCCTCTTGAGAGAGGCTACGGTATCACTCTTGGAAACTCATTGAGAAGGATCATGCTTTCATCACTGCCCGGTGCAGCTGTAAGCCAGATCAAGATCGATGGAGTTATGCATGAGTTCTCAACCATTCCCGGGGTTAAAGAGGATGTGCCTGAGATCATCATGAACATCAAATCACTGGCTATCAAGGATGACAGTGAGAGCGATGGCATCAAGAAAGGTTATATCAAAGCCGAAGGTAACGGAGTGATCCGTGCCGAGGATATACAGTTTGATGATCCTGAAGTAAGCATTATAAATAAGGATCAGGTAATAGCAACGATCAGCGGTGCAAAAGATTCGAGCCTTAAGATGGATCTTATCGTAAGCAAGGGCCGCGGTTATGCGGGCGCTGATAAGAATAAGCGCGAAGACCTGCCTGTTGGCAGCATCGCTGTGGATTCTATCTATACACCTGTTGAGCGTGTGAATATCGCTGTTGAGAATACACGTGTGGGTCAGATCACTGATTATGATAAGCTCACAATGGATGTCTGGACTAACGGTACATTAACTCCCGATGAGGCAGTAAGCCTTGCAGCCAAGGTTCTCAGCGAGCATCTTAAGCTCTTTATCAACCTTTCTGCAAAGGGACAGCAGGCAACCGTTATCAACAGCGCTACCGAAGGAAATGAAAAGCAGGCCATCTCACTTAACATCGATGAGCTCGAGCTTTCAGTAAGATCCTTCAACTGCCTGAAGCGTGCAGGCATCAATACTGTAGAAGAGCTTTGCAACAAGACTTCCGATGAGATGATGAAGGTTCGTAACCTTGGTAAGAAGTCTCTGGATGAGGTACTTGAGAAGCTTAAAGAATTAGGTCTTCATCTTCGCGACAGCGAGGAATAAGTAACGTAAACGCATGGCCGGTAAGTCCGAAGAAGCGCGGTACATGTATACAGCTCCCGCATGAGCGGTAAGCCCGAAGAGCGCGCTTGTGTATGGAAAAGAAAGGAGTGAAATAAAATGGCAGAATACAGAAAATTAGGTAAGACATCTTCACAGAGAAAGGCACTGCTGCGTAACCAGGTGACCATGCTTATCCTCAACGGACGCATCACTACTACCGAGGCACGTGCTAAGGAAGTAAAGAAGATCGCTGAGAAGATCATAGCTCTGGGTATCCGTGAGAAAGACAATTACGAGACCGTAACTGTTAAGACCAAGGTTGCACAGAAAGATGCAAACGGCAAGCGTGTCAAGGAAGAAAAAGAAGGCAAGAAAGTAACCGTATATGATGAGGTAGAGAAGGAGATCAAGAAGGACAATCCTTCCCGCCTGCATGCACGTCATCAGATGCTGAGTGTATTCTATGATGTTAAAGAGGTTCCTGCTGAGATCCAGGGCCGCAAGAAGAATACAAAGAAGGTTGATCTGTGCGCTAAGGTGTTTGATGAGATCGCACCTAAGTATGCTAACCGTAACGGTGGTTATACCCGTATCGTAAAGATCGGACCCCGTAAGGGCGATGCAGCTATGATGGTAATACTTGAGCTGGTATAAGCCGGTATTTTTAAAAGCTTTTTAAAATAAGGACACTCGTATGAGTGTCCTTATTTTTGAGTTTCTGGTATAATGATCCGTAGTATACGTTTTTCATCATGTACGGGGATCTTACTGTTAATTATGTCATACCCATTCGATAAATACGAGTTTGATGATATAACCGAATATATAGCGGCTAAGCGCGATAAAGCCAGGATCGACTCGCTGGAGAAAAAGGGCAGGAGCAAAGCGCAGATCGCCAGAAATATGAAAGAGCAGATAGCCAGGGAGAGCATCAGCTTTGAGACTGTTGTGGGTGAAGACTTTCTAAAGCAGCTTGATAAGGACAGTTTCACACATGTTGAAGAAACGGATTTTGAGAGGCAGGAGCGGAAAAAGAAAAGAAAAAACGCGCATATAAAACAGGAGAAAAAAGCAAGACATCTTTTGCTTATACCTTTTTATCTGATACTTACATTAGCTGCAGGGATAGGAATACTCTGGATAGCCAAAGAAGAACAGAGCAGAAAAAGTATGGAAGAGCTGCAGCAGAGAGCGTCCGCTTTTGTGACGCCGACAGCAGTACCCACTAAGCCTGCGGCAGAACTGAGCGCCGTAAACGAACCGGTGCCGGAAGAACATACAGATAAAGAAGAACCTGCTCCTGAAGTTATACCTACGGAGATTTTACCGAGATTTAAAGAGCTCCATGAAGAGAATAATGATCTTGCAGGCTGGCTTACAATAGAAGGTACGGTTATTGATTATCCCGTGATGTATAAAGAGGATGATAATGATTTTTACCTGTCACATAATTTTGAAGGAAAGAATGATGTGAGCGGTCTGCTGGTACTTGATAAACGATGCAGGATGGACGGCAGCGGCATGAACATGCTGATACACGGGCATCATATGCGTAACGGCAGTATGTTCGGAAGTCTTCAGAAATATGAAGATGAATCATATTATCGGGAACATCCGGTGATAAACTTCAGTACACTGTATCAGGAGAGGAGATATGAAATATTTGCAGTTTTCATATCTTCGGTGTATGATGATGAAAGCGATGACATCAAGTTTTATGATTTTATAGATATCCGGACGCGTGAGGAATTTAACAGTTATATAAGAAGCGCGCTGGATGATTCACTATACGATACAGGGGTGCGTCCTTATTGGGGGGACAAGCTCATAAGCCTTTCGACCTGTGAATATTCGAAAGAAAACGGAAGGCTCGTGATAGTGGGGAGAGAGATCAAATGAACCGCAAATATTTAAGACTTAGAAGATTTTTCGGTATATCGGCTATACTGTTGGGTGTGCTTATCGCCATCCTGCCTGTATTTACAAGGGCGGCAGATATTGAGGCTTATATTACTGATGAGCGTACAGATAATTCTGCATCCGGCCTTATAAGAGTAGAATTATCGGGAACAGATGCAGATGGTGCGACCGTGAGTGTTTTGGACGGTTATGAAGAAAGATGGCGCCTTCAGGAAGCCGGCTTCACACTGGCTGAGACGGATATATGCAAAGGTTATATTTTCAGTGTCCTGAAACCGCTTGATCTGAAAATGGATAAAGCGCTTATTACAATGCCTATGCCTTCGGATTTTCATCAGGCTCCCGAAGGGCTTGATTATACTGTATATGTTATATATCTTTTGGGAAATACACAGGATGCCGAGGTCGGAAAACCGACTGTAATGGACACATATACTGAGGGTGATTTTGATGTGGTAACGATCGATGCCGGTAATGAGCTTTCGGAATCCTGGATGTTTGTTTACGTAAAGCATGATCCCTTATCAGATCCTACACCCACTGCAGAAGAAACACCTACTGTAAGTGCGGATACACCTACGCCTACGCAGTCGCCGACTCCGACAAGAAGAGTG
>CACZBK010000021.1 GCA_902779395.1 uncultured Lachnospiraceae bacterium | reverse complement strand
TGGCTATTTACCAACTTGTGGTTGATATTTATAAATTCCCGAAGCTTTTTGCCCCGGTCTTTTAATGGCATTAGCCTGATACCTCTACCTGATCTAATTCAGGCTACATTCAGTCTTACGACTTTCTCTTTTTCTTTGATCGCAAGATCCTTGTATCCCCCTGCCTTTATGATCTGATAGGCAGCGTTTACATCGGCGTTGATCATCGTTCCCTTGTTGCTTTTGAATATCCCTCTTTTTACCCGGCGTGTTGCATCGTAAAATATCTTTTCAGGGCGTTCGCCATCAAGATAACTGGTCCCACTTGTGTAACTTTCTTTCACGACACTTACCCTGATGCCGGCAACCTGCGCTTTATAGCATATCATATCGATCAGCATCCTATATGGGATGGATACGAAGGTCTGGTTTGTTTGTTTTCCCAGGTCCACATTCTGTTTCCATCCTCTGTTGTTGCCGATGATGATATGGCTCACGTCGTTTATTTTTGCGATCTCTATAACCTTGCGGCTTGCTTTATGGAGATAGTCCTTTACCTTGTTGTTTCGTTTTTCTGTCAGGTGTTCCATCCTGTTTGTGATATCCCGGCGGTTACTTTTTTTGGCGACCTCCTGCAGGAGGGCTTTTCTTTTATTGTAATACCTGTTGATCGACTTCAGCGGGCGTCCGTTAATGATGGCCGGTGTACCTCCTGTTGAAAAACTTGCAGTGACCAGGTTGTCCACACCAAGATCGATCCCCATGATGCGTCCATCTTTTTTGGTATTTTCCGTTTCCTGTTCATACATGAGCATGATACGGATGCTGTTTTTATCAGTCCTGACGCGGATCTGCCGTACAAGCTTGTGCTTTGCTTTTATACTGATCTCTTTTAAGAATCCCGGCATAGCGATCCGGCCATCCTCATTGATGGAGAAGTTCTGGCTTGTGATCACGAGGCTGTCGCGCCCCTTCATCGGATCCAGGTATCCCGGTTTTCTGGGTCTGCCCAAGAATTTATCAGGATTCCTCTGATATTCTTTTTGGGCTTGATAAAAAGACTTCCATTGCCTGCATTTTTCCTGAATACAGATTTGGCTGCAGGTCGCATAGGGCATTGCCCTGTAAACCTCCCATGCCTTCATATACCAACTGAGAAAATACGCATCCGCAACAAAACCGTTATCCGCACAAATAAGTTTCAGCCTTTTCTTTTCGTCCCTCCCGTCATTGTAAGTATCGATGGCTTTATTCGTATTATCGATCAGGTTTCTGATGGATCCGGTAGCACTGGCAGATCAGGTATTGCACCGAGTTTGAGAGGCTTTTTGCACGGTAGCAGTATGCATCGATCTTTTTGAAAAGTTTGCTATGTTTGCATCGTTTTATCTTATGGTTTTCGGTCAGTATCACGATATCTAGCCGTCTCCTTTCCTGCATTTTTCAAAAGAAATATTTTTCGCGCATTGCAATCATGCAGCGACAGGCAGGGATGGACGGCGTGGGATATCTTGCCCATATCTTGTAATCCTGGCACACAGAATCTGCCCCCATAACTGACTAAAGAAAGACTCTGTATTTCTGTGATTTCCGGATAACAGGTCATTCCATACGATATAATTGCCAAGGTACTTTGTCGATACCCCATGGAAGCCACGGATGAAATGTTTCAGCCGATTATGATAGGCGTTGATCCGCTGGATCCCATAGTTTTTTCCTTCTTTTGAGATCGTGCGGCAGTCAGCATCCATCTGTATCAGATGCAGTTCATTCAACCCTGCCAGATTCAGATATGCGCGCTCTTTGTCCGTACACAAAACCGCATGCGGAGCGATCTTTTTTTCGAAAATGTCTGTGATGCAATCGGAACTGATCTTTCCAAGTTTTCCCGGTTTAGCATAGGAAACGCCGCTATCATTGACGGCGCAGGGAACGCAGACTTTCTCTGCTGAAAGCCCCTTAGCATGAACATTGTTCCCTCGCTTATGTGCCATGCGAGGCATGGAAAAATCATGGCTTCTTTTATGGTTACCTTTAAATGACACATTGAAAAAAGTCTCATCCGCTTCCACAACACCGGTCAGATAGGTTTTCTCTGTCAATTCACTTAATGTATCCAATATCTTGTGCCGCCAGGTAAAGGCAGTGGATACAGAAATTCTGCATTCCTCTGAAGATTGCTTCAGCGTTTTTTGATCCAACATACACTTTAAGTATGCTGCCCAAACAGAAATGGACTTTCGGGTGCGAGAGGTGATGGAATCGGAACTTGCGATAAAAGATCTGTGACAGTCCCGGCACAGGAACCGTTGGATACCGTCTTTCCTCTTCCCGTTTTTTACGACATGTTTTCCTTCGCAGTAGATAAAATAGCCTTCACCCTCAAAACGTGTTTCTATCAAAAATGAGATCGTAATATCATTAGAGATGGTAGTATAAAACACAATACGGTCACTGAATGACAGGCTGTTGTATGAAGTTATGACATCTTTCAGTTCTGACATATGCGCGGCCCCCAAAGAACACTTGTTTGATATTTTTATCGTATCGAACATTAGTTCTTTTGTCAACCATAAAAAAGAAAATAGCCTAATATGTTATTCTTCATCACTGAGGCTGCTGACTTTTTTGTAGTCAGCAGGCAGAAAAGGAGAACAGAGCAGGAGGAGTTTATGAAAAAAAGAAGTATTATTACGGTGATCATGATGGCGGCATTGCTGGCAGGATGTGGTGACAGCGGAAGTGCTGCAGGCAACGGAAAAAGTATCAATGTGCAGGAAGAGGAACCTGTTACAGAAACGGATGCCGATACGAATGAAACAATCGACGGGCAGCCAATGCCGGATGTGGATCATGAAGAGTACGATCACGGTTTTGAAGGGGTAGAACTTTCTGTTTCGTGGGATGAAGAAGGGGTTACCTTCTTTGAAGATTCAGGAGTGTATGATGCCGGAGAAAATCCGATGTGTGCTCCCGTGCTTGTGATAGAGGGGGCAGATGTGCAGCGTGAGTCTGTTGTTAATGGGACGCAGCATAATGAGAGGATCCTGATAACAGACCGGGATGTGCATGTGTCTGTCATAATGGAGCCGTGTGCTCCTTCAAATAACTGCCCGCTGAATACGGTGACTGTAACTGTTACGGATTCGGATAAAGGGATCATAGGCAGCTATACCAGCGATGAACTGAAGCGCAGAGGGGACACCGGGATCTGGTATCTGGATGTGTATGAACAATAGCAATCTGTACGTTTGTTTTTCTTGTATAAGCAGGCTTCAAATGATAAAATATATATTCATTTGAAGTGTTGGTTTGTTTATTCACATATAGTTTTGCGTTTAGGAGAAATGGGAAAGATTACGGTATATCATGGAAGTAATGTAGAAGTGGCGCATCCGCGTATTCTTCAAAATGGTTTCTATAAAGATTTTGGTTATGGTTTTTATTGTACCAGTCTGGAGAGGCAGGCGAAGAGATGGGCTTTGACCAGAAAGGGAGAATCTGTTGTAAATAAATATGTTTATGTGGAAAATGAGCATGTTAATATTCGTGATTTCCATGAAATGTCGGATGAGTGGCTGGATTTTGTGGTTGAATAACGATGTGGAACACTTCATGATTACGATATAGTGGAAGGGCCTATGGCTGATGATCAGATATGGAACTTCGTGGAAAGTTTTATAGTGATCGCCCGCGCACATCAGGATGGTGGTTTCTGAGGTGCGGGGTTCTTAAGAACAGATACGTAGAAACAGCTTTGTATTTTTATTCGGGTAGGCAGGACGCTGTTCTGTGATAACCGGATACAATAATATATCATGGAGGGAAATAAATGAGAAAACGTAGTCGTAACATTATTGCTGTGCTGTTGACAGGTATTCTTTGCTTTTCGGAGATCGGATCATTAGCCGTGCAGGCAGCAGACGGACCGATGGCAGATTCGGGGGAAGGAAGTGAGGAAGTCGAGAAAACAGCACCTTTTGAGGAAGAGACGTCTTTTGAAGAAAGCTTGACGGAAGATGAAGATGAGGCAAAAGCTTTCGAAGAGGAACCTGAGACTCTTGGGGAAGACGCAGATATTGATGTTGATGAATCTGAAGATGTAATGGCCAGTGGCAGCTATGGTAATACGACCTGGAGCATTAGTTCTAAGGGAAAGCTGGTCGTTAGCGGAACAGGGAACGCATATGATGAATACGATTACCCCGCCTGGAGTGAGTATGCAGATGATATAGAGTCTGCAGAGATAAGACTTAGCGGAGTTACCATGATGGGTAATTTCTTTACGGATTGTTATAACCTTAAATCCGTTGATTTCAGTAAGCTTGACGCGAGTAAGGTTAAAGACATGTCATATATGTTTATCGGAGATTTTGAGAAGGTTGAATATAACGAGGCCCTTACAGAACTTGACATGAGCGGGCTTGATACTAGCAGCCTTGAAAATATGGAGGGGATGTTTCAAGGGTGTACAAAGCTTAAAACTCTTAAGCTGGATGGTTTCAATACACAAAATGTTACGAAGATGGGAGGACTCTTTGCGGACTGTGAATCTTTACAGAGTCTTGACTTGAGGAGCTTTAATACAGGCAATGTATCTGAGATGGCCGGGATGTTCTGGGGATGCAAGTCTTTAAAAAGTGTGGATTTGAGCAGTTTCGATACGAGTAAAGTAGCCGGACCAATGAGTGTCAGGGTGAGTATGTATGAAGGGATGGGGCATATGTTTGATGGATGCTCATCATTGATCAGTCTTGATCTTAGCAATTTTAATACCGAAAAAGTTGGCGATATGGAGTACATGTTCAGAAATTGCTCCTCGTTGGTCAGCTTAAATCTTAGCAGTTTCAATCCCAAAAGCCTGTGGACCGGTTTTACTCAAATGATGGGGAGTGACTGGGTGAACAGTGGCGGCTGCAGAGGAATGTTTATCGGATGTGCAAAACTTGTAAAGCTTGATTTAAGTGGGTTTGATCTTATTAAAGTTAAGGATGACAGTGCCACTATCAAAAAGGATCTTGAAAAAATGCTTGACGGCTGCAGTGCCCTCAGTGAAATAGAAGCACCGATTAACGTGGGTATTAATGTGAATCTGCCGGGAACGGGATGGAGCAGGAAGGATAACGGTGAGGAGATAGCGATACTTCCCAAAGCTCTTAGCGAGAGTATAACTATATCCAGGGGATCATCTTCTGATCCGGGACCGAACCCTTCGGTAGATATACCGATCATAGAATTGGCAGCCAAGGCTAAGTATAATATAGCAGAGCTAATGGCGCCCCAGATCCCTGAAGGAAAAAAGATCGATAAGTATAAGGTTGATAATAAGAAGATCGTGCTCGTAAACAAAAAAGGTATCGTAACTGCTAAAAAGAGCGGAACTGTTTTGATTACAGCTTTCGAAAAAACAGGAAAGAAATCTTATGAACCTATAGCCTATGTAACGATCAATGTGGTAAAACCAGAATTTAAGTTTACTGATAAGGATCTTACATACACCGGTGCTTCCGTTGATGCAAATGACTTTATAAGCAATCTGCCCCAAGGGGCTACAGTAAGCTGGTCTGTTCCGGCGAAGAAGAATGCGATAGCAGCAGTTGACGGTAACGGTATAATTACTGCAGGTACGAAAAATGGTACCGTAAAGGTTAGCTGTGAGATAAGCGAAGGCGGGTATAGTGTAAAGTATTCTGCAAATATCAAGGTTAAGATACCTAAGCCGGCATCAACACTCCAAATAAAGGATGGAAAGACAAAGAAGCTGACGCTTAAAAATGTAAGCAAATATACTGCAGTGGAATGGTCATCATCATCTGAGGCTATCTCTATACAGTCTACAGGGAAAAGCTATGAAGTAAAGCTTACAGCGTTATCGACACTTGATCCCGAAGCAGCTAAAGCTGCGATCACTATTACTGCGGTTGTGGATGGGAAGGAGTATACAACTAATGTAACTATAAAGCAGTAGATGGGATCTTTTTATAAGAGATGAGAGTAATAAACCGGCGGCTTTTCGGGCTGCCGGTTTTGTGTATTGATCTGAACAGAGATCTCTTCTTTTTTACATCATGGAGGGGCTTGCGGAAACTATTACCGTTGGGGGAGTTATCATGGGGATTCTGCCGGATACTTACTTACAGTGTTCTTCCGCTACTACAGGTGGCATAAATGCAAAGAGGCCTTGGTGGATGCCGGGGCCTCTTTTTGATATAAAATATATTATCAGAAAAACTTAAGGAGCGGGTTTTACCGCCAAAAGACATATTGGCCTGGACTCCCCTTCATTATATCCATATACCCCCTCCTTAAGGCTTTCTAATGGGGTACGGGGGCGATAATCATTGTGACGGATGAAGCCGTCTTTTTCGTGGCTGATGCACATGGTATGTACCATATGGAAAGGGTTATAACCACGGTTAAAGGAAGTGAGGAGAAAGACATCATATTCTTTTTCCCAGGCACTGAGTGCTTCATCGCTTAAGTCTTTACCGATTAACAGTTCGGTTTTATAGCCTTCTTTTTCAAAAAAACGTTTAAGGGCTTTCGGGGAAGTGCCGAAGCATCCGTTCGCACAAATCCCCTTTTTTGAGAATTCCTTTATCAGATCGGGAAGACTCCTGTCCCTGCCGAAGGCATGCAGGGCATTATATACACCTATCACTTCACAGGCATTGTTTGCCGCAGTGAGGGGATTTCCGTGGAAGAAGAGTTTACGGCTTAAGGGGCCGGCGTGGCCGTAACGCATGACAGTCAGGTTTGGCTGGTATTCAAAGAACCGGCCGCTGCCGTTGAGCTTCTCCCAGGCGCTTTTGTTGAATTCATATTGTTCGTCTATGAGCCTGCTTTTCAGCTTTCCGGAAAAGAGGCTGAAGAATGCTATGGTCAGGGTTTCGTATATCTTACCGGGCATGTGTATGGTCTCCTTGATAAAGGGATAGGGTATGTTATCGTATGCTCCGGCCAGCTTTAGCCGGTGCGCTCTCTTATGAAGGGAGAATATGTTTTATTTTATTATCAGGGAAACGATTCTGCAAGCCCCCAGTATAACGGTCACGAAATATCTGGACTAAAGCGAAGAATGCTTTCCAGCGAGTATTGCCCGGATACCGGTTATGTGTTAATCTGAGTTACTGTTACGGACTGAGGGCGGTAAATAGTAACTGATCTTAAGGCGTTTTACAGCTGAAAGATAATTTACCGGTAAAGGGAGATCTTGAACATGGATTATACCGATATTAACGCAGAGACGATCGACCGCTGGATCGCGGAAGGCTGGGAATGGGGGATGCCCATTACTCATGAGGAATATGAAGATGCGCTCAAAGGCGAATGGAATATATCCCTGACACCGACGAGATGCGTGCCGAAGCAATGGTTTCCCGAACTGAAGGGCTGCAGAATACTGGGGCTTGCCGCAGGCGGGGCTCAGCAGATGCCTGTCCTTTCCGCACTTGGGGCCAGATGCACTGTGCTTGATTATTCAAAAAAACAGCTGGAAAGCGAACGGATGGTTTCAAGGCGTGAAGGCTATGATATAGAGGTGGTACATGCCGATATGGCTAAGCCTTTGCCGTTTCCGGATATGAGTTTTGATCTGATCGTTCATCCTGTATCAAACCACTATATAAGGGACGTGGAGCCTTTATGGAAAGAGTGCGCAAGAGTGTTAAGAAGAGGCGGCATAATGATGGCCGGATTTCAGAACGGTATCAACTATCTGTTCTGGGAAGACGAAACAAGGATCACCCAGCATCTGCCCTTTGATCCGCTGGAAAATGCCGATCAGATGGCGATCTTAAAGAAAGAAGATCACGGTATCCAGTTTTCGCATACCATAGAAGAGCAGATCGGCGGTCAGTTAAGGGCCGGGTTTGAACTCCTTGATATATATGAAGATACTAACGGAGACGGAGAACTTAAGAAACACGGAGTACCCGGATACTATGCCACGCTGGTCAGAAAGAAGTGAGCATGACTGTTTTATGCCGGTTTTTAAGCTGAGATCCTGCACCGTGCCGCGTATTTATTCTGCCGATATTTTATTGTACATACGGGCTTTTTGTGATAGACTATAGGTCGGTAAATTATCGGAAACGGAGGTTTCATCTTATGAAAGAGTTATCGAAGCTTTTGGGCTACAGGGAAGCAATACGTGTGGTAGATGCCACAATGCGTGACGGCGGTCTGGTGAATGATTTTTATTTCACCGATGAGTTCGTCAAGGCTCTGTATATGACTAATATAAAGGCCGGCGTGGATTATATGGAGCTGGGGTATAAGTGTTCCAAAGAGATGTTTGATGTGAACAAGTTCGGAAAGTGGAAGTTCACCAATGACGAAGACATCTTCAATGTGATAGGCGAGAACAAGGATACCGGACTTAAGCTTGCGGCAATGGCGGATGTGGGCCGCTGCGATTATAAGACGGATATCGTGGATAAGGCAAACAGTCCTCTTGATCTTATCCGTGTGGCTACATATATACATCAGATCCCCACTGCAGTAGATATGATAGAGGATGCAAAGCGCAAGGGATATGAAGTGAGTGCCAACATCATGGCTATATCCAATGCACAGGAAGGCGACATCAAGGTGGCTCTTGATATGCTGGGACAGTCGCCGGTAGATGTTATTTATATAGTCGACAGTTTCGGATCGCTCTTCCCTGAGCAGATCGCGCGTATAGCGGATCTGTACGGTGAATTTGCGACCAAGTACAATAAGCAGCTTGGTATGCATGCGCACAATAACCAGCAGCTCGCATTTGCAAATACCATTGAAGCTGTAGGTGACGGTGTTAACTGGCTGGATGCTACTTACAACGGAATGGGCAGAGGCGCCGGTAACTGCTTTATGGAGCATCTTCTGGGCTTCTTGCGTAATCCCAAATACAATCTGTATCCGGTGATACAGTTTATAGATAAATACATGCCTGAGGTACGTGAGGCTGGAGCGGTCTGGGGGTATGATATGCAGTATTTTTTTACGGGACTCCTTAACCAGCATCCCCGTTCGGCTATAGCCTTCACAAAAGAAAAACGTAAGGATTACTCTCAGTTCTATACTGAGCTGCTGGGTATGGACTGATGGAGGAACATTTCCTTTATCAGGAAAAAAAGGCTCAGGAATTCAGGGAAGCGGATGCCGACGGTCGGATAGGAATGTATGGCTATTTGAGCTATTTTCAGGATGCGGCCGGGAGTTATATGCATAAGTTCGGATGGGATAACTATCTGATACACGAGCGATACAATGTGGCATGGATATATACGAAATACCGCATGCAGCTTTTTGAAAAAGCCATATACGATGCCCCGCTTGATATAGAGTGCTGGATAGAAGCAACAAAGCATTCGTTTACCATATATCATGCCATAGAGATAAGAAAACGCGGGATACTGCTGGCGAGAGGCCGACTGGAAAGCTGCCTTGTGGATATGGAAAACGGACGTATCGCAAGGCTGGAACGTATAGGCTATGATCCGGTGCTTGCCATGGAACGAATGAATGTTACTCCGCCATTTTCAAAGATCGCCTATCTTAAAGAGGGTGCGGAAGAAGTATATAAGCACAGGGTAAGATACTCTGACCTTGATAATAACAGGCATATGAACAATCTGCGGTATATGCCGCTTCTTATTGATGCATATGATCTGGATTTTCACGATCATCATAAGCTTGTGGATCTGGAGATCAACTACAGGGAGCAGTGTTTTTACGGCGAAGAGCTTACTGTCTGCAGGGAAGATGAGGATGAAAAGAGCGGAAGGATACTGGTAATGAAAGAGAACGGCAAAGCCGCCGTCTGTGCAAGACTGAAATTTGAGAAAATATAAGGAGGACAAATAAATGTCGATCAAAATAGGTATTTTAGGTTATGGTAATCTTTCACGCGGTGTGGAGAGTGCCATTAAGCAGAATGATGATATGGAGCTTGCGGCAGTGTTCACCCGCAGAGATCCCGCAAGCGTTACCATTAAAACGCCCGGTGTTCCCGTAGTGGCTGAGAGTGAGATACTTGACTGGAAAGATAAGATAGATGTACTGGTGATGGGCGGCGGTTCGGCAACCGATCTGCCTGTGCAGACCCCTAAATATGCGGAATATTTCAACGTGATCGACAGCTTTGATACACATGCCCGCATAGGTGAGCATTTTGCAAATGTTGATGCTGCAGCTAAGAGGGGCGGCAAAGTGGCTGTTATCTCTGTTGGCTGGGATCCCGGCATGTTTTCACTTCTTCGTATGGTGAGCGATGCGGTGCTTCCCGAAGGCAAACATTACACTTTCTGGGGACGCGGCGTGAGCCAGGGACATTCTGATGCCATCCGCCGTATAGAGGGAGTTAAGGATGCGCGCCAGTATACAGTACCTGTCGAGAGCGCGGTAGAAGAAGTACGCAGCGGATCTAATCCCGAATTCACCGCAAGACAGATGCATCTCCGTGACTGCTATGTTGTAGCGGAAGAAGGCGCTGATAAGGCCAGGATAGAAAAAGAGATCAAGGAGATGCCCAATTATTTTGCGGATTATGATACCACGGTTCACTTTATCACCGAAGAGGAGCTTAAGCGTGATCATGCAGGGCTTCCTCATGGCGGCTTCGTGATAAGAAGCGGTGTTACCGGTAATGATAAAGAGCATAAGCATATCATCGAATATAATCTTAAGCTTGATTCGAATCCCGAGTTTACCGGTTCTGTACTTACTGCATATGCAAGAGCTGCTTACAGGCTTTTTAAGGAAGGGGCAAACGGCTGCAAGACTGTATTTGATATAGCACCCGCTTATCTTTCTGCAAAGAGTGCAGAGGAATTAAGAGGACATCTGCTTTAAGGATCGTTTTAAAGCTTTGTCTTTAAGGATGATATATTTTTAGAAAGGGGGGTATAGTGAATGAATCCGTGTCCAAGCTGCGGAGGAGAACTGACATTTGACATCGCGACTCAGATGCTGAAATGCCCGTTCTGCGAAGGTGTGTTTTCGCCTGCGCAGGTAGCAGCGGGAAAAGCTGCAGAGGAAGCACATTATAACGCCCAGACCGCACCGCCGGTCGAGGAGGGGATAGCAGGGGATGCGACAGCTGTTTATGGCCAGCAGCCTCAGATGCAGCCCCAGTCTGCGGTTCAGCAGGGGTGGGCTCAGCAGCCACAGCCCGGGCAGGTACCGCCTCAGGGGGCTTATGCGCAGCCTCAGCCCGGTGCATTTGCGGCAGGTACGGCAGGCATGGCAGGAGCTTTTGCCGGACAGCCTCAGGCAGCAGCACAGCCTCAGGCTGCATTTCAGGGAGCATTTGCCCAGCAGAGCCAGCCGGAACCCGAGAGCTTTGACGTAATAGCATATACCTGTCCCCAGTGCGGCGGCAGTATCTATTCAACAGAGGAATCCGTAAACGGTTTCTGCAGCTATTGCGGCTCCAGCTTAATGCTCCAGTCACGTATGGCGAAGATGCCTCAGCCTAAGAAGATATTGCCTTTCCGTATAGATAAGAATGCCTGCAAGGAAGCGTATAAGAAATTTGTGGGCAGATCATTTTATGTTCCCAAAGAGTTTAAGGATGAACAGGCGCTTGATAAATTCAGGGGTATATATATGCCCTATTGGGTATATGATATGAGTATGAGCGGTGAGGTTAATCTTAAGGGAACCAAGACTTACCGCCGCGGAAACTATGTATACACAGAGCATTATAGATGTATCGCAAATGTTGACAGCTATTACAGGGGACTGTCCTATGATGCATCTTCCTCCTTTGATGATTATTTCAGTGAGGGTATAGCGCCTTTTGATGCGCATGCAATGCTGGATTTTAATGAAAACTACATGGCCGGCTATTATGCGGATATGCAAGATGTTTCCAATCAGGTCTATGTAACCGATGCCAGCGGATTCGTCCAGCAGCAGATCTTTAATAATATAAAGAGCGGGCGCTGTTTTCCCGGTGTCACGGTAGACAGTTCCCAGCAGTCGGGTATCAGCCCGCGGCTGGATCCCGGTGCACCTTATCTCGCATTCCTGCCTGTGTGGTTCCTTTCATACAGGAAAAATGACCGTGTGGCATATGCCGTGGTAAACGGTCAGACGGGTAAGATAGTGAGCGATCTTCCGGTAGATAATAAGAAGTTTCTGCTGGTAGCGGCGATACTTTCAGTTATCATTTACGGAGTGCTCGCATTTATGCCGGCTATGACACCGACAAATACACTGACCGTATCAATGGCGATCTCTTTGATCAGTGTGCTGATGCTCAACATCACTATAGGGAAGGTGAGAAAGAGGGATCAGAGACTGGATGATAAGGGATTTCTCAGCAAGTATAATGCAGCTGAGTACAGAAAGAAACAGGTAAAGAAGCATACGGAGGGCGGCAAGACTGCCAAGAATATGATCGCCCTTATACCTATCGTCATCATTTTTGCTTCTCAGATAGGCTTCAGTCTTATCGCTGCACTTATCGCGGCTTTTGGTATGAAGCTGGTGATGCTCGGGGCAGTGGCAGCAATGTTTGGTCTTACTATTTTCGGCTTCAGCAGGCTGAGCTCCCAGAACTCGCAGAACGGAGGAAAGAAAGGAGCTCTTACCATAGGCTTCCTGTTTATGATGGTGGTATCGGTATATGCGCTGATACTCAGTATGGTAAGGCCGCCTTCGGATCTGTGGTATTACAGCGGTACTTTTGCGTTGATGGCAGGAACGATATTTTGTCAGCTGCTGGTGCTTGGCGAGTACAATATGCTCACTACGCGTCCTCTGCCCCAGCTCAACAGGAAGGGAGGTAACGACAGTGCGTACTAGAGTATTATCTGCAATATGTCTGGCTCTTTCGGTAATGCTGATCTTTACGATCCCCGCGAAGGCTGACGCATATGTATGGTATGAAAGCGATGAGGGATATGAAGTCCTTATCGATGATGAAGAAGATATCCTGACAGACAGTGAAGAGCAGAAACTGGCCGGTCTTATGAAAGAACTGACAGAATACGGTAATGTGGTGTTTTACAGCACGAGCGGACCCGGAGTCAGAGATGAAAGCGACGCAGACAGTGATGCAGACAGTTATTATAAAAACTATTACGGTAATCAGAACGGCGTGATATTTGTGATCGATTTTGATAATTATTTTCAGGACCGTGATAACGAGCTTTGCATGCTTTGGTTAAACAAATATGGTGAAATGAACAGAAGGATCTCCAATTCACAGGTCGATTCCATAATGGATAACACATATAATACTGTTGCCAGATATAACGATCGTGACTGGTACGGATATGCTGAACAGACGTTTCAGCAGCTCATAGATTTTTATAATACCGGAAAGATCTCTGAGCCCATGAAATGGATCACGAATATATTTCTTGCCATAGTGCTTGCCTTCATGATCAGTTTTGCTATGGTAAGTTATGCGATCCGTTCTAAAAAGCCCAAGGACTCGGAGGTGCTCAGCGGTCTGTATCAGCATTTCCAGCTTCTGGGGGCAAATATGATACTGACAAATACCACCAAGGTTTACGATCCGCCCTCATCTTCAGGCGGTGGCGGCGGTCATGGCGGTGGTGGCGGTGGAGGCCACGGAGGCGGCGGCCACAGAGCATAATTTGGGAAATAGTGAAAACCAGGGGGATGTCCCCCTGGTTTTATTATGAATGATAATGTTTCTTAAATGCCTCAAATGTTTCCGGGCTTATGACATGTTCGATGCGGCAGGCATCACGTTCTGCGATCTCCTTTGAGATACCCCAGGACATCAGCATTTCTATCATAAAGCGGTTGCGCTCATATATTTCTTCTGCTATCTTTTTACCGCTGTCGGTTAAGTAGATGTAACCGGCATCGGTAACTGTGATCTGTCCTTTTTCCCTCAGGTTCTTCATTCCTATGGAAACACTTGATTTCTTAAATCCCATCTCATTTGCGATATCCACTCCACGCACCACGGGAAGACGCTGGCTGAGGATGAGGATAGTCTTAAGGTAATTCTCCGAGGATTCGGTGCTTTCTTTAACTGACATTTGATCGCCTCCTTTATGAAAGGTTCGTAATGGATCATCAAACCGCTGTTTTATCTAACTAACTGACATTAGTCATAGTATAGCATATTTTCCGGGAAAATCAATTAAAAAACTATTGATCTTTAACATCATTGAATAGATATCATGGCAGTTTGCCCGCATCGGGAAAATGTGCTATTATAGCATCTATGCGTAAAGAAAATGAAAACATGGACAGAAGAACAAGACTTACACAGACTCCGGTTCCCAGACTGATACTTGAGCTGTCGGTTCCTACGATAATCAGTATGCTGGTTACCGCTATCTATAACGCGGCAGATAAGTTTTTTGTCGGGAGGATATCAACAGAAGCTTCGGCAGCTGTAGGCGTGGCATTTCCTGCAATGGCTATAGTCCAGGCGCTTGGCTTTTTCTATGGTCACGGTTCCGGTAATTATCTTTCCAGGATGATGGGAGCGGGCAAGCATAAGGAAGCATCGGAAATGGCATCTACCGGATTTGCCATGGCTCTGATCACAGGTACGCTGGCAGCAGTTTTGGGGATAATCTTCTGCAGGCCTCTGGTATACTTTATGGGAGCGACCCAGGAGGGCATGGCGGACTCAGTGGCATATATGCGTATAATCATGCTGGGTGCACCGTTTATGATGGGACAGTTTGTGGTGAACAACCAGCTTCGTTTCCAGGGCAGTGCCATGTATGCAATGGCCGGATTGATGTGTGGCGCGGCTATGAACCTGGTATTGGATCCGCTGCTCATACTGGTGTTAAATATGGGCGTGTCCGGTGCTGCGATAGCTACGATAACCGGACAGCTTACCAGTTTCTGCGTGCTTTTTATCGGAAGCAGAAGAGGTGAAAATATCAGGATCAGGCTTAAGGATATAAGGATCAACTTCTTCTATATCCGGGAAATAGCCAATGGCGGCAGCCCGTCGCTTTTCAGACAGGGGCTGGCGGCGATATCGGGTATGCTTCTTAATAATGCGGCCAGGGATCTGGGTGGTGACGCAGCTATAGCAGCAATGTCTACCGTGACTACTGTTGTTATGAGCCTGAGTTCGGCGCTTATAGGTTTCGGCCAGGGATATCAGCCGGTATGTTCATTCAATTACGGAGCAGATCTTAAGGACAGGGTAAAGAAAGGATTCTGGTTTTGCGTTAAATGGGGGACGGTTTTCATGTTCGCCGCCGGTGTCTTATGCTTTATATTTGCACCTCAGATCATCAGGTTTTTCAGGAATGATGATGCTGTGGTGGAGATCGGGAAAGTGGCGCTCAGGGCACAGGCTATCGCTCTTCCGCTTTCGGCGGCCACTGTTATCAGCAATATGATGCTCCAGTCTATCGGAAAAGGTGTAAAGGCCTCAATTTCTTCATCTGCACGTAACGGTATTTTCTTTATACCGCTGATACTTATACTGCCGCATTTTATGGGAATATTCGGAGTGGAGATAACCCAGAGTATAGCAGATGTACTGGCACTTTGTCTGTCTTTGCCCATGGCTATGTCGGAGATCCGGAAGATGTAGTCCATACCGGATATTTTATACTTATTTCCCCTTTCAAACGCTATATATGTAGTGGTATGGATTGACGCATATATCAATATGTGGTATTATTTTAGCTGTTGTGAAAAGAATTCTCGGGGCTGCGCCCGAAGAATGACATCAAATCCAGGGAGGATCACAATGGAAAAGAGTAATATTGCGGATTTACTTAGCAGCAATGCTTATCCCGGGCGCGGGATAATTATCGGTCGTACACCGGATGGAAAGAAGGCGGTGACGGCTTATTTTATCATGGGACGAAGCGTGAACAGCCGTAACCGTGTATTTGTAGAGGACGGTGAGGGAATAAGGACTCAGGCGTTTGATCCCGATAAACTTTCGGATCCCAGTCTTATCATTTATGCACCTGTACGGGTTTTGGGGAACAAGACTATCGTGACTAACGGTGACCAGACGGATACGATCTACGAAGGGATGGATAAGCAGCTTACATTTGAACAGAGCCTGCGAAGCAGGGAATTTGAGCCTGACGGGCCTAATTTTACACCGCGTATTTCGGGTATAATGCATATTGAGAACGGAAAATACAATTATGCATTCAGCATATTAAAGAGTGATAACGGTGATCCTTCGGGATGTGACCGCTATATGTTTGCATATGAAAATCCTAAGGCAGGAGACGGCCGTTTCATACATACGTATATGAAGGATGGCAATCCTCTTCCTTCTTTTGAAGGTGAACCTGAGTTCATAGGAATAGATACCGATGATATTGATTCATTCACAAAGCTTATCTGGGATTCGTTAAATGAAGAGAATAAAGTGTCCCTGTTCGTGAGGATGATCGATATTGAGAGCGGAAAGTACGAAAGCAGAATAGTCAACAAGAATGTTAAGTGATGATTTAATAAGGAGAAAGAGATGAAAGAACTTGAACTCAAGTATGGCTGTAATCCTAATCAGGTACCGGCAAAGATCTTTGTGAATGACGGGCGTGATCTGCCTATAGAGGTGCTTAACGGACGCCCCGGTTATATCAATTTCATGGATGCCCTTAACGGCTGGCAGCTTGTAAAGGAGCTTAAGAATGCCACCGGTCTTCCCGCTGCGACATCTTTTAAACATGTTTCGCCGGCAGGTGCGGCAGTAGGTATCGCTTTGGATGATACCTTAAAGAAGATCTATTTTGTTGATGAGAGTATAGAGCTTTCACCTCTTGCATGTGCATATGCAAGAGCAAGAGGAGCAGACCGTATGTCTTCTTTCGGTGATTTTATAGCTCTTTCGGATGTATGTGATGTTCCTACCGCAAAGCTCATCAAACCTGAGGTATCCGATGGTATAATCGCGCCGGGATATGAGGATGAGGCTCTGGAGATATTAAAGAGCAAAAAGAGGGGAACATATAATGTGATCAGGATCGATCCTGAGTATAAGCCTCAGCCCATCGAGCATAAGGACGTATTCGGTATCAGTTTTGAACAGGGTCGAAACGAGCTCCCTATTGTGGGAAGCCTGCTTGAGAATGTCGTTACCAAGAATAAGGAGCTGCCCGATCAGGCACAGATAGATCTGCTGATCGCACTTATCACACTTAAGTATACCCAGTCCAATTCAGTATGTTATACAAAGGGAGGACAGGCCATAGGTATCGGTGCGGGACAGCAGTCACGTATCCATTGTACCCGTCTTGCCGGTTCAAAGGCAGATAACTGGCTCTTAAGACAGTCGCCGAAGGTATTGGGACTTCAATTTGTAGACGGGATCAGCCGAGCTGATCGCGACAATTCCATCGATCTTTATATCGGAGAAGATTATATGGATGTTCTTGCTGAGGGGAAATGGCAGAATATCTTCAAAGTAAAGCCCGAAGTATTTACGAAAGAAGAAAAACAGCAGTGGCTTTCACAACAGACCGGGGTATCGCTTGGATCCGATGCGTTCTTCCCTTTCAGCGATAATATAGAAAGGGCTGCACGTTCAGGCGTTAAATATGTAGCCCAGCCCGGAGGATCAAAGAGAGACGAAGATGTTATCGAAGCATGCGACAAACTGGGAATGGTAATGGCATTTACCGGGATCCGCCTGTTCCATCATTAAAACAGTTCTTCCATATTTGATATTATCCTGCGGCGGCCGTAAACAAAGGCTGCCGCATTTATTATGCCTAAAAATACCGGCAGGGAGATATAGATCGCCATGAGCGGCAGATGTACCAGTTCATATAAAAGGAAGAATAGCCCGCAGATCAGCAGACTCATTACGATCATGACAGCCATATTAAAGAAACTGTTCAGATTACCGCGAAGGGCTGAGTATTCATCATCCCAGAGGGTATAGGGAGAAGAACTGTCGAGTGCCAGGCCGGTAACTACGGAGATCATAAGTGCCTCGACAGCTATGATACAGTAATAAATGCCTGTTAAAAGCGTGAAACCAAGGAAGAACGATGCAGCAGCTACCGAAAGGATAAGAAAAGGTGCGGTCAGTATGATCGCGACGGATGCTTTGACATACATCTGTGTTTTATAATCAACAGGCAGATATTTAATGATATCCACATGAGAACCTTCCCGTGTAAAGGCGGTGGAAGAGAGCGAATTCATGGCGGAGGCGACGAAGGAAACAAAGATGACCGCAAGAAGGATGATAAGAAGGGCGCGGTCATATCCTTCTTTGTAGTAGCCGATAAACTGAAGAATGCTCTCATTCGTACGTGTGATGACAAAGAATATTGCTATGCCTATCGGCCAGATGAAATTGACATATACACAGTTTGATGCATAGGCTCTGGTCCGGATAAGCATACGTACTTCTTTCATGAAATATGAATGGAAGATATTAGTTGAAGCAAGATTTAATTTATCTCTCTCGGCCTTTTTCTTCCGGCTTCCAAGTGCGGCTGCGGTATATAATCCGCTTTGATACAGCCGGGCGCCGAGAAGAAGTATGGCAGCAACTGCAGCTGCGTTGCTAAGATAATATAGCAATAGCTGCGGCAGATCCTGAAAAGCCATAGCTTTACAAAGCTGGGGTGTAGTAAAGAAAAGCACATTGCAAAAACGGAGGAAAAAATTATTATCTGCTGCAAGTGAATCCATGTAGTTGTCAAAACTTATGGTTCCCATATCCTTAAATGAATATATGAACAGGCCGATAAAAATGAACATAAGCACGGTGGAACTCCGGTAGAAAGTCTTGATGCTACGGACTTTTTTCAGCAAAGCCATCAGGATAAGACTTATAATGCAGCAATACACCAGGGGAAGCATGGGAGTGAGGATGATACCGGTAAGCGCCGCTATGATACTGACCGGATGAAGTGAAGGCCACGGACCTGCACTGCTGACGGCTGCGATAAAGAAGCCAATAAAGATCGATATAAAGATTAAAAACTCCATCACACTTTCCGCAAAGAATGTATGGAAAAACTTTGCTGCCAGAAGGTGGTGGCTTTTTATAGGAAGGGTGACCATATGCTCACGGTCGGAGGAGAAGAACAGTACATTAAAGACTACGGGCATTCCAAGTACCATAGCAAATGCGGAGAGAATATGCATTTCGCTTATGAGACCGTTTACGCGGTTGCCTTCTACCATCATGGCCAGGGTCATGACATAGCTTAAGTAACCCATGATCAGACAGCACGGAAGCATTATGCATACAACGGCGATGATCCCAAGAGATGTGTATATGTTCATCTTGACACCTTCTTCAGGCATGGGCATCTCAAAATTTTTTCGGTATATCCCGGTTAATCTTTTAACAGGATCCATATCATATCCTTTCGTCATCAGACAGTACTTAGGGAATTATAATAATATTATGTCTACTCGTTAGAAGAACTCCTGTATTCGATCATTTCAAGGAAGATCTCTTCCAGGTCCTGACCTGGATGGGCAGCAGACAGATCCTCAACTGTTCCCTGATACAGTGATCTTCCGTGATTGATTATCATAATGTGATCACAGAGCTTTTCAGCCACTTCCAGTACATGTGTAGAAAAGAGGACGCAGTTTCCGCGCGCGGCGTGTTCCCTCATCATCTGTTTAAGTTCATAAGCTGCCTGGGGATCCAGGCCGGTCATCGGCTCATCCAGTATCCATGCAGGAGGGTCATGAACCAATGCGGCAATGACCATAAGTTTCTGCCTCATCCCGTGTGAATATTCCCTCATTGGAGTGGTCAGTGCATCGAGGATCCCGAAACGTTCGGCAAGGTCGGGGACCCGTTTTTTGCGGGAATCCTCATCAACTTTATAAATATCCGCGATAAAATTGATGTATTCAAGCCCCGACAGCTGCAGGAGCACGTCCGGGTTATCTGCCACATATGCAAAGGAAGCCTTTGCGGCAAGCGGATCTTTTGTGATGTCGTGACCGTTTATTGTGGCTGTGCCTGTAACGGGTTTCAATATTCCTGTGAGCATTTTGATGACGGTAGTCTTTCCGGCACCGTTTGGACCGGCAAACCCGACTATCTCCCCACGGCCTATATGAAAGGACAGATCGTCCACGGCCTTGTGGTCTTTTCCGTAGATCATACTGAGGTTCCTGGCATCTATCATACTGAGCCTCCCGAAATCTTATTTGATATGTATTATATCAGTGATCGTGAGTTTGGGACAGTATTTTTAAACAATTTCTTGTGGTTATATCTAAAATAGTTTATAATACATGCATAAAGTTTTTACGGAGGTCGGTATGGGAGTTCAAAGAAGCCTGTTTGCGGCACTTAAACATGTGGTCCCTTCAGATCTGGAATATTATCTTGAAGAAAAGAATTCCGAAGGATTAAAGCTTCTTCCTCTGGGACAGGGGTCGCTGTTTTCCCTTTTGTTTTCTGAGGAGAAACCCGAAAAACTGATGTATGTTGTGGACTGCCCTACCCTTCCAAAGGCACTTTATATGCAGAAACTGACTGATGAAGGCTGGGAATATATGGGACAGAGCTTAAACAGCTATGTCTGGAGAAAAAAGTATGAAGAGTCAAACCGTCCCAGGAATTTTGCTGATAAGGTGGGAATGAAAGTCCATTGCCTTAAACTGGGACTGTTAACGCTGCTATTAGCACTGATATTTGCGGGATTGTTTGGTGCGCTTTGCTATTCTCTTTACAGGGAGTATCAGATCCAGCCTCCTGAAGCGGCCCGTCTGGTCAAATATATACTTGTTCTGGTTGTCCAGCTGCCTTTTGTGCTTTGCTTCGGATCGATGTCGGTAAAACTCCTCAAAGAAAACAGAAGGTTATAAGCTTTTCTGCTGAAGGATCATCCGGGCTTCCCGTTTTCGGGAAGCTTTTTTTGTTGACATAAATATATTTATTGCATGGGAAGATGGTCAAAAAGGATTACATAACAACAATACAGGGCACAGGGAGAAAGAATGAAAATATGGTTAACGTAATATATAAAATCATTAAAAATATATAAGAGAATAGATTATTACAAAATATGAAGAAAAATGACCTGTTTTAAACAGAATTGACCATATCAGTTGGTTGACATAACTAATGAATTTTACAGCTGATTGGTTTACATAACACAATATTATCACTGAATCAAATCGTGATTTAACTCAAAACTGATGTTTACATAAGTTAAAAAAGTTTACATAAAATAACATATACGTACTGATCGCCATGGCTTGAAACATATGTTCTGTTATGCTATAGTTTATGTCTGTTGGTGCGTTGTATGGTACGTTTTTGACACGTACGCAAGTTTGCGGAAGGATACAGATGGCTGATAAGTTGAATATTCCCGACTGCCATGCAGAAAATGTGAAAGCGGCAGTTGATGTACAGGAGTTATCTGAGAAATATGAGATCCGGCTTTCGGTCCGTGAGCTGGTTGAGTTTATATTGCGAAGCGGGGATATAGATAACCGCAGAACTGTCTCGCCCGAGAGGGCCATGCAGGAGGGGAGCAGGCTTCACAGGATGATACAGCGCAGCATGGGGGAGGGTTACAGTGCCGAAGTCCCGCTCCATTATGTATATGAAGCAGAGCATTACAGGATCATTCTTGACGGAAGGGCAGATGGGATAATAGATGAATCGGTCACGGACTCCGGTATGGAAAAGATCGGAGGGAACCAGATATCATTAAATCAATATTTAACAAATGGGGAATATCCGCAGATAACAATAGATGAGATCAAATGCGTGGCGCGCAGACTGGAACGTATAAGAGAAGCGGTACCTGTACATCTGGCGCAGGCAAAGGTTTATGCATATATATATGCAAAACTTAATGAGCTGCCGCTGATCCGTATCAGGATGACATATTGCAATATCGAGACGGAAGAGATGAAGTATTTCTTTCATGAGTATACATGGTCTGAAATAAGCGGCTGGTTTGACGGGCTCATGAAGGAATATCTTAAGTGGGCGGAGTTTGAGTGGAAATGGAGCAGGCAGCGCCGCGATTCCATAAAGGGGATAGTGTTTCCGTATGAATACAGAAAAGGCCAGAGAGAACTGGCTGCCCAGGTATACAGGACAATAAGGGAAAAGCATAAGCTTTTTATGGAGGCTCCTACCGGCACGGGGAAGACGCTCAGCACGGTCTTTCCTTCCGTTAAGGCTATGGGAGAAGATATGGTATCCAAGATATTTTATCTTACGGCCAGGACGATCACCCGGACGGTGGCATCGGATACGGTAGAGCTTTTAAGGCAGCAGGGCCTGCGGCTTAAGAGCATCATACTTACTGCAAAAGAAAAGATCTGTCCGTTCGACAAGACAGAATGTGACCCGGAAAACTGCCCTTATGCGAAAGGTCATTTTGACAGGGTCAACGATGCGATCTATGCCTGCATAAATGAGTATGACGGCATAGACAGGCTTGTACTTTCGGAAATTGCTCAGAAATATGAAGTATGCCCTTTTGAGCTTGGGCTGGATGTCAGCCTGTTCTGTGATATGGTGATATGCGATTATAATTATGTCTTTGATCCGCATGCGTCTTTAAAAAGATATTTTGCTGACGGAGGCAGCGGAGGAGAGTATGTTTTCCTTGTTGATGAGGCGCACAATCTGGTGGAACGCGGCAGGGAGATGTACAGCGCTGAGCTTTGCAAAGAGGATCTTCTCGGATTGAAGCGGTCGATGAATGCCGTGACTGAGAAGTATGCCGGCGGTGATCTTCCGAAAGGACGGAAAAAGGTTAAGGGTGTTCCGCTAATTTTCAAGATAGTTCGCGGCCTGGACCGCTGTAACAGAGAAATGCTTTCGATGAAACGTGAATGTGAAACATTCAAAGTGGTGGATGAGGTGGATAAGTTCGCCGGGTACCTTCAGAGCCTCTATACTTCTGTGGGACAGTTTCTTGACGAAGAAGAAAATACAGGAGTCAGGGAAGAAGTTCTTGAATTCTATTTTAAGATATCCCATTTTCTTCTGATTTATGAATGGCTGGATGATAATTACAGGATATATACAGAGAACAGGGAGAATTGTGGATTTTGGTTAAAACTGCTGTGTGTGAACCCCGGAGGCCGTCTTGGAGAATGTATGGCAAAAGGAAGGGCGAGCATACTTTTCTCGGCTACACTTTTACCGATCAATTACTACAAAAAGCTCCTGGGGGCTGACAATAAAGATGTTGCAGTGTATGCTGAATCTGCATTTAACAAAGACAGACTTGCGGTTTTCGTATGTCGGGATGTTACAAGCAGATATAAACAACGGAATGTGGATACGTTCTTTAAAATAGCCAGATATATATATGAAGTGACTGAATCGAGAAGAGGCAATTATCTGGTGTTTTTTCCTTCATACAGTTTTATGTCGGAGGTTGTCGGGAGTTTTGAAAGACATTTTATTCCTCTGGGAGGGATGGAATGCATAGTCCAGTCGGAGCGTATGAGCGAAGATGAGCGGGAAAGCTTTCTGGCGCGGTTTTCGGATGGAGGTATCGTAAGATATTCTGAATTCAGCGGTAAGGAGGAAGGCAGGAGTCTTATCGGTTTCTGCGTGCTGGGAGGGATCTTTTCCGAAGGCATCGATCTGAAAGAGGATGCGCTGATAGGAAGCATAATCATAGGCGTGGGTTTTCCCCAGATATGCAACGAAAGGGAGATCATCAAGGAGTATTTTGAGGAAAACGGCTTTGATTATGCATACCGTTTTCCGGGGATGAATAAGGTGCTGCAGGCGGCCGGGAGGGTGATACGGACGGAGAATGACAAGGGGGTAGTGGCTCTTCTGGACCAGCGTTTTACCGACCGTTCATACCAGCGTATGTTTCCCAGAGAATGGACGGGCTTTTCCGTTACGGATATCAGGCGTATAGGCGTGGCCCTTGAAGCTTTCTGGGATGAGATGTAGGTTTGGATGATACACTGGGGGTCATCCGGGTTTTGTTTTATATCTTCCACAATTTTTATTATCATAAATTGTGGAAATCTCTGTTACATTGTGATAAAATGTCCTTTATGTTTTACGGATAAAAATATCAGGGAGGCTTTAGGGCTTCCGGAGAGGACACAGTTATGTGGGCTTATGAGAGCGTGTTTTATCAGATCTACCCTCTGGGTTTTTGCGGGGCACCTTTTGAGAATGACGGGGTTGCGCAGTCCAGGATATTGAAAGTAAAGGAATGGATACCTCATATTAAAAAGCTTGGCTGCAATGCCATATATTTTTCCCCGGTATTTGAATCCGATACCCATGGTTACAATACCAGGGATTATACCAGGATAGATACCCGCCTTGGCAGCAATGCGGACTTTAAAGAGGTCTGTGAAGCGCTGCATAAAGAAGGGATAAAGGTCGTCCTGGATGGAGTGTTCAATCATGTGGGGCGCGGGTTCTGGGCGTTTCAGGATGTGCTTAAAAACCGTGAGTCTTCTGCTTATGTGAGCTGGTTTAACCGTATAGACTTCGGCGGAAATTCGAACTACAACGATGGACTGTGGTATGAAGGCTGGGAAGGCAATTACGACCTGGTAAAGCTTAACCTTCATAATGAAGACGTGATACAGCATATCTTCCATGCCGTGGAAGGCTGGATAAATGAATTTGATATAGACGGCATCCGCCTTGACGTGGCTTACTGTCTCGACCATGGCTTTTTAAGGCGCCTGAGGGAGTTTACCGACAGTAAGAAAGCGGACTTTTTCCTGCTTGGTGAGGTGCTCCATGGGGAATACGGCAGGATGTTAAATGATATGAACATTCATTCACTGACTAATTACCAGTGCTATAAGGGGCTTCATTCGGGCTTTAATTCGGCAAATATGTTTGAGATAGTCCACTCCCTTCTCAGGCAGTTTGAGGATCAGCCGTGGGCCGTGTGCCGCGGCGCACATCTGTTATCCTTTGCGGATAATCATGACGTGAGCCGTATAGCTTCTATAATACAGGATCCGAACTGCCTGCCACTGGTGTATGCCATGGTCTTCGGTATGCCCGGCATCCCCTGCGTGTATTACGGCAGTGAATGGGGAGTGAAGGCTGATAAATCCCAGGGTGATCCGGCGCTCCGACCCTGCTTTGATTCACCGCAGTGGAACGCTCTTACGGATTTTATCTCTAAACTCGCGGAAGCCAAGAAAAACAGCAAGGCACTTAATTACGGTGGTTTCAGAAGCGTTGTGCTTCAGAATAAACAGTGTATTTTTGAGCGCAGATGTGATGATGAGCGTGTGCTGGTAGCTATAAATATGGACAGTAATCCGTACACAGCCCATTTCGATGCCGGCTGCGGACAGGCTACGGATCTTATAACGGGAAAGCTGCATGATTTTGGCGGCGGAAGTGAGCTGCCCCCCTACAGTGCGGCATTCTGGCTGATGGAGAGATAGAACCTCATAAAAGAAAAGATGATCCCGGATACCGCAGGTGAGATCCATCGTAAGCGGTGCAGAGGGTATTATGTGATTTTAAGGAGATAAGCAGATGAAAGAATTGGCAAAGACCTATGACCCCAGCGGCATAGAAGACAGACTGTATCAGAAATGGCTCGATAAGAAATATTTCCATGCTGAAGTGGATGAGAGAAAAAAGCCTTTTACCATAGTGATCCCGCCCCCGAACATCACGGGACAGCTTCACATGGGACATGCTCTTGATAATACGCTTCAGGATATACTTATACGCTTTAAACGTATGCAGGGCTATAACGCCCTCTGGCAGCCGGGAACGGATCATGCTTCCATAGCTACGGAAGTTAAGATAATCGAAAAACTGAAGGAAGAGGGTATAAGGAAGGAAGACCTGGGACGTGAAGGCTTTCTTGAGCGTGCCTGGGCATGGAGAAAAGAATACGGCGGACGTATCGTATCCCAGCTTAAGAAGATGGGATCTTCCTGTGACTGGGACAGGGAGCGTTTCACCATGGACGAAGGCTGCAATAAAGCTGTCAATGAAGTCTTCGTTAAGATGTATGATAAAGGATATATATATAAAGGATCACGTATCATAAACTGGTGTCCTGTATGTAATACTTCTATCTCCGACGCAGAGGTTGAATATGAGGAGCAGGCCGGACATTTCTGGCATATAAAATATCCTATCTTAAACGATGATGATACCGAGAGCGGAGAGTATCTGATATTTGCGACCACCAGGCCCGAGACTATGCTGGGTGATACTGCGGTAGCCGTTCATCCGGATGATGAGCGTTATAAGCATCTGATAGGAAAGAATCTGATGCTGCCCCTTATGAACAGAAAGATACCTGTTGTAGCGGATGAGTATGTTGACCGTGAGTTCGGTACCGGTGTCGTTAAGATCACCCCGGGACATGACCCTAACGATTTTGAGGTGGGTAAGCGTCATGATCTGCCTATAATAAATATAATGAACGATAACGCCACCATAAATGCAAACGGCGGTAAATTTGAAGGCATGGACCGTTACGAAGCCAGAAAGGCCATCGTTAAGGAGCTTGAAGAGATGGGGCTTCTGGTCAAGATCGAAGATCATGTACATAATGTAGGAACACATGACCGCTGCGGAACGACGGTTGAGCCTCTTGTAAAGGCCCAGTGGTTTGTTAAGATGGATGAGCTCATCAAGCCTGCACAGAAAGCAGTGCGCGAAGGGGAGATACGTCTTGTCCCCGAGAGCCTTCAGAAGACATATTTCAACTGGACGGACAATATCCGTGACTGGTGTATATCCCGCCAGCTGTGGTGGGGACACCGTATACCGGCTTATTATTGCGATAAGTGCGGTGAGACTGTGGTTGCAAAGTCTGCACCCGCTAAGTGCCCCAAGTGCGGTCATGATCACCTGACCCAGGATCCGGATACCCTGGATACATGGTTTTCATCGGCTCTCTGGCCGTTCTCAACACTTGGATGGCCGGAACAGACTCCGGAGCTTAAGTATTTTTATCCGACGGATGTGCTTGTGACAGGTTATGATATCATCTTCTTCTGGGTTATCCGAATGATATTCTCCGGATATGAGCAGATGGGAGAGAAGCCTTTTAAGACCGTGCTTTTCCATGGTCTGGTACGTGATGCGCAGGGAAGGAAGATGAGTAAATCCCTGGGCAACGGTATCGATCCCTTGGAGATAATCGCTCAGTACGGTGCTGATGCCCTGCGTCTTACGCTTGTTACCGGCAATGCGCCCGGCAATGACATGCGTTTCTACTATGAGAAGGTGGAGGCAAACCGTAATTTCGCGAACAAGATCTGGAATGCATCCCGCTTTATCATGATGAACATGGAAAAGGCGCCTGTAAAACCCGATGCCGCGGATCTTAAACCGGCGGATAAGTGGATCACATCGAAGGTTAACAGCCTTATAAAGGATGTTACCGAAAATATGGAAAAATATGAGCTTGGAGTTGCGGTACAGAAGGTATACGACTTTATCTGGGATGAATTCTGCGACTGGTATATCGAAATGGTCAAGCCCAGGCTGTATAATAAAGACGATGAAAAGGATAAGAATGCCGCGCTGTATACTTTAAAGACAGTACTTATAGACGCGCTTAAGCTTCTGCATCCTTACATGCCTTTTGTTACGGAGGAGATATTCTGTAATCTTCAGGATGAGGAAGAATCCATTATGGTCAGCTCATGGCCGGTTTATGATGAAGAGCGTAACTTCCCCGGAGAAGAGAATGCGATCGAAACCATCAAGGAAGCTATACGCGGCATAAGAAATGCACGTACGGGCATGAACGTGCCTCCGTCAAAGAAGGCTCAGGTATTTGTTGTAAGTGATATGGCCGAAAAGAGGGATGTTTTTGCGAATAACATCGATTTCTTTAAAACACTGGCCTATGCTTCGGAAGTACATGTGCAGGAAGATAAGAGCGGCGTAGGCGATGATGCCGTTTCGGTAGTGATAGCCCATGTTAATATCTACATGCCGTTGGGTGAGCTGGTAGATATATCAAAGGAGCTTGAACGTCTTAAGAAAGAGGAGGAGCGTCTTGAAGGAGAGCTTAAGCGTGTAAACGGAATGCTTTCCAACGAGAAGTTTGTATCCAAAGCGCCGGAGGCAAAGATCGCCGAGGAGAAGGCTAAGCTTGAAAAATACAGCAAGATGATGGAGCAGGTTAAGGAGCAGATCAAAAATCTGTCAAAGTAAAAAAGATATATTGATTTTTCCTTTTGCTTTATGTATCATGTTAGTCGTAGGATAAGGAGCAAGTACAGTTGATAAGTTTTGAGGAAGAATTAAAAAAGTTTCACAGGAGCCCGGAACTGGAAGAAGGGGAAGATACGATCTTTAAAGAGAACATGACTGATGTTTTGGATATTGTTCTGGGTGTGGCCAATAATTTCGATAATGAAATGATGGGCAGCATGGGTAACGATAGTAATCAATGACAGGGGTGTGAGCCGTGGAGTGTTTTAACTGCGGAGCTCCCTTATCCGAACTGGATTATTGTACTAATTGCGGTGCTGATGTTAAAAAGTACAAAAAGATCATGTACACCGCAAACAGACTATATAATGAAGGACTCGATCGTGCAAGTGTGCGCGATCTGTCAGGGGCAGTCAGGGTACTCAGGGATTGTCTGAAATGCAATAAAAATCATGTTGATGCAAGAAATCTTCTTGGCTTGATCTATTATGAAACAGGTGAGGCCGTTGCCGCTTTTGCGGAATGGGTCATAAGTAAAAATATACGCCCGGAAAAGAATGTTGCCGAAGAATATATCAACATGATCCAGTCGGACAAGGGCCGTTTGGAAACGATCAATACTACATTAAAAAAGTTTAATTCGGCTCTGGCCCAGTGTCATCAGGACAGTCCGGATCTGGCAGTGATACAGTTAAAAAAGGTGCTCAGTCTTAATCCGCGTTTTGTAAAAGCGCACAGGCTGCTGGCGCTTCTGTATATGCAGACGGGGGAGTGGGATAAAGCCAGAAAAGAACTGGAACGGTGCCGCCGTATAGATGTGGGAGATGTAGATGCTCTCCGCTATCTGAAAGAATGTGACGAGCAGCTCCGCATAGTCGAGGAAGCTCAGGGCGGCCGGAGAAAAAAGAAAAAAGAAGAGCCCTCAGCCGTTTATTCCTGGAGCGGAAATGAAGTTGTCATACAGCCTATCAATTCTAAGGAACCTCTGGGGATACATGTGTTTTTCCAGATAGGTCTGGGGATACTTGTGGGTGTGTTTGCGGCATATTTTCTTCTGATGCCGGCAAGGGAAGCCAAAGTAAGAAGCGAGGAGAGCGCCAAGCTCATATCATACGGAGAAGAGCTTGATGCGAAAAACGGTGAGATAAAGGATCTGAATGCACGGATCAAGGAGCTGGAAGAGAACCTTAACGATAAGACGGGAGAGCTGGAGGCATACAGCGGAGCCGGCGGAATACTGAGTGCTAATGATAATCTTCAGGCAGCAGCTTTCGCATATATGGATGAAGGCCAGAATGAGATGGCCGTAGAGCAGTATCTTTCTGATATCCCGCAGGATTATATTGAAAACCATGCTTCACAGGAATATCTGGATCTGTACCATTACCTTCAGGGAGCTATCGGAGGAACGGTTGCCAAAACATATTATGATTCCGGACTGGAAGCGTACAGGCAGCAGGATTATGCGGTAGCCATAGCAGCTCTGGAGAAGGCCTGTCTGTATGACAGTTCAAATGCAGATGCCCTTTATTACCTTGGGGTGGCGCTTTTGGACAGCGGTGATGTAAATCAGGCATCCGAAAAGTTTCATCAGCTTATAAATGTATATCCTGAGAGCGATCTGGCTGATAAATCCAGACAGCGTCTTGAAGAGATAGGGGAATAAAACAAGGGAGGTTATTATGAAAACAGTAAAGGTTAAGCAGAAGAAAACAGAAAAGAGGGATGTGGCAGGTATCATCATAGGTATACTGTTTTTCCTGATGCTGGCTGCGGTCATATATTATGTGGCTGATATGCTTGTCATCGCCAGAGAGATAAACATGCAGAATATCTCGGGTGACTGGCATCAGACTAAGGAAGTTGGCGAAAAAAGGACTGAGCACTGGGTATTTTCTCCGGATGGCCTGGCTTCCTATTATGTTATCAATAACGATACAAAGACCAAAGAAGAGGAGAAAAGCTACACCTATACTATTGAGGAACCTGAAGAAGGGAAGACCCATCCTATTATCAGGGTCGTACCTACCAATGTGAGAAAAAAAGAACAGGAAGAGGGCACAATGGATATAAGAGTTTCCCGTGTGACCAAGGCGGAGATGACGGTAGAGTTTATCTATAATCGTTTTAATACCAAAACAACCCGTCTTACTAAGGATCTGTTCTGATGGCACAAAACATAATAGAGCTTAAGAACATCACCAGACGTTTTGATGATGACGGCTATATAGCGGTAAAAGATTTTAATCTGAGCGTTGGCCGGGGGGAATTCGTAACATTCTTAGGCCCCTCCGGCTGCGGAAAGACAACCACCCTTCGTATGATAGCGGGATTTGACACGCCTACGGAGGGTGAGATATTGTTAAACGGTAAGGATATCACTGTCCTCCCGCCCAATAAGCGGCCTATCAACACCGTTTTTCAGCGTTATGCCCTTTTTCCCCACATGAACATATTCGAGAATATCGCTTTCGGCTTAAAGCTCAAAAAGCTGCCGCGTGAAGAAGTGATAAAAAAGGTTAAGCACGTTCTTGATCTGGTGGATCTTGAGGGCTTTGAAGAGCGCAGTGTCGCTACTTTATCAGGCGGTCAGCAGCAGCGTATCGCTATTGCGAGGGCATTGGTAAACGAGCCGGAGATACTGCTTCTTGACGAGCCTTTGGGCGCGCTGGATCTTAAGATGCGCAAGGAGATGCAGATAGAGCTTAAGGCTATGCACCGCCAGCTTGGCATCACCTTTATATATGTAACGCATGATCAGGAGGAAGCACTTACCATGTCGGATAAGATCGTGGTCATGAACCGTGGATCCATCCAGCAGATAGGTACTCCCGAGGACATATATAATGAGCCGAAGAATGCTTTTGTTGCCGATTTTATCGGCGAGAGCAATATCTTCAAGGGGATCATGACGGGCAAGCTCAGGGTACGCTTCTGCGGCGGTGAGTTTGAATGCATGGATGATGTTGATGAAGGAACTCTGGTAGATGTGGTAGTAAGGCCCGAGGATGTTATCTTAAGCGATCCGGCAGACGGAACCGTTACGGGTACGGTCACGGCGGTTACATTTAAGGGTATGCATTATGAGATAACCGTTGAATCCGGCAAGTATGAGATGGTCATAGTATCCACCAAGGCACAGCAGGTGGGCGATAAGGTGGGTATGAGCCTGGAACCCGACGGTATCCATATCATGATCGCAGAAGATCATATTACCCGTTTCGAGGCCGGTATTACAAGCGATTATAAGCTGGATTATAACGGAAAAGAGATCAACTGCGACCTTACGAAGATAATACCCGGAAGCAGCATGAAGGATGGGGTTCTTACCGATTCCGCAGGCCAGAGTGTTGATATCGAAAAAATAAAGATAAATGTTTCCATACAGCCCGGGGATATAGAGATGAGCGATGATATAGAAGCGGGACTTACCCACGGTCATATCATAAATCTTATCTATAAGGGTGATCATTACTGCTATGTTATCCGTACGGCTCATGGTCACGACCTGATCGTGGATGATGAGTATCTGTGGAATATGGGTGATCAGGTGGGACTTATACTGCCTGAGGATAAGATGAGCTTTGCTCTTAAAAAATAAGGGAGGGAAAGGCCTTGAAGTACCGTTTCAGCAGAAAACATCTGGCCATTCCTTATGCCCTGTTTTTACTGGTCTTTGTTGTTCTGCCGCTTATAGTCATAGTTTACTATGCTTTTACAGGCAATGACGGAAAGCCCACGGCAGATAATCTTCTGAACTTTTTTGGTGACCCCAATACTCTTGGGACTCTTCTGTACAGCTTTATACTGGCGCTGGTGACCACCTGTGTATGCCTTCTGATAGCATATCCGGTGGCTTATGCCCTTGCGTTCAGCGGCCTTAAGTCGAAGTCTGTTCTGGTAATGCTCTTTATCATGCCCATGTGGATCAACTTTACACTAAGGCTTACGGCGCTTAAGGAGATACTTACACTGATAGAGGGAAATCTCGCATTTCATCCTTTCCTGAACTCGGTTGTAGGTATGACCTATGATTTTCTGCCTTTTATGATACTTCCGATCTATAACCAGCTGGACCGGCTGGATAAGAGCCTTATCGAGGCGGCAACGGATCTGGGAGCGGATAAAGTAAAGTGCTTTACCCGCATTACCCTGCCGCTGTCGATGCCCGGAGTTATAAGCGGTGTGGCTATGGTATTTTTGCCTGCGATGACCAATTACGTAGTCCTTGACATGCTCTACAACAGTACATACATCATGGGAAGCCTGATAGGCAGCTATTTCTCGGCTTACGACTGGCACGGCGGTTCCATGATAAGTCTTATACTGCTGGCTCTTATCTGCATATTTACATTGCTTACCAGAGATAATGAGAGCAGTGATGTGAGAGGAGGAAGCCTGATATGAAAAAGAAAAGTTTCCTTCTGTTTATACTGGTCATTGCGCTTTTGCTGATCTATTCTCCCATACTCATACTTGCCGTATACAGTTTTACGGATGCGACATCCATAGGTTTCAGCGGCGGCTTTTCATTGCAGAACTATGTGACTCTTTTTACTACGCCTGAGCTGTCGGATATGATATGGGGGACCGTAGCACTGGCATTTGCCGTTGCGGTGATATCGACTGTACTTGGTACCTGCGGTGCGATAGGTGCTTTTTATTCAAAGAAGCGTCCCCAGGCTCTTATAGCGGTGGTAAATCAGATACCGGTCATCAATGCCGATGTTGTGACCGGATTTTCGGTATGTATCCTTCTGGTTGCGGTATTCGGCATGAGTAAGGATACTTTCTTTCCACTTATAGCAGGACAGGCTGCATTATGTGCACCTTTTGTTTATCTTTCGGTACTGCCCAAGCTGTCCCAGATGGATCCCAGCATTTATGAAGCTGCCCTGGATCTGGGCGCTTCTCCGGCATACGCACTGAGAAAGGTGGTCATTCCCCAGATAATGCCCGGTATAATCTCCGGCTTTGCCATGGCGATAACCCTTTCGCTTGATGATTATTTTGTGGCTACTTATACCAAACCTGCCACTTTTGATACGGTAAGTACCTATGTCGTAAATGCTACCCGTGGTTCTCAGACCAGTATAAAGACGGCACTCTGGGCTTTGTCGACTATCATTTTTCTTATTGTACTTCTGATAGCATTACTGGGAAATGTTAAAAAGAAGGAAGGCAGAAAGGCAGGTGCAGAGCAGTGAAGAAAAACAGCTTATTCGTTATGGGACTGCTCCTGGCATCATGTCTTGGAATGACTGCCTGCGGAAACGAAGAAGAAAGTACGGACGGCATAGTTTTAAAGGTCTGCAACTGGGAAGAATACATGGACCTTGGGGACTGGGATGAAGAGGAGACCATAGACTTAGACAGCGGTGACATCATTGGCGTGAACCCTCTTTATGAGGATTTTGAAGAATGGTATTACGAAAACTACGGAGTTAAGGTAAAGGTTGAATACAGCTGTTTCGGTACAAATGAAGAGCTGTATAATATGCTTACTCTCGGGGACGAATTTGATCTGGTATGTCCTTCCGAATATATGATAATGAAACTTATGGCAGAGGACTGGCTCGTGCCTTTTTCCGATGGTTTTCATGATACTGATAATGAATTGAATTATTATGTCAGAAATGTTTCGCCTTTCATCAAAGAGAAATTTGACGAGCATGAGATAAATTCCGAAAGCTGGAGTAAATATGCCGCAGGTTACATGTGGGGAGTGACGGGTATACTTTATAATCCCGATGAGCTGGAGGAAGAACAGGTAAACAGCTGGGAGTGTCTGCGGGATCCCGGGCTGTACAGAAAGATAACGATCAAGGATAATGTGCGTGATTCCTATTTCCCTGCAGTAGCTGCCATAAAGAGGGATAAGCTAACAGATGGATCCTTTACCGGAGCTGAAGATTATGCACAGCAGCTTGAAAAAGAGATGAATGATACATCGGCAGAGACTGTAGCTGAAGCTCTGGATTTTCTTCAGGATACAAAGGATGTGGCTTATTCATTCGAAACCGACAGCGGAAAAGCAGATATGGTCACGGGTAAGGTGCTGGCTAACCTGCAGTGGTCGGGGGATGCGGTTTATGCCATGGACCAGGCAGAGGAAGATGATATGTATCTGGCCTATTCCGTGCCAGAGGAGTGTACCAATCTCTGGTTTGACGGATGGGTCATGTTAGAGCGCGGCGTCGGGAATGATCCTGCAAAGCAGGCAGCAGCAGAAGCATTTGTCAATTATGTATCAAGACCGGATAATGCAGTGCGCAATATGTATTACATAGGCTATACGTCATCTATCGCCGGCGGGACCGACGGAGATGAAGTCTTTGAATATGTTGACTGGACTTACGGAGCTGAGGAAGATGAAGAGGATATAAGCGAGTATGATCTGAGCTGGTTTTTCGGTGATGACGAAGCGGTGATAGATGCACCCACAGAGCAGCTCACCCGTCAGCTTTTCGCGCAGTATCCTCCTGAAGATGTAATGGAAAGAAGTTCGATCATGCAATACTTTGATGCGGAGGCTAATGCCCGTATCAATCGCATGTGGATCAATGTACGCTGCTATAATATCAACAAAATGCCCATATACGGATGGTGTATGATCGGTGTCCTGGTAATTACGGCCGCAGGTGTATTCATATTCTCCCGTCGGAAAAAGAACTACGATCTCACTGCTTAAACGGAGAATGTCGGAAAAAAAGACCAACATGTTCATACAGGGAATAAAAGACGGATTTCCCATAGGACTGGGCTATCTGGCGGTATCCTTTACTCTTGGCATACAATGCAGGGAAGCCGGGCTTTCTGCTTTTGAAGCTACGATAATGTCCCTTGTCAATCTGACCAGTGCAGGGGAGTTTGCGGCACTCACTATCATTAAAGCGGCTTCTTCATATCTGGAGATGGCTGTATCTCAGCTTATCATCAACCTGAGATATATGCTCATGAGCTTTGCTCTTTCGCAGAAGGTAGAACCATCGCTTCCGGTCGGACACCGGCTGGGTATATCCTTCGGGGTAACGGATGAGATATTCGGTATATCAATAGGACTTAAAGGAAAGCTTAAACCGTCCTATTCATATGGAGCTATGGCTGTAGCTGTCCCGGGATGGACTCTTGGTACGTTTTTGGGTGTGGTAATGGGCAATGTGCTGCCCGCAAGCGTTGTAAGTGCACTTAGTCTCGCACTCTATGCGATGTTCATAGCCATCATAATGCCCAAGGCTAAAGAAGATAAGCATGTTGCCTTTGCCTGTTTAATGGCAATGGTTTTCAGTGCGGTTTTCACATACGCACCGCTTGTAAAAGATATATCGGCAGGCAGCAGGATAATAATCCTTACGATCGTGCTGTCTATGGCAGCAGCGGTCATCTGGCCTGTGGAAGATACACAGGGAAGCTGATCGAAAAGTATTTTGATCCTGAGAGCTTAAGGGTACAGGATCTTTGGGAACGGAGCGTTATAAATGAGCGGAAACATCTGGATCTACATAGCGGTAATGGCAGTGGTCACATATCTGATCCGTATGCTGCCTCTTACACTTTTGCGCAGGGAGATAAAGAATAAGACCTTACGCTCGTTTTTGTATTATGTTCCGTATGTTACACTGACGGTTATGACATTTCCGGCTATACTCACCGCCACCGGTGATATACGCACGGCTGCGGCGGGCATAATATGCGCGATCATACTGGCCTGGAAGAAGCAGAGCCTTCCGGTGGTGGCCTTTGTATCATGTGCGGTGGTATTTGTCACGGGACTGGTATTGGGCCTCATATGATATATGTGCCCGGATCTGCAGATAAACAGAAATCTGAAAAAAGGAGAATGCGCTATGGAAGATATAAAGAAGTATTTATACGAAGAACTCAGGAAAAAGCTTGGCGGAGAACTTGAAAATGACAGGCTTATCCTGCAGGATGGATTCAGTATCCATGCGTGGATACAAAAGACAGAAGAGCGCGAGGATGAGAAGGTTCTGATAGCCGGATTTGCTGTTCATTATGACGGATTCGACGAGCCGATCATTGAGCCGGCAGATGCGTCGGGTAAGACATTCAAAGAGGCTGCGGCAAACGCTGTAGAAGTGTTTTGGGCTGTATTATGGCAAACTATCGAACAGGCTGTAGCCGGGAGTAACGCAGTTCATGTTCCCGTGGATCTCATAGAAGAGCATTATGATTTTGATATGTATTGCCAGCATGTGGTGAGGATAGGTGTTAAAGATAAAGAACCTGTGTCGCTGGTTAAATTCATCATGGACGAGATCCCGGGGTATCTGGGAAGCAAGAAATATTACTGGGTCAGGATATATCTGGCAAAGTATAAGGAAGATAAGAACATAGAGGTCCGTATAAACGGCTCGGTGTGTGTTGAGCTTCCAAAGTACTATTTTGACTATGTGGATAATGAGATGGATGGTTCCGATCATTTTGTGTGCGAGAGGCAGTATGTATTATTTGTCCGTCGCGGGGATGACGAATGTCCCTTTGATAAGGAGACTGTAATGGATGCTGCAGAGGAGACTATCTTAAGGATGGCAGATGTAAGCACCTCGGAAGAGTACGACACTATGATCAGAAAGAGCATAGAACTGTCGGGAGGAGATAAGAATCTGGCTACAGAGATAAGGATATTCATTCCTGAAATACTGGCAAAGCTCACCCTGGGAACACGCGAGGGTGACCGCCTTTTCCTTCTGGGACCGGATGGAGAGAAGACCATAGAGCTTAGGAAAAGCCAGGTACGTTCATATTTCTACGTACAGCAGGCAGTGCTTAAGTATCTGGCAGGTAAGCCGGATAAGGAAGATGTAACTTCGATAGTAATGAACAGCGCTTCCTACAAAGCTTACCGCAGAGCGATGGAAAAAGCCGAGAAGGAAGGGAATAAGATCGAAGCCGGGGATCTGTATGTTCCGGGAATTTCTTACCGGGTCGACCACGAAGATTACAGGATATGGTAAAGATCAGAGGGGGCGGAAAAAATCCGCTCCTTTTTTTATCGCAGAGCAGGGTGCGATTTCATCTTCCCTACTCTATTGATATAATATCGATTTTCGATATTGACATACGCAAAGTCACATGTTATATTATCGATAATCAATATTGAATATCGATATCAATTATCGATATAAATTCACGTGAAGCGGTATCCTTAAAAAAGGAGGATGAAGAATTGGCAAGACTGAAATATAAAACACTGACGGAGCAGATGTTCTACATACTGATCTGCCTGAAAGAAGAATGCTGCGGCATAGACATAATGGAGATGGTAGCAGCGATGACGGACGGCAGGATCACGATAGGTCCGGGCACACTGTATGCACTGCTTGGAGATTTTGTAAAGCAGGGATTTATCAGGGAAACGGCTGTCGAAGGAAGGAAGCGCAGTTACATTTTGACCGAAGCAGGACGCATGGCCCTCAAAGAGGAGTACGAGAGGCTGAAGGCGCAGGTAGTGGATTACGAAAAGAACATGGAATCATAGAGAGGTAAAAGAACATGAAAAAGGATGATAATATTTTCAGCATAAACCGTGCGGTGAACTATGATGATCTGGATTCGGCAGCAGCTTATCTTGAGAAGATGGCGCGGGAAGGCTGGATGCTTAAGGATATCACAGGAACTACCAGATTTAACTTTGTTAAAACAGATCCCGGAGAGCTGCGCTTTGCAGTGGAGATCTTTTCTGAAGGCAGTATTTATGATACCTATACGATAGAGAGCAATCAGGAGTATATTGAGTACTGTAAAAAAGCCGGCTGGAACTTTATCTGCTCTTCGGGAAAACTGGATTATTTTTATACCGAAGATAAGAATGCACCCGAGATAGAAAGTGATCCCGCCATGAAGCTTAAGACGATAGAAAAGGCGCAGCGGCAGATGAAGATAGTCTTTCCGCTGATCTTTATAGCCATGTCGGCTGTCAATCTCCTGATCAATCTGACCAACAGCCTTAATGTGATGGAATGCAGCTTTCTTCATTTTTCAGCTGCGATGCTATGGATATTTGTCGGCGCTTTGTATATAATGATGCTCATCTTTTATCTGGCATGGCGCGGCAAGGCAAGACGTGCTGTAGCCTGCGGTGAAAAGATACCGCCGAATAAGATGAACTTAAGCTTCAAAGCAGGCTATGGGCTGATCATCGCCTTCGGTCTGGTACATTCAGCTTTTATGATGCTGATGGGACTTAAATTCGGTGAGAAGGAAGTGTTCATGTTTCCCTTCATATGGGCTGTGATCATATTGCTTGTCTTTATAAGCCGGGGATTGTCGGTTTATGCAGAGAAAAAGAGATTAAGCCGCGGCAGTTACAAGGCTTTACTGGCTGTCCTGACTGTAGTATGGTCGGCAGTTCTGATCACAGGGATCACGATCGTGGTGGTATTGATCATGAACAGCTCATCAAAAGAGCGGATAAGCCTGGCTGAGAAGGATATGGAAGTATTCGGCGAAAGTGATGTGTTCGTAAAAAGGGATCAGACGGATACGCACTGGGGGCACTTCATCCTTTCGGTAGATCAGTATACGCTTACGGCTTATGATAAAGAGGCAGCAGGCAGGCATGATGATGAGGAATATATTTCCGATGAGGCGGGATTAAGCAGAAGCTGGGAATTCAGTATCTACAAGCCCAGATTCAAAAGTACTTATGACAGGCTGTTAAAAGAGGCACGGGAAGAGAAGTACAGGCAGCTGAGTATCAATTTTGATACTGATATAGCAGCACATGTTCCGGAATTTGAAAGTGACGGGTTTAGCGTGCTTTCCATAAGGGGCAAAAGCCCGGTCATGCAGCGCTACCTCTTCTGTGACGGCAGTACCATCGTATACCTTCACTGTGATGAGGACTTAAGCGCACAGCAGATGGAAGTGATACGCAGAGCATTCTTTTAAGGGCAGCAAGGATCGCGCATAGAGAAATATAGCTAAGGAGAAAGAGATGAAAAAGAAGTTCAGGATCCTGATAATGACAGTATTGACGTTCGTGCTGGTATCTACACAGCTGCAGGGCATTCCGGCAGCAAAGACCGTGCAGGCAGCAGGAGGGGATAATGATTATCCGGAGGCATTGGCGCTGAGCCTGGATTTCTTTGACGAAAACGCCTGCGGAAACGATGTCGTAACTCTTGGCATCAGCTGGCGGGGAAACTGCCATACTTATGATGCTGAGGCTTCTTTGGATAAAGCCGATAATTTTCCGGCAAAGTACCGCAGCCTGGTCGATACGGATGGCGACGGTAAGGTAGATGTATCCGGCGGATATCATGATGCCGGCGATCATGTGAAATTCAATCTGACCATGGGATTTGCCGGCAGCAGCCTGGCACTGTCGGATTATCTTCATCCTGAGGTGTATAAAAAAGCGGATGCAAAAGAGCATCTGTTAAAGATAGTCAGGCGCAATGCGGATTATCTCATGAAGACCACTTTCCTTGATGCAGACGGTGAGGTGGCAGCGATATGCCATGTGGTCGCAAACGGAACTGTCGATCATAATGACTGGTCCTCGCCCGAGAAACAGACATATGAGCGCACAACATACTGGTTAAGCGCGGAATATAACAATACTGCGGTGTGCGGGGAAATGGCGTCTGCTCTGGCAGGATGCGCATGGATGTATAAGAATACTGATGCGCAGTATTACGATGAATGTATCAGGTATGCGAAAGCTCTTTTAAAATTCGGAAAAGAGCATCAGGGCAATTATCTCGGGGGGCTCGCCACCTTCTATGAAACAGCCGGATACTATTCAAGCGAAACGCTCTATGGCCTGGACGAGACTGCCATGGCGGAAGCATGGCTGTGGCTTTGCGGAGAGGGCGATAAGCCGGTATATGAGCCCAACAGCGGATGCTATATTTACCAGGGAGTGTATTACGGAGATTATGATTTCTACAGCTGGAATAAGGTATGGCAGGGCTTTGCGGCGCTCATGTATAAGAAAACAAATGACGCCGTATACGCTCAGGCACTGAAAGATGCATATGATAACAAACAGGGGCTTTCCGATCGGTTTTATAATGATTTTGATGTAACCTGGGGAGTGTCGCGCTATAACTGTGCGATGCAGATGACGGCGCTGGCGCTTGCGGGCGGAGATAAGGATTCGGCATATGCAAAGGGCGCAAAGTTTCAGATGGATTATATACTGGGCAATAATCCCTATGGTTACAGCTTTCTGATAGGCTATGGGAATAATCCTTCAAAGATTCATCACCGCGGGGCCAATCCCGATAAAGGTTCGGCAAAACATGTGCTTAAGGGTGCGCTGATCGGAGGTCCGGATTCCAAAGGATATCTGGATGATGTGAACAGCTACCAGTATACCGAGCCGGCTCTTGATTATAACGGATGTTTTGCCCTGGCCTGCGCCGGCCTGGCAGAGTTATACGGCGGATCGGCAGCGGTAGGGAGCCCCACACCTACAGTGGAGCCCACAGGTAAGGCTGAGCCCACGCCTACGGTGGAGCCTACAGGGGCAGACACACCTTCACCGTCCGTTACTGTTACACCTACCGCAGTTCCGACAGGAGCGGATACCCCGTCTCCTTCGGTGGCAGTAACCCCGACAGCGGTCCCTACAGGGAAAGATACCCCGTCTCCTACAATGACTGTAACCCCGACAGCATCTCCTACGGGAACAGATACTCCCTCCCCTTCGGTGACAGTAACGCCGACAGCAGTTCCGACAGGAACAGTTACTCCTGTCCCGTCAGCGCCTGAGACTCCACTCGAGCTGGATGGGGTTGCCCTGGCAGCAAAGCAGAAGCTCAATGTGGCTGATATCATGTATAAGGAGCCGGGCTTAAACGGCATAAGATTAAAGAAATTCAAAAGCGATTCTACGAGGCTGGCTTCCGTTTCCGCAAAGGGTGTGGTCAGTGCCAAAAAGGAAGGCAGTGTAATTATTACGGGGTACAAAAAAGAAGGTAAGAAATATATCCCTGTTGCCTGCGTAAAAATAGAGATCAGCAGACCGGTTTTTAAATCTGTGAATGCCGACGGTGCTAAATGCGACCTTACATATGAGGGGCAGACGGCAGATCTGAACGGATATGTTTCCGATCTCCCTAAAGGGCAGAGTATCATATTCGCTATCCCGTCAAAAACTAAAAGTGTGAGTCTGGAGGGATCGGTACTTACCGCCCGTAAAAACGGAAATGTTAAGGTCAGCTGCATCATCGGTGAAGGAAAGTATGCGGCAAAGTATACTGCCGTGCTCAAAGTAAAGTTCCCCAAAGTAAAGACGGCAATAAGCTTAAAGCCCGGAAAAACAAAGACCGTGACGGTCAAAAACGTGAGTGCTTATACTTCCGTTAAGTGGGAGCATGATCCTGCGTTAACGCTTACACAGACCAAAGATAGGCGTAAAGTAAAGATAAGCGCGGCTGCACCCGGAAACTATACCGTAAAGGCGGTGATAGAGGGCAGGGAATATCCCATAGAGGTTTTGGCGGAATAAACGCCACCCTTGCAGTTTTAGCCCGATAGCTATATAATATACGGATGACCGAAAGGAGATGATCGTTTTGCCTAAGAAGAAAAGAGTCAGCACAATCATCATAGCATTGGTTCTTATAGCCGTATGTATAGCGGGGATAGTAATGCTCCCCACTCCGGAAAAGCACGAGACCATAAAGCAGACCATGAAGGACGCAGTTCTTCATGATATCAATAAGATAAATTTCCTGGGATTCGAGGTAGATCCTTCACTGATCTCCGCATATATCGTAACGGGCATCCTTCTTGTATCTGCCCTTATCATCCGTATTTTTGTCATACCGAATTTTAAGCCTGTTCCCGGTAAGCTTCAGCTCATCATAGAGACCTGGGTGGGCTTTTTCCATGATCTTGGCAGGACCAATTCACCCCACAGATATAAGGCGCTTGGAGGCTATATCTTCGGCGCCGGTTCATATATCTTTGTGGGGACCATGTTTGAACTCTTCGGCCTTCAGGCCATAACCACAGAGGGACATTCCATAACCCTGCCGGCACCGCTGGCCAATATCAACGGCGCCATCTGCATGGGCTTTTTATCATTCTTCTTTATCATGAGCGGCGGTATCGCTGCCAACGGAGGCAAGGGTATCTTAAAGACTCTTAAGGAATTCTCGCTGCCCATATCCATGACTTTCCGTCTTTTCGGTGCGTTGATGAGCGGTATGCTCACAACGGAACTGGTTTATTACTATATAACACTGAGCTTTGGCCTGCCGGTGGTAGTGGGAGTGCTCTTTACCGTGCTTCACGCACTGATCCAGGCTTATGTGCTTACGATGCTCACCAGTTTCTATTACGGAGAAGTGAGCGAGGTGCACCACACAAATAATGAAAATATTAAAGCGGAGGAAGTTAAAAATGAAGAAGCTTAAATCCTTATCCATCGTACTTGCGGCAGTGATACTTTTGCTCACCGGATTCACCTTTGCCGGTGCGATAAAGGCTCATGCAGCAGGACCGCAGAAAGTCGTAACAGTGATGGCCGGTGAAGATGCGGCGGCATCGGCAGCAGCTGCTGTGGCAGACAATGCTACCGGCAGCAAGGCTATTGCAGCTGCGATAGCTATCGGTCTTGCGGCTTTATCGGGTGCTATGGCTATGGGTATCGCGATCGCAAAGTCCAATGAAGGCGTGGCACGTCAGCCCGAGGCTGCAGGCAAGATCCAGACACAGCTGATGCTTGGTCTTGTGTTTATCGAGACGGTCGTTATCTACGCGCTTATCGTTGCTATACTGATAGTATTCGTTCTGTAAAAAGGGAGGGCGTTGATCATGCCTTTGGGAATAGATTTTGTACAGATACTCCTGCATCTTTTTAATGCGGTTATCCTCTTCGCAGGTTTATATATCCTGCTTTATGCCCCTGTGGTCAAATTCATGGATAAGAGGGCTGATCAGATAAGGGATCTGACGGAAGGGGCCGTAAATGCCGAGATGGCTGCAAAGAAAAAGCTTGCCGAGTATGAAGAGAAGATAAAGGAAGCCGAAACAGAACTCGCGGAGAGCAAGAAGGCGGCTGCAGAAGAGATAGAAGAGCTTAAAAAGGAACAGATCAGTTCGGCTAAAGAAGAAGCCAGGCAGATACTCTCAGATGCCCGCGCCCAGGCCGAACGTGAGAAGAAGGCCATCATCGGCGGAGCAAAGCAGGATATATCCGAGATGATCGAACAGGCGGCAAAGAAGCTCATGCAGGGCGAAGATGCTGCAGATCCTTACGATGAGTTTATAAAAGAAGCGGAAAGGACGAAGGCAAATGGCTGAAAAAAAGGCCCCCCGCGCTTATCTGTATGCGGCTAAAAAACCCGATACCCAGCAGGAGGAGCGCCTTAAGGAGTTTATCGGAAGGCGTTATGCAAAGGAATATGAGCTGGTATTCAAACAGGATGAAGACCTGGGGAACGGCTTTAAGCTGGTCGTGGGCGATGATGTATATGACCGCAGCAAGCAGGGGCGTTTTGCACAATTAAAAGAAATATTGGAGAATGTTGTCAGACGCGATGATGATTCTTCAGATGTTATAGGTCTTTTTAAGACAGCGATAGACAGCTGGAATGTTGAGACTCTTTCACGCGAAGAAGGAGAGGTACTCACGATAGGTGACGGTATAGCCATCATCAGAGGGCTTGATAAAGCTGTCTACGGCGAGATAGTTGTTTTTGAATCCGGTGTAAAGGGTATGGTCCAGGATATCCGAAGGGACAGCCTGGGCGTTATACTTTTCGGTGATGATACGGATGTGCGTGAAGGCAGCAGGGTGCGCCGCACCGGTAAGACGGCAGGCATACCTGTAGGTGACGGATATCTTGGCAGGGTGGTCAATGCCCTGGGTGAAGCCATAGATGACGGCGGGCCGATACAGAGCGTGGATTACAGGGCTGTGGAATCACCTGCTCCCGGCATAGTGGAGCGTCAGGCCGTCAATACTCCCATGTACACAGGGATCCTTTCGATCGATTCCATGTTTCCCATAGGCAGGGGGCAGCGTGAGCTTATCATAGGCGACCGTCAGACAGGCAAGACATCCATAGCCATCGACGCCATCCTCAATCAGGAGGATATGATATGTATCTATGTGGCTATAGGCCAGAAGGCCAGCAGCGTATCACGTCTTGTTGAGATGCTCAGGAAAAAGGGAGCCATGAAGCATACGGTGGTGGTAAGCGCCTCCGCGAGCGAAACGGCGCCCATTCAGTATATAGCTCCATATGCCGGCACGGCACTGGCAGAGTACTTCATGTATCAGGGTAAAGATGTACTGATAGTTTACGATGATCTGTCAAAGCATGCGGTTGCATACAGAGCTCTTTCTCTTTTGCTTGAACGTTCACCCGGACGTGAAGCTTATCCCGGTGATGTATTCTATCTGCATTCAAGATTACTGGAGCGTTCGGCGCGTCTTAATGATGAACTGGGCGGAGGCAGCATAACGGCGCTTCCCATAGTCGAGACCCAGGAAGGAGATGTTTCGGCTTATATCCCCACGAATATAATATCTATTACCGACGGCCAGATCTTCCTGGAGAGCAGCCTGTTCTTCGCCGGACAGCGCCCCGCAGTCAATGTTGGTCTTTCGGTATCTCGTGTGGGTGGTGCGGCACAGACAAAGGCCATGAAAGCGGCAGCAGGAAGCCTGCGACTGGATCTGGCCCAGTATCGTGAGATGGAAGTCTTTACACAGTTCTCAAGCGATCTGGATGAGTCTACAAAGAAGCAGCTTAAATACGGCCAGGGTCTGATGCAGATACTGCGTCAGCCTACGGGTAAGCCTTATCCTCTCCACAGCATGGTCATCATCCTTGTGACGGCTACGGCACAGCTGTTGATGGAGCTGGATATAAGACAGATAAGACCTTTTATCGATGATCTGCTTAAGCATTTTGAGAGTATGCATGCGGGTATATGCAACGAGATAGATAAGAGCGGAAAGCTCTCTGATGAGTTGAAGGAAGAAATAAAGGCAGCAGCCGGGGAGTTTTTAAACACATGGCAAACGCCAGAGAGATAAAACAGCGCATCGACAGTGTGCGGAATACAAAAAAGATCACCAATGCCATGTACCTGATATCTTCTGCTAAGCTTCGGAAAGCAAAGGAAGGACTGGCTAAAACAAGACCGTATTTTGAGGCTACGGAGCACGAGATCAAACGTATATTTCAGAGTACAGAGGATGTTGATTCTCATTATTTCTACCCTGAGGATCATACGAAAGAGGTCCGTAAGCAGGCATATCTGGTGATCACTGCAGACCGTGGACTGGCAGGCGGATATAATCATAATGTGATACGTGCCGCCGAGGAAGAGATGAAGACCCACCGCCATGTACGTCTTTATGTGGTAGGCGATTACGGGCGCAGATATTTTAAGAAACATAAGGGCCCTGTAGAGGAAACATTTTATTATACGGCCCAGGATCCTACCTTCGAAAGAGCCAGGGAGATATCTGCATTACTCCTTGATGAATATGACAACGGGAGGGCGGACGAGATAACGGTCATTTACAGTGACATGGAAAGCGAATTGAACTGCGTGGTAAGAAAGTCAAGGCTCCTGCCTTTTTCACGCAAGGATTTCTTAAATAAAAGAGAAAAGCAGGAAAAGGAATACCGTTTTGATCCTTCACCTACATCCGTGCTGGATTCAATGATACCTTCTTATGTAGCCGGATTTATCTACGGGGCACTTGTGGATTCCTTTTCGGCCGAGCAGAATTCCAGGATGAATGCCATGAGCAATGCCAACCGTAATGCGGAGGAGCTGCTCACCAGGCTTAAGAAAGAATATAACAGGGTAAGACAGGCTGCCATAACCCAGCAGATAACCGAAGTCTCTGCGGGGGCAAAGGCCCAGAGGATGCGAAGGCTTAAGAAAGCACGGCAGCAAATGGAGGAAAGATAGTTGGCAAAGGGAAGGATAGTACAGGTATCAGGGCCTGTCATAGATGTGGAATTTGATAAAGGTACCATGCCCAGGCTGCGTGAAGCTTTGCTTACGGTCCTTAACGGCAGGGAGCTTACCATGGAAGTGGCTCAGCTTTTGGAGGACCATACGGTAAGATGCATCATGCTTTCCGAGAGCGAAGGGCTGTACCGCGGCATGGAAGTGGAATCTACAGGCAGCTGTATAAAGGTGCCCGTCGGTGATGCCACCATAGGCAGGATGTTTAATGTTCTGGGCAAGCCCATAGACGGAGGCGAGCCTATAGCGGAAGATGAACTCCGCTGGGAGATACACCGCCCGGCTCCTTCCTTTGCAAGACAGAACGTTTCGATAGAAGTGCTGGAGACAGGTATCAAGGTCATCGACCTGCTTGCACCATACGCGAGAGGCGGAAAGATAGCGCTTTTCGGCGGTGCGGGAGTCGGAAAGACCGTGCTCATACAGGAGCTTATACATAATGTGGCAATGGAACACGGCGGATATTCGATATTTACCGGTGTGGGTGAGCGCAGCCGTGAGGGTAACGATCTGTGGAATGAGATGAAGGAGAGCGGTACCATTGACAAGACGGCCATGGTATTCGGACAGATGAATGAGAGCCCGGGCGTGCGTATGAGAGTAGCGCTTACGGGACTTACCATGGCAGAATATTTCCGTGATGTACAGCACAGGGATGTGCTTCTGTTTATAGACAATATCTTCCGTTTTGTGCAGGCAGGTTCCGAAGTTTCCACACTTCTGGGACGTATGCCTTCTGCAGTGGGTTATCAGCCCACGCTGGCACAGGAGATGGGACAGCTCCAGGAGCGTATCACTTCAACGGAAGAGGGCAGTGTTACTTCTGTACAGGCAGTGTATGTGCCTGCGGATGATCTGACAGACCCTGCACCCGCCACTACCTTTACCCATCTGGATGCCACCACGGTGCTTTCAAGAAGCATAGCGGAGCAGGGTATATATCCGGCTGTCGATCCGCTTGATTCAACTTCGCGTATCCTTGAGGAGGATATAGTCGGTAAGGAGCATTATGAGACTGCCCGTGCGGTGCAGGAGTATCTGCAGAAGTATAATGAGCTGCAGGATATCATCGCCATACTTGGTATGGACGAGCTGTCCGACGAAGATAAGCTGGTAGTCAACAGAGCCAGAAAGATGATACGTTTCCTCTCACAGCCTATGTTCGTTGCGGAGAAATTTACGGGAACTAAGGGCGTGTATGTGCCCCTTAACGAAACGATAAAGGGCTTTAAGGAGATACTTGCGGGCAAACATGATGACCTGCCCGAGGCTGCCTTCTATAACGTAGGCAATATCGAGAGTGCAGTTAAGAAAGCCGAAGATCTATGAACAGCTTTAATTTAAAGATCTATGAATCGGACGGAGTCTTCTACGAAGGTGAGGCGATAAAGGTTACCATCCCGGCTCATGACGGTGAATACGGTATCTGGGCCGATCATGAAAATGTCGTGATGGCTGTAGTACCGGGGGTGCTGCGTTTTACCACCTTTGAAGAAAAGACCTATCTGGCCTCCGTTTCCAACGGTATGTTCCGTGTGGATGACGGGGATGTTCTGGTGCTGGTGGAGACGGCCGAGCATCCCGAGGAGATAGATGTGGAACGAGCCAGACGACGGGAACAGGCAGCACGGGATGCCATGCGGGAAAAGAGATCCCTGAGGGAATACCGTCTGGCAGAGCTTCAGCTGAAGCGTGAGCTGGTCCGCCTTAAACTGGCAGCGAAGAGGGATCTGGAGGACTAAAGGATATCATTATTTCATCCCCGGGGCGAAGCTCAGGGATCTTATAAAAAATGAGGAGGTAATACAAATGGGTTTATTTGACAAAATGATGAGCTCTGTAAACGACATCGCATCGGCAGTGACAGGAGGGGGAGCTGCAGGCCTTGATGCATCATGGAAAACGGACAGGCGTATAGAGGTTAAGCCTGTGGAAGATCTTGAAGAACTTAAGGCTGCAGTAAATGTAAGCGATCCCGGCAGCGTGGCAGCTTATTATGTATATGCTGTTATGGCGCTTACGGCAGATAAGGATACAGGCATCGGCATGATGAAGTATCTTTTTGCGGATCTTGAGCCTTTCGGGCGCGGCTTTACTGAGGGCGGCACAAACGGAGGCTGGGATAATTATATGAACGAGCGCCTTAAGGATGATGACTACCGCTGGCTGCCCAGAGCATATTTTGACGGTGCGGTTGCGGATAACGGTTTCCATCCTGCTCAGCCCATGTCGGTAAGTCTTCACTTTAACCAGCCCAATACCGATGCTCTTAATGGCCAGAGCTTTGAACAGCTTGGCAGACTCAATATAGTATATTGGGTAAAGAGCAATGCGGCAGGGAACCAGGTAAATATCGAATTATCGAAGTTTGACGGAAGTGACCGCTGGTATGTGACCAAAGGATCCGTAGCAAGCGCACTTTTTTACGATCAGAGAGCCGGGCTGACTGCGGCAGCAAAAGCAAAGCTTTACGGCTGATAAGCGATTTCCGTATAGACAAAAGCGGCTTTATCATGGTATAATCCAAAAAGATTTTCTTCACGGGAGGTAGTTATGTCTGATACTAAAGATGAACTTAGGATATTAATGGATTCGCTTGCCATAGGAGATGAAGGAGCAGGTGTGGTACAGACTGCAAGTTCCGTGATGCGTCAGAAGGATGTTGACTATCTGGTAAGCCTTTTGCAGGAGCTTCAGGCTTATCGTGAGATAGGTACACCTGAAGAGTGCCGCGAGTATAAGCAAAAGGCACTTGGCTGAGTTACGGTATAAGTTGTTTTTTACAGGGGCAGGCTTTATCCTGCCCTGTTTTTCTTTATAAATGAACGAACGTCTTAAGAAAAACCTTGTCCTTCAGGGCAGTATACTGGCTATTGCCGGCCTTATCAGTAAGGTGATAGGCTTTATTTACCGTATACCTATGGCAAACATACTGGGTAATACCGGTAACGGTCTGTATTCGGTAGCATTCGGTCTTTATAACATAGCTCTTACGCTGTCATCCTACAGTATGCCTCTGGCGATCTCCAAGCTTATGAGCGCACGTCTGGCTAAAGGCGACAGGAAGAATGCCCACAGGCTTTTTCATGATGCGCTGATATTCGCCATATGTACAGGTCTGACAGCATCGATAGCATTGTATAGCGGAGCGGAGTTCTTTGCTAAGGTATATCACAAGCAGGGACTTGAGATGCCGCTTCGTGTTCTGGCTCCCACGGTTTTTGTGGTGGCTATGCTCGGCTGCTGCAGGGGCTTTTTCCAGGGACACCGTAACATGGTCCCTACAGCGGTATCCCAGGTGATAGAGCAGATAGTAAACGCTGTTGTAAGTGTGGCGGCAGCTGCTTATTTTACCCGTATGGCAGTCGGTGAAAATGCTGCGGCATACGGAGCTATGGGAGGAACATTCGGTACATTCTTTGGTGCATTATCAGCCCTTGTGCTGTTTATCATCCTTTTTATTGCCAGACAGCTCGTGATAAGGAAGAAGGATCTGGGGGATATGCCTGCGGAGGATCACAGACTGCTGGTAAAAGCTGTATTCCTCACTGTCCTGCCTGTTATAATCAGTCAGAGTATTTATCAGCTGGGTTATACGCTGGATGATCTTATATTCGGTAATATGATGGCGCTTAAAGGTGTGGATCAGACTGCGGGAACCAATCTCCAGGGTATTTTCAACACCCAGTACAACCAGATGATAAACCTGCCCACTGCCATTGCCACAGCCATGGCCAGTGCCACACTTCCCAGTATAGTTGCTTCATATACAAGGGGTGAAAAGGATAAGGTAAAGGGAAAGATAGATACTGTGATCAAGGTTAATATGCTGATAGCCATTCCTTCGGCTATAGGCCTGGCTGTATTGGCAGAGCCTGTGATGGGAGTGCTCTTTCCGAGGCTGGGTGATCTGATGGAGGTGGCGGTCACACTGCTTCAGACCGGATCTACAGCGGTCATATTCTATGCATTGTCTACCTTAAGTACGTCCATACTTCAGGGCTGTGATAAGATGAAGCTGCCTGTGATACATTCAGGTATATCGCTTGCGATCCATGTGGTGATAGTGGCCGGATGCCTGTACTTTACGGACCTTGGCGTATATGCTCTGGTGATAGGAAATGTAAGCTTTCCGCTGCTGGTATGTGTACTCAACTGCCGCAGCATTGCAAAGCTTGAGGGATACAGTTTTAAGCTAAAGGAATCCATTATCAGGCCCTTTGCCGCAGCCGGTGTGATGGGGATAGCTGCATTCGTGGTATATACTGCCCTTAAAGGGCTGACAGGCATGCTGATCGCAATGGTCGTGTCTATGATAACAGCGGTAGCTGTATACGTTGTTATGCTTATAGTTTTTAAAGCTGTAACTGTTGATGAATTAAAACGCATAATAAAGCGCAGATAAAGGAGGTTTTTATGAAAGGTTATGCTTATACCCCGAGCGGGGTATGTTCCAGGAAGATCTATTTTAAACTGGATGAAGAAAAGAAGATCCATGAGCTGGCATTTGAAGGCGGCTGTAACGGCAATCTCAAAGCTATAGGCAGGCTGGTGGAGGGCAAGGATGCATCCGAGATCGCGGATATCCTTAAAGGCAATCAGTGCGGGATGAGAGGAACATCCTGCGCAGACCAGCTTTCTAAGGCGCTGGAAAAAGCACTGGCTGATATGGCGGGAGCATAAGAATATGGATGTCAGTGTACGACGTGCGGAAGAAAAAGATATACCGGCATTGATGGGATTACTTAAGCAGGTAAACCGAGTTCATCATGAAGGGCGTCCCGATCTGTTTAAGCTTAATACAAAGTATACGGAGGATGAGCTTAAGGGGATCATAAATAATGAGATGACTCCGGTGTTCGTAGGTACGGATGCTGGCGGTACAGTCGTGGGACATGGTTTCTGCATACTGGAAAAGCCTGAAAACACAAGGCTTTTGACTGATATCCTTACACTGTATATAGACGATATCTGTGTGGATGAGGCGGCCAGAGGCAAACATGTCGGAAGAGCGATCTATGAACATATACTTTCCTATGCCCGTGAAAAGGGCTGTTATAACGTAACGCTCAACGTATGGAACTGTAATCCCGGTGCAATGAGCTTTTACCAAAAGCTGGGGCTTGAACCCTATAAGGTGGGCATGGAAAAGATCCTTTGAGGACAAAAGGCATAAGCTTAAGTCTTTATTATGTGACTAAAGTCATATCAAAAACAGTTCTTTTTTCACTGCAAAACATAACAGCGGATGAATATAATGAGTGTATCAGATGAAGTACAGGTCTGATACACTCAATTTTATTTTATGGAGAGAAAAGATATGGGAACTATCTTAAAAACAAAGGATCTTACAAAGAAGTATGATAACAGGGTCGTGGTGGATAATTTAAATCTTACTATCGAAGAAGGAGAGGTGTTCGGGCTTTTAGGCCCCAACGGTGCAGGTAAGAGTACCACCATGAACATGATCTGCGGAATAGTAAAGCCGACATTGGGATCAGTGGAATTCCACGGAAAGGATTTTGACAAACACCGCAAGGAACTGATCGTTGAACTGGGATACATTCCTCAGGAGCTTGCGATACACGGGAATCTCAAGGCATGGGAAAACGTGGAGCTGTTCACATCACTTTACGGGATCAGAGGCGCGGAACTTAAGAAGAGGATCGATGAGTCCCTTGAATATGTGGGACTGCTGGAAAAGAAAAATGATTATGCGAAAACATTTTCCGGCGGTATGAAGAGGAGGCTCAACATAGCCTGCGCCATAGGTCATCATCCGGATCTTCTGATCTTTGATGAGCCTACAGTCGGGATCGATCCCCAGTCAAGAAACTTCATCCTTGAAAAGATCAGGGAATCCAACAAAAACGGGGCTACGGTCATCTATACCAGCCACTATATGGAAGAGGTAGAGGCGATATGTACCAGGATAGCCATAATGGATAACGGAAAAGTGATCGCAACGGGAACAAGTGAAGAATTGAAAAAAATGGTCGTGGACGATACTTCATCGATCACACTCGAAGAAGTATTCCTTACACTGACCGGAAAGAAACTGAGGGACTATTAACATGATCAGATATCTTATAAAGAATAATTTCAAACTGATGATGCGCAGCGCTACGAATATCCTGCTGTATATCGTGACTCCCGTTATACTGGTGGCGTTGCTTTCGAGCGCCTTTGACGATCTGCTGGAGAAATATGAAGCAAACGGCAGTATTAAAGCAGGTTACAGCATAAGCGCAGATGATACGGATGTTAAGGCTGAGCTTTTGACGGAGCAGGTTAAGACTGCAGCAAATGAGAATGATATCATCCTGATCGAATATCCGGAGTGTGACGTCGAAAAAAAGATCATGGAAGAAGATCTGGCAGGATTCGTGGTATTTGAAAAGGACGGAAAATACACGGTATATCAGAACGGGGAGCATAAATATGAGGCGAAAGCTCTGGATTATCTTATAGGCAGTGTTGATAAACGGATCGCGCAGTTTATGCTTGATGCATACAGGAGTGATGTGCCGCCTGAAGTTAAGATCGATGCAGAGCATCCGCAGTACATGGAACCGATAGAGGCTTCGGATTATTACGGGATCGTGGAAGTGGTATATTTCGGCTGGTGCGCTGTTGTATGCGGCGCAGGGATCTTCACTGCCGAGAAGAAATACCATATCGGCAAGAAACTTAAGGTATCGGGGCTTTCTGAATTACAGCTGTTCCTTGGCAAGTTTATTCCTATGCTTCTGGTAGTATCGATCTCGTCGCTCTTAACGGCAGGGATAACGATACTGCTCTTTGGAGTACACTGGGGAAGCCCGCTTATCTCCGCACTGATAGTTGTGATGTCGGCGGCAGCAGCCACGGCATTCGGGCTTATGTTCTATAACATCACGGGGAATGTGGTGGTCACGATAATCGCTGTGTTTGCCGTGGTATGGGTGGCAGGATTCACCGGAGGCAGTTTTGAGACATATATGCTCTCGACCCAGCCGCAGGTGCTTAAGGATATATCACCGATATATCATATCAACAGGGCTCTTACGGAACTTTCCTGCATGGGGCATAGCGACTATACGTTAAGCGCCATTACATACTGTATCATGATAATGCTTGTAAGCGCCTTTGTGGCGGTTGCGGCAGGTTATATAAGAGGGAGGAAGGGTGAATGAAGACAATGATAAAGATGAGTATGAAACTGCTGCTTCGGACCAAGGCGTTCTGGTTCTTTCTGATACTGACGCCAGTACTGTCAACATTGATACTTAAATCCCAGTTTGACAGCTCGGCGGCATATATACAGAAAGATGACGGAAGTGTGATAGAGCTGTCCGGGGCAGATGAGAAGGTTGCCTATAACGGCGGAAACGGAGAGTATCTGGTAAAGGTATATGATGCCTCGTGCAGCAGGCTTTCGGAAGATATGCTTACGATGCTGGCACGATCAGGAATGTATATGATATGCAGGTGTGATCTGTCCGGACAGGAAGATGTGTTTACGGATAGTTTTGTAGAGAGTCATATGAAGCGTGACGGTTTTGAGGACAGGATGGGTGCTGCGCTGTATATTTATCCCGGCTTTGGCGCAGCAGACACAGCAGAGGAAATGGCAGATAATATAAGGCTTTATGCCTTATCGGATGATGAGAGGACCGATCTGCTTAAGGAGGATATCGCTTTTTTTGTAAACGGTGCGGCATATGACGGTGAGAAATTTACGGAGGCACTGGGCAGTGTATATGAGAATAAAAAAGTGATCACTGTGTCGGGAAAAGCAGGAAGCACACTTACGGCTGAACAGGTAAATAATAAGACGCAGATCGGATATGCGTTTGCATTCATGACACTTGGATTTGTATTCTGCGGGGTCTTCGTGGCACATGCAACGATAAATGAACAGAAAAACGGCGTGTATACGAGGATCAGCCTGACTAAGGCGGGTCCGGTGCAGTACTTTGTTTCGAAGCTGGTCACGGCAGCAGTCATATCGCTTATGTCCACCGGCGTGATGGGGATATGCAGCCTGCTTATCAGCAGCGATGACCTTGGCATGAGCAGAGCTGAATACCTCCTGATGATCTTCCTGCTGGGACTGATCTTCAGTTCAGTGAGCATGCTTTTGGGAATACTCATAGGGGATGTTATGGGGGCAAATGTTGCGGCCTTTTCCGTGTGGTGTTTGTCGGCACTCTTAAGCGGACTGTATTTTCCGCTGGATGATGTATCAGATCTCATCAATATGCTGGCTTCACTGATGCCGCAGAAATGGTTTTTAAATGCTTCGGAAAAGATAATTACAGGCGACAACTCGGCCTTCGGTATGGTATTATGTATAACAGCAGCATACCTGTGTGTAGTGATCAGCACGGGCAGCCTGGGGATCAGACTCCGAAGGATAAGTGAATGGGGAAATTCTTAAAGGAAAACTATTACATACTGGTACGTATGATCCTCATGCTCATTTACGGCGTGTACGGATTATCGGGAAATGTAGAGAGTGCAGGAGTACCCTTAAGGATACTCCTGCTTCTGGCGTTATATATATCCGTGATGACTGTAAAGGAACTCACAGAAGCTAAGCTTAAGCTGTTATGTCTTGCAGTATCGCTCTTTATCAATATACTGCTGATATATACCGGAGGGAGCAGCTTCATGCCGCTGGCATGTTTGCTCGGATTTGAGATCATCACTTTCTTTAAAGGGAGGATACCCCTGTATTTTATTATGTATATGGCGGTGTTCGCAGACAGTCCTCTGGGGAATATTACCGAATTCATGATTGTTACCATGCTGATAGTTTTTTATGTGCAGCATGAATATGTGGTGGCGGGGTACGAAAAGCGGATGTATGAGGATACCGTTCTGCAGCAGGGCTTGAAACGGGAATATGAAAACCGTGAATACGAGGTGCAGGCAGAGCTTAAGAAAAATATGCTTGAGGCTGAAAATCAGGTCCTTTCGGAAAGAGCGGCGCTTTCACAGACACTGCATGATAAGCTGGGACACAGTATCAACGGTTCCGTTTATCAGCTTGAAGCAGCAAAGGTATTGTTGGATAAGGATCCTGTAAAGGCCGGAGGGATGATACAGTCCGTTATCGACCAGCTGCGCGGCGGGATGGATGAGATACGTGCGATTCTTCGCAGACAGCGCCCGGAAAAGAAAAAGATGGCGCTCCTGCAACTGTATGAACTTTGCGCGGACTGCAATAAAAAAGGCGTAGAGGCAGAACTTAACACGGAGGGAAATCTGTCAGCGATCCCCGATGTTCTGTGGGAGGTTATACTCGATAATACCTTTGAGGCTGTGACTAATTCCATGAAGTATTCCAGATGCAGACGTATAGATATAAGTATTCTGGTGATGAATGAGATGGTAAGGTGCAGTGTGTCGGATGACGGAGTTGGATGCGAAACGGTAAAAGACGGAATGGGTATATCCGGCATGAGGCAGAGGATACGTAACGCCGGCGGCAGCATTAACTTTGAGACGGAGGCCGGATTCAGTGTAAATATGCTGCTGCCTCTGAAGGGCGCCTGAGCATTTATTACCTGTCTTACATATCTGCCATGGATGTGTGAGGCAGAACGGAAAGGATGAGCCAATGGAAAAGATCAAGGTGATGATAGCTGATGACAGTGATTTTGTACGGGATGGCATGAAGATCATCCTGGATGTTGATGATGATTTTGAGGTGCTGGGAACTGCATCCAACGGGCGGGAACTGATAAAGCTGGCAGAGAATAACAGGCCGGATGTGATCCTGATGGATATACAGATGCCGGAAATGGATGGCATAGAGGCTACCAGGCATATCGTTGAACGTGATCTGGGAAAGGTATTGATACTCACTACCTTTGATGATGATGAACTGGTCCAGCAGGCGCTTAAGAACGGTGCAAAGGGCTATCTTATCAAAAACCACACGCCGGAGCATTTAAAACAGATGATAAAATCCGTATATAACGGGACCGGCGTTATGGAGGAAAGTATCTTACAGACCCTGGCAGGAAGAGCCGGTAATACAGAAGACAGAACTTCACAGTCAGACGGCTTTGATCCTTCAGAGTATTCCGAACGGGAGCTGGATATCGTAAGGGCAGTGGCCGAGGGTCTTTCAAATAAAGAGATCGCAGCAAAGCTTTATATTTCCGAGGGAACCGTAAAAAACTATATTACAAATATCCTGGCTAAAGAAAATCTTTCTCACAGGACAGCGCTTGCAGTGTATTACCTTACCGGTAAGAAATGAAAAGTATAAAGCCGGTGATCGGTCTTTTGCCTCACGCAGCATTTACATGAGTGCCGGACGAAGTGAGGGAGCAGGAAATGTGGTAGCGGATGAAGATAAAAGGATATAACAGAGAAAATTTCAGAGTAGTATTTTCAATGGCGTGGCCTGCCATAGTGGAATCTTTTTTTGTTGCATTTGCGGGACTCGTGGATTCACTTATGGTCAGCCGCCTTGGGGCTTATGCGGTTGCAGCGGTAGGTCTTACTACCCAGCCTAAGTTTATGGGGCTTGCCCTGTTTTTTGCGGTAAATGTTTCTGTTTCCGCACTGGTGGCCAGACGTTTCGGTGCCGGCAAGCGTCAGGATGCCAACTGTGTATTCCTGACGGCAATGATATTTGTTATCACGGCCGCGGTGGCTTTGAGTATTCTGTTCGTTGCATGCGCGGATCCTATTATAAGGCTTTGCGGTTCTTCTGATGCAACTCCCGAAGACCTGGCTACACATGATGCGGCGGTGACTTATTTCAGGATCATCATGGGAGGCATGATCTTTAACTGCATACAGATGGCGATAAACTCTGCGCAGCGAGGCGCCGGAAATACCAGGATAACCATGAGGACGAATGTGACTTCAAATCTGGTAAATATAGTGCTCAATTATCTCCTGATAGAAGGACATTTTGGTTTCCCGGCTCTTGGTATCGTGGGAGCTGCGCTTGCGACCGTACTTGGTACTGTAGTCTCTTCGATCATGAGTATCATCTCGATATCGAATGCGGATAATTTTATCAGCATACCTTATATTTTAAAGGAAAAAGTCGGGGCTTCCGTGAAAGCCTTAAAAAGCCTGATAGGCATAGGCTATGGTATTTTCTTTGAACAGATACTGATGCGTATAGGCTTTATGGCTACGGCGGTCATGGCGGCAAAGAAAGGCATGGATTCCATGGCGGCCCATCAGGTGGGAATGAACCTGATGGGGCTTACCTTCAGCTTTGGCGACGGCCTGCAGGCAGCAGCGGTTGCGCTCATAGGCAGATCTCTGGGGCAGGGTGAACCGGAGCTGGCTAAGGATTACGGACGCACCTGCAGGGCGTTGGGAATGATGATCGCTGCGGTGCTTATCGCATTCTATTTCTTTGGGGCTAAATGGCTTATGTCGATGTTCTTTGAAGAAGAGCACATAATAGATATAGGCGTTTCCATCATGCGTGTGATAATCTTTATCGTCTTGTTCCAGATAATACAGGTAATATACATGGGATGTTTAAGAGGCGCCGGCGACACGCTGTATACCGCTTTTGCCGCTACCATGTCGGTCACCGTTATCCGTACGCTGGTCTCATGGCTGGGAGGTTTTGTTTTCGGATTTGGTATCGTTGGTATCTGGCTGGGCGTGCTGGCGGATCAGATCTCCAGATTTACTTTCGCGAGCATACGATATAAAATGGGCAAATGGGTAAAGATAAAAATATGATAAAAACCAGGGGGACGGACCTCGTGGTTTTTGTATAAAAAACAGGAAAGGAAAATGATGATGAAAAAAACACTATTATCAGGAAGCGGGGGGCTGATGGCGCTTGTGATCAGTTCCCTTTTGCTGGGAGGATGTGCAGAGAAAGGAATAGAGGGCGAATGGGTCCTTGTAGAGGAAGTGACTGCAGATGGGGAGATCCTGAAAGAGGATGGGCTTAAAGAAGCCGGCGTTTCGGAAGAGTATTCTATAGAAGGGGATGTAGCACACTATACATGTAATATGGTATTAATGGATAAACCGATCGAGTTTGATCTTTCGCTGGAAGAGACCGGGAAGAATAGTTACGATTTTAAACTGGGAAGTATGGTTTTTGCATCGGTGGAATTAAAAGGAAATTATTTTACTTATACATCCGGTGAAGGCGAGTACAGCTCACAGATGAAGTTTAAGAGGAAGTAGGATCTTTTATAAGTATCGGAACTGCCGGTAAAAGGGATGCATGACAGTATTATGAGAGGAAATGTGATATGAGGGTAAGAATAGAGACAGACAAGATTGATACTCAGGAATACGAAGCGGCAGATTGCGCCTTCAGTCAGGGGAATAACTGGTTTCGTTACCGTACCGGCGGCTTTATCATGCATGATAATAAACTGCTTTTTGTAAAAAGCAATTTCGGCGGATACTATTACATTTTGGGCGGAGCGGTTCATCTTGGGGAAACTTCAAAAGACTGCATCCTGCGTGAGGTGCGTGAGGAAGCAGGAGTAGAAGCAAAGATCGACCATCTGGCTGTGGTGGCGGAAAACTTCTTTAAGGGAAAAGACGGTTTTGTTGACGGCAAGGACTGCCATGTGCTGGAGTTTTATTATCTTCTTACGGTAAAAGATATGTCAGGTTTAAAGAATGTGACGGATGACGGAGAAGAGCTGTGCTGGATCGATATTGACAAGGTCCCAGCATCGGATATAAAACCTTCCTTTGTTCCGGAACGGATTGGGGAGATACTTAACAGTACGTCGATCCTGCATATCCTCGAGGAGAGGGACAGATAGCATAGGATCGGTTTGTTTCAGGAAACCACGGGAACCACGGGGACGGACCTCGTGGTTTTTTTCTTTTCT
>CACZBK010000020.1 GCA_902779395.1 uncultured Lachnospiraceae bacterium | reverse complement strand
GACCAACGGTATCAAGACCGGTGCAGGCAACATCGTGCTGGCTGTTCTGGTACTGGCTCTGGTATACATCGTAAATGCCGGGTACGGCGGCGGTTTCTCAAACGTGCCGACACTGCTTTCCGATCATTACGGAATGGGAAGTATCTCTGCGATCCACGGTATCACACTTTCCGCATGGGCATTTGCAGATCTTACCGGTAATCAGGTGGCATCAATGATAGTTAAGAATACAGGCGTAGAGCAGTACATCTATAATAAGATCCTCTACACAAAGGAAGAAGCTCTGGCAGCAGGACTTGATGTTGATGCACTGCTTGCAAGCCATGAGATGAATGCCGTTAATCCTACCGGTTATCAGAACGTTCTGATCTTTACGATCATCCTCTATATCATCGCGCTGCTGGCATGCTTACTGCTGGTTAAGCCGACTGATAAGGCTAAGCAGGCAAAGAAAGCTTAAGCGGGATAAGACAGTATTATTAAAGGCGCTCCTGATGGGGCGCCTTTTTGATATTGATGATCGTGAGAACAGAATGGCAGTAAGCTTTTTTCTTATGCCTCAGATAAGCCTGATCCCGCCACATGGACGTATACATAGGATCTCGCAGGAGCCGTCGCCGAAGATATTGTCGAGGGCTTTTTTATAAGCATCGCACAGATCATCGGGAACCCAGGCCTGTATGGTCCCTGCAAAGCCGCCGCCGTGTACGCGGCAGGCACCGCGGCCGTTAAGTACTGCTTCACTTACTGCCAGCGCTATGGAAACATTCTGGTGCTGTACGTCGTGAGTGGTGTATACATTCTGCAGATACTTAAAGGATGAATCGCCGGAGGCCTGAACTCCTTTCAGGAAACCGTCGATGTCGCCTGCTTTGAGTGCTTCAACGTCCTGTTTAACGCGTTTGTTCTCGTTATAGAAGTGAAGTCCGCGGAGCACGGCACGGTCACCGCATTTTTCACGGATGGCAGGGATAGCTTTGATAAAGTCAGACTCGGATACTTCCCTTAGTACATCTTTTCCGAAATATGCTGCAGCGGATCTCATCTCAGCAGGGACGGCAGCATAGTCGGGAGTCAGATCTGCATGGCTGCCTTTGGTATCGGTGATGCACAGACGCAAGCCCCTGCGCGCAAAATCAAATACGATCTTTTCGGTAACGGGGGCCTTCGGATCTTCAAAATCAATATGTACCATACTGCCTACGGAACAGGCCATCTGATCCATGAGACCGCAGGGTTTGCCGAAGAATACGTTTTCCGAATACTGGCCCATTATAGCTATCTCGGTAGCGGAGATGGCACCGTCATTGTAAAGATATGATTCGATGACTCCTATCAGGGTTTCGAAAGCAGCGGAGGAAGAGAGTCCTGCGCCTATAAGCACCTGGCTGGTCACATAAGCATCAAAACCGCCGGGGGTATATCCGTGGTCTTTAACGGCATACAGCATTCCGCGTATGATGCCTTCGGTAGTGCCTTCTTCTTCCTTTCTGGCGGACAGATCGGTGATATCTATGCTTATCATATCAGAGCCGTCGGATATCAAGCGTACGTAATTGCCGTCTTTTTTGCGGGCGACGGCAATGGCATCCCTGTTGATCGATGCGGCCATGACCTCTCCGTGCTGGTGGTCGGTGTGATTACCGGCTATCTCACTGCGCCCGGGAGCCGAAAAGATATTCAGTTCACCTTCAGCACCAAAGTTTTTGATAAAACACTCTACGGCGTTTATAGTGCGTTTTTTCTGTTTTTCGTAAAGAGACGGATCGACATAGATCTCGCAAAAGCGGTCTTTATACGTATCGGATCGTATGTATTCTATCAGTTCTGAAGCGTTCATGATGATCCTCCTGTTTTTATTGGGCCCGTGTGAGTCTTGAGTACGCAGACAGCCTGAAAGGGCCTGACTGATTATACCCTATAGCCGGGGCTTAGTCCATACATTCCTTGTAAAAGCTGCTGTTATAAGGTATAATAAAACTGTCTTTGCAGAAAGAATGCGGGGGCTTGAATTGGGGATTACGGATACAACATAATACAAGGAGGTATTTTTATGAAGCTTTCTTTCAGGGAAAAGGCAGCCTATGGATTGGGCGCTGTGGGAAAGGATATGGTCTATATGCTTTCCGCAAGTTACATTCTTTATTATTATCAGGATCTGTTGGGAATAAAGGGAACCGTTATGGGGGCTATAATGATGGCTGCCCGTGTTTTTGATGCTTTTAATGATCCGATAATGGGTGTTGTGGTAGCCAAAACAAAAACCAAGTGGGGCAAGTTCAGGCCGTGGCTGATGATAGGAACGATCACAAATGCAATAGTGCTGTGGCTGGTATTCTCTGCACCGCCGGCATTAAACGGCGCGGGACTGGCGGCTTATGCGGCTGTCTTTTACATTCTCTGGGGCGTGACCTATACCATGATGGATATCCCTTACTGGTCGATGATACCTGCTTTTACCGAGGGCGGAAAAGAAAGAGAAGCTCTTACGGCTATGGCGCGTTCATGCGCAGGTGTGGGTTCGGCGCTTATAACAGTGATCACCATGCTGGTTGTGCCGCTTTTAGGCGCACTTATACATCCTAAGGAAGCTGCTCAGGCTCAAAGGATCGCCGGACAGATCAAGAATGCTACGGATGAGACAGTTATCGCCGAGCTCAATGCGATGCTTGCGGAGCTTAATAATCCTGTAGAACGGAGCGGATTCTCATTATTCGCACTTGGCATTGCCATAGTATTTGTGATATTTATAACGATAACCTGCCTGACCATCAAAGAAAAGAGCAGTGTTGACATGGAAAGCCCGTCCATCGGCGCGATGTTTAAAGCACTGGTCACTAATGATCAGGCAATGACCGTTGTTATCACCATCGTATTGGTAAATGCTTCGCTTTATATCACATCAAATCTTCTTATCTATTTCTTTAAATATGATATAGGCGGGGCGGACTGGAACGGTACCTATGTATTGTTCAATACCTTTGGCGGAGGCATGCAGATACTCTCAATGATGGTGATCTATCCGCTCGTAAGGAAATTTATGAGTGTAACAAAAGTCTGCTACTTAAGCTTTACTTTTGCGATAGGAGGGTATGCGGTACTGCTCATAATGATGATGAGCGGAGTAAAGAGCCTGGGGCTTTTACTTATCCCCGGCTTCTTCGTATTCGTGGCTTTCGGACTGCTTACGGTACTCACTACGGTATTCCTTGCCAATACCGTAGATTACGGGGAGCTTAAGAATAAGAGGCGCGATGAATCGGTTATCTTTTCGATGCAGACCTTTGTGGTAAAGCTGGCAAGCGGTGTGGCTGTATTTATCACGGGTATCGCGCTGGATATCTTTCATATCAGCCGGGATTCGGAAGGAGTGGCCAGTGCCGGTGAGCTCTCATCTGCCAATCTGCCGGGGCTGCGGCTTACAATGACAGTGCTGCCTATAGCGGGAATGCTGATAGCCTTATTTATCTTCTTTAAGAAATTCATACTTACCGAGGAGAAGATGGAGGAGATCAACAAAGAGCTTAAGGAGCGCAGGGCATGATAGATATAAGGGAAAACGAAGGCGGAAGAGACCTTTTTATCTTAAATACTCAGAATACTTCATATGTGTTCAAGCTGCTTGAAAACGGGCAGCTTGAGCATCTTTATTACGGTCCGGCGATAGAGGTGTTATCATCCGATGGCTTATGTGAGAACCGGGTTTTTCCACCGGGAAATTCATCTGTATACAGCAGTGAATATGGAAATTTTTCGCCTGAGGACATCCGTTATGAATATTCCGCACCGGGAAAAGGTGATATAAGGGAAGCAATGATCGGGGCTGTATATGCGGACGGCGTCCGCAGCATAGATCCGGTGTATGTATCGCACGAAGTGATGAGCGGAAAACCGGAGCTTAAGCTGATGCCTTCGTCATACGGTAAGGATGATGAAGTACAGAGCCTTATCATAAAACTCAAAGACAGAAACGGTTCTTTATGTTTTGAACTGATCTACAGTGTTTTTGAAAAAACGGATGTGATATGCAGAAGGCTTAAGATAGTTAATGAAGGTGAAGAGAAGGTAAGACTGCTTAAAGCGCTGAGCATGCAGCTGGATCTGGATCCGGATGCTTATGTTTTCCATTCATTCACCGGTGCCTGGGCGCGTGAGATGCGAAAGAGCGATATGCCCATAAAGGCCGGAAAAATATCGCTGGGTTCACATACCGGCAGCAGTTCAAACCGTGCCAATCCCTTTTTTATGATATCGAAAAAAGGAACAACCGAGGACAGCGGGCTCTGTTATGGTTTTAATCTGGTCTACAGCGGGAACCATTATGAGGCGGCGGAACGTTCTGCATACGGCAAGCTCCGCGTACTAAACGGTTTGCAGCCGGATGGATTTGAATGGATACTTGATAAGGATGAGTGTTTTGAGACACCCGAAGCTGTGCTTTCCGTAAGCGATAAAGGCTTCGGAGGCCTCAGCCGGCAGTTCCACCGTTTTATAAGGGAGCATATCGTAAGGGGCAGATGGCAGCATAAGAACCGGCCCATACTCTTAAACAGCTGGGAAGCCTCGTATTTTGATATTACGGAGAGCAGGCTGGTCAGCCTGGCAAAGAAGGCAAAGGCCGTGGGGATCGAGCTGCTGGTAATGGATGACGGATGGTTTGGAAAACGTGATGATGATACCTCATCACTGGGGGACTGGTATGTGAACAAAAAGAAGCTGCCCCACGGTGTAAAAGGTCTGGCAGATAAGATAACGGAGCTAGGACTTAAGTTCGGCATATGGGTGGAGCCGGAGATGGTCAATGAGAACAGTGAACTTTACAGATCCCATCCCGACTGGGCTTTTAAGATACCGGATAAAGAGCATTCGACCGGTCGTAACCAGATGTTTTTGGATCTGAGCCGCATAGAGGTACAGGACTATATCATCGACAGCATGAAGGAGCTTTTTTCATCTGCGGAGATATCCTATGTGAAATGGGATATGAACAGGAATTTCACAGATGTTTATTCGATGGCTCTGCCGCCTGAGAGACAGGGGGAAGCAGCACACAGGTATATACTTGGCTTATACCGTATAATGCAGACACTGACAAAGGCTTTCCCGGCTATTTTGTTTGAAGGCTGCGCATCCGGCGGGAACCGCTTTGACCTTGGGATACTTTCGTATTTCCCGCAGATCTGGGGAAGTGATGATTCTGATGCGTTAGCCAGGACACAGATACAGGAAGGATACAGCTACGGCTATCCGCAGAGTACTTATACCGCGCATGTATCGGATGTGCCTAATCACCAGACGCTTCGCAGGACGCCGTCGGAAACACGTTTTAATGTGGCGGCATCGGCTGTACTCGGATATGAGTGTAATTTATCGGACTTATCTTCAGATGAACTGGAAGCGATAAAGGATCAGGTGGCTTTATATAAAAAATGGAGAAGCCTTCTGCAGTATGGTGAGTATTACCGTATAAAGGGGTTTAAGGATGCGGACGATAAGGATGTGCTTGAGAGTGATGACGGAGTTGACGCACTCTGGTGCATAGTATCTCCCGATGGGAAGAAGGCGGTATGTGTTGTGCTGCAGCAGCTGGTACGGCCTAATACACAGTGGCTTAAGATCAGGCTAAAAGGGCTTGATAAGAATGGGATCTATCGTATCAGATCCAGGGTATTTAAAACTAATCTTAAGGATTTCGGCGGACTGGTGAATTACGTGGCACCGGTACATGTAAAGCAGGACGGGGCCATACATAACATACTGGCAAAGTTTGTAAAGATGGAGACGGAAAAGGAAGATCATATCATGAGTGGCAGCGCGCTGATGAATGCGGGACTTAAACTCAAATCCGCATTTTCGGGAAGCGGCTACAGTGACGAGATGAGGTTTTATCCCGACTTTGCTTCAAGAATGTTTTTTATAGAGGAGGAGAAGGATGAGAGAGCAGATAAGCCTGAATGATGACTGGGAATTTACAGGAGAGTTTACGGATAGCTTTTTAAAAGGCGGTAATACAGACGATGTTAAAAACGTGCGTATACCGCACAGCGTCAGGGAATTGCCGTATCACTATTTTGATGATGCGCTCTATCAGATGGTGAGCGGATACAGACGTATCATCCATGCGGATGCATCATGGAAGGGAAAGAGGATCTTTGTAAAGTTCATGGCTGTTGCACATATTGCCACGGTATATCTTAATGGTGAACAGATATGCGAACACCGCTGCGGATATACTGCGTTTGAAGCTGAACTTACGGATACGTTAAAGTACGGAGAGGATAATATACTGTCCGTTAAGGTGGACAGCAGGGAAGATATAAATGTACCACCGTTCGGACATGTTATAGACTATATGACCTACGGAGGTATCTACAGAGAGGTTTATCTTTATGTATGCGATAAGATCCGGATATCGGAGCTGACTGTAATACCGGAAGACCCGCATGGGGTGATACTTCCGGATGATATAAGACAATACCGTTTTGACGCTGCTGTGGATGTGGATGCGGAACTTGATATGGGAGAAGAAGCGGATGAGGAAACGCTTGGTTTTTCATATGAGATAAGGGAGCATAAAAAGAGCGGAGTGCTGGTAACAAAGGAGGCGGCTTTTGATGATCCTTCTGCGCTTATCATAAAGAATGCGAAGCTTTGGGATGTTAAATGCCCCAATCTTTATGATATTACGGTAAAGCTTTTAAAAGACGGGAAAGTGATAGATGAAGTGAGTGAATGCTTCGGCTTCAGACGTTCGGAATTCCGTGAGGACGGATATTATTTAAACGGCAGGAAACTAAAGCTGCGCGGACTTAACAGGCATCAGTCATATGCATATACGGGGTATGCCATGCCGGCATCGATGCAGAGACTTGATGCGGAGATACTGCGTTTTGAACTGGGTGTGAATGCAGTACGCACCTCTCATTATCCGCAGTCGCAGCATTTTATCAGACGCTGTGATGAGCTGGGACTTTTGGTCTTTACGGAGATACCCGGCTGGCAGCATATAGGTGACCAGGCATGGAAAGAGCAGGCTTTTATCAATCTGGAAGAGATGATCTGCCAGTACAGAAACCATGCATCGGTAATACTCTGGGGCGTGCGTATAAACGAGTCTGTAGATGATGATGATTTCTATGAGCAGACTAATGCCATGGCGCATGCGCTGGATCCAACAAGGCCTACCGGAGGCGTACGCTATATAGAAAAGAGCCATCTGCTGGAAGATGTATATACCTTTAATGATTTCTCGCATGAGGGTACGGCGCCCGGCTGTAAGAGAAAAGCTTTAGTCACACCGGATGTTTCAAAGCCTTATCTTATCAGTGAATACAACGGGCATATGTTCCCGACAAAGGCTTTTGATGATGAGGAGCACAGACTGCAGCATGCGCTGCGTCATTGCAACGTGCTGGAAGCCGTGAATGAGAACCGTGATATAGCGGGAGCTTTCGGCTGGTGTATGTTCGATTACAATACCCATAAGGATTTCGGCAGCGGGGACCGTATATGCTATCACGGTGTTATGGATATGTTCCGTAATCCAAAGCTGGCGGCATATGTATATGCTTCGCAGCAGAAGAACAGACCTGTGCTGGAGGTTTCGTCATCGATGGATATAGGTGAGCATCCCGGCGGGAACAGGGGCGGAGTATATATCTTTACGAATGCTGACAGTGTGAGGATGTACCGTAATGATGAGCTGATAAAAGAATACAGTATCAAAGATCCCAGATACTCACACATGCGTTTTGCACCTATTCTTATTGATGATTATGTGGGAAACCGCATGAAGGAAGAGGAAGGATTTACCGACAGACAAAACGAGATAGTTAAAAGTGCGCTCAACCATATAGCCCAATACGGTATGAACAATATACCGCTGGATATAAAGATGAAACTGGCAGAGGCGATGACGGTATATCATATGACCTTTGAAACGGCATATATGCTGTATGGCAAATACGTGGGCAATTGGGGCGGAAAGGCTACGACATTTAAGTTTGAGGCAATAAAGGATGGAAAGGTAGTAAGGACTGTGATAAAATCCACAAGCGGGAAGCTGACGCTTGATGTACGTACGGATCATACCGATCTGTATGAAGCGGATACTTACGATGTGGCGGCGGTAAGGATAAGGGTATGCGATGAGTACGGAAACGTACAGCCTTTCTTTAATACGCCGCTTGATATCAGGACGGAAGGTGTGATAGAGCTTATAGGTCCAAAGCGTGCGCAGATAGCCGGCGGCATGGGCGGTACATATGTTAAGACTGTGGGAGCGGCCGGAAAAGCAAAGCTCATAGTAAGCCTCCCCGAAGAGTATTCATTCCAGGATGTCTACAGCAGTGAAGTGGAATTTGAAGTGAAGAAAGAAGGGTAAAAGAAGTATGAAACGCGAAATATACGAAGTCAGGCCGCTTAAGCCTGATAAGGAGCGCTTTATAAAAGCTGTTGTTCCCGGCTCAAAGTCCATTACCAACAGAGCGCTTCTTTTAGCGGCTATGGCGGAGGGTGAGAGTACTATAAAAAACTGCATGAGCAGTGATGATGCTTCTGTTTTTCTGCAGGCATTAAAAGATCTTGGATTTGAGATAAAAGAAAGCGTATCTGCCGGAAGCGGGATAGTAAAGAATAAAGATATCGTCATAAAAGGTTGCGGCGGTGATATACCTGTCAAGAAAGCTGATATCTATGTGGGCAGCGCAGGGACTGCGGCAAGGTTTTTACTGGCTATGCTTTCTTTTTCGGACGGGGAGTATTATATAAGTTCATCGGATCAGATGAAGGCAAGGCCTATGGGACCGCTGATAGACGCGCTGAAGGGATGCGGCGCTTATGTGGAATGTACTGAGGAAGAAGGCCATTTCCCGATGAAGGTTAAGGGGAATAACGGAAATTTTCCGGACATGATCACAGTTGATATTGAAAAAAGCTCACAGTTTCTGAGCGCTCTTTTAATAGCTGCAGCTGCATATTCTAAGGCTGTGACGGTCAGTGTGACCGGAAGTCACGGTCTAGCGTATGTGAGGATGAGCGCGGCAATGATAAAGAATTTCGGTGTGAATGTGGAAGAAGCTGTTGTCGGAAATCTTTGTGCACCGCAGTGGGGATGGGTATTTAACGGTGGGGAAAGACTGACAGCACGTGAATATGAAGTTGAGCCGGATATGTCGGCAGCGGCGTACTTTTATGCTGCCGGGGCATTACTGGGATGCAGGGCGGTGGTAGCGGGAGTAAAACCTGTTATGCTTCAGGGAGACACCGAGTTTCTTAAGGTCCTTGAAAAAATGGGATGTACTTTTTATGATGAAGAGGAGGGGCTTGTCCTGATGGGACCTGAAAACGGTGTCCTTGATCCGCCGGGCATATGCGATATGGGGGCTTTTTCGGATCAGGCACTTACTCTGGCGGCGTTAGCTCCATTTGTCAACGGACCTGTAGTCATAAAGAACATAGCGCATATACGTTTGCAGGAATGTGACCGCATAGCGGCAATAGTACAGAATATAAAAGCTCTTGGAATGGAATGCGAAGAAAAGGAAGACGGTGTGATAATACAGCCCGGTAATGCGCACGGCGCAGTGCTCGAAAGCTTTAAAGATCACAGAGTGGCAATGGCCTTCGCATTGTGCGCTCTGCGTATAGAAGGTGTTAAGATAAAGGATCCGGACTGCTGTGCAAAGACTTTTGCCGAATATTTTGAAGTGCTTGAAGATGCGGTAAGATAAGTTAAGGGGAACAGCGAAAACCGTTCCCCTTTTTTATTGCTTATTCTTTTGTCAGTCTTCGATGCTCTCCTCTTTATAAAAGCTGCCGTTGTATGCCGGTGCGGATATGAAGTTCAGCACGGTGCCGTCTGCAGCGGTTACTACGATACCCAGATGGGGGCCGGTGGAGGCGCCGCTGTTTCCTAAGGTCCCTATCTTAGCACCCATAGCTACCGTGTCTCCGGCGGATACGCTGATGGTATCCAGGTGGCGGTATTCTATGGTATTGCCGTTTACTTCTGTTGTGACGAAATTACCCTTTTCATTGTCAAAGCCTGTTTCTTTTACGGTGCAGGCATGCATCGCCACCACTTCATCACCTACCGTACCGGGAATGGAAAGATAGGGGCTTGGACGGTCTAAGCTGATGCTGTCTGCGGGGGCGGTACACAGAAGGGCGTCGCTGCGCGAGAAATCAGGTACGGGCCAGATCCATTCGCCGTCTGCACCGAAGATTGCAGCATCAGCGAGTTTTTCTGCGGCATTTCTGTCGTAAAAAGCAATGGAGTATTCATCTGAAGTGTATACAGTGACTGTACCGGCATCCGTAACATTCTCTGAACCATCTGCTTCGGTTGTGAGGCTTACCATGGTAGAAGCGTCGTAATTATCTATTTTAAGACCTTCTTTAGTGGTGTTTTCGTCTTTTTCAGTTTCTGTTGTTTCTTCGGTTTCGATCGTAGTTACTTCGCCATCATCTTCACCGTCAGAAAGCAGGATCGATGACTGCTGCTCTGCCGACAACTGTTTATCTGCGCTTACTTTGTGCCATATCAGTCCAAGGCCGACAAGGCAGATGAGTCCGGCAGCAGCAGCAACGATGCGGCCTGTCCATGCAGGCATTTCGAAGCCTTCTTTCTCCGGGAGAGTAATGCCGGTTTCTTTTTCAAAACGTTCTCTGATATGATCCATATTCTGTTTTTTCATTTTTATCGTATTCATTTGATCCTCCTTGGGATAGACCTTCGGGCTGCGCCCGAAATCCTTTTAATATGCGCCCAAGTCACTGAGCATACCTTTCAGTTTCTTTTTTGTGCGGAAGAGCCTGTTTTCAACTCTTTTTTTATCAAGCCCCATATCCGTGGCAATCTCGGCAGGTTTTTGTTCGTGATAGTATCGCCGCTTGATTATCTCCCTGTCTTCTTCGGGAAGCTGTTCAAGACATTGGTCCAGATCGTATGCATTACTGTTATCGCTATCAGCTGCAGCTGTTTCAGGTATCTGATCCACGCTTTCTTCTTTCCTTGCCCTGATCAGACGCAGGCGGTCGAGCGCCTTGTTCTTTACCATCGTGCAAAGATAAGTAGAGAGTTTTCCGCGGCTTTCATCATATTGTTCAGGCTTTTGCCAAAGGCTTATGAAAACATCCGCTACGCATTCCTCTATGTCTTCCTCTGAAGGAGACAGGATCTGTGCGGCACATTTCCAGAGCATGCGGCAGTACTTATCCATTACCATGGCTATGGCTTTTTCGTCGCCGCTGCGCAGGCGCCTTATGACTTTATCGTCGGTCATGTTAAACTCCTTTCGCTGTTTTTTGACCCGGTCATTATATTATACGAAACATGATAAAAAAAACACTCACTTTGATAAAAAATATATTGACAATGAGAAAACAGTATGTCTATAATGTGTATACCCGATATATACAATATGCATGGTTCAGTAACGGAGGAAAACTATGGAGTACGAAAATGCTATAGATATAAAAGGGCTTGTCAAAAGATACGACGGTTTTACTTTGGATAGCGTAAGCTTTTCTGTTCCCAAGGGCAGCATAATGGGCTTCATAGGGCAGAACGGTGCGGGCAAGACAACCACGATCAATTCCCTGCTGGGTATCGTTAAACCCGATGAAGGCGAGATAAAGCTTTTGGGCATGGATGTTAAGGAACGTGGTGATGAGGCAAAAAGGGAAGTGGCTGCGATCTTTGATGTGCTGCCTTTTAACGATGATCTGAACGCAACGCAGATCGGACGAATGCTGAAGGGCATCTGGAGGGAATGGGATGATGAAGCTTTCAAAAAATATATGGAACGTTTTCAGCTTCCTTTTAAAAAGAAGGCAGGAGACTTTTCCAAAGGTATGAAGATGAAGCTGCAGATCGCAGCGGCCTTATCCCATAACGCAAAGCTTCTGATAATGGATGAGGCGACTACAGGTCTTGATCCGGTGGTCAGAAACGAGATCCTGGATATCTTCCTTGAGTACCTGCAGGACGGGGAACGCTCCATACTCATGAGCTCGCATATCACTTCGGACCTTGAGCATATCGCTGATATGGTCACATTTATAGATAAGGGAAAGCTGCTTATCAGCGGCGTCAAGGACGAGATCCTGGATAACTACGTAATGGTAAAATGCAGTAAGACTGATTTCGCGGGCTTTGCAAGAGAGGATTATATCGCAGCCAGGCTCACGGACTTCGGAGCGCAGCTTTTAGTAAGTGACCGCACAGCTACGGAAAAAAAGTACTCCGGGGTGATGATAGAAAAGACGTCGCTTGAAGAGATCATGCTTTATTACGTGAACCGTGACAGGGAAAGCTTCAGATAGGGATCAATATACGAACCTGTAATCCTTAAGAAGAGCAGCGACGAAGGATCTTTTCTAAGAAAGGAGTCAAGCCATGAAACAACTTATCTGCCGTGATCTGTGGCTGTGCCGTAAAAGGATCGCGCCTTATATAGCGATCCTTCTGATCTTTATGGTGCCCTTATCAATGGTGATATTATCCGCGCGTTTCGGAAACATTGCAAAATACTTAGGGGAAGACAGCGCCAAGATCCTGGATGCTATTGCACTTTTAGGTCCCTTTTTAGGGATACTGGCCATATGCTCCATAGAGACCGTAGCCAGCCTGAATAAGTCCGATCATCTGAGCGGATGGTATAAGTATCTTAAGGCTTCAGGCTTAAGGAGCAGCCTGATCGTCGGGCAGAAATATATTGATGTTATAGTGATCTTCGTCATATCCTGGCTGATCGGAGTGTCCGGCAATCTCTTTTTGGGGGCTCTGGCCGGCAGAAAGAGCGCGGATATAGGACTGATGTGTGTTGCCATGGGAGTAATGCTCATCTATCTGGAATACAATATCATGATCGGCTTTGCCACAAAAGGTAAAAGAAGCGATCTTTTAATGGCCCTCCCTATGCTGGTAATTATGGGCATATCGATCCCGTGGTCTGTATATGCCGGCGGTCACAAGGAGTTTACGGAGCAGCTGATCGAAAAGGCTAAGCTTATTATAGGGAACCGGTCATTATTATGTATTGCTGCATTTGTTACGGTGGTTCTGTTTTCGGTACTTAACTATCTTCTCTCCGTATACTTTTTTGATAAAGAAAAAAAGATAAAGAGGAAGGAGGAGAACAGATGAGAGGCCTTTTATACAGAGATATGAAATGTGTCGTTTACAGGACATTTTGGATGTTCCTGTATTTTATCATCATGGATCTGATCGTGACGGTAGTATTCAAAATGGCAAACACTGATGAGGCTTTTAAGATCTATCCTGTGTTGATGGCGGGGATGGGCGCATTGTTTTTTATAATGATACAGATCATCCCGGGTGAGATCATGAAAACGGAAGAAAAAAAGGAGTGGAAGTATTATCTTATCTCTACGGGGCTGGGCGTGGAAAAGATCGTTGCAGAGCGCTATCTTATGATCTTTCTGATCAACTTTGCAACCTATGTGTTTGCATATCTGCTGATGATCATCTTCTTTCAGCTGGCGGACAGTAGTACAACGGCACTTATTTTTTCACTGGCAAACGGGGTGTACATTTGTCTGCTCGGCCTTAATCTGCTGATCCAGGCTATTGAAATGCCTCTGGGATACCGCTTCGGAGGAGCACAGTCTGATAAGATACGGGTCGCGATTTTGCTCCTGTTCTTACTGCCTTTAGCAGCGTATTTACTTTTCGGGGATATTGAGTGGCTTGCAGGAGAAAACGGATTCTACTATCGTTACCGGGAATATATGGAAGATCCGGAGCTTTTAACGAGCGCAGCTGTATCTTACATGGAGAATATATCGAGGATAGCGCTCTTGATCTTTACGCTGATCCCGCATCTGCTGGTACTGTGCTATTACCTGTCCTATAAGATATCCTGCAAAGTATATATAAAGGGGGTGAAGGATAATGGATTCCGTGAAACAGCATAAGCTCATGAGCGAAGAAGGAAACACACCGGGAAAATACAGAGACCTCATACAGATCGCATTATTTGTTGCGATAGCGTACACGCTGATACTTGTTTTCGGCCCGCAGTCATATTCATTTGAGACGGGAGCGGATATGAAGCTGCAGGTCTTTTATCACCTGGCCGCGTTCTCGCCCGCCATTGCCTGTGTGATCGTTCGATACGCTTTCGGAGAAGGGTTTAAGGATGATATACTGTTTCCAAAGTTTATCGGACACGGAAAAGCATACCTGCTTTCCGTGGCACTGCCGGTCATCTTCGGACTGATCGCCTGTGTTCTGGTAACTATCGTGCTTGGCGCCGGATTTACCTTTAAGTCGGAAGGCGGCGTATTTGATGCAGTGCTTAATAACATGCTGATGTCCGTATCGTTTTATTATGCTGCATTTATCCTGCTGGGAGAGGAGCTGGGCTGGAGAGCATTCCTTTATGATAAACTGGAAAAGCACTGCGGTCTGCACGGCTCGGTCGTCATAGGCGGCATAATCTGGGGAGTATGGCATCTGCCGCCTTTAGTCTGTATGGGGATTAACTTCGGACTGGAGGCTCCCGGCTTTCCCGTGACCAATGTGGTGCTGATGTGCATATTTTGTATATCTGCCGGCGCTATGATGCAGCTGCTTCGTAAGATGTCGGATTCCGTCATCGCGCCGCTGATAGCCCACGCCGTGATCGATACGGTATGCAATAGCCTGATAAGCATGTTCCTAAACGAGGAACTGCTTGAAGGAAAGCAGTTTGCCATGGGCTGCTGCCTGGTCGCAGCCTCAATGATCGTAGGCATCCCCTGCTGGATAGCGATGGCAAAGCGTAAATAAAACCGGGTACAAAGGATAAATATTATGGACATTATAATTTCAAATTCTTCGAACGATCCGATATATCTTCAGATCGTGAAGCAGATAAAAGCTATGATAATGAGCGGGGAGCTTAAAGCGGGCGACCCGCTTCCTTCCATGCGTAATATGGCCATGCAGATGAGGATAAGCCTTATCACGACAAAGCGCGCTTATGAGGAGCTTGAACGTGACGGCTTTATTGAGTCGTACACCGGAAAGGGCAGCTTTGTAAGAGCTCAGAATCAGGAACTGTTGCGTGAGGAGAACCTTAAGCAGATCGAGGAGCTGCTGCAGACAGCGGTGGATAAGGCGAAGGTGGCAGGTGTATCAACAGAAGAATTGATCGATATTCTAAAGACTCTGGAATAATAGTGAAAAAAATATGATGATAGTCGTACGATTTTTCTTGACAGAAAAAAGGAAAAGGTATATGTTTTATGTATGATAAAGAGTAATACAAAGAATACAGAACATACAAGCAATACATAAGTATCACTTATGGCTTAATGTCAAGGAGGTAAAGGATATGGAATTCGCAAAAATAGGAAACAGCCAGATGGGACTGCTGGTGAGCGGAGCGGTCCTGTTCACGGTAGTGCCGCTTATCATAGCGATCGTCTGGACGGTAAAGAAAAAGGAGAAGTTCACAAGCATACTGGTGGGGGCAGCCTGCTTTATCCTGTTTGCGCTGATACTGGAAAAGCCCCTGCAGAATATCCTGGTCTTTCCGACGCTGATGGGGCTTGGCGATCATGCTGCAGCCGGATTCATCAATGCAAGGCCTGTTTTATGGGCTCTGATCCTTGGGCTTTTCCCCGGAGTGTTTGAAGAGACCGGACGCCTGGTGGCGTTTAAAACGGTACTCAGAAACAGGAAGAACCGGGAGACGGGAATATCATACGGTATCGGGCACGGCGGCATAGAAGTGATACTGACAATGGGTATCACATATATCACCTATATCGCTTATGCAGCAATGATCAATTCCGGTACTTTCGGGAATATGATAGCGCAGGTCGCGGCGCAGGCTCCTGAGCAGGAAGCAAACGGTTATGCGTTAGCGGCACAGCTGGCAGCTTTTTCTGCAGGAGATATGGTGATAGGCGTTGCGGAGCGTATATTCGCAGTTATGTTTCATACCGGTGCTTCAATCCTGGTTTTTTATGCATGCAGAGATAAAAAGAAGTTCTGGCTCTATCCGCTGGCTATCCTGCTGCATACGGTAATGGACAGCGTGGCAGGTTTGCAGATGGCAGGAGTGATCGCATTATCGCCGGTGATGCTGGAAGTTGTCGTTGCGGTCTTTGGCAGCGCTGTATTTTTCGGAGGTTATTTCCTTCTGTATAAGAAGGATGCAGGTAAAGAGCAGGTATGAGCCTGTATAAAGGCTTATCTGCGGAAAGGGAGGTGTATTATGACGGGAAATATCTTTTTCGCGGTGATCGTCGGAGGGTGCGCAGCGGTTTTCACGATCCTGGGAATATGGGTGATAAGGAAAAAGGAACCGGGGCATTTCTGGACCGGGCAGACAGTGCGGCCGGATGAGATAAAGGATGTGAAGGCCTATAATAAGGAGCTGGGTATCTTATGGATCGCATTCGGGGCTTTATTATGGATAGATGCGATACTGGGAGCTATCCTGGGAGGCGGCCCGGGGGCTATTGCCATGGGGATATCTTTTGTGATAGGGATCCCGATGCTCTCGTTCATATATAACAGGATCTATAAAAAATACATGAAAAGTAAGGACAAAACGGTATGATAATAAGGATCGATGAATTGTCTGATGTGCCTATATATCAGCAGATAAGAAACCAGATCGTGATGGGGATATCATCCGGAGAGCTGGAAGCAGGAGAGCAGCTGCCGACGGTGCGTGCCCTGGCCATGGAGATGGGGATCAACACGATGACGGTGAGCAAGGCTTATCAGCTGTTAAAAACGGAGGGCTATATCATGACAGACAGAAAAAACGGAGCCAGGATACGGAGTGAGATCGAAAAGCAGGGCAGGATAAGTTCGGGAAACCGCTCAGAGCTTAAGCGTATCGTATCGGAGGCAAGACTTTCGGGAGTACCGAAGGATGAGCTTATCAAACTCGTAAACGAGTATTACGGAGGATAAAGAAATGTATGCAGTATTTGGTTGGATCATGTTTTTGTGCATAGCATCAGTGCTTTTGTTCAATCTCTTTTATGTGTATCCGCTTAAATGGAAGGAAAAAAAGTTCGTACTGGGGGTCAAGAGCCGTAAGGAGTTTAAGGAAGAGGAAACTGCAAAAAAGATAGATGAGATAGTGGAAAGAACACATAAACAGGCGATGATGATAACGATCGCATGTTTTGCGATATCCGGCATTTTGCTCCTGATAAAGGGGATGATGATGCAGACATTCTTCTGGACGCTGTTTGTCTTTATTACGATCATTGTTGATATGATACCGTACATATTAGGACATTCTGCATTAATGAGCCTGAAAAAATCGCTTGGTATAAAGAGCGGAGATGGTATTAACCTGGTTGACCTTAAATTGAGCGGCAAGGTTCATGCGCTTAAGCCTGTAAGCGTTATCGTGCCGAATGTTCTGGGCTTTATACCCGTTATCACGGCGCTGCTTCTGGATCTTAAGTTTTTTAGACTTGATGGTAATAAGATCGCCGGAAGCTTTTTAACTACGCTGATCATAGGGACCTTCTGGTTTATGGGAATTCTGATCACGCTGTTCGCATTCGTAATGGATAATATGAGAAACGAAGTGATATCCTCTGACAGCGATGTGAATGCAAATTACAACAGAGCCAAAAAGAAAAACGCCGCAGACCTGAACATAGGCTTTATATGGATCAGCGTTATCTATACCGTTATCACCGCGGGCGGATTCTTCTTCTATTACAGCGAGATGCTGATGGTTGGGGCTTTGGTGGTATACATGCTCTTAATGTTTGTGGATGTGTTTGTCTTCATACATTTTGATAAAAAGATAGAGGCCAGATATTTAAAAGAGACAGAACTGCTTACCGATGATGATGAGTACTGGATAGCCGGGATGTTTTATTATAATCCTAAAGACAAACGCATGAATGTGGAGAAACGCGCCGGTGTGGGAGCAACGGTTAATTTTGCGCATCCGGGCGGAAAGATCGTCGGAATTATAGGGATCGGCGGTATGTTGCTGGCGCTTGGGTCGCTGGTCTGGTTGGGACTGCTGGAGAGTACGCCTATCAGTTTAAGAGTTGAAGATTCAAAGGTCATCTGCCATCAGCTGCGGGACGAATATGTTATACCTTTCGATGATATCGATAGCGCGGAGTACGGAGATGATATCTTAAGCCATACTGTGATACGTGTAGCCGGCGTGGGCATGGATACGTTGCTTAAAGGTAACTTTTCAGTGGATGGAATAAATGGCTGTACACTCTTTCTCAATCCCCAGGAAAAAGAATACATAAAACTCGTCACCAAAAGCGGACAGATCTATTATATCGGCGGTGGCAGCGCAGCGGAAACATTTACTGCCATGGGCAGGATAGAACACCGCTGAAACCAGAGGTGAACCGGGGGACGGACCTCGTGGTTCTGTTGGTGGAACAAAAAACCATAAGGTCCGTCTCCATGGTTTTTATAAATGTTGACAAATGTGGATTCAATACGATATCATAATGATATCAATTAGAAGCGGGGTTTAAAGCTGGAGGATAATAGTATGAAAGCGGTATTGGAGATTAAGAATTATACAAAAGTATACGGAGAAGGTAAGAAGGCAGCGGATAATGTTTGTCTTACGGTTGAGGCAGGTGATATCTACGGCTTTATAGGGCACAACGGCGCAGGAAAATCCACTACGATACGCGCTGTGGTGGGAGTGCTGGATTTTACGGAAGGTGAGATCCTGATCGACGGCCATTCCGTAAAGAGCGAATCTGTGGAATGTAAAAAGATCACGTCCTATATTCCGGACAATCCGGATCTGTACGAAAACTTAAGCGGGATACAGTATCTGGATTTTATCGCGGACGTATTCCGTATCGATGGGAAAAAACGTGAGGAAGTCATTAAGAAATACGCGGACGCATTTGAGATCACGGATTCACTTGGAGACCTTATCAGCTCATACTCTCACGGCATGAAGCAGAAGCTGGCGATCATTTCTGCCCTGATACATGAGCCTAAACTGATCGTTATGGATGAGCCTTTTGTGGGACTGGATCCCAAGGCGGCCTTTACTTTAAAGCAGATCATGCATGAGCTGTGTGAGAAGGGGACAGCGATATTTTTCTCAACCCATGTGCTGGATGTGGCAGAAAAACTGTGTAACAAGGTGGCTATCATAAAAGGCGGAAAGATCATAGATTCCGGGACAATGGAAGAACTGGTAGGCAAGAAGTCGCTTGAAGAAGTATTTCTGGAGGTGCAGGATGAAAAGTAGCATGGTATTGATAAAGAACCTGCTTTTATCCACCAGCCAGTGGAATATATACAGGTTTTGCAGGGATAAGAAGAAAAAAGGAAGGATCATCGGTAACTTTATAGGATATGCGTTCCTGTATTTGATGCTGATGGCATACTGTGTCTTTTCATGCATCGGATATGGAAAGATGGAGCTTACAGAGGTGATACCGATGCTGTGCGCGCTTACGATATCACTGTTTGCATTTTTTCTTACACTCTTTAAGACCAACGGATATCTGTTCAACTTTAAGGAATACGATATGCTCATGTCCCTGCCGTTCGAAGCAAAGACGGTGGCCGGCTGCAAATTCCTGTATATGTATATAAAGAGCCTGCCCTGGAATCTGAGCATCTCCCTTGCTATGCTTATCGGATACGCAGTATATGCAAAGCCCGGTTTGTTCGCTATTTGCCTGTGGCTGCTCTTATCGTTCTTCCTGCCTGTTATTCCCATGCTTGCAGCTGCCTTTATCGGTTATATCATCGCCGGTATCAGCGCGGGATTTAAGAAGAATAATCTGATCCAGACGCTGCTTACATTTGTGATAGTGATCGCATGCTTCTGCCTGCGTTTTGTCATAGAATCCCTTGCAAAAAACGGTCGGTTAGAGGAAACGCTTACAGATATTTCGGTTTATTTAAGCAAGGCAGGCAAAATATATCCTCCTGCAGGGTGGTTCGTAAATTCGGTAATGCATCTTAAACCGGGGGATATTTTACTTATGATCGGCGTGACACTGCTGCTGTTTGAGCTGGTATTCATTCCGGTAGGAAAGGCTTACCGCAGCGTCAATTCGAAGCTTAAGTCGCATGCTGCAGCCGGGAAGTTTTCATTGAAAGAGCGGAAGAGCCACAGTATATATAATGCCATAGCTTTTAAAGAATTCAGGAGGATGCTGGGTTCAACCATCTATATGACTAACGCTGCGATAGGGGAGCTGATGGCGCTGCTTTTGGGCATAGTCATACTATTTGTGGATGTTGATAAAGCTGTGAGCACACTTACTCAGGGAGCTCCCGTAACTAAAGAGATGCTGTATCCGGCTATCCCGCTGATAGTATATTTCTGTATCGGCATGGTAGCGACTACGGCGATCACGCCATCTCTTGAAGGAAAAAATTACTGGATCGTTCAGAGCCTTCCCATTTCTAAAAAGGCGCTTTATCAGGGAAAGATGCTCTTTAACATTTATCTGATGGTGCCGTTTTCGCTTTTTGCAACGATCTGTATCTGCATCGCAGCGCATACGCCGCTGCTTACATCGCTGTTATCGGTGATACTGAGTTTATGTCTGTGCGCTTTCTCTACAACATGGGGCTGTGTATGCGGAGTTAAGCATATGAGGCTGGATTGGGAGAATGAGATAGAAGTGGTCAAACAGGGAGCTGCAGTCAGCCTTTATATCCTTCCCAATATGTTTGTCAATATTGCTCTTATCGTACTGGTAGTGGCTTTGGGGATGAAGATCAACAGGGATATCATCCTGGGTATTCTGATACTGATAATATCTGTTCTTGCAGCATTATCATACAGGAAAGTCTGTTCTCTTGCGGCTGAGTAAAATAATCTTGCATAGTATTTTTCCTCTGTGTTATCATTATCGATGCGGGAGGGAGAGAAAATGGATTTCGACAGTATTTTATCAGCGTATAAGACCAAGACATGTATCATGTCGGTTGAAAGCTATGATGACGGAGGATACGGAAATATCCGAATAGCAGCCGGAAACAAGGCGCATTGTGATGACATGATCAATGTGATGCACAAGCCCTTTATTCCGGATTCTCCTTATGGAGAATATCTTCCCCAAAACAAGAATTTTGAGGATTTCTGTTATCGCTGCGCGATACTTGGTGAGCCGCTTCATTCTTATGTTCCGCTTCCCCAGATGGGACTCTGGCTGAATATATTTCTGCTTCCTCTTCGATCAGACAAGGAAAATGTCGGATATTGTCTGTATTCTTATGATGTTACACCTGTAGCCGATCCTGAGCAGATGGCGCGGCTTTCCGCAGAAAACTCCCAGGCAGTATTGAAAAGCTGCATCAAGATGCGCGGCGCGGATGATCTGCGCGAAACGCTCAATGAGGTGATAGAAGATATAAGACAGATCTGTGATTCGGATCATTGCTGTATCCTGTTGAATGATGTTTCCGCGCGCAAATGCATTAATCTTTGTGAAGCTATGAAGCCGGACTGCGGTCTGCTTCCCATAGATACTTATCTGAATGAAGACTTTTACGATATCATGCTTAGCTGGGACAAAACGATAGGTGACAGTACATGTGTGATCATCAAGGATGAGCGTGATATGGAATGGCTGAGCACGGTTACCCCCGTATGGCAAAAGTCACTTATAGGCGCGGGAGTAAAAACCATAGTGCTTTTGCCGCTGAAATACAAGATGGATATTCTGGGATATATGTGGGCCATTAATTTTGATGTATCTCTTACCGTAAAGATCAAAGAGACGCTTGAACTTTCAACATTTTTTATAGCTTCGGAGATATCTAACTATCAGCTTTTGCAGAAAATGGAAATACTCAGTTCCGTCGATCTTCTGACCGGAGTAAAGAACAGGAATAAGATGAATGAAATGGTGGATGATATCTTAAGCAGCAGAATGGTTCCGCTTTACCCTTACGCCATCGTATTTGCAGATCTGAACGGCCTTAAGACCGTTAATGATGAAAACGGCCACAGTGCAGGAGACAGACTGCTTAAAGGGGCGGCAGGATTGCTGAAGGAAGCGTTCCCCGGGTGCGAGGTGTTCCGCGCCGGAGGTGACGAGTTCATGGTCGTTGCCAACGGAATGGATACAAAAGCGGTGGAGGAAAAGATACGGGTATTAAGGGAGCGTGAGACTTCTGTGGATGATCTGCATTTTGCGATAGGCATGCATGTTGTTTCGGAGAAAGAAGATATCCGTATAGCTATGCGTGATGCCGATCAGGGAATGTACGCCGATAAGAAAGAGTATTATGAGAATCATCCGGACCGCAGAAGGCGCTGAGGACAGGGCGCGGCGCTTTTTGTTCATAACAGATACTTGCAATTATTTTTTGTATATGTTATGATGCCGATTGAATAAAGAGAAAGGGCGCTGTAGCGCGCAGGTGTGAGATAGATGCGTATTAGATAATTTGGTTTGAGTATACACGATTTATTAAATGGTTGCGGTCTTCTGCAGCTTGTTTGTGTACGCTTATCCGGATTATCATGCTCTTATCACCTGTTTGAATATAGGGTGTTTTATTGTGTGAGTCTGTTTTGCGTATGCAAATCAGACTCATTTTTTTGCCTTCCCCAGGGGGAAGGTAGCGCAGAGGACGCAGGTATGAGGATACGGGAGGACGCGAGAGGACGCGGGGACGGTCCTCCTGTCCTCAGAAGACGGGTGAGGACGCGGGGACGGTTCTCTTGTCCTCATCCCGGAAGGAAGGTGATGCATATGTTTCAGATAAAGAATGTGACACTTGTACATAGAAAAGATTTAAGAACCATATTGGAAGATTTTTCTCTGGTACTTAATGACGGTGATCGTGTGGTTATGATCGGAGAAGAAGGCAACGGCAAATCTACGCTGATGAAATGGATCGTTGATCCTGAAATGGTTGAGGATTACATCGAGGCGGAAGGCGAAAAAGCCGACGGCGGTGAAACATTGGGCTATCTGCCGCAGGAACTGACCGAGGCAGATAAACAAAAAAGCGTTTATGAGTATTTTTGTGAAAGCAGTTATTTTGCAGAGCAGACACCGAGGGAACTGGCAGAGCTTGCAAATGATTTCGGTGTTGAGAAACAGTTTGTTTATCGGGATCAGAAGATGCAGACACTTTCCGGCGGAGAGCGCGTAAAGACGCAGATGATGCGTATCCTTATGGAACGACCGACAATACTGCTTCTGGATGAGCCATCAAATGATATCGACATCGAAACGCTGGAACTCATGGAGAAGCTGATCAACGGATGGAAGGGAGCGGTACTGTTTATATCGCATGATGAAACGCTTATCGAGCATACCGCAAACCGTGTGGTACATTTTGAGCAGATCCGCCGTAAAACAAAATGCCGTCACAGCGTGGCGAACATGCCATACCGTCAGTATGTGGAAGAGAGGCTTCATAACTTTGAAAAGCAGGAGATGCTGGCTCTTGGCGAGCGCAGGGAGAAAAAGATCCGTGATGAAAAGCTGCGGAAAATGGAGCAGAGTGTGGGAGCACGTCTCGATAATATCAGCCATGCAGACAGGGATATGATCGGCAGGCTTCTGAAAAAGAAGATGAAGAATGTAAAGGCTATGGAGAAACGATTTGAGCGGGAAGATGAAAATATGACAGAAATGCCTGAGCAGGAGGAAGCTATCTTCTTTAAGCTGGGGGATAAGGACAGCGCTATCCCTTCCGGCAAATGGGTACTTCAGTACAATTCGGATAAGCTTATAAGCGCGGACGGCAGCAGGGAGCTTTCAGCTGATATCGATCTTAAGATACGCGGTTCGGAGAAGATCGCAATCATCGGAACAAACGGATGTGGCAAAACTACGCTTTTAAACATTCTGGCAAAAGAACTGTTATCGCGTGATGATATCAGAGCAGCATACATGCCGCAGGATTATGAAAAACTGCTGGATATGGATGAGACACCGGTGGACTATCTGGATACCACAGGTGATAAGGAAGAACGGACACGTATACGGACATATCTGGGATCATTAAAATATACTGCGGATGAGATGGAACATCCGATCCGTGAACTGTCCGGAGGCCAGAAGGCAAAAGTGTTGCTGCTTAAGCTGAGCATGTCGGGAGCAAATGTGCTGATACTTGATGAGCCTACGAGAAATTTTTCGCCACTGTCCGGACCGGTGATACGCAAAATGCTTAAGGAGTTTCCGGGAGCTGTCATCAGCGTATCGCATGACAGAAAGTACCTTGATGAAGTGTGCGATAAGGTATACCGCCTGACCCTTGATGGCTTGCATGAGGACAGGGGTGAGGACAGGGGGACGGTCCTTTTGTCCTCAAAATGATGCTGCGATAAACAATCTTTGAGGACATGGGGACAGACCCAGCGTCCTCAAAAGGCAAATATTTAAAGGAGTTAGAAATGAGTACAAGTATAAAGAGTAATTACAGAGATAATGAACAGCTTAGACCATCTTTTAATACGCTGGCGAAAAATATATTCGGCCTTGATTTTGAGGATTGGTATCAGAACGGATTCTGGAAGGATAATTATAATCCCTACTCGGTTGTGATCGACGGGGAAGTGGTTTCCAATGTGTCTGTCAATATTTGTAATATGAATTATAAGGGACAGGTGATCAGGCTTTTGCAGCTGGGAACCGTTATGACAGATCCGGATCACAGAGGAAACGGGTATTCACGGATGATCATGGAAAAGATCATGGAAGATTATGAAGATAAGGTTGACGGGATATATCTTTTCGCGAACGATTCCGTAAAGCAGTTTTATCCGAGATTCGGATTCCGGGAAGGCAGGGAATATCAGTACAGTAAAGAAGTATCCGTTTTGTCAGGAAGGAGCGCTGTATCCGTACCGATGCGGGACCAAAATGACTGGCTTAAGATGGTACAGATACTAAATGAAAGAGAGCAGACCAGCGCTATGTATATGGTCGGAAACAGCGGACTGTATATGTTTTATCTTTCACAGTTTATGCAGGAGAGCGTATATCATCTGCCGAAGGCGGATACATATGTTATAGCTGAGGAAGAGGGAGACACGTTGATACTCCATGCCATTATCGGAGAAGCTGATATAGATACTGTGATCGCGGCATTTGGAGATGGCGTGAAAAAAGTAATACTGTGTTTTACACCAAAGGATGCGAATGGGTTTATCCGGCAGGAATTGTATGAAGAAGATACCACATTATTCGTGAAAGGCAGATTCTTTGATGAACATGATGCGGATGAATTCATGTTCCAGTCGATAACGCATGCCTGAGAACAGTGAGGACGGGGGGACAGACCCTATGTCCTCACAAGAAAATGAGGACGGAAGGACCGTCCCAGTGTCCTCAGGAAAATGAGGACGGAAGGACCGTCCCCATGTCCTCATGAAAGGAAGGAAAGATGGATAAAGAAAAAAAATACAATATATTTCAGAACCTGGGATATTGTCTGTCTGCGGCGTGGCAGGTACATCCGTGGCTTTGTGCCTCTGCTGCGGGTATGATCGCGGTCAACTGTGTTGTGCCTCTGATCACGGCCTATCTACCCAAAGTGCTGATCGATGAGATAACGGGCGGGGCAGAAATTAAGCATGTGCTTGTGGTTACGGGGATCATGACGCTGTGTCTCGCAGTGGCAGGCACTGTTCAGAAATATCTGGAAAGGCTTATTTACTGGCATAAGTTTAAACTCAATGCTTTCTTTCTGCGCAAGGTTACAAAGAAGGGGCTGACCACCGATTATAAGAATCAGGAGGATGAGCATTTCAGAAAGCTTCAGCATGAAAGCTTTGCAAGCTGTAACGGAAACTTTTCGTATTTCAATCAGATCATGGATGCATCGGTGCAGTTCTTTTCAAATCTGCTGGGATTTGCAGCTTTTTTCGGGATACTTGCCGCGCTGAACCCTTTGATCATAGTGTTTTTGTCAGCTGCGACACTTATAGGATTTTTCTTAAACCGCAGGATCAACAAATGGGTATCGCTTAATACAGATGAAAAAGCCGGATATGAACAGCGTATGCAGTATGTGATAAGCGCTTCAGATGATATCGCTGCAGCAAAGGATATACGTCTGTATAACATGGCAAAGTGGCTGAACGATGTTTATGATAAGAATCTTAAAGGAGTGCTTGGCTGGTATAAGAAGTATACTGCAAAACTTTTTGGTATAGCCTCCGCGGACAGCGCGGTAACGCTTATCAGAGAGGGCATTACATACCTGTATCTGTTGTATCTGGTGATAAAGGAAGAGATAAGCGTTGCGGATTTTGTACTGTATTTCAATGTGGTTGCAGGTTTTTCAAACTGGCTGGGCAGCATGCTGGGGCAGCTTAGCAATATAGAGCGGCTTAATCTGTCTGTTAACCGTATAAGGGAGTTTCTGGATTATCCCGAAAACTACAGAAGAGAAGGCGGAAAAGAAATCCCCGGGGCTGATGAACCCCGTGAGATAAGACTTGATCATGTGAGTTTCAGATATAAGGAAGATGATAAGGATATAATCAGTAATATCGATCTGATGATAAAGCCGGGGGAACACCTTGCGATCGTCGGACTTAACGGAGCAGGCAAGACTACTCTTGTAAAGCTGATCTGCGGGCTTACCGAAGCAGATTCCGGAACTGTGCTTTATAACGGCACAGATATAAGGGAATACAACCGTGATGATTATTATGATCTGTTCGGAGCTGTATTTCAGGATAATTCGATAATGCCGGTCACGCTTGCAGAGATCGTTGCTGAAGAGCTTATTGAAAATATTGATGAAAAAAGGGTAGAGATCTGTTTAAAACAGGCCGGTTTATGGGAAAGGATAGCAGAACTGAAAGACGGTATACACAGTAAGTATGACAAAGCTTTCTGGGACGAAGGCATAAATCTTTCCGGCGGAGAGAAACAGAAACTCATGCTAGCCAGAGCCTTGTATCGCAGATCACCGCTTATCATTCTTGATGAGCCGACGGCGGCGTTGGATCCCATATCCGAAAACCGTCTGTATGAAACATATGATGAGATGATGAAGGATAAGACCACGGTCTTTATCTCCCACAGGCTGGCTTCTACCAGATTTTGCAGCCGTATAATTCTTATGGAAGACGGAAAGATAGCAGAAGAGGGAACACACGAGGAATTGCTGAAGCTTAGGGGAAAATACTACGAGCTGTTTGAGACCCAGGCGAAGTATTATCGTGAGAATGATAAAGGAAAGGAGGAAGCCGATGAAGTTAGATAAACGCATTAAACTGACGCAGCGCGGATACGGTCTATTAAAGAGATATTGTCCCGGATTGATAGCAGCAAAAGTATGGGCTTCTGCAGCTGATGCACTTACACCTTTTGTCACGATATGGTTTTCCGCACGTATTATTAACGAGATCGCAGGAGAAAGAAATCTGATCAGGCTGGGGAGTTATGTCCTCATGACAGTGATCATCAATTTTGCTTTATCCATGTTGAAAAATGCGCTGGACAAAGTGGTTGATGAGAAAGAATCCGGTATGTGGAATTATTTCCCTAAGATATTTGCCGATAAGCAGATGAGTCTGGCGTATACGGATCTTGAGGATCAGGAAATACAAAAGAAGAAACAGAAAGCGCAGGAAAACCTGTTCATGTTCGGAAACGGCCTGGGGCAGCTGGTGTGGGATACCGCAGGATTGGTGCAGGTCATTGTGGGGATCATAGCGTCCCTGTCTTTATCGGTATCTTTATTCATATCACGCAGCGGCAATGCGCTGCTGGATTCGTGGATATGGCTGCCGGTGGGGATGCTGGTCGTGATCATATCAGGCATAAGCACCGGAAAGCTGCGGCAGTTGGCCGGTAAAGCATTTGACGACTGGACAGCCGAAACTGTATGGTACAACCGTGCATTTATGTTCTATGGCCACGAGCTTTATGATGACCTGTCCAGAGCAAAGGACGTAAGGATATATCATCAGGACAGGATAGCAGATCGTGAAATGCAAAAACTGAATGCACATAATAAAGATGACGGGACAAATATAAGAAAGATGAGCCGCTATCCGGCAATGATAGTTTTCATGCAGGGGATCTGTAACGCACTGTGCTACGGCTTTGTTGTTGCAAAGGCAGCTATGGGGGCTTTTGCGATAGGAAGTATCGTACAGTATGCCGGCGCTTTGATCAAACTGGTGCAAAGTATAGGAGAGCTTGTAGATGCAAATTACGAGAATGTCATATATACCGGTCATCTTGAAAAACTTTTTGAATATCTGGATATACAAAGCAATGTTACAGGAGGAGAACTTGCACCGGATATGGAATGCAAAGCAGAACATAAGATAGAGTTTAAAAACGTATCTTTTCGTTATCCCGGCAGTGACAGATATGCATTACAGAATGTAACTGCCACGGTCACTTCAGGGAAAAAACAGGCGCTGGTAGGTGAAAACGGTGCGGGTAAGACTACATTCGTAAAACTCTTATGCAGGTTGTATGATCCGGATGAAGGCGTGATACTCTTAGACGGAAAGAATATCAGGGAATATGATCAGGAGGAATACTTAAAACTATTTGCATATGTATTTCAGGATTTTAAACTGTTCTCCTTAAGTCTTGGGGAAAATATTGCGGCTAGCGCGGAATATGATCCGGAGAAATTGGAAGAATGTATCTTAAGAGCCTATTTTAAAGAGCGCTTCAGCACGATGCCACAAGGAGCGGAAACCTATCTGTATAAGGATATCGCAGAGGATGGAGTTATGATATCGGGTGGAGAAGCACAGAAGATCGCACTGGCAAGAGCTCTTTATAAGGATGCGCCTGTGATGATCCTTGATGAGCCTACTGCGGCTCTTGATCCAATAGCCGAGGCACAGGTGTATTCGGATTTTGACCGTATCATAGCGGACAAGACAGCTATATATGTAAGCCACAGATTATCATCATGCAGATTCTGTGATGAGATCATGGTGTTTGAAAACGGATCGATAGTTCAAAAAGGAACACATGAGGAGCTTTGTAAAGAAATCGGAGGAAAGTATCATGAACTGTGGAACGCACAGGCTAAGTATTATCAGAATGATGACAAACAATACCATTGATCGAAAAGGAGGAATTCTATGAACTATTTTGTTGAAGGGATACAGGGAGCGGGAAAGAGTACTCTGACAGGGAGGCTGGCAGAGCAGTTTTCGGAGTATCAGGTTTTCCGCGAAGGAGATCATAACCCGGTGGAGCTGGCCTGGTGTGCATATATGACAAAGGAGCAGTACGAAAAGATCCTGTTGAAATATGTTGCGATCGCAGAGGAGATAAAAGCGAATACACTTATGGAGGCAGAGCATATCAAGGAGAATGGGAATGATGATAGACGCTATGTTCTGACATATACCCGTATCATCACAGATATCCCGGGTTTTCATAAGGATCTGGAGCAGTATGAGATCTACAACGGCAGGGTTTCGCGCAAGGATTTTGAGCAGATCATCATGTCGCGTTATGCTGAATGGAGAGCTGATGATCAGATATTTGAATGCTCGATCTTTCAGAATATCATTGAGAGTCAGATCCTGTATTATGAGATGAATGATGAAGAGATCATCGCATTTTACAAGCACCTAAAAGAGGTGCTGGGAGACAGAAAATACAGGATACTCTATCTGGAAGTCGATGATATTGCAGAGAGCATAAATATCATTCGCAGGGAGCGGGTTGATGCAAACGGTAATGAGATGTGGTATCCGCTGATGATGGAATACCTGAAACAGAGTCCTTACGGACAGCGTAATGGCTGGAAGGATTTTGAAGATCTGGTATCGCATCTTGAGCATCGCAGGACTTTGGAGCTTCGCATACTTAAGGAAGTTTTTTTGGAATATGCAGTGATCCTTAAGTCGAAGTCTTATGATCTATCGGTAGAGTTATTGGGCGCAGAACAGTGGGCCGCGATATTTAATGAGATACATCAGGGATTTTTTGAAAGGGATTATGTAAAAAGAGTAGCGGATGATGAGCCGGCTTCAGAGATGTTTATGGGACTCGATAATATAGATGCATTCAGCTATGAAAAGAGCTTCCCAGCAGATATCACATTCGGATATTATGAAGGCGACATGGAAGAACTGAAGGCCGCAGTGGAAAAAGTCATTCCGCACTGGGTACCTTTGTTTACAGAAAATTCTAGGGTATACTGCGGGTTTGAGGATGGAAAGATAGCAAGTTTCTGTATGATCGAGGACTTTGGAGAACATATCATAAGCGGAAGAAAATGCAGGATCGGGGGACCGGGCTGTGTCGGTACAGTACCGGAATACCGGGACCGCGGTATAGGTCTTAGCATGGTACGGAATGTAACAAGGATCCTACGGGATGAAAAGTTTGACTACAGTTATATTCATTACACTTATGAGACTGCCTGGTATGCAAAACTCGGATACAGAACAGTGCTGCGGTGGAACGGAAAAGGATTTGTATAGAGGGGATGATAAAATGAAAATAGAAAGTGAAAGACTAATTATTCGTTCGATAGAGAAAGGGGACGAAAAAGCATTTGCTGAAATGGCAAAGGATGGAAGCCTTACAGAAGTAGGTTTTGATGAAACATGTTCTGAATGGATCGGTGACTGGATAAATGAAGCAAAAATGCTTGATGAAAAAGATGATCCGAGGCTTGACTATATCGCAAGCACGGTATGTTTAAAGGAAGACGGAAGAGTGATCGGATCGGTAGGGACTACCTATTATGAAGATGCGGCAAAGATCGGTATATGTTATTTTATAGGAGCGGAATACAGAAACAAAGGTTATGCATCTGAAGCGGTAAAAGCTTTTCTTACGTATTTCTTCGAACATTATAACGAGGATGAGATAGCGGCTGTCATTCTTGAATCGAATAGGGCGTCGCAGAAGACGGCGGAAAATTCGGGCTTTATACTAAATGACAGAAGGATGTATAAAGATATATATGATGAAGAGGAACGCTTATACTGTTTTTGTACAACACAGCGAAAACGTGATCATTTCTATCATGTGATATCTGACAGGCCCAAAGCAGCGGGGGAACATTTCCGCGTGGATGCCGATCATCCAAATGGTGTGTATGACAGAGTGCAGGCAGAGATGGATCATGTTAAGGATATTTATGAGCATCCGGAAAAGTATGAGGGGACAGAGCTTGAGCATCATACCGATGTGGCACTCAGAGAACTGGCGCTTGAAAAGATCAGGAAAGAAAAGTATCCGGGGTATCCGTCACGAATGGCAGCTTTATATGTATCCCGTGAATATAAGGAAGCGAAACAGTGGGCAGATTATTTTGTGAAGCTGGGGCGCACCGTCTATGGTATAGCAAAGATAAGAGTTAATGGAAATGTTTTTTACGGTGATGCCTGCAAGTGTTTTGACGGAACGACAGATGAAAAAGAAAATCTTAAACATGCTGAATTATACTGGCAGAACTGGGGCAAAGATGAAGGACAGGATCCTATCGTGGAAGTGCTGGTGGACGGAGATATAGACGTTGTAGAGATCATGTGAGGACAGGGGGACGGTTCTGTTGTCCTCAAAATAATACGGGCGACAGACAAAAATGTATGTGTTTGTTCAGATACATTGCGATTGTTATCCCCGTGTGTAATGCAAAGAGAGGAATAAGGAAAATGAAATACAGTGAAAAAATCTCCGAACGGATGTGGAACCAGCCGGATAAAGGAGAGCTGGAGGCAGAAAGAGAAAATACATTTATAGATGACATTGTGCAAAAGGCGCATATCGAAAAAGAGCTGTTGCAGTCTCTGGATGGGATTAAGACAGCATTTGACGGGGGCGCGGGATGCGGAAGATTTTCCATACTGCTTGCAAAGCAGGGGATCAGGGTTACGCATTTTGATATCTCCCAGCCTATGATCGACAAGGCAAAAGAGATCGCAGCGTTGGAAGGTGTAAGTGAGCGGATCACGTTTGTAAAAGGCGCATTGGAGGATCTGAATGCATATACAGATCGTTCCTTTGATCTGGTGATGTCTTTTGATTCTCCGATCTCCTATACCTATCCGGATCAGGAAAAAGTAATAGGAGAGCTGGTCAGGATCGCGAATAAACGTATCCTGATAAGTGTGTCCAGCAGGCTGGGAGCGCTGCCTTATCTGGCGAATCCCCTACAGAAGAATCAATTCATCCTGGATAAAGACAGCAAAGATCCCTGGGTACAGTGGTGTTTAAGCAGTCGTGACCGGATGGTAGAGAGTTTTACATTCACGAAGGATAAGCTGCTCAAGTCGTATGAGAGCGGTCTTTTGTGTGATGTGGAAGAAGCAAAACAGGCATATGACCGCGGAGAGATTCCGTGGAGTATCTCTTATCACTTTATGCCGGATGAACTTGAAAGTATACTTGAAAAGAACGGAGTAAAGAATATAAAAATGGCGGGGCCGGGGGCATATGCAAGGACCATTCCGAATGATATACTTGTTAAGATCATGAATGATCCGTCACAGAGGGAAGCTTTTTTGGATTTTTGCCATATGTTTGACAGTAACCCGTATGTTTGCGGGATGGGAAAGGATAACCTGTTTGCAAAAGGAAAAGTGGAATGAGAACAGTAGTGAGGACACGGGGACGATCCTGTTGTCCTCATTTCAGTATGCGCTCAATCGTGATTTTCGGGATATTCGTTAGTCGGGAAAGTTGACGGATGGATATCCCGCAGTCATGCATGTTGCGTACAAAAATAGCCAGCTCCTTTTTGTTGTCGAGATGATAGCTCTTTTTCCCGACGGAGATAATGGTTAAGGCTTCGCTGTCAGAGATTACGTGACGGTCATCCGTATCCGGAATATCGAATGGTTCTACATGATTGAGATACTTTCTGATATTATGGCCACGAATCAGTTCTTTGGCCATAGCAGTATCAGATAAGCCTGATTCGGAAATACAGTAATCTGAGGCGCTGCTAAATGCATAATCCTCTACATGTTTGCAGATACCTGCAATTACGGGATTTTGAATAATATTTCGGAGAACAGTCAGAAAATACACATCGTCTTCTACCGGTATACTTTTAAATCTGTCTTGAAATAAGTGGCCGCAACGATTATACTTTTTGTTGTACCAAAACACGTAGGAATCCCCGATTCGTTTTATTGCCAGGCCTATCGGTTCGTGGTCTGACCGGATAAGTAAATGAATATGATTTCCCATCAGACAATATGCATATAATTCGAATTGCGATATTTCCTTGTAGCGTCCCAGCGTAGTGATCAGGCGTTCATAATCCCTTGGCTCATGAAAAATCTGCTGTTTGTTGATGCCGCGCATCATGACGTGATAAATGTTAGTGCTACTGATGATTCTTGCTTTTCGCCCCATTGGCAAAAGTCCTTTCTTTGTGAAATAATAAAGCCTTTTGTATGTGTATGTAAGGTGCCATTTATAATAAATGGAATTAACGGGTGACAATACCCGAAGTGGCGATTACTTCTTAAAGACAATCGAATGTCGTAGTTCGCAGTAAAAAGAGGATAAATCTATATGCTTAAAATGTCAATAGTTTTTTGGAATGAGGACGGAAGGACCGTCCCCGTGTCCTCAAAATGGGAGGGTAATAATGAGTGAAGAGTGTCTGGATGGAAAAGTTGCTATTGTGACCGGGGCTAATTCCGGGATGGGACTTGCCACGACTGCGGCACTTTGCGATGCAGGGGCTAAGGTCATCATGCTCTGTAGAAATGAGGAGCGGGGAAGAGAAGCACTGGCAAAGCTTAAGGAAAAAGAAGAAAGACAATTGGAGCTGATCCTCTGTGATCTTGGAGATTACGATTCTATCAGGGGTTTTGCGAGAACGGTAAAGGCTAAGTATGCAAGGATCGACATTCTTGTGAATAATGCCGGGTTTATATCACTGGACTGGCAGGAAACGAAGGAAGGGCTGGAACGGCAGTTTGGGATCAATCATATCGGCCATTTTCTTCTGACCATGCTCCTGCTTAAAAACATGGGTGAAGGAACACGTATCGTGAATGTTGCTTCCGGCGCACATAAGGTGGGAAGGATCCACTTTGAGGATATCAATCTGAAAAAGCACTTTAATGTGATCACGGCATATTCGCAGAGTAAACTGGCTAATGTTTTGTTTACGCGGGAACTGGCACGGAGAGTTGCAAAACGCGGGATCACGGTAAACTGCTGTCATCCCGGAGCGGTAGCGACAAACATCGGAATTGACCGTGATACGGGCTTTGGAAAGACGGTAACAGGCATGTTAAAGCCGTTCTTTCAGACGCCCGAGGAAGGCGCGCGTACAGCGATATTTCTGGCTATGGACGGATCTGTAAAAAATGTGAGCGGAGAGTATTTCTACAACTGTAAGATAGCGAAGTCTTCCAAACGATCGAAGGATATGCGCCTGGCACGGAAACTGTTTGCTCTGAGTAAAGAACTTGTTATGAAGAAATCTGAACCAAGGATCTTCGGATAATGCGGGAGGAATAAAAGGTGATAAAGATAAAGAAAACAGATAGATCCTGTTTTGAATTGTACGACTCGGTATCCATGAATGTTGATGTACGCAGTGAGTTCAGGATCAAAAGGATAGATAATGGATTGGGTGGGCTCGTATTTGAAGAAGTACCGGTTAAAACTTATGTTAAAGATCTGAGCGTCTATGAACGTGCAACGGAATATGAGAAAGAATTTGATATAAGTCATTGGTTTTTTTATATGGCATTTGATGGCGAAAAGCCGGTCGGTGCCATGACGATAGCGGCAAAAGAACCTAAACTCTATATGCTTTCGGGTCGTGACGATGCCTGCGTATTGTGGGATATAAGGGTAGCTGACGGCTATAAACACCGGGGGATAGGACAGAAGATGCTCGATACGGGAATCAAAGAAGCAAAAGAAAACGGATACCGTCAGATGATCATCGAGTGCCAGAATAATAACGTTCCGGCATGCAGATTTTATAAAAAGCAGGGAGCGCTGCTGTCGAAGGTGGATATGTATGCATACTATCAGGAAGAAGACTGCAGGGATGAAGTGCAGTTTGTGTGGTATCTGGATCTGTAAGGCTTGATGATCCGGACTGTACGGCAGACCGGCTGAAGGAAGAAGATCAAAAGAAGATCAAAGGGTTTTTGATGGCGGGAATAGTTTGAAAGGGGAAAAGATGGATAAGGGAAAGATCATATTTTTAAACGGGGTCACAAGCTCCGGCAAGACTTCCATTGTGGAAGCATTACAGGCACGGCGTGATGTATTTTTCTACGTTGTGGCAAACGACCTCTTTCAGGAGATGGTTGGAGAGCAGTACCTGCAGGAAGATTATTGGAAATATCTCTCCGAGGTGATCATCATGATGTATCACACAGCGAAGCTCTATTCCGATCTGGGAAAGAATGTGCTGATCGATGGGATACTGGTGGAGAGAGAAGAAATAAAACCGCACTATCAGCAGCTTTGTGAAATTATGAAGGACAATCCGTTTGAGATCGTGGAGGTGTTTTGCCCGTTAGATATCTGCAGGCAGCGTAATATCGAGCGCGGAGACCGTTATGAGAACCAGTCGGATGAGCAGGCAGAGCTGATGAGCAGGGATATCGTATACAGCTGTCGTGTGGATACGAGTGTTAATTCGCCAGAGGAGTGTGCGGAACTGATCGTGAAGACGTTGATACAGTCTTAAAAGTATGGCGATACTACAGACAACTGGGTGGAGAAATAAACAATGATATCCGAAGAAAAAAGAAAGATCGTTGTGAATACACTTTATGTATCCGATCTGGACGGAACCCTGATGAGAAATGATGAAACGATTTCAGAGGATACAGTGCGTACGATTAATGAATTGGTTGAAAAGGGAGTTGCATTTACCTATGCTACGGCCAGATCGATAGAGAGTGCAATACCCATAGCGGGAGGACTTAAGCTTAAACTGCCGGTGATCACCAGAAATGGGGCGGTCCTGGCGGATAATACGACAGGGAAGCATTTGGAAAGAGCAGTGTTTTCAGAGGATGAAGTAAGTTTGTTGAAAAATCTGCTCCCAGAATTGCCGAGGTACGGGTTTGTGTCAGTCTTTATCGGAGAGAAAATGCATCGGCTGTACATGGAGTGTGAACATGCACCGGAGCTGCAGGGCTATATTACATATTATGAGAAGAATCCTACTGTACGACCGGTATCGTCAATAGAAGAGATGTTTGTCGGTATACCGGGATACGTAACACTGATGGGATCAAAGGAGGCAATCTTTCCCATCTATGAGCGCGTTAAGACATATAATGGATGGGAGAGTCTGTTTCAAAAGGATACCTACCGTGACGAATACTGGCTGGAGATCTGTCCGCAGAATTGCACAAAGGCAAAGACCATAAATAAGCTGAAAGAGCAGTATGGATTTAAGCGTCTAGTCGTCTTTGGTGATGGGATCAATGATATACCGATGTTTAGGATTGCGGATGAGGCTTATGCTGTGGCGAATGCGTTGGAAGAAGTAAAACAAGTTGCGACAGCCGTGATCGGAAGTAATGAAGAGGATGCCGTGGCAAAGTTTATAAAGGGTCAGTCAGATATCAAGCAGTGAATTGATGCAAATAGAAATATCGTGGTACTGCAGAAAACATGGAGAGATAGTAGAAATGGAAATCTGGGATCTGTATAATAAGGAGCTGGAAATTATCGGGGAGCATATACGTGGAACGGAAATGCCGGAAAACGGCTATCATCTGGTGGTTCATATCTGGATCAGAAATCCGGAAGGAAAGTATCTGATGACACAGAGGAGCGAGAAGAAAAAGACGTATCCGCTTGCCTGGGAATGCGTCGGAGGATCTGTTTTGAAAGGGGAACAAAGCCTTGCGGCAGCGCTTAGGGAAGTGCAGGAAGAAGTGGGGATCACACTGCGGCAGGAGGATGGGAAAAAAGTTCTGACACTGATCCGTGACTTCGCGGAGGGTACAAGAGTGAACGATATCAATGATATCTATCTGTTTACATATGACGGAGAAATCCTACTTTTGGAAGCATCCACCGATGAAGTGGCACAGGCGAAGTGGATGACACGTGAAGAAATATTATCATTGTATAACGGTGGGAAGATGGTAAGGGTGATCAAAGACCTTTCGTATTTTATCGATGATAAAGACCGGATGTTTAACTGAGTCAGCAGGCGGAAGGAGAAAAATAATGAACCCATGGAAAGAGATAAGTCTTTTCGGATTATGAGAATCATATGAGTCTGGAAAGTGTGCATCAGCTGCAGGCATTGAATCAGATCATGAAAGAACAGTTTCGTATATATGAGACTTTCCGTGCACATCCGCATATTTATGTGGAAATGAAGGGAAGGATTATGATACTGGGTGTCGCCGGAGGAAATGGTCTGGAACATATTCACCCGATGTATTACGAAAAGGTGTATGGTGTGGATATCAATCCTGAGTATCTGGCTGCAGTCAGGGAAAGATATTGTGATCTGGAGGGAACGCTGGAATGTCTGGAAGTGGATCTGCTCCATGAATACGGGAGGCTTCCGAAAGCAGATTATGTTATTGCGGATCTTTTGGTAGAGTACATTGGCTACGAAACTTTTCAAAAGGTGATCAGGCAAGTGGAACCGGAAATGATAAGCTGTGTGATACAGATCAATCCAGAAAACAGTGTATCCGATAAATCAGACTGGGTATCGGAGTCACCGTATCTGCATGCATTTGACGGATTGGATCAGGTTCATCATCAGATGGACGAAGATCAATTGTGGAGGAGCCTGAAGGAATTAGGCTATGATTGGGTTGATGCATTTGGTACACCATTACCCAATGGTAAAGAACTCTTACGAATGGATTTTGCTAAACCACTGAAATGACCGATGGTAAGCAGAGCGGGGCATGAGGGCAGTGAAGAGAGAACGCAATGATAAATGAGGATAATGTGATGGATTATATTGAATATGCCAGAAGAACAAACAGTAACCGGGTATATCCTTTATCTATAGCGGAAGGATATCAGAGCGGTGATATCCTTGCAGATGATGAAGAGGAAGCGCAGTGCGTTATGTTCTGGCACTATTGCGGTTTTGCTTATCTTTCGGGAAACGTAACAGAAGTCTTTCTTGATATGATCTACAGAGACTATTTCTGTAAGGAGACGAAGCGACGTTTTCTTCTGATCACTGATGATGAAAAGGTAAAGCAGTACTTTGCTGGAAAAGAGGGCCTGGTCATGGATCAGCGAAAGGAATACCGATACAGTGACGGTATGAATTTTTCCGAAGAAGAATTCTATACGGATTTAAAGATTGAAAGGATCGATGCTTCTAACATCAATACCATACGGGGAAGGATCGTGCCGACGTTTTCCTGGGAAACAGATGATGCATTTCTTAAGAATGGTTTCGGATATGTCGCCATGGATGGCAAAAATTTTTCTGCAATTGCTTTTTCTGCGGCGGTGAGTTCGGAAGAAGTGGATATCGGTGTTGAAACTTGTGAAGCATACAGGAACCGTGGCCTGGCGAAGATACTGTCAAGACATATGATAAAAGAGATTCTGCGCCGCGGAAAAACACCGGTGTGGGCACATGCGGCTGCGAATTCAGCTTCCGGGAAAACAGCGCTGGGAGTAGGATTTAAAGAGATCCATTGTAATACGATTATCCGAAAGGGATGATAAGAATATGATACAGCATCCGATACCACCATTTTTTGATAAGGATTCAACGATACTGATCCTTGGAAGCTTTCCCTCCGTAAAGTCCAGGGAGCAGATGTTTTTCTATGGGCATCCACAAAACCGATTCTGGAAAGTGGCTGCGACTGTGTTTGAACAGGATGTGCCTCAAAGCATAGTGGAGAAAAAAAAATTTCTGAAACGTAATAAGATTGCCATGTGGGATGTGATAGGTGCCTGTGAGATCGAAGGATCTGCGGATTCTACGATTAAAGACGTGGTGCCCAATGATCTTTCACGCATTTTGAACGCTGCGCAGATCAGGGCAATATTTGTTAATGGTAAAACTGCAGAAAAGTATTACAACAGATATACAAAAAATGTGACCGGGCGGACGGCAATATGCCTTCCGTCTACAAGCCCTGCAAATGCAGCATGGTCATTGGAGAAACTGACAGACGCCTGGAAGGTGATCAGGGAGATATCTCATGATAAAAGCTGAATAATACGATGGAGTACCGCAAGGAATCATAGAAAGGAAGAGGTGTAAAGATGAACAACATATATTTTTTCTCCGGACCCTGCGGAGTAGGGAAGTCAACGCTTGCAGACGCATATGCAAAGTATTTGACGAATACAGGAATAAGAAAACAGGTATATGTGATCCACGGTGACGATTTTCATCAGGGTTTTGTGGAGACGGATTACAAGGATTCCTTCTGGAAAGAAGGACAGGCAGCTGATCAGATCGTGTGGACAGAGATACTTAAGTTCAATTGGGAATGTATCATTGAAACCGCTGGAAAAGTACTTACGCGTGGTCTTGACGTGGTGATCGATTATGTGGTGGAAGAGGAACTGCCGCTGCTTTTGAAACTTGCGAAGGAGCATGAAGCAAAGCTGTATTATGTTGTGCTTACGGCATCGGAGGATGCGATAAGGCAGCGCATAGAGGAACGCGGTGATGTGGAAATGGTGGAGCGCGCATTGTTTCTGAAGAAAGAGCTTGAAGAGCTTCCGGAGAATCATGGACATGTCTTTGATAATACGGGAAAAGCAGTTTCGGAGGAGATCGCTGAACTTTATGAGAATATGGAGAGTTATCTGTGCTGCATAGAGGCGGCAGACGTGGACAGGGAAGAGAAGCTTGAGATGGCTTCGGGCAACAGCAGTAGTGAGGGATATGCTGAGGTTTCCTTCGATAATGGACCGGAGGATAGCAGGAAGGAATTCCGCAATGACATATCAGTTCAGGATACAACGGTCTATTATCGGGATGACAAACTTACCATACGCAGTATGGTAGCGGAAGATGCAAAAGTGTATTATGATACTTATATGTCCTACAACTGGCATCCGCAGATGGAAACCTACGATAATTACTTCAGGGAGCAGCAAAACGGCGAGAGGCTCGTGTTTGTGCCCGAGTATGAGGGAAAAGTGGTCGGGATCTGCACATTGGTGCTGCATCCCACAGAGGGACCCTGGGGCGGTCAGAACATTCCAGAGATCGTGGATCTTTGCGTATTCTTCCACATTCATAAGTCCGGTATAGGAAGTAAATTGCTGGATGTAGCAGAAGCGGAAGCTGCCAAACGTTCGGATATGGTTTTCCTGGCAGTGGGATGTCATTCCGGCTACGGAGCTGCACAGAGGATCTATGTTAAGCGCGGTTATATTCCGGACGGCAGCGGCGTATGGTATCAGAATAAACAGCTGGATCAGTATGCACAATGCGTGAACGATGATGATCTTCTTTTGTTTATGTCAAAGAAACTGAAATAAAAGGGGAAGTGCTATGGCAGAAAAACTTTTATATGTTCTGGCGGGATATGATGATGATACGGAAGAAAAACTTACAGGGATGCAGAAAAAACTCTATGAGCTTGGTTTTACGGGAGTACAGACCAAAGACATCCCTATGCATTTTACACTTGGCTCTTTTGACGTGAGCAGGGAAGAGGAACTGAAGGAACGACTGATAAGGCTGTCAAAGTCAGTGAGGGAGTTTGCAGTTGATCTTAATAAGATCGGGCTGTTTCAGAACCCGTCAGAGCATGTTCTGTTTGTGAAGCCGGAAGAAAGCAGGGAAATTCTTGAACTGAGAGAGCATTTTAAGGATAATGTCGACGTTTTTCCCTGGGTTGCGCATACCACACTACTGATCGATAAGCCGGAGGTAATACGGGAAGCGCAGAATCATGTAGTGGAGGAGTTTCGTCCTTTTACAGGAAAGGTTACAACGCTGCATCTGTATGCGTTCTTTCCGGCGAGGCATATAATGTCGGTGAGGCTGATCGCTGAGGATACGGAGTGGCTTTATTCGGAGGAATCATTTGAAATATATGCAGATTGTATGTATAAGCCGAACCTTGAGAAATACCGTGAGATGATGAAAAAGTATATTGAAAGTCCGGCTGTGATGATCCTGGTGAACCAAACGGATGGTGATGTATCGGCAATAATGGTTTCGGAGTTTACGGATGATGGCACAAAAATCCTTGGGATCGCAGTTGCAGAAAAATATCGCGGATGCGGGATCGGAAGGAAGATGACAAAGGAACTTCGCCGAATGTCAGCCGCTCGTCCCTTGCTGGCTGAGACAGATTGTGATGCAGTGGGATTCTACCGCAGTTGCGGTTTTCGTGTGGAAATGATCAGGAAGCAGTATCAGGATGGCATCGTAGAGCGTTATCTTTGCAGCTTATTATAGAGGGATGGAAAGGCTGAAGAAAAAAGCAAAAACATGAATTACTGTTTCGAAGAAGACAGGATTAACGGCGTGGGGAGGAGTACAAGTGGGAAATAAGAGAGTTGTAGTTATGCCCTATAACGAGGCGTGGGCGGATGATTTCATAAAGATAAGAGATGAGATAAAAGAAGCGCTGGGGGAACTGGCACTGAGGATCGAGCATGTGGGCAGTACTTCTGTGCGTGGGCTGTCTGCGAAACCGATCATTGATATCGATGTTGTTATCCGGGACAGACAGGCTCTGGAGAAAGTGATAAGCGCGCTTGCCGAAATCGGTTACCGTCACGAAGGGGATCTGGGTATTGCAGGACGGGAAGCATTCAAATATGATGGGAAGGAACATCTGAGAAAACATCATCTGTATGTGTGTACGCGGGATTGTACAGAGCTTAAGAGGCATATCGCATTCCGGGACTATCTGCGATCGCATCCCGAAGCAGTACGCGAGTACAGCAGGATCAAGGAGGAAGGAGCAAAGCTTTATCCCGATGATATGGATAAGTATATAGAATATAAGTCACCGCTGATACAGCAGATCTATGAAAAAATGAATACTGCTTTTTTGATAAGAAAAGCAGATACAAATGATATTCCGGCTCTCCGCATTCTGTACCGATTGTTGGAAGAAGACGGAGTGCGTTATCAGCCGGAACACTTTGTGATCGGTGAGAGAACGGAAGAATTCTTTCGGGGAATATTTGACAGTGATACACAGGATATCCTGGTGGCGGATATCGATGGCGTGGCAATTGGCTTTGTACACTGCATGATCATTCCGCAGAAAAGGGTTTCCTGCTTAAAGCCACAGACGGTTGTTTATCTGCAGGATCTGTGTGTGCGGGAAGATCTGCGCGATAAGGGGATCGGAAGTATGCTCATGCGCGCGGCGAAGGATTACGGCAAAGAAAAGGGCGCCGACTTCATACGCACGCAGGTCTTTCCCGGAAATGTTGACGGAATGCGGTTCTATGAACGAAACGGATTCTGCGAGATGATGAAGACCATAGAGTGCCAGTCATTGGACTGAGGACAGGTTGAGGACAGGGGGACGGTCCTGTTGTCCTCAGATAACAGACTGAAAATGAGGACAGGAGAACCGTCCCCGCGTCCTCATTAGGGGGAAGAGATGGACAGACCTGATTTTGACAGTATAAAAACATATGAAGAATTCAGCAAATATTACTGGTACAGGGATGAGCTGATCGCAATCTGCAAGGCGCACGGACTCAAAGCGCCCAGCGGAAAGATCGAACTGAATAAAGTGATCGAGGCTTGGTTTCATGGTGAAAAAATCTTACCGGAGAAAAAGAAAGCGGGCAGTAAAAAGAAGTTTCAGGGAGAACTGACGACGGAAACCGGACTGATCGAATGTGGATTTACATTTGGGTCTAGGTTTCGGGATTTTTTTATCAAGCAGACGGGCGTGGTAAAATTCAAGTTCAATGTTGACATGGTAGCCACAGCCAGGGCAGTAAAGGAAAACGGTGATGATAGTTTTACCCTGGGTGACATGCTTGATATTTATTACGGGAAAAAGACTTATGCGGTCTATGATAAGTCGGCACTTCAGTGGAATCAATTTATGCATGACTTTTGTGAGGATGAGGCGACGAAGAAGTATCGCGATAGACGAAAAGCTGCAGCTGCTCTGTGGAAGATCGTGCGAGAGTCGGACCGGGAGAAAAAGTATTCGAGTGAACTTTTGAAGGAATATGCGGAATGTATGAAGATGTTTTAAACAAAGTGCAGACACATGTAGAAAAGCTGGATTCTTTGGAAGATTGGCTGTTTGTTGCAGTAAATACCATGAAAGCGATTGTTACGAACAGTGCGAAAGGACAGGAGCCGGTTGTGTTGAAAGCAGTGGAATGTAAAAGCACTTCCGAAGTACAGCGGTTCTATGACCGGATCCAGGGAATGTACGGCAGGGAAGGATTTTCCTACAGAAATCATCCGAAGTACTATTATCTGAGTTCCCTTATTGCAATTTACCCGGCAAAAGAACTGTCGGATGACGACAGGGAATTCATCCGAAAATGCTATGAAGCGGAAGAATATCTGTTATATTCATAAACGGACAGGATTTTTGTTTACGAGCCTATATATTATGACGGGGGGATCATGAAAGTAAGTTTAAGAAAAATGGATCAGAAAGAGTATGATGTTTTTTATCAAAGAAGTTTTGAACATCATGTCAGGGAATTGATCCTGGAAGAAAAGATGTCCGAGAAAGCAGCGGAAAAAGAGACAACAGAAGAATTGAGAGCCATGCTTCCGGAGGGGTTGAATACAGAGAATAATTATTTGATGACGATTTTTGATGAAAAGGAAGAGCCGGTGGGATTTATCTGGACGCTTCATGAGTATTCCGAAGATATAAAACAGAGTTTTCTCTGTGATTTTGAAATATATGAGAAAGACCGAAGAAAAGGATATGCATCGGAAAGCCTGAAACAAATGGAGAACGATGCAAAGCAAGCAGGCTGTAGGGAAAGTGTACTGTTTGTTGCTGATGAAAATGCAGCGGCTGTTGCGTTGTATGAAAAATGTGGCTATGTAGCTTTTCGTGAATTCAATTACGGGAAATATATGAAAAAGACGCTATGAGGACAGAAGGACCGTCCCCGTGTCCTCACAAGGACCGCCCCCGTGGTTTCCGAAATGGAGAGAATTATAAATGAAAAAGATATATATTCATATTCCGGATAAGGAAAAGAGAACGACGCTTGAGAAGATATGCACAGAGCAGGACATAAGCATACAGGAACTGTCTTTAAAAGATGTCAACCGTACTGTGGCAGCTGTCTGCGGCATGCCGATGAAAACGAACGGGCCGCATAAAACGGCGCCTGCGATGTATATGCTGCCTGAGATACTTCTGTTTTATGGTATTGACGATCATGAACTGGATAGTTTTCTTGATGCATACAACGCGACGGGGACAGCAAAGATCCAAAGAAAGGCTGTAGTAACACCGACAAACCTTGGATGGACGCTGTTCGAACTGGCGGAGGAACTTGGGAAAGAGATCGCGTAATACAGCGGATGTAAATAGTAGATCGCGTAAAGCAGCGGATTTAGATAATGGATCGCATAATACAGCGGATTTAGAATAATGAATGAACATGATCAGAAGAATTTAAAACGTTTTGAGGAACTGGCGGAGCGTGCGAGGCAGAGCAGTATATATACTTATTCTAGTTTTCATTCGGCGGAAACAGCTGCTCTGGCTTATGAGGTGGCAGAAGAAAATGAGATCACGATGTGGGGCGGAACAGAAAATGCAGAACGCGTAGTGGTCCGCTTCGGAGATCCAAAAGAGATCGCATATGAAGAAGACTATCCGATACGCATCCTCTACGCCGGACCTAAACAGGAAAAGTTCGCAGATCATCTGACACACAGGGATTTTCTGGGAGCGATATTAAACCTGGGGATCGAGCGTGATGTGATCGGGGATATCATGGTGACGGAACGCTCGGCGTATTTTTTTGCATTGGAGGAACTGGCGGAATATATATGCTCCGGACTGGAGCGTATCAAACATACTGCCGTGCGGTGCTATACTGTCGAAGAAGTGCCGCCTGACTGCCTTCCCAAACTTTGCGAAGAAAATGTAACGGTTTCGTCGCCGCGACTGGATGCGATCCTTGCGAAGGTATATCACCTTTCACGCGGGGAAGCAAAGAAACTGTTTGAAGCTGAAAAGATAACCGTAAACGGAAGGCTGTGCAAAAATCCGGAGACTGTGCTTAAAGATAACAGTAAGATATCGGCAAGAGGCTATGGTAAACTGGAGTATCGTGGTGAAGAACATACCACAAAAAAGGGAAAGACAGGCATAACCATATGGCGTTATGTTTAAAAGATATAAAGGAGGAATGAGTTGATGTTTAGACCAAAGATCGCGCCCAGAGGCTGGAACAGCTGGGACTGCTACGGTGCAGCCGTAACAGAGAAAGAAGTAAGACAGAATGCCGAGTTTATGGCAAAGCATCTGAAGAAATACGGCTGGGAATATGTGGTGGTCGATATACAGTGGTATGAACCCGGAGCTACCAGCCATGAGTACAGACCCTTTGCAGATCTGTGCATGGATGAATACGGAAGACTGCTTCCGGCGCCGAACCGTTTTCCTTCTGCAGCAGACGGAAAGGGCTTTGGGCCTCTTGCGGAATATGTACACTCTCTGGGACTTAAGTTCGGTATACATATCATGCGCGGTATCCCCAGACAGGCTGTTCATAAAAACCTTCCTGTTTATGGGACTGATATAACAGCGCGTGATGCTGCAAGATTTAACAGCATATGCATGTGGAATCCCGATATGTACGGCATTACGCCTGATGAAAACGGAAGGGCATATTACGACTCTATCTTTAAGCTGTACGCCGAATGGGGTGTGGATTTTATCAAATGTGATGATATCTGCAGGGAACTTCCCCGCGAAGAAAAAGAAATGGTGATCTTATCGGAAGCGCTTAACAGCTGCGGAAGAGAAATGGTCCTCTCGCTCTCTCCGGGACCTGCGCTTCTTGAAAAGGCAGAGCTGTATAAGCAGCTTGCAAATATGTGGCGTATCACGGATGACTTCTGGGATGACTGGATACTGCTTTATGCGATGTTTGAACGCGCGGAAAAATGGAGCATACATGCGGGAGCAGGCCATTTCCCTGATGCGGATATGCTTCCTATAGGACCTATTAAACAGGATTATGACAAGAATAATAAAACTGCTTTTACGGAAGATGAGCAGATCACGATGATGACTCTCTGGTGCATAATGCGCTCGCCTCTGATGATCGGCGGAGAGATGACAGGGTTTGATGATCTTACAATGAAGCTTATCACAAACGAGGCTGTACTTAAGATGCATGCTTCTTCAAGGAATGCGAGACAGATATTCAGAAGAAAGAATGATAAAAAAGAATATATACTGTGGGCAGCCGATGACTGCGATGGCGGAAAGTATATAGCGTTATTCAATGCCGGAGAAGAGGACGGCGTATTTGATGTATCGCTTGATGAGCTGGAAGGCATTGCGCCAGATGCTAAAGCTACAGAACTCTGGAGCGGTGAGAGTGTAGTGCTGGGAGAAAATAATAGTATGGAAATCCCTGCACACGGCGCTAAAGTATACTTTATCGGTTGAAATAAATGCTGAGATATACGGATGATATGACTCCGTTTGCAATGGCGGAGAGACCTTCAAAGCAATACTTTTTCCTTATGCCGCTTATTTGGCTGGCTGCATTTCTGGATACCCGCAAGATAGGGCTTAAGATCGACAAGACGGGCATGAAGGGGATAAAGCCGCCGTATCTGGTGATAGCGACTCATCAGGGGCCCGCTGATTATTCGGCTGCGCCGCTGGCAATGTTTCCGCACAGGGCAGTTTTTGTCTCAGACATGGAGGGTTTTGCCTGGTACGGAAAGTGGCTTTATCGCGGACTGGGCTGTATAGGAAAGAGAAGATTTGTTCCCGATATCAGTGTGGTCCGCAATATGAAATATGCTATCGCCAAAAAACAGGCGGTATGGGTCTATCCGGAATCGCGTCATTCTAATGTGGGGACTACGGCATACATTCCGAAAAACATGGGAAAACTCTGTAAAACGATGGATGTGCCTGTTGTTCTTTTTACATTGTACGGATCGTATCTTGCCAATCCATTCTGGGATGAACTGCGCAGCAGGAAAGTTCCTGCCAGAGGGCAGATGAAGCTTCTGTTTTCACGGGAAGAGGTACGCAGTAAAAATGAACGGGAGATCCAAGATGCAATAGAGGATGGCCTTAAGTATAACGAGTATGATTATCAGCTGGCAAATAAGATACGTATAACGGAGAGCTTTCGAGCGGAAGGCCTGCATATGCCTTTGTATATGTGCAGAAAGTGCAGGCAGAGGTATAAGATGACGAGTCACGGGGATATTCTTGAATGTAAGGCATGCGGTAGACACTATCTGCTGCGTGAGGATGGTCTGCTTGAAGAAATGGGCGATAACAGAGAAACATTCAGGATCCCCGACTGGTATGAGTGGGAGAGAGAAACAGAGATCAAAGAGACAGCTGATGAGACTGAGGCATTTTTGATGAGCTACGATGTACATGTGGAAGCGCTGCCAAACGAAAAAGGTTTTGTTGATCTGGGGGAAGGAAAACTCCTGATGAACGAAAAGGAGTTTGCGCTTGATATAAACAAAGAGGTATTGCATTTCCCGCATAAGATAAGGGAATCGGTTCAGACCGAATATGATTATCGCGGAAAAAAAGGAAAAGCGATAGTGTTGTCCACTGTCAAATGCTGTTATTATATTTATTGCGACGATGAGAAGTTCAATCCCACACAGCTTCAGTTCATAGGCGAGTGGCTTTTTCAGAAAACAGATGGTCTAAAAGAAAGATAATGCTGATATTATCTTCATAGAAGGAAGGAGAGCGGAAATGGAGTTTATAAAACTGGATGATACGACATATGTGTGCGATGAAGGACATGTGCGTTTCTTTCTGCTTATCGGTGAAAAGGAAGCGTTGATGATCGACAGCGGTATGCAGGTTACAAATGCAAAGGAGCTGGCAGAAAAGGTGACGGATAAACCCATTAGGCTTTTTAATACACATGCCGACAGGGATCATACAGGAAGCAATCATGAGTTTGAGAGCGTTATGATGAATCCGGCTGAGTTTGTAAATTATAAAACAGAACATCCATCGCAGAAAATGGAAGCGGTATTTGACGGAGATATCATCGATCTTGGAAACAGAAAGCTCAAGGCTATCGCTTTGCCCGGACACACGCCGGGAAGTACTGCGCTTCTGGATCTTAACAGCGGGATGCTTTTTAGCGGGGATCCTATACAGAAGGACGGCAGGATCTTTATGTTTGGCCCGATGAGAGATCTGCCGGCCTATATACTGAGTCTTAAGCATCTGCTGTCATTGAATGAGGATATAAAAGAGATCTATCCAAGCCACGGCGCATATCCTCTGAATATGGATATAATTCCCGAACTGATAGCCGGCGCAGAAAAGATCGAGCGCGGAGAGACTAAACCGCAAAGAGCAGAAATGTTCGGAAATGTAATTGATGAATATGATATTGGAACAGATATACTCTTGTGTGATGTAAAACAGTCATAGATGGATCATACAACATAAGACTGCTGCTGTATGAAAAGGAGATAAAAATGGGAAGATCACCCGCAACGGTAAAATCAGAGCTGATTTCATTTCCGCATGGATTTTCCACAAGGTATGGGGGAGTAAGTACAGGAATCTTCGGATCCCTGAATCTGGGAATGAATCATGGAGACCGTGAAGAGTGTGTAAAGGAAAATTATAAAAAATTTTTCACATCATGTGGCATTGATGTTGAAAGCTTTGTATGCGGGAAACAGATACACGGCAGAAATGTAATGATCGTCGATGGGAATGATGCCCGAAAGCCATATGGCTATACGGACTTGTTCGAGGCGGACGGATATGTTACAAACGTCTCCAAAGTACCATTGGTTGTTTTTACAGCTGACTGTATACCCCTGCTGCTTGCTGACGAGAAAAACAGAGTGATCGCCTCTGTGCATTCGGGATGGCGAGGGACAGTTCAGGATATAGAGAAAGAAGCTATAGAAAAGATGATCAGCCTTGGAGCGGAAACGGAACACATCAAGGCCTGTATAGGGCCTGCGATTGGCCGATGCTGTTTTGAAGTAGGTGAAGAGGTTATTGAAGCTGTAAACGAGCTTTTAAACAGGACGGCTTCTGATCTTTATGATCTAAAAGAAAACGGCAGGTATATGCTGGATCTGAAATCGGTCGTAAAACGGTGTCTCATTCGGAGCGGAGTGAGAGAAGAACATATTGAGCTTATAGAAGAATGCACCATGTGCATGCCGGATAAATACTGGTCTCACAGATTTACGGGTGGTGAGCGTGGGAGCCAGGCGGCGGTGATAATGCTGCCTTAAAGCTTAAATGATGTTTTCATATATACAGGATCTGTGACAAGAACTGATATAGCCAAGGTCAATTTTTAATGAGAAAAAAAACGGCCGGACGTATAATATTTTATCGGCCGCCGGTTGAATAATGCGGTTGCCGGAAAGGGAACTGTATTTGGAATGGAAAAAGCAGGTATTTTTAAAAATAAAAATTCAATTATCATAGATGAGAAAACCCCGCTTCTTGTTCTTGCGGGCCCCATGTTTCTGGAACTTTTCCTTAATACGATGCTCAATAATATCGATATGCTTATGCTGAGTCATTATGACGAATATGCAGTGGGAGCAGTGGGAAATGCCAATACCATCATGTTCATGATGAATATCCTGTTTAATGTAATAGCAACAGCAACCAGCGTGGTTGCTGCCCAATACCTTGGTGCTAAACAGTATGATAAGATGAATATGATCTATACACTGGCAGTAATGGTAAATCTGGTGATAGGAGCTGTTCTGAGCGGGGTATTCTGTGCGGCAAATCCCATGATCATGGATTTTTTGCATGTATCACCGGAGATGAGACCTTATTCTATGATATATATCTATATTGTAGGCGGCGGGGGTTTTATCACTGCTGTGTTTAACGTAATGCTTCAGATACTTAGATGTAACGGATATACCAAGATAGGTATGTGGGTTTCATTTGCGATCAACATTATCAATATTGTAGGAAACTATCTTTTCCTGTACGGCCCATTGACTTTCATGAAAATGGGTGTAGCCGGAGTTGCAATATCAACGGTTGCTGCCCGGGTTATAGCGGTGATGGCACTTATAATCTTTTTCTATGCGGCTAAGATAGGCAGGATCTCTCTGCGCTACCTTAATCCCTTCCCGGGAAGACTGCTTGGAAAGATGATAAAAATAGGTCTTCCTACGGCAGGCGAAACTCTCACTTACAATCTTTATCAGACGACACTTCTTTCATTTGTAAATGCGATGGGAAATGATTCGGTAAATGCCAGGTCTTATTGTAATACGCTTATTTCTTTCGCAATGATATTCTCCAATGCATCCGCAATGTCAACCCAGATCATTACAGGACATCTTGTAGGTGCGGGGAAAAATGAAGAGGCATATAAAAGAGTGTTCAAAACGCTCAGGACCTCTTTACCTATAACGATAGCGTTGGCATCTGTTAATGCGGTATTTTGCAGATATACCCTGCAGCTTTTTACATCTAACAGCAATATCATTGCCCTCGGACAGATGATCATGATAGCAGATATATTTGTAGAAACAGGGCGCTGTCTTAACATGACATTTGTAAGCAGCCTGAAAGCGGCAGGAGCGTATATATTCCCGCTTATCATGGGGATCGTATGCAATTGGGGCTTAGGACTTACAACCGGATATGTGGTGGGAGTGGTACTGGGATTGGGCGTAGCGGGAATCTATGCCGGTACAGCCACAGATGAGTGTATACGCGGACTTATAGTCATGTACTATTGGTACAGAAAAAAATGGCTGGGAAAGTCTGTTGTTGAAAAGAAATAAAAAAAGACTGTTGACCGCATTCATGCCGGGGGGCTTATATGAGCTGCTGTCGGGAATTTTTCGGGTAATTGTCAACGATAGTTATTATATGATATTATCTTATGAGGACAAGAGGATCAGGCTTTTGTCCTCTAAGTCTTTAGTGAATACGGGAAGAAATGTCAGCGTGATGAATTGGATGAGCATCTTTTTCAAAGATCACCGATAGTGGAGAAGCAGGCATAGACGATGGATAAATACAGATTAAGGACAGCTGTCTGGGAAATAACACTTGCGTGTTGCTTTTCCTGTGAGTATTGCGGGAGCGGCGGAGGAAAAGCACGTGAGAACGAGCTGAGCACTGAAGAATGTCTTGAACTGTCGGATGAACTCTCTGTGCTTGGATGTAAACGCATTTCCATGATCGGCGGAGAAGTCTTTATGAGGCCTGACTGGAAAGAGATAGTAAGGCATCTGACTGAAAAAGATATAGCGGTCTGTATAATAAGTAACGGCTATATGATAGATCAGACGCTTGCTCTGGAACTCGGAACGCTTAACATCGAGTCACTTGCACTTTCGCTGGACGGACCGGAGCATATCCATGACAGATATCGCCAGAAGGGGAGTTTTAAATATGTAAAGCGGGCTTTGGGGGTGCTGGCAAATGCAGGGGTGCCCACATCCGTGATAAGTACTCTTAATGCGGAGAATGAAAAGACTCTTGAACAGCTCTATGAATTTCTGACAGATTATCCGATCTTTGCCTGGCAGTTACAGGCTTGTCTTCCAATGGGAAATGCTGCCAAAAGAGGCGTAGATCACCGGTTTGATGCAGACAGGGTTATTAGATTTGTTGAAGAACACAAAGATGCGCCGTTTGCATTAGGCATAGCAGATAATATAGGTTATTTTACACCGGGTGAAGGATCATTGCGTGGCAATCTAAGCGGCAAAGCCTGCTATAATGGATGCCAGGCGGGTATCAGTCTGATCGGTATAGACAGTGCAGGTAATATCAAGGGCTGTGAATCACTTTATGATGAACGCTTTATTGAAGGAAATATAAGAGAACGCAGTTTAAAAGATATCTGGGAAGATCCTGATGCTTTTGCGTATAACAGAAGATTCAAGCCGGATATGCTTACAGGAAAATGTGCATCCTGTGATAAAAAACTGATCTGTCGCGGAGGGTGTCGTTCCATGGCGTACTTTGCCGGAAAAAATCTTTATGAAGCACCATACTGTGTCCGAAAAGGAGATGAGAAATGAGAAAAAGAATACAATGGCTGGAAGATGCGGTTTTTTACGAGATATACCCGCAGTCTTTTAAGGATACCGACGCAGACGGGATAGGGAATATAAACGGTATAACGGAAAAACTGCCTTATATAAAGGAACTTGGCTGTAATGCCATATGGCTTAATCCCTGCTTTGATTCACCTTTTGGTGATGCAGGCTATGATGTGGCCGATTATTATAAAGTGGCGCCAAGATACGGGACCAATGAGGATATCGTGAGGATGTTCATGGAAGCGCATAAGCTTGGTATGCATGTCCTGCTGGATCTGGTTCCCGGACATACATCATGGAGACATCCATGGTTTGTTGAAAGCATGAAGGCGCAGAAGAATGAGTTTACTGACCGTTATATATGGACGGACAGTATCTGGGAATCGCCGGAGGGTTACGGTTCTCTGAGAGGAATATCGGACCGCGACGGAAGCTGTCTGGTGAATTTTTTCACACATCAGCCTGCGCTTAATTACGGATTCTATAAGATTGACCGTCCCTGGCAGCAGTCCATGGATTCAGAGGGGGCTATTGCCACGCGCAATGCCATGAAAGATGTTATGAGGTTCTGGCTTTCGAAGGGATGTGACGGGTTCAGGGTTGATATGGCCGGTTCGCTGGTAAAGAATGATGAAGACGGTAAGGGGACCATTGCGCTGTGGCAGGACATCCGGAGCTTTTTGGATGAAAGCTTCCCTGAGGCAGTACTGGTATCGGAATGGGGTGAGCCGGATAAAAGCATAGAGGGCGGATTTCACATGGATTTCCTGCTTCATTTCGGACCGTCTCATTATAATGACCTGTTCCGTTGTGAGAAGCCTTTCTTTGGCGGAGAGGGAGATGCCTCGGAATTTGTAGAAAAGTATCTTGAGAATTACGCTAAAGCGGCAGGCAGGGGATTGATCTGTATACCCTCGGGAAATCATGATATGGACAGGCTGGCGCGTACCATTAATGGGGACAAAGTAAAGATAGCATTTGCTTTTCTTCTGTCTATGCCGGGAGCACCTTTTATTTATTACGGCGATGAGATAGGCATGCGTTATGTAGAGAACCTGACTTCCGTTGAGGGTGGATACGGAAGGACAGGTTCAAGATCCCCGATGCAGTGGGATGATTCGCTTAATGCGGGTTTTTCGGATGCGGACGGCAAAAATCTGTATATCCCTGTCGATCCCAAAGCAGACAGGCCGAATGTTAAAAGCCAGAAAACGGATGATACTTCTCTGTACAGTGAAGTGAAGAAACTGATCGCGATACGTCAGTCACATAAGGCATTAAAGAACAGCGGAGAGATAAAGTTTATCCGCAACGGGGCGGAAGGAGAGCCTTTGGTATACATGCGCAGCTGTGAGGAGGAAAGGATAATAGTGGCGCTTAATCCTGCGGGAAAAGATCAGGTGTTGCAGACGGATGGTGAATGCAGCGAAGTGATATACAGTTTCGGAGGAACACCGGATTTTTCGGCAGGAAAATGCAGGATAAAGCGTGGATCAGCCGTTTTCATAAAAATCAGCTGATGATAAATAGTGCAACCGGATCTTGTTAAACAGAAACAGTCATGGGATACTGACTGTCTGTATGGGCATGATCAAAGAATAAAATAAATGAAAAAAAGCGAAAACTGTGATAAAATAAGTCTTATGGGACTTAGGGACGGGAGAATCTGCATATGAAAAAAAAGATCGCTTTTTTTACTACAGGATGGTGCTGTGAGATATTAAGCCAGTTCATATCAGGGATGCAGAAGGCATTCGGATCCGAAGGCGTAGATATCTTCCTGTTTTTGTGTTATGCAACTTATGGTGATTCTGAAGCGGCCAAGAAGGGGGAGATGAACATTTTTGAACTCCCGGACCTGCATGATTTTGACGGAGCTGTGATCTTCGGAAGCGGTCTGGATTTTAAAGATGTGGTAGACAGTATACTGGCTAAGTGTCGTGAAGCAGATATTCCGGTTATCATGCAGGGGTCGGAGAGAGACGGAGTCAGTTATGTGGGTTCCGATAATTATCAGGCTACCAGGGATCTGTGCGCTCATCTCTTAGATCATCATAAGGTTCAAAGTATCATATTCTTTGCCGGAACCCCTGATTCACATGATTCAAATCTTAGACTGAAGGCTATACAGGATCATCTTGAAGAAAATGGCTGTACCGGATTCCTTAAAGAAGTTTTTTATACCAACTGGGAAAATGCCGCTGCTGCACGGCGTGTGAATGAGCTGTGTGCATCTGAAAACGGTCTTCCCGATGTGATAATATGTGCGAATGACGGGCTGGCAATGGAAAGCTGCATCAATATTTTTAATAACGGGTATACGGTACCGGATGATGTAATGGTTACAGGGTTTGATTTTATTAAAGACAGCCAGATATTCGATCCGTCTATCGCCTCTGTAGATCAGTGCCTGACAGAAATGGGTGAAGCAGCGGGGGGGTTGTGGGATCAGATCGTGAAAGGTGATGTTGAGAACGGGACATCGCGGATAATCCCCTGCCGTTTTGTTCCGGGAGACAGCTGCGGCTGTTACGAATACAGAAACAGTGATAAGATACGAAGAAAGGTGGGACGTGACGGGTTCGCAAACCGGTCGATGACCACCTATTTTAACAGAAAGCTGGATAATATTGATTCGGTCGTGCTTGGCAGCAACACGTATGAAGAATTTAAGAAAAACCTTCATGATCTGCTGACACGGGATCATATATATGAAGGGGACTCTTTTCATGTGCTGCTGGAACCTAATTTCGGGCTTTCCATTTATGATTCCGATATTAAACTCCGTACCAAAGGTTATAGCCATAATATGGAGGTTCTGTATTCCTGTGAAGACGGAGTAAGCTATAATGGGGATGTGTTTGCGGTAAGAGAACTTATCCCGGGTTATACGATAAACGGAGAAAATCATCTGTATGTGTTTTTACCTTTGCATGAGGAAGATTCCGTTTATGGTTATATCATCTTCAGGGATTGTATAGAAAAGGTTTACAATCGTTTTCTTCATACTTATCAAAACCGCATGAGTCTGGTATTTGAAAAGTTCAGACATGCGCTTACTCTTGATCAGATCAACATTAAGCTGATGGATCTGATGCGAAAAGATCCGCTTACAGGAGTAAAAAACCGTATGGCATACGAAGATAAGGAGAAATATTTTCAGTCGCTGATCAATTCCGAATCAGAAACGGAATTTGCCATAGCTATGTTTGATGTAAATAATCTGAAGCTCATCAATGATACCGGCGGGCATGATGCCGGTGATGATTATCTGAAGAGGTGCTGTCATCTGATATGCAGTATTTTTAAACACAGCCCTGTTTACAGGGTGGGCGGTGATGAATTCCTGGCGGTTTTGTATGATGAGGATTATGATAACAGGGAAGTGCTCGGGGCAGAACTTAAGAGCCGTATGAGTCCGTATACGGACAGATTGCCGCTTCCGGATGATTATGTATCCATAGCTTACGGGATATCGGTTTATGCTCAGGACACAGATCGGAATGTTTCGGAAGTTGTCAAACGCGCCGATGAGGAAATGTATGAGAACAAAACATTCATCAAAAGCGGAAAGCTGTGTTGAGGATGCTGCCGGTAAATTCATTCATGACAGAATAGAAAGCGTGTTTTCTTTCGGCGACGGACGTATCAATGATACTTACCGCCTGAATACGGATAAGGCAGGTTATATATGTCAGCGGATCCGGGGAAGTATGGATACAGGGATCCTTGAACATAATTATCTTTTATATTCGGAGGCGTTCGAAAAAGCAGGTCTTCTTTTCCCAAAATGGATGAAGACAGAAGAAGACAGTTTTTTTTATACTGATGCTGATGGGCAACACTGGAGAATGTATCCGTTTATCAATGGGGAGATCAGCACCATTCCGCTGGATCGCGATATGATCTTTGCCTGCGGGAAAGGACTGGCAGGATTACACAGGATACTGCAAACACTTTGGGAAAAACCGCTTGCCGTTTTCCCTATGCATCATGATCTGGATTATTATTATGATCATTATTTATGGGTGTTAAACAATGACCTGTCGGGTGAAGAAAGAGATAAAAAACTGGAAAAGTATATCAGTATAAAGATCCGGGATTTTCTGGATATCAGGACAGACAGATCTGCAGTGATACATGGGGATCCGAAGCTTGCAAACATATTGTTCGAAAGGGGAAAGATAAAGGCGTTTATTGATCTTGATACGGTCATGCCGGGATCTTTGTCGGAAGATATTGCCGATTGTGCAAGATCATGCTGCGAGAACAAAGGAAACATTGATGCAGATATGCTGCAGGTTTTTTTGCAGGGGTATCAGAGTGAAGGTGCTGATCTGTTGAGCAGTGAAGAAGCAGAGCTTTTACCTCAAATGATCAGTAAGATCTGTTTTGAACTGGGATTGAGATATTATACAGATGCTGTAGCAAAAAAGAAAAGCTTTAAGGAAAAGCATCCCGGGTATCTGCTGAATAAAGCCAGAATGAATCTAATGAAATCGGAATAAGATCAAAAGGAGGGTCATCATCATGACAAATGAAGAACTGAAGAAGCATTACTATGGAGCATACAGTTTTGAGGAAACAAAAGACGGATGGCTTCAGGCTTTTCAGTATACTGCTGAACAGATGCAATATTTTAAAAGGGCGTTTGATTTCTGGTATGACAGATGTATGGCGACCACGGCAAAAACGATAGAGTTTATTACCGAGGCGACGAAGATCTCCTTTGATTACAGATTTATCTGGCTGGGTTCTCCGGATTCTTTTGAATTAGCTGTGGACGGAATGATAACAAAAATAGATTATGTTAAAGATATTCTGGAAAAGAACGGCCGCCGGCCGAAGGAAACCGGGGAAGGATTACCTGAATGGGAGTTTCCGATAGACGGTAAGATAAGCTGGGAACTGCCGGAAGGCAAAAAATCAGTCGTGATCTATCTGCCTGCTGATGCAACGGTCCTGGTAAAGAATTTTGAGATAAATGCAGATGTAAAAAAGGCTGAAAAAGGGGATAAGGTACTTTGGCTTGGTGATTCCATCACGCAGGGTTACGGACCTCTCCGTTCCGCAATGACATATGTCAGCGTGGCAAACCGTCTGTTGAATTATGACATTATCAATCAGGGAATAGGCGGATATATATATGATAAGAAATCTTTGATGAAGATGGACGGATATCAGCCGGAAAAGATAATTGTTGCACTTGGTACCAACCAGTTCGGCAGTGAGACTATGACTGATGTTGAGGAATACTATGAGACCCTTACAGGGATCTACGGAAATGACATACCTGTCCTTTGTATATCTCCTGTATGGCGCGGGGATCAGCCTGACGTATATGAGAAGTTCGTAATCTTTTGCAAAAAGGTTAAGGAGATAGCCGGAAGTTATAAAAATGTTACTGTAGTGGATGGTTTAAAACTGGTTCCCCATCTCAGTGAGTATTATCTGGATGGCCTGCATCCTAACTGCCTCGGTACAGAGAACTATGGGAGAAATCTTGTTGAGGCTGTCCGAAAGACAGGATTTTGAAACTGCCTGTGATACGGAAGAAGACATACGCAGCATGCTGAGTGCAGGAGCCGGAGAAAATGTATAGGAAAAGGCAAACGTGAAAATATGCTGCCGGTGTAAAAAAGGTTGTCAGGAGACAACCTTTTTTACGATCGAATAATATGTTTTCGCTGTCCTGCGGTATACGAATATGTAGAATACCGCAAATGCCAGGAAACAGGTGACGCTTGTAAAGATCAGCAGCTTAATGTTCAATATCCCGAAAAGATGTATTATCTTTGGAGGATCAGAACCGCTTTGATAAAAATACCGTCAGGACCTGGGAGTTAATGGTACTCTTTATCTCAGCATCCGTCATTCCGACTTTTTGCATAATATCAAAGCGGTTCTGATCCTCATAACCTTCGGAAAGCTGTTTATAGTAGATTATAAGTGCAGCCGCCGAGAGGAAGAGTATGCTCAGTATGATACCTATAAAGAACAGACTTCCGTTCATTGAGAAAAAGCCTTCACGGTCACCTTCATAGGCCATTGTGTTAAAGCGCAGCCACCCCGGTGCATTACCGTTTGTGATCATTTCTTCTCCGCATTTTTTTATTTCGGAATTGATACGCAGCTGTTCGTCAGCAGAGAGAGACGGCATATCAAAGCAGCAGTACTGAATGATATCGGCGCTGATCCTTTCATCGCCTATGCTTTTCACATATTCTGAGACTTCATCCGCGTATTCCGTCCAGTCGGGGATCATCACAAGGTATACGGTGATCATGGTATCTACGGTAGAAAGTCTGTAGGGCGCTGTATCGGTAGTGGCAGCTACCTTAAGCGGGCGTGTGCCTTTTACGGAGATCGTATCATAGGCATAAGGCTTGTTGCTTGAATAGATCAGGGCTTCTCCGGGGGATAGTGTGATATTGCTTCCTGTAAGGCGGTTGTATTCGGACAGAGGCATGACATAAAAGGCACGTACCATCTCAAGTGTTGATGATGAACCGGTTATTTCACGCATGTCTTCTGTTCCGTTTACATCGATCGTTCCGTTATCAAAGTATCCGAAAGTACAGAGAAGCGTGTAGTTGATCAGAGTATCGTGCTCATCTGCTGTCTTTTCACGGACCAGACTGTTAATGAGTTCCATGTTCTCTGCCGTGGCATCTGCAGGGGAGTCAAGACTCACATATGCACTTATGTCATATGGTGCCTCTCCGCGCATGGCATCCTCGCCGCCAAAATAGAGGCAGCTTGTAGATGAGAGCATGACCAGCACCATAGTAGAAAGTATGCAGATGGAGGCCAGTCCGGAACCGTTACGTTTCATCCTGAATGCCATGGAAGATACGGAAACGAAGTGCGATGCCTTGTAGTAATAAGCTTTGTTTTTCTGCAATATCTTACAAAGTACTACCGAGCCGGCAATAAATAAAAGGTATGTAGCAGCTATGACCATGAGTACTGCCGTGAAGAATATCATGAGTGCGCTTAAGGGCGACTGTATACTGACGGCAAGATAATAAGCTATCACCAGCAATACCAGTCCGGCAATGGCAAACAGCCAGTTTGCTTTAGGAGGTTTTTCTCCCGCAGCTTCACTTTTTAACAGATCGAGGGGTTTGGAAAGCTGTACCCTTGCGATCGAGACTAAAAGCATCAGGCAAAAGATGACTGCGAAAAGTATAAGTGTAATGATGATACTGCCTGTATGCAGGCTGAGTTTATAACCGGTTTCGGAATGGGACATACGAAGCAGTACCAGTTCAGATAATTTGGAAAACAGTATGCCGCCAAAGAGCCCGGCGATCATGCTGACAGCTGCGGTGAGCATCGTTTCCCAGAACATTATGCAGCTGATATTCCATTTGTTCATGCCCAGTATATTATAGAGCCCGAATTCTTTATGACGCCTTCTGATCAGAAAGGTGTTGGAATAGAACAGAAATATCAGGGAGAACAGTCCTATCACGACTGAACCCAGCCGCAGCACCACAATCATGGTAGAGCCGCCATGCGTATTCTTTATCTGGGAGGAATAAGAGAGGCTCAACAGTATATAAAACATCATTGTTGTTCCGATGCATGTGAGCAGGTAGGGAATATAGAGCCTGCTGTTTTTTCTTATCCCATCTATAGCAAGCCGGATGTAGAATCTCATTTGATCTCACCTCCCGTCGTAAGTACGGTAAGAGTATCGGATATCTTCTGATACAGCTGTTCGTTAGTATCATTTCCGCGATACAGCTGGTGGTAAACTTCACCGTCTCGTATGAAGAGTACCCGGGTGGCATGACTTGCTGCTTTAACACTGTGTGTGACCATTACTATTGTCTGCCCTTTTTTATTTACGTCAGCGAAGAGAGAGAGCAGCTCATCGGTGGAACGGGAGTCCAGGGCACCGGTTGGCTCATCGGCCAGAAGGAGTTTTGGCTCGGTGATAAGAGCCCTGGCAGCCGCAGCCCGCTGCTTCTGTCCGCCTGATACCTCATAAGGATACTTCTTTAAGAGGTCCGCGATCCCAAGTTCTTCTGCCAGAGGCTTTAACAGCTTTTCCATTTCGGTATGGTCCTTTCCGGCCAGTACCAGCGGAAGATAGATATTATCCTCAAGGGTGAAGGTATCAAGAAGGTTGAAATCCTGGAAAACAAAGCCCAGCTGGTTACGTCTGAACGCGGCTATATCCTTTTCGCGCAGAGCAGAGGTATCAACACCATCCAGCTTTACACTGCCTGAGGTAGGTTTGTCAAGAGCGGCCAGAAGATTTAAAAGGGTGGTCTTTCCGCTTCCGGATTCCCCCATGACGGCAACATATTCCCCTTTTTCCACACTGAAGTTGACACATTTAAGTGCTTCAACCTTCTGCGTCCCGAAACGCGATGTATATATCTTTTTCAGATCTTTTACTTCCAAAATACTCATAATCATATCCTCCTTTGTGATCATCTGTGATGATCATAACAGGAAAAGGAAGCTGATTCCTGTTATCGGACTTACAATTTCTTCTGCTTTTCTTACATTTTTGTCAGATTTATTCAACGGAGAGCTTTTTACGCGAAAGATCAAGAACCATGGTCGTACCCTTTCCGGGCTCGGACTGCGCTGTGAGAGTGTGCCCGAGATTGTTTAAGATACGCCTGCACAGATATAATCCCAGACCGCTGGCATGTTTATCATTACGGCCGTTATAGCCGGTATAGCCTTTTTCAAATATACGTGGCAGATCCTCTGCAGCGATACCGATCCCGGTGTCGGAGATACAAAGGTGATCGGGGACATCCGAATATATCGATATCCTGCCCTCTGATGTATATTTAAGAGCATTGGAGATAAGCTGTTCTAATACGAAGGACAGCCACTTTTCATCGGTAAGGATCTTGGTGTTAGTGGGTTTAAGATCAAGAGACAGATGCCGGTCGATGAATTCACCGGAGAATTTTTTTACTGCGCTGCGAATAACCTTATCCAGCTCGCATTCCCGCAGTACATAATCCGTAGATGAGGAGTCCAGCCTCAGATATGCGAGTACCATTTCTACATAGCGCTCTATTCTTGAAAGATCGGATTTGAGCCGCCGTGATACGGGGCTGTCTTCGTTCTGGAGAGTAAGACGCATTGCAGCGATGGGGGTTTTGATCTGGTGAGCCCACAATGTATAATAATCTATCATGTCACTGTATTTATGGTATGCTGCATTTTCTTGTTTTATCCGCGCTTCCATCAGCAGGCAGATTATCCGTCTGTAGTCTTCGTCATCGATACCACTGAATCCGGAAAGCATATCTTCGGTAAGCGCATCAGTGATGGACGACAGGATCTTATGCTTTTCAAAAGCTTTATGGCAGCAGCACAGTGAATAGATGATCCAGAGCACTGTACATATCAGCGCCGGATATGCTACTGCAGCCATCGGAAGGCCGTAGAGATAAAAAACTGCAGCAAAAATACAGCAGGATACCAGGAACATGATAACTGCAGGGAGCTTCTCTTTGATATATGGTTTAAGGATATTTTTCATGAGATGATATATCCAACACCGTGTTTGGTGGTGATAAAGTTGTGGAGGCCCGCCGCTTCGAGCTTTTTACGCAGCCGTCCGATGTTTACCGTAAGCGTATTGTCATCGACAAACTCATCCGATTCCCACAAAAGTTCCATCAGCTTTTCACGGCTTATGATCTTTCCCTTAGACTGCATAAGACCAAGGAGAATGCGGTATTCGTTCTTTGTGAGTTCGATCTTTTCGTTATTATAACAGAGTGATCCGTCACCGGTGTTTAATAAAGCGCCTTTGTGCTCAAGTATGCCGGAAGAATTCCCAAAATCATAGGTGCGCCGCAGCAGAGCATTTATCTTTGCCATTAATACGCTCTGGTCAAAGGGTTTGGCGATAAAGTCGTCTGCGCCCATGTTCATTGCCATGACAATATTCAGGTTATCTGCTGCAGAAGAGATGAAAATTAGCGGTACTTTTGATACATTACGTATCTCACGACACCAGTGATAGCCGTCATAAAAAGGAAGTGATATATCCAAAAGGACCAGCTGCGGGGCACAGGAACTGAATTCCGCCATAACATTTCGAAAATCCTTAACGCATATTGTTTCTATATCCCACAGGGCGGTCTGAGCAGCTATTGCTTCCGCGATCCCGCGGTCATCTTCAACAAGAAAGATACGGTACAATCCTTTTATCCCCCCTAAGCATACTCGCGGAGCATTAGAGTAAGTGCAATTACTTATTGCGCTTACTGTAATCTCTGACACGTTGTGAGTATAGCATGCCTGTAATAAAAAATAAATGAAAAAATGTCGTCCGCAGCATGGAGATCCGCTCCGGCGGGAGAGTACAAAACTTGTAATACAAGGGGGTAGATGGTATAATCTTTTTCTATGACGGATCTATATGAAAAAGCTTTAGAGATAAAGAAGAGCGGCCTGTGGGATATATTTCTGGAGGAGCAGATATTTGCGTTAAAAAATAAAAATGAGGATATGGTATTTGTCCAGATCCGGCGAAATGACAATGAAGAGAAAACTGTTTCCGTGTATTATGGCGATGATACGCTGGAAGCTGTAAGGCGGATAATGGATGCGGATCCCGAAACAATGGCCGATGATGAAGAAGTGCTTCATCTGGAAGCTATGATAGAAGGGGTGGAGCTTACATTTACAAATAAGAGCAGATTGTCTGAATATGAACAGCAGATGGCTTCGGCCGCAGCGGCTTTGCATGGGATAAAACCCAGGGGGAGCGGAGCTTATCCGAAGTTTTCCCGTTTACGAAAAGGACAGCCGCCGGCAGACCTTAAGGAAGATGCTGATAAGCTGGTCATGAGTAAGGCACTGGATGCAGCCATGTGGTTTATCGAAGGAAAAGAGGGCAAGGTAAGGCTATTTATCCCCACGGAAGATAAGAACGGTTTTGATATGGCTGTTGTCGAAGAACGCCGGGGAAAATTCAGACAGTCATTTGTTAAGATCCCCGGATTGGAAAGAATGAAATATCCTGCAGGGGTCAACAGCAACGAGATCCTTCAGAAAAGGATCAAAATGATGAAAAAAAGAGGCAGCTGGGCCTGCAGGATTGTGCGGGTGGATACTCCTGCGGCATGGGGCGGAGGAAGCGAAAAGGTACTGCCGTCAGTGATAAAGACAGTATGCCTTGAAAAAAGTGAGATAGTGGAGATGACTCCGGTTGCTTATTATGAGAGCCGTACAGAAGTCGTACTTGATAAGTTTATGGAAGCGATATGCCAATACGGATCATGTCCCGTGCAGATCATGGTAATGGATGACCGTACGTATTCGCTTCTGAAGCAATGGTGCAGGAATTGTGCCATAAAACTGGAACGTGTTGAATATGTTCCCGAGCTGGAACTGCCGGAAGGGATATATGACAGCGGAATGGATGTTGATGCATTCATGGAGAACGGTTTCGAATATATCGAAACTGCCATAGATTTCCTGCTGTCATTGCCGGATGAAGCGCTTTCGGCAATGCCGGATGAGCTGAAAAGTGTAAGGGAGATAAAGGAAAGCGGGGCAGATGAACTTTTTTCTACGGAATTTCAAAGAAAGCTCAACAGACTGATCAAAAAAATGGATAAGCTGGATATTTAGGAGAATTCAGGTGTAAGAGGCTTGCTTGCAGAAAAAACAGGCTTGTGATAAACTGATTCTTTGTGTATATGTTGACAGAAAAACAATATGATTACGGGAGATGGAGAGATGAGTTTGGAAAGAAGCCTTCAGCGCAGGGTGCTGGAGGAAAAAATGGAAGACAGTTTAGAGGAACTGGCCAGGGAGAACTATAATAAGGGACTTGCAGATTGCTCTGATGCCGAATGTTATGAATGCGTGCTTCAGTACACCAAGTCTCTCATGCAGTTTACCGACCGTATTGAAGGCAAGAAAAAACTGTATTATATATCAGCGGAATTCCTTATAGGAAAGCTGCTATCAAATAATCTGATCAACCTTGGCATATATGACAGGATGGCAGAGATATTAAAAAGTAAAGGCAAAGAATTAAGCCGGATCGAGGATGAAGAGCCGGAACCTTCTTTGGGCAACGGCGGCCTGGGGCGTCTGGCAGCATGCTTTATTGATTCGATCTCTACACTGGGACTGCCGGGTGAGGGGATAGGGCTCTGTTATCATCTGGGGCTGTTTAAACAGGTGTTCAAAGATCATCTTCAGAAAGCGGAGAAAAATGAATGGATGGGAGAAGAATCGTGGCTGCATAAAACTGATACCACGTTTACCGTATCATTCGGAAAGAAAAAGCTTACTTCGCGTCTGTATGATCTGGATGTTGCCGGATATGAGAATGGTATCAATAAGCTGCATCTGTTTGATCTTGAAAGTGTGGATGAGAGCCTTGTAAAGGACGGCATAGATTTCGACAAGAAAGATATAGAAAAGAATCTGACGCTTTTCCTGTATCCGGATGATTCAGATGAGGCAGGAAATCTTTTGCGTATATACCAGCAGTATTTTATGGTCAGCAATGCGGCCCAGTTCATACTTTCGGAAATGAAAGCACATGATTATGATCTGAGGAAGCTTAACGAACATGCGGTGATACAGATAAACGATACTCATCCTACGATGATCATACCGGAGCTTATTCGTATAATGGTAAATGATAAGGCATTTACCATGGATGAAGCCATCGATGTCGTGAGTAAAACCTGTGCATATACAAATCATACAATACTTGCTGAAGCACTTGAAAAATGGCCGCTGGCTTATCTTGAAAAGGTGGTGCCGCAGCTGGTACCTATCATCAAAGAGCTTGATAAGCGTGTGAGAAAGCAGTACAGGGATGAAAAAGTCCAGATCATAGACAAGGACAAGAAAGTGCATATGGCACATATAGATATCCATTATGGCTTTTCGGTGAACGGTGTGGCAGCGATCCACACAGAGATACTCAAGAATACTGAGCTGAATCATTTTTATAAGATATATCCTGAGAAATTCAATAATAAGACCAACGGTATTACTTTCCGCCGCTGGCTTCTTTCGTGCAACAGACCTTTAAGTGCATATCTGGATGAGCTTATCGGTACAGATTATAAGTTTGATGCAGATAAACTGGAAAAACTTCTTGTTTATAAAGATGATGAAAAAGTATTAAGAAAACTTGAGAACATCAAACAGGATAATAAAAAGGAGCTTGCAGCATATATAAAGGATCACGAAGGTGTGGAACTGGATCCTGATTCGATATTTGATGTACAGATAAAGAGACTGCATGAGTATAAACGCCAGCAGATGAATGCTCTGTATATCATTCATAAATATCTTGAGATCAAGGGCGGAAAGAAGCCTGTAAGACCGATAAGTTTTATATTCGGTGCTAAAGCTGCTCCCGCATATGTGATCGCAAAGGATATCATTCATCTGCTTCTGGTCATGCAGGATATCATCAATAACGATCCTGATGTTAATAAGTATATGAAGCTTGTTATGGTCGAGAACTATAATGTTACATATGCGGAAAAACTGATCCCGGCAGCGGATATTTCGGAGCAGATATCACTCGCTAGTAAAGAAGCGAGCGGAACCGGAAATATGAAGATGATGCTTAACGGCGCTGTGACCCTTGGTACGGCAGACGGGGCCAATGTTGAGATAGCCGGACTGGTCGGGCCGGATAATATTTATGAATTCGGTATGGATGCCGATACTGTCATAAAACATTATGAAGCAGCTGATTATGTATCGAAAGATTATTACAGGAAGAGTCCCGTTATAAAAGAGGCCGTTGATTTTATCACCGGAAAGCAGGCTCTGGCTGTGGGACATAAGGAAAACTTAAAGCGTCTTTCTGATGAGCTGCTTAAAAAAGACTGGTTCATGACACTGGCCGATCTTGAAGAATATATCAGTGTTAAGGATAAGATGCTCGCTGATTATGAGGACAGGGACAAGTGGATGAAGATGAGTCTGACCAATATAGCTAAGGCAGGATTCTTTTCATCTGACAGGACCATACGTCAGTATAATGAAGATGTCTGGAAATTAAAGAATGCCGACGAGGCATAAAAAACAGGAGGAGCGGACAGATGCCCATTACAGATTACTTAGAGAGAAATCACAGGGAGTACGGGGATGAAGTGGCACTTATAGAGCTTAATCCCGAGCAGAAAGAAACCAGGAGGATCAGCTGGAAAGAGTATTCGCTGATACAGCAGACGGATGACCAGCCTTACAGAAGAGAGATCACCTGGAAGGTTTTTGATGAGAAGGCAAACCGTATGGCGAATATGCTTTTGAGCCGTGGTGTGAAAAAAGGCGATAAAGTAGCTATCCTTATGATGAACTGTCTTGAATGGCTTCCTATATATATGGGTATACTGAAGACAGGCGCACTTGCTGTCCCTTTTAACTTCCGTTATTCGGCAGATGAGATCCAGTATTGTGCGGATCTGGCTGAAGTGGATGTTTTGCTCTTCGGACCTGAATTTATCGGTCGTATAGAATCTATAGTTGATGAGCTTTCAAAGAACAGATTGCTGATCTACGTTGGAGAGAGCTGTCCTACCTTTGCGGAAAGCTATCGCGAACTGGTAGCCGACTGTTCTTCGGAAAAGCCGGATATCGTGGTAAAGGATGAAGATGACGGTGCGATCTATTTCTCATCCGGAACTACCGGTTTTCCCAAGGCTATACTTCATAAGCATCTTAGCCTGATGACAGCTGCTGAAGTGGAACAGCATCATCATTCGACCGGAAGAGATGACTGTTTCCTCTGTATACCGCCTCTTTATCATACAGGGGCTAAGATGCATTGGATGGGCAGTCTTGTTGCGGGATCAAAGGCGGTGCTTTTACGTGGTACAAAACCCCAGTATATTTTTGATGCGGTATCACGTGAGCATTGTACTATAGTCTGGCTTCTTGTGCCCTGGGCGCAGGACATACTGGATGCACTTGATTCGGGAGCACTTCGAATAGAAGACTATGAACTGGATCAGTGGAGACTTATGCATATCGGAGCGCAGCCTGTTCCGCCTTCGCTTATCAAGCGCTGGATGGAATACTTCCCTAAGCATCAGTACGATACCAATTACGGACTGAGCGAGTCCATAGGGCCCGGATGTGTGCATCTGGGGGTAGAGAATACCCATAAGGTAGGTGCCATAGGCGTTCCCGGTTACGGATGGCAGTGTAAGATCGTTGATGAGAACGGAGAGCCGGTTAAGCAGGGAGAGGCAGGTGAGCTCTGTGTAAAGGGAAATGGCGTGATGGAATGCTATTACAGAAATCCTGAAGCCACCAAAGAGGTCCTTAAGGATGGCTGGCTCTATACCGGAGATGTTGCTATGCAGGATGAGGATGGTTTCATCTTCCTGGTAGACAGAAAGAAGGATGTTATAGTATCCGGCGGAGAGAATCTTTATCCCGTTCAGATAGAGGACTTCCTCCGTCAGCATAATAAGATAAGTGATGTTGCGGTTATAGGTCTTCCCGATAAGCGTCAGGGTGAGATCGCGGGCGCGATCATACAGATAAAGGAAGGCATGGAATGTACCGAGGAAGAGATAGAAGAGTTCTGCCAGGGTATGCCCAGATATAAGCGTCCCAGGAAGATCATCTTTGCAGATGTGCCCAGGAATGCTACAGGAAAGATAGAAAAGCCGCTGCTGCGTAAACGTTACGGTGTAGAGCAGCTGGTAGCACAGGAAAACAAAGGCTGATATATATGAAGACAATTGAAGAGATAAGAGAGTTTTTTGCGAAGGACCGGTATGCCTGCGGGCTTACCGGTGCTTTTGTTGAAGAGGTATCTGAGGGCTATGCTAAGGTAAGCCTGAAAATAGAAGATAAGCATCTCAACGGTATGGGACATGTAATGGGCGGTGTGTATTATACGCTGGCGGATTTTGCGGCCGCTGTTGCCGTGAACCAGGATTTTGATAAAGAGATGTGTGTGGGCTTAAACGGGCAGATAAGCCATATAGCTTCTGTTACGGAAGGAACACTCTATGCAGAGGCCACTGTTCTTAAGAACGGACGCAAGGTGCTTTTTGTGGATGTACGCGTAACCAACGAAGAAGGGAAGCTGCTGACTCAGAGCAGCATGACGAGTTATAAGGTGATCACGGCCGGCTGAGCAGTTATTCATCCCCTAATACATCGGCTTTCTTCAATGCGTAGTCACCCAGCAGCTGCTGTTCCCAGCTGTTAAGATCTTCCATTTTCAGCTTCCTGCCTGTTCGCGGGAGAAGCCCGTGTGTATTGGCAAGTTCCTGAGAGTAATCCTCGAGAAAATAAATGTGTCCGAATCTCATAGGACCGTAAGTATAATGATTGATCATAGAGAGAGCACCGCTGTGCTCTTTATCTACTTTCAGGCCTTCTCCGTCGTCATAAAACTGTACCCATGCCATAGCTTCATAAACACGCTCGGGATAATCCTGAGTGGATGTGTAATTGCCAAGCGAATAATAAACCAGGGCTTCGTTACCTGCATCGGTATGTATCCATTCCACCGGTTCTACGACATGGGGATGTGCACCGATTATAACGTCGGCACCGGCGTCTATCATCTGTTTAGCCATAGTGGTCTGGTAGGTCATTGGTGCAAAAGTATATTCAATTCCCCAGTGGGGACATACTATAACGGCATCAGCGATTGCGGCAGCTTCGCTGATGTCATCAAGAACCGTCTGGGATACTTCTGTCATATTCAGCTTGCGCGTATTCGGATCATACGGGCAGAGAAAATCAAGATGTCCGATCGCGTCTGCAGCAACGCTTTCCCAGTTGTGGGAATATGTAGCGTTTATAAATGCAAAAGTGTAGCCTTTATCGTCAAGCAGATAGATACGATTATTTGCGGTATGCACGCGCCTTGAAGGATGAGGAGTAGTATTCTTTATGCAGCGATACCCATCGGGAGCCGGCGGACCGTATACCTTAGTGTTATCACTGTTCTCAGTAACTTCGGGAGAAGAAGTATCACTTCCGTGTATTCCGCAAAGAAGTATCTCGGGATGATTGTTTTTCCAGTAGTCCGCAAAGTTGATCAGACCGGAGATACCCTGATCGTATGCATGGTTGGTGGCACCGAGGATAACGTCGAATCCGGCTTTTGCCTCGGCATCCCCTACTGCGGTGGGGGAATTAAAAGTAGGATATGATGTGAATTCACGGTCATCACCGCCGAAAGGGGTTTCCTGGTTGATGATGGAAATATCCGCCTTATCCAGAAAAGCTTTTATATCTTCAAATTCAAAGTCGAAATTCCAGCTTCCGTCATCCTGTTTGCCCGTCATGAATATACCTGTATGCAGCAGATTATCACCGACCATCATAAGGCTTATATCCACGCGTTTCTGTAAAGGTGCAGGGGTGGGAGTGGGTGTGGCAGGAGGAAGATTGTTGAGATCGATGACATCAACGGTTTCTTCACCTGCATAGCTCAAGTCAAGTTCTACGGCAGGAATTTCTTCTGCGGAAGGCTTTTTGGTGCATGCTCCCAAAGAAAATGAAAATAAAAGCACTGCCGTTAGTCCGGTCCGCGCTGCTAGATTTAATCTGTCATTTCTCTTGCTCATTATTGCCTCCAACCCCAATATTTTGTGCTCAACACGGGCTATTATACCATAAGCGCGGTAAAATGCAAAAAAGACTTGCAATTATCAGGATTTGATGTATAATGTTACAAAAATGTTACAAATATTTTGGAAATGTTACAGATGGTTACGGAATTGTTTTGATATTAGCAGGTTTATTATATGAAGAAAAGAAAGTTAAACAGGAGCAGTTCAAGAAAGCTTTCAAAATTTGAACGCCGATTGATCAAAGGGATAAACAGATTTGCTATTCCGTCGGTAGGAGTTGTAGTTCTGGCAAGCTGTTTGTCAAGTGTTGTACAGGCACACAAGGAAGCATCCGTTTCCGCTGATGTCGTTTCAGCACAGGAACTGGTAACATTCGAAGTACATGATATAGATCTTCTTGGCGGCGCGTCGGCCGAAGCAGAATTCCTTACATTTGTTCAAACTGAAGAAGAGAGCATAGCTGATGAGGTTCTTCCCGTAGCAGGTGCTGCAGATGAAACTATCTACAAAGATGAACAGATAGTTCAGGTTCCTTCAGTTTCCGAAAATGAGACCGAAGAGATCCCGGAAGAAATATATGAAGAGGATCCCCAGTATGGCGGTGAACGTGAAGAAGAAGATATAGTTAATGAATACGAAAACTTTGCGGTAGCAAATGTTAATTATGATTTTGTAAATGTAAGAAGCGGTGCCGGAGTAAATTACGAGATCGTAGGAAAGATGTATGACGGATCCGTGGCAGAGATCATGGAAGAATGTGAAGAAGCAGACGGCCTGTGGTTTCATGTTACCAGCGGAAATGTAGAAGGTTATATCAAAGCAGATTATTTTATCTACGGTGACGGCGTAGAAGAAGCTATTGAAAAAAATATTTTAAGATATGCTAATGTAAAAGTTAATATTCTCAATGTAAGAGATGAAGCAGATATAGACGGGGAAAGATTAGGTTATCTTACCGCAGGAGAAAAAGTTTTAATACTTGATGAAGAAGACGGATGGTATAAAGTTCAGTATACCGATGAGAAAGAAGGATATATCTGTGCGGACTATGTCGGCATCGAAGAAGAATTCATAAGTGCAAAGTCTATCGAAGAAGAGAAGAAAGAATTAGAAGAAAAGAAAAAGAAAGAAGAAAGAGAAAAACAGCAGGCACAGGCTCAGACCGCTGTTGTTGAAGATGTGACATTTGCTGTAAGTGCACCTGCAGGAAATTATTCGACCAATCCGGAACTCAGACAGGCGATCGTAAATTATGCGATGCAGTATGTTGGAAACAGATATGTTCCGGCAGGACAGAGTCTTGCAGGCGGTACAGATTGTTCCGGATTCACTTGTTATGTGTACAGAGATTTCGGATATAGTTTAAGCCGTACACCTTTAGGTCAGATGCAGACTTCCGGAAGAAGTATTTCACTTGATCAGGCGCAGCCCGGTGATATTATATGTTACAGCTATGGCGGAGGATGCATGCATGTTGCATTGTATATCGGTAACGGACAGATAGTTCATGAAGCAAACAGCAGAATGGGATGTGTAGTAAGCAGTCTTGAGTTTATGCCTATCGTTGCGGTTAAAAATGTGATCGACTGATAAATTGTTAAAGAGCGTGAGAGCCAATGTTTTCAGTGCTTTCACGCTTTTTTATTTTTTTGCGAAAAAAACGAAACGAAAAAAAATCTTATGCAGGGTTAAAAAAATCCTTTAAAATCAAGGAAAAATGCTTGCAATGTTTACATAAATAATGTACACTGTAGCACAGATATATCATCTATATTATATCATCAACGTGTTAAAAATGGAGGAGAGAAAAATGGCAGCAGAAAAGAAGGATACTGCAAAGAAAGAAACAGCAAAGAAGGAAACCGCGGCAAAGAAGACAACTGCGAAGAAAGCAACAGCAGCAAAGAAAGAAACCGCAGCAAAGAAGACAACTGTAAAGAAGGCTGCAACAGCAAAGAAGGAAACCGCAGCAAAGAAGACAACTGCGAAGAAAGCAACAGCAGCAAAGAAGGAAACCGCAGCAAAGAAGACAACTGTAAAGAAGGCTGCAACAGCAAAGAAGGAAACCGCAGCAAAGAAGACAACTGCGAAGAAGGCTGCAACAGCAAAGAAGGAAACCGCAGCAAAGAAGACAACTGCGAAGAAAGCTGTTACTGCAAAGAAGACTACCGCAGCAAAGAAGCCTGCAGCAAAAAAAGCTACAGTAGCAAAGAAGGCTACAACAGCAAAGAAGACAACAACCGCAAAGAAGCCTGCAGCAAAGAAAACTACAACTGCGAAGAAAGAGAAATAATATTCTGAAGTATCTTAATATGAGATCAAGTGCCGGAACAGAAATATGTTTCGGCACTTTTAAAAATAAGACAGAAGGTGTGGGACTATGACAGTAAACAAAAGAAAAAGCGGAATACTTCTACCTGTAACCTCATTATCATCCAGGCACGGGATAGGATGTTTTTCAAAAGAAGCATATGCTTTTGTTGATTTTTTAAAGGAGGCCGGACAGAGTTACTGGCAGGTACTTCCATTAGGTCCCACCGGATATGGAGATTCACCGTATCAGTCTTTTTCAACTTTTGCAGGGAATCCTTATCTTATAGATCTTGAGGAACTGATCGAAAAAAAATGGCTTGGAAAAAATGATTGTGCGAAAGTTGACTGGGGAAGCAATAAAGAAAAGACAGATTATGAAAAAGTATATAACAACCGTTTTAAGCTTTTAAAAAAAGCATACAGAAAAAGCAATATCATCAATGATAAAGAATACAGAAACTTTGTAAAGAAAAATGCTTTCTGGCTTGATGATTATGCATTGTTTATGGCTGTAAAGGAAAAGTATAAAGGTAAAAGTTACAGCGAGTGGGATGAAGAGATCAGACAGCATAAGAAAAAAGCGGTTGATAAAATAAAGACAGATCCGAAGGTGAAGGAAGAAGCGGAGTGCTTCCGTTTTATACAGTTCCTTTTTTTTGAACAGTGGAAAAAGCTGAAAAAATATGCGAATGAAAAAGGTATCGAAATAATAGGGGATATACCTATCTATGTGGCGTTTGACAGTGCCGACAGCTGGTCTCATCCCGAGCTTTTCCAGTTTGATGAAAAAGGATTTCCCTTGGCAGTAGCCGGATGTCCTCCCGATTATTTTTCTGCTACAGGACAGCTGTGGGGTAATCCTTTATATAAATGGGACTACCATCTGAAAACAGGATTTGAATGGTGGGTAAAACGTCTTGAGTTTTCCTTTGAACTTTATGATGTGGTCCGTATCGATCATTTCAGAGGCTTTGAAGCATACTATTCCATTCCTTACGGAAATCCCACAGCTGAGTTCGGGCATTGGGAAAAAGGACCCGGTTATGAGCTTTTTAAGGTGATGAAAGAAAAGCTTGGAGAAAAAAGCATAATAGCAGAAGATCTGGGATTTCTGACTGCCGGTGTAAAACGTCTGGTAAAACGGACAGGTTATCCCGGAATGAAGATACTTGAATTTGCTTTTGACAGTGCGGAGGATAATGATTATCTTCCTCACAATTATGATAATAACTGCGTTGTTTATACCGGGACACATGACAACGATACAGTAATAGGATGGTTTAAGAATCTCAGAAAAAAAGACCGGCAGTTCGCAAAAGAATATCTGGGCATAAAAAATTCAAAAGATATCGCTTATGAGCTGATAAGACTGGCGCTTTCCAGTGTTGCTGACACCGCTATCATCCCTATGCAGGATTATCTTGAGCTCGGGAGTGAAGCACGGATCAATACACCGTCGACACTTGGAGATAACTGGAACTGGCGTATGAAAGAAAACAGTGTAACAAAGCAGCTTGCAGAAAAGATCCGGAGATTATCGGAGATTTACGGGCGCTGTGAGGTAAGATCTATTGAGGACAGGTAGGAATTAGAGTAATGCCTGTCATTGGTAACATCTTCTTTGAACCAGGCGGGGGGCGTAAAGCTCTCCGCTTCTTCGATCGAGGAGAATTCCACCTCAGCAAGAACCAGCGGAGCAAATATGTCTTCGAAAACATCAAGTTCGATGGTAAGTGTACTGTCATCTATCGGAATGAGATAGCGTTTTTTGCGGATGATGTTTCCATCAGCTTTGCTGATCAGATGTGCATAGGCTTCACGGTTTAATGGAAGATTGTACTCCTCACGTGCCAGGAACCCTTTACCTTTATAGGTAAGATAAAATTCATCATCCTGCCTGCGTACACGAACAACAGGATCGGTGTTAAGATAGCCCTGTTCAATAAGGTGAAACGGATAAGTGTTAAGATCCGCGGGTAAAGTGCTTATCAGAAATTTTCGCTCTATCTCCATTATTGACTCCTGTCATATGATCATGATCCTGCGGACTCCATTTACAGCCGGAGACGAAGAATCTTTTTTATGAAGCTGTTATGTGATATAATTATACGCATAAGTACCGAAATGGTCAAAAAATATTTTTGTGTAAGCCATAAATATCCCGGAGATGTTCCGTATGGATATCAGAAGGCTTAAAGGGGAGATAAGTCTTGAAGGACGAACAGTTTGCGATATGTATGAGTCGTATTGCCGCAAAAGACAAGGATGCACTGAGGGAAATATACGAAGAGTATCTGGGGTATATCTATTCGGTTGTTTTCGGTGTGCTCGGACATAAGGAAAATGCGGAAGATGTTGCAAGTGAGGTGTTTCTCCGCATATGGAATACTGCAGATAAGTTTAAGCCCGGAGGCGGTCATAAAGCTTATCTGGCAACTATAGCCAGAAACATGGCTATAGATGAGCTGAGAAAACACAAAAGGGAAGTTCTTATGAGCGGGGATACCGATCCGGAGGATGACAGCGGAGGAGCAGATGATATCGGAAGGGCAGCCGCTGAAGACACGGGACCTGAGGATGAAGTTATACAGGATATCGGTCTGAAAGAGGCGCTCGACAAATTGAAACCGGCCGAAAGAGAAGTGGTAAGCATGAAGATATTATCAGAGATGACTTTTCAGGAGATATCGAATGCGTTGAATATACCGATGGGAACAGTAACATGGAGATACCAGGCAGCTATTAAAAAGCTGAAGAGGTGCGGATATGAATAAAAATCTTGAAATTGAATATAAGAATATGATCCGTGCCGAAGTGCCGGATATTTGGGATAAGATAGAAGCAAAGATAGATGAGCAGGAGGCTAAGAATGCCGGAAATGAAAAGAATATCATAAAAGCTGCAGATATCGTTAATGTACAGGATACAGATGTAACATATGGCGTACAGAAAAATGTGATACCGTTTAAGAAAAGATCACGATGGAAGTATTTTGTGTTTCCGGCTGCAGCTGCGCTTTTATGTGTAGCCATAGCTATTCCCGTATTAAGGAATGCAGGTGGTTCGAATACGGCAGGACCCACCGCAGCTGCAAACTCCTTTACCGGTGCAGCGGAATCGGCAGTGATGTCTGATACGGCAGAGCCGCAGGAAGCATGTGAGTCGGAAGCAGATTATTATGACAAGAAATATAAAGATGCCGGAAACAGAGGTGAAGATTTTTCGACTCAGGGAGTTGTCAATAGTCTGGCGGGAGATAATAATGCGGAATTTTTCTTTGGCGGCAGCAATGGCATGGCGGCAGCGCAGTCTTATATGACAGATGAAGCTATGGGTGAAGAGTGTGAAGACGATATTGATGAAGAAACTGTTTTTTATGAAGGAGTGTTTACTATAGTCATCTCGGAGGATGTGAAGCCGGAAGATAAAAAAATCCTGGCTGAAGAGATCGCAGAGGCTGCAGGGCTTGTTTTATCTGAGGATGACAGCAAGGCGGACGCAGAGGAAGGGCAGTTTGTTTTGAAAAGCGTGAATTCCCTGAATGAGTCTCAGATAGCAGAGATCATCATGAGACTCGGCAGTTACAGTTATATCAAAGATGTGAGCTTTGAACAAAGTATCAGATAATACGGTTCCTTTTTTCACCGCGCAAAAAGGCAGCGATATTCTCATAAGCTTCAGTTACAACACGGCGACGGGCTTCGAGACTTCCCCAGGCCATATGAGGAGTGATTATGAGACGGTTGCTGTCTTTTATCGTATTAAGCGGATTGTTTACGGAGATCGGTTCGCCTTCGACCACATCGACTCCGGCTGCAGCAATGATATTTTCATTAAGTGCTTCGGTAAGGGCGGCATTATCAACGACTCCGCCACGGGCTACATTGACAAGTATGGCTGAGCTTTTCATCAGTTTCAGGGTATCACCGTTGATCAGATGTTTGGTGGATTTATTTAACGGGCAGTGAATAGAAACGATGTCACATTCTTTAAGGAGTTCTTCTAATGTTTTCTGCGGATATCCTTCTTCACGCATTGTATCGGAAGTCGAAGCCCAGATAACATTACAGCCCAGAGATGAGGCAACTGCGGCAACTTTTCTTCCGATGTTTCCCATTCCTATTACTCCCCATGTTTTATTTTCCAGATCATTAAAAGTATAATGGAAGTGGGTAAAATTCTCCTGGGCAGCCCAGGAACCGTTCTTGACATAGGTATCGTAATAGGGAAGGTGTTCGTATAAGGCAAGAGCAAGGGCAAAAGTATGCTGTACAACAGATGCCGTGCTGTATCCGCTGATATTACATACGGCTATGCCATGTTCCCTACAGTAGTTAATATCGATATTATCGTAGCCTGTGGCAAACTGGGCTATGAGTTTTATATTTGCGGCATCTTTAAGCGTATGACGGCTTAACGGCATCTTATTTGCTATGACTATATCAGCATTCCTGATACGCTCAGACACCTGATTTACTTTGCTTTTTTCGTAGACAGTCACATTACCGAGTTCGTTTAAGATGTCTACGCTTACATCCATTCCTACGGTACCGCGTTCAAGTATGACAATATTCATCGCAAATGAGCTCCTTAATGTTTTTTATGATTATAAGACGGTGAAGTAAAGCTTGCAAGATGATTTTGTATTGAGCATTATGTGTGATATAATACGAAATGATGCAGACATAGAAAATACACGATCCGGAGGCAGTATGAAAAAGAAAACGATACAGACGATCATTTGTGTAATGACAGCGGCAGTAAGTGTCGGAATCTGCGGCTGTACGGCAGACGATAAGGATCCCAGAGGCAGGATAGAGACCGAAGCCGGGATACAGGATCAGACTCCCACGCCCAGACCCGATAACGAAGAGGACGGGCCGTCTGTCATAGATCTGATTCCTGCTGTTAAGCCCGAAAAGCTTGATTACGGATCGCAGGAAAAGCTTTTGGATTTTCTGAGCGGGGAGTGGAAGCAACTCGACAGAAAAAGCGGTAAAGAGCTGGGGATACTCAGTATAGACAAGGATGGCAGTATCGAATTTACACGTAACGGTTCTAAAGACGTTTGTAAAGGGATGCTTGAATTTGAGCAGGATTACAATAAGCGCACCACAGGCCTGGACTGGTATGATATCGTAATGGATGAGGTGCCGGATGAATATAAAAACGGCCAGAATGTTACTTCGATCGAATCCGGAGGTTATTTTCATATCGGCCAGATGGCAGGGAAGGATCTGCTGTACCTTGAAGAGGTAGGAAACGGTGACTCTGTGCTTTCATACTGTCTGTTTAACGGGCCAGGTAATGAAGAATTAAGTGCGGAATGGGTATTTTGCAGGGAAAACCGGATCACGGAGACAGACGGATGCCGGAAAAACGATCAGTTTTATGCGATGCTTTGGGAGCATGATGAGAATGGTATTTTGCTTCAGGAAATGAAGGCAGTAGCTTTTGAAACTGCAAATGATTATACCGGATACAGATATATGGGTGGGATATTTGATGAGTCTGCTTATCCACAGGCTATATGGTATAAAACGACCGGGGATCCCGACCTTGAAATGGTATTGGATGAAAAGAGATATAACAGTTCTTATCCCGCAAAGATATATATTGTCTATACTGATGCAAACGGGGATATAGCACAGATATCAGATGTGGATGATGCTTTTTATGGTGAATACGAACTATATTCACTTCCGCAGGATATAACTTTTTCGGGTGTAAATCTTAACATCAACGATATGGAATACACGTTGGAAGATCTGGGAAATGTCGGTAACAATATCGAAGGTTATAAGTTATACGGTGAATATGCGGTTATAGAGGCGCATCTTAATCCACATCGCAGCATATATACGTTTTTTGACTTGAGATCGGCGTGGCCCGTAAAGACCGTTGCAGCGGGGAAGCTTCTTATGGGGGATGATGTATACGATTATTTTTATTCCGATATGGACTGCGTATATGACAGTGAGGATCGTCTGATATATCAGGTGGACGGGACTGAAATAGCGGATATGTCCCTTACCGATGAAAAGCATATAAAGATCGAATACTGGAAGGATGATTATACAACGGTATATGAGGATATAATAGACAGGCCTGAAGGCTTTAATGCGCCGATATATCTCTATGCGGAGTACTGTCGGAAACATACCGCTTATACATGGGCGGATCTTATGCGATACGTTCCCGATGATGCTCAGTTTATGGTAATGGTAAACCCGCCTTCGAACGATGCCTGGGATTTTTATATGCCTCAGGAGATCGGTGACGGAGGCAGTGATACACTTTATGTGGTGGCTCTTAAGGATGATACCGAGATCGGGTTCGGAGGAGGAGAGTCTGTCGTGCTCAATAAGGGTGAGCTAAAGGCATATTCGTTAACTGTACCGGAAGGTGCGCCGATGTATACTGTATATGCCACGACTCCGGATGGAAGAAGCTCAGAGTGGCCGGTAATGATGATAAGCGGCAAGGATCCCATACACTTTGCGTTTGGGGAATGATTACAGGAGGTTTTGAAGATGAAAAAAGGATTGAGCAGCGGAGCGTTTCTGGTTATCCTGATAATATCGGTCGTGGTGGTTATCCTCATGGCTGTGTGGTCGGCCAGCGAGGATGTTAAAGAGGCTGAGAAGATCAAACAGGCCGAAGTTATACAGGAACAGCAGGCAGAGGAACTTGGCGATGCCATGCAGGGTATCAAGGCTGATATAGAGCAGGGCTATGAAGACCTTGATGATCAGATAAACGAATAAAAGTATTCATGAGTAAAGAGCGGTGCGGATGCACTGCTCTTTTAAAGTGCATTTTTGCCCGAGAGAGTAGCTGTAAAAATGTTGACTTTTTATAACAATATGATATCATAATGATATCAGCAAACAACAGGGGTAAGTAAAAAGCACCCCATACCTAAAAGGAGGTAACAGTTATGAGAACAAATGTACAGGAAAAGATCCTGAGCGGCCACAAGATAGGCGGACTGGTATTGTTTCTGGTGATCGCGCTTTATATCCTGGCAATACCGGGCGTTGCATTTGGAGCAGCTTCCGGAATGGGGATCATATCCGTGATCAGTGTAATATGGTTGTGCGGCGGATGGATCTTACTTTGCGGGCTTAAGGTCTTAAAACCCAATGAGGCACTGGTACTTACCCTCTTCGGTAAGTATGTAGGTACACTTAAAGGCGACGGATTCTTCTGGGTAAACCCTTTCTGTACAGCTTTTAACCCCGCATCGGGTACCAAGCTGGGACAGAGCGGTGATGTAGCAATGAACAACAGCATCGTATCTTTGACTACAGCGGGAACGGCAGCAAATGCAGAGGCATACAACAAGAAGATCTCACTTAAGGTTATGACCCTTTCAAACAGCCGTCAGAAAGTAAACGATGTACTTGGTAATCCCGTTGAAGTAGCGGTAGCCGTAATGTGGAGAGTGGTTGATACCGCAAAGGCAGTATTCGAGGTTGACAACTTCAAAGAGTATCTTTCACTTCAGTGTGATACCGCAGTACGTAACGTAGTTAAGGTTTATCCTTACGATGTTACCGATAATGTGGATACCACCGGTGACGGTATATCCGATGACGGAAGCCTCCGCGGATCTACCGAAGTGGTAGCAAACAGGATCAAGGAAGAGATCCAGAGCAAGGTCGTAAGTGCAGGTCTTGAGATAGTGGATGCAAGGATCACTTATCTGGCATATGCTCCCGAGATCGCAGCAGCTATGCTCCAGAGACAGCAGGCATCCGCAGTGGTAGATGCAAGAAAGCTGATAGTTGACGGCGCTGTAGGAATGGTAGAACTGGCACTTGAGCGTCTGAATGAAAAGAATACCGTAGTGCTTGATGAAGAAAGAAAGGCTGCAATGGTATCCAACCTGCTGGTAGTGCTCTGCGGTAACCATGATGCACAGCCTGTAGTCAACTCAGGGAGCCTGTACTGATGGCTGAGAAAAAACAGGTCCCTCTGCGCCTGTCGGAAAAACTCTACAACGCGATTGCCGCCTGGGCGGAGGATGATTTCCGATCCGTAAACGGTCAGATAGAATACCTGCTTACGGAGTGCGTGAAACAACGGAAAAAGGACGGTAAATACGTTGGAACTGATATAGATGCACCGATAGATATAAAGATCGAATGAAAGTGATCCCCCCGGGAGAATGATCCGGGGGGATTACTTTTTTTAAAACTGCCGGAATTGATAGACATGCTCAATTCTGTTATAATATCGCAGGAAAATGACAGGATCGGGGTGTTAAGATGTCAAAGAAAGAAAATAAAAATGCGGGTGATATCGAAGAACGCTATGAGTTTGTCTGGCCCGGAAAAAAGAAGTGCATAGAAGAAGCCGGACGCGAATGCAGTGAAAAACTGATATCCGATGCCGTAAACAGTTATCTGCCGGATACTACAGCCAATCTGTATATCGAGGGTGATAATCTGACCGCACTAAAGCTGCTTAAGGATGAGTATGCGGAGAAGATAAAAATGATATATATAGATCCACCGTATAATACGGGCAGCGATCATATCTATATGGACAGATTTACTGCGCAGGAAGGCAATAATAAAGTAAATGCCAGCGGCAGATCACATGCTGCATGGTGCTCTATGATCTATCCAAGGCTTTGTACAGCCAGAGAGCTTATGCGGGAAGATGGAGTGATCTTTATATCTATTGATGAGAATGAAGAATTCAACCTGAAAAAGATATGTGAAGAGATATTTGGTGAAGCTAACCGTGTGGGAGAAGTGATAAGGAAAACAAAATCTATGACGGCAGATGACGGCTGCGGTTTTAATCTTCAGCACGAGCTGCTGCTGATATATGCAAAAGATAAGAGCAAGCTGCATCTTAAAGGTGAAAAGAAAGCATTTGCGAATTATTCAAATCCCGATAATGACCCTAAAGGAGACTGGTGTGCAGGAGATCCAAGCGCCAGGAGCGGAGGGCCATCCACGTATTTTGAGATAGAGAATCCGTATACCCATAAAAAGGACCTGCCGCCTTCGGGACGGTACTGGGCTTTTTCGAAAGAAAGCTTAAAGCGCTATATCGAAGAGGGTAAGATCAAGTTCAAAGAAACATATCGTGACAACGAAAGAGGCTTTATATTTAAAAGATATAAAGCTGACGCAAAAAGCATGAATGAGCCTGTTCACAGCCTGTTTGCTGTGGAAAATGAATTTATGAACCAGTCAGCCACGGTAGAACTGAGGAAGATCTTCGGGAGCGATGTATTCAGTTATCCCAAGCCGGTTGCATACATACAGAAACTGGTGCAGTTCAGTACGGGAGAAGGAGATATTATACTGGATTTCTTTTCAGGTAGTGCTACGACAGCGCAGGCAGTCATGGAACAGGTAGCTGAAGACGGACTTAAAAGAAACTTTATCATGGTGCAGCTGCCCGAGGAAGTTGATAAGAAAAGAGATGCATATAAGGCAGGTTTCAGGACGCTATGCGATGTGGGGAGGGAGAGGATAAGACTGATAGCAGAGCGTCTGAAGGATAAGGCAGACTGTGGTTTTAAAGCATTCAGGGTGAGTGAGAAAGAGAGCTGAAAATAAAATCTGAAAAAAAGTTCTTGACAAATCTTTAAGACAGGTCTATTTTATTTTACATAATTTGAATACAGCAAATGAACGAAGGCGTTCCGATAGTTATCGGAGCGCTTTCTTTTTTTGCGGAGATAAAAAGATCAATTTAACGAGAGGAGGAATAAAGGATCATGAGTGAAAATTTCAACGTGGAGGAGATGTTTGGCAAGAATGTGTTCACCATCGAGAAGATGCGTTCGCTTCTGCCCAGGGCGGTATATAAGGAAGTGCGCAAGGTGATGGCAGAAGGCGGTGAGTTATCACGCACATCGGCTGATGTAGTTGCTAAGGCGATGAAGGACTGGGCTGTAGAACAGGGAGCTACGCATTACACACACTGGTTCCAGCCTCTTACAGGTATTACAGCTGAGAAGCATGATGCATTTGTAACACATCCCGATGAAGAAGGCAGAATGCTTCTTGAGTTTTCCGGTAAAGAACTTATAAAAGGCGAGCCTGATGCTTCATCCTTTCCTTCAGGAGGATTGCGTGCTACATTTGAGGCAAGAGGATATACCGCATGGGATATCACTTCACCGGCATTCATCAAAGAGGATGCAACCGGAAAGATCTTATGCATACCTACTGCTTTCTGTTCTTATACAGGTGAGGCACTGGATAAGAAAACGCCTTTACTCAGGTCTGAGGAGGCAGTAAGCCAGCAGGCACTCCGTATAGTAAAACTATTCGGGAATACTGCAGCAAAGAAAGTAACGGCTTCCGTAGGGCTTGAGCAGGAATATTTCCTGGTAGACCGTGAGAAGTATTTAAAGAGAGAGGATCTGATCTTTGCCGGACGTACACTTTTCGGAGCACCTGCTCCCAAGGGACAGGAACTTGAAGATCACTATTTCGGAGCCATACGTGAGCGTATAGGCGCTTACATGAAGGATCTTAACATAGAGCTCTGGAAACTTGGAGTAACGGCTAAGACCCAGCATAATGAAGTGGCCCCGGCACAGCACGAGCTGGCTCCCATCTATGAAGATGATAATGTGGCAGTAGATCACAACCAACTGGTAATGGAGACCATGAAGAAAGTTGCGGGACGTCACGGACTTACCTGCCTGCTTCATGAGAAGCCTTTTGCAGGTGTTAACGGTTCCGGTAAACATGATAACTGGTCGCTGATCACTGACAATGGTGTAAACCTTCTGGATCCCGGCCTTACACCGAATGATAATATCCAGTTCCTGCTGGTTTTAGCCTGTCTTGTAAAGGCTGTAGATGAGCATGCGGATCTGCTTCGGCAGTCGGCTGCAGATGTAGGAAACGATCACAGGCTTGGTGCGAATGAAGCACCTCCTGCTATCATATCAATGTTCTTAGGTGACCAGCTTCAGGATGTGGTAGAGCAGCTGGTATCTACCGGCACAGCTAAGAAGTCAAAG
>CACZBK010000019.1:72058-77444 GCA_902779395.1 uncultured Lachnospiraceae bacterium | reverse complement strand
TCGCAGATGTTGTCTTCGATGGCAGGGAAACCAAGCCATTCAGCAATCTTGCTCTGGAAAGCGTTAGGGTACTTGAGGCATTCACTGAGAGTTCCCTTGAACAGAGTTCTGGCATAGAAGAATCCATGCTTGTGGAAGTAGTCATGGATGGCAATGGCCATGTTGTGCCTGATGCGCAGCTGGCATTAAGCGCAAAAGTGAACGGTTGTGCATCTCTGGCAGGCTTCGGGTCAGGCAATCCTGTAACAGAGGATGATTATACCGACGGAGAAACCATGAGTTTCAGAGGTCGTGCTACAGCGATCTTAAGATCGGGTTATGAAGAGGGAAAGGTATCTTTTGCCGTATCGTCAGACGGTTTTGAAACTGTTTCTGTTGAGCTTGCTGTTGTTGATCCGGGGGAAGAGCGTTTTTAATGGGAGCCGGGATAAAAAAGAAAATAATGCTGATGTTGACAGGGGGGATACTTATGTTCGGTTTATTCGGCTGTACAAAGAACGCCCTGCCGCTAAGCGGCAGCTGCGGCGATAACATGCAGTGGGAATATGACAAAAGGACCGGGACGCTCACGATCAGCGGGAGCGGGGAGATGGTCACTGAAAACCGCTGGATGTGGAGCGAGTATAAGATCAATAAGCTGGTGATATCGGAGGGAGTGACGTCCATAGCGGATGCGGCCTTTTATTCAAACCATAAGCTTAAAGGGGAGCTGGTACTGCCGCAGAGCCTGACTAAGATCGGGGAGTTTGCTTTTTACGGCTGTGACAGCCTGAAGGGGACACTGAAAATCCCGCCAAAGGTAGAAAGCATTGGCATCAATGCATTCGTTAGATGCAGCGGCTTTACCGGTATTGAGCTCTCTGAGTCTTTGAAAACGATAGGTGATGATGCTTTTTATCAGATGGAGGGGCTGGCCGGAGAGCTGATACTTCCGGACGGGCTTGAAAGCATAGGAAACAGAGCCTTCTGCGAATGCGCCGGTTTAAGAGGAGATCTGAACATGCCGGATTCGGTCACGCAGATAGGTTATTATACTTTCGGTAATTGCGGTTTTGACGGATTTTTGCATATTTCCGGATCTTTAACTGTGATACCCAATGACAGCTTCTATATGCTCCGGGAGCTCAAAGGGGATATAGAGATACCTGCAGGGGTAGAGATGATAGGAGATGCTGCCTTCCGCTTCTGCGGTGCCGACGGCAGACTGATACTTCATGATACTCTTAAGAGCATCGGAGAATATGCCTTTGACAACTGCAAGGCATTATCCGGTGAGCTGCTTATCCCGGACAGCGTAGAGTATATAGGCGCGCATGCTTTTGAAAATGACGGATCTCTTAGCGGGCTTAAACTTCCCGAAGGGCTTAAAGCCGTATGCAGCCACTGCTTTAACGGCTGCAGCAGTATGAGCGGGATACTTAAACTGCCTGAAGAGCTCTTTATCATAGGCGACAGCGCATTTGCGGGGACCGCGTTTACAAAGATCGGGAATTTCCCGGCCAAACTCATGTCTATAGGCTCTTCAGCTTTTGCCTCCTGTAAGGGAATGGTTTCGATAGCAGATCTGCCGGATGGGCTTAAGCATATCAAGGCAGGGGCATTTAGAGACTGCGAAGCCTTGTCCGGTAATATCAGCTTTCCGGACAGCTTAAGCAGTATAGGCAAAGCAGCATTCAAAAACTGCGCCGGGATTACGGGGGTAAGCTTTGGAAAAGGCATGCAGAGCATAGCCCGGGAGGCTTTTGGCGGATGCAGTCTGATCAAAAAGGCTGATTTTAGCGGTGATGCTGCGGATATATACGGTAACGGCGAAGAAGGAGCATCCTTCCCTGACGGATGTGTGGTCAATATCCCTGCCGGAGGAAAGGATCTGAGAAAGGAATGGGAGAAGGAAGCAAAGCAGCAGACGGCAGCAGCAGACAGCGGTACTTCTGCTAAGGATCAGCCGTATTACTGGACACAGTCACTGACTGAGCGGGATTTCTATGGGAATGCAGGCTTTGCGGATGTATCGCTCAGGTTTGACGGGGCTAAGATCATCGTATCCGTAAACGGACGGCAGCTGAATGAATATGAGTACTATGCTGACAGTGATGATGAGGAACAGATCGTACATACAAACGGATTATTCTGCAAGGAAGGATGGATCGGTGAGCTTCATTACAGGAACGGCTACGGACGTGATGATCAGCTTTTTGCTACGATAACAAAGGATGACGGCACCACGGTGGAAGTGGTGTTCCATACAGAATCTGAAGAGAAGCTGTATATAAGAAAAACCGATAACGATAAATACCCTGTTATACTTGATTTTATTGACGCAGAGGCATATAACTGATAAAATTATGGGATAAATTTCTGAAATCCTATTTATGGGCAGGGGCGCGGATGAGGCTGTCTAAAAAACATAAAGTTTATGATGTTTTGGGGATGATAGTCCTGGTTATCATCTATATGTGTGCTTCGCTGGCTACTACGATGGTATCGCGAGATCCGGGAAGTATCACCATTCGGGGCGGAGAACTGAGAATTGCGCAGTTCGCCGGTATCATCTCATCTTTTGCCAATATCGTACTTATCTTTATGGTGATCTCTTTTAAAAAGCCGGGCTTTATCGTGGCTTTGATCACGCTTCTGGGGCAGTTCCCCATGATAATCATAACTATCATTAGAGTGCATAATCTTGGTTCCGTTCCGGGTCTGTTCAATAATCTTTTTACCATAGTAGCTATCATCATAATATATCAGAGAAGCAAGAAGATCGACAGGTATCAGGAAGCTGAGATCGAATATCTGCAGGAACAGCAGAAATTATCAAAGCGCCTGTTTGAGCAGACTGCTACTGCACTGGTAAACGCCATAGATGCAAAGGATACATATTCACATGGCCATTCTTTAAGAGTGGCGGAGTATTCCGAGAAGATCGCGCGTAAGATGGGAAAGTCCGATGAAGAGGTCGAGAAGATATACTATGCGGCATTGCTTCATGATGTCGGCAAGATAGGTATAGACGACAGTATCATAAATAAGAACGGACGTCTGACGAAGGAAGAATATGAGGTTATAAAGCAGCACCCCGTATTCGGCAACCAGATCCTTTCAAGTATAACCGAATATCCTTATCTGAGTATAGGAGCGCATTATCATCATGAGCGTTATGACGGCAAGGGTTATCCTGAGGGGTTAAAGGGAGATGATATACCGGAGATCGCACGTATCATTTCCGTAGCGGATTCCTATGATGCCATGACTTCGACCAGGAGTTACAGACAGGCGCTGCCCCAGCAGCTGGTACGGGAAGAGATAGTAAAGGGGGCCGGCAGTCAGTTTGACCCTGAGATAGCCAGGATAATGCAGCGTATGATGGATGAGGATCTTGAATACAAGCTGCGTGAGCGACGGGCAGTAAAGGAATTTGCGGGCAAGAGCGATCTGACCTGTACCGGGTTTAAGAAGAGTGTATCCGGCAGCGTGCTGCTTACTCCTGTCATAACCAGGCTGAATCTGAAGATAAACGCGATCGATAAGAAAAAGCCTGCCGTGGCACTTATTCTCTTTGATGCCAGTGACGGGCATGTGCATAATACTGAAGATGCCGTTAAAGAAATGTCATATTTTGAGTATGCTGTGATATGGTCTGATGGCAGAGCGGATAATATAAATGCAAGAGAGATCAAAAGTTCCGTAAAGGAAAGCAAAGGCTCCGTTCAGAAGGAATTCTGTGAGATGACGGGGGTTAAATATCATGATCATGTCATGATCACTGTGGATGACGGAAAAGAATACCGCGAGGTGATCATCGCTCTCCCGGATTCGGCGCGTTTTGTATACAGTGCCATCACGGGAGAAAACTGTATCATCAGTGATACCGATATAAGCAGAGGAGAGACACCGATAGATGAGGGATACATACCACGTATAGCACCGGAGATAAGCTATATCAATGTGCCGGCCGGAGATATCCCTAATGTTCAGGTGAATTTTTACCGGACGGAAGTATCGGAGAGCATAAAAGTCAGGGATGGTATGAAGCTGTGCTTCCATTCCATGAGTCTGCCTACGGCCAGGCTGGTATGGCATTGTCCGTATATAATCCTGTTTACTTCCGCTGACGGAAAGGTGAATGGTGAAAAATATAAGGAGTACGCCTTCATAAGACTGGACGGCGAATTCTGGGACGAAGCTGAAGGGGCCAGAAATGAGCTTGTCGTAAAGGATGATGAGTTTATAGGCTGGAACAGCTGGAAGGAAGAAAATAAAACAGGTATAGACTGCGAAATTGATTTTGAGTGCAGAAAGGACAGGGTTATCGTATCGACGACAAATCTGGGACTGTATATTAAGAATAGTACTATTTTCAGTGAGGACGGTGAGCAGATCTATGCCGCTATCACAGGTGACCAGATCGCTGTCACCAATATACGTATAAAATAAAAAGATAAGGGAGGTTTTTATGGCTGCGCGTTTTATAGGAGACAGCTGCTGTGATTTTACTAAACTTGACAAACGAAAGTATGATATTGTGAGTGTTCCCATGTCTCTGATAATCGGGGGAGTTGAATACCGGGATGACGGGAACAGAAGCCAGGCGGATTGGATAGAGCTGGTGAAGAATGACCCGTCTTACCCGCGTTCTGCGTGCCCTTCTCCGGATGCTTTTTTTAATGCGTATATGGATGGGGTTGATAATTATGTTGTGACTCTTTCGGGTAAACTAAGCGGAGTGTATAACAGTGCTATGGTTGCAAGGGAGATGTTTTTGGAGGAACATGAGGATGCGCATATCCATGTTTTTGATTCCAAAAGTGCTGCCGCCGGTGAACATCTCCTTTTTGAAAAGATTGCAGAGCTGGTAGAGCAGGGCCTTCCGTTTGACGAGGTGGTTAAGCAGGGAGAAGCTTTCAGAGATGACATGCGTACCATCTTTGTATTGGATGATCTTGAGACATTTAAGAAAAACGGACGTCTGAAGGGGATAAAGGCTCTGGTGGCGACGACCATGAATATCAAGCCGGTGCTTGTCGGAGATGACGGGGAGATAAAGCAGATCGATCAGGGCATAGGGATGGACCGTGCAGTGAACAGGATGCTTCGTCAGATAGAGAAGATGGATCTTCCGAAGGATCGTAAGGTTCGTATTACGCAGTGTGACAGTAAGGAACTCTGCATAAAGATAGCGAGGGTTCTTTCTGAACGGTTCGGATTTGAGGATATAAAGATAATCAACGCGAACGGGATCAGTACGGTGTATGAAAATCCCGGTGGGGTAGTTATGGCTCTGTAGGGAATACCGATGAAAAAAACATCTTTCTTTCTTGTTATTGTTTTTCTTGTGTTTGTTTTTAGTATGAGGGCATCGGCTGCAGGCCGCTGGCAGGATACAGGA